>JAUVAV010000003.1 GCA_030591525.1 candidate division FCPU426 bacterium | reverse complement strand
TCACTTTGCGCCAATGACCACGATGCCAAACACCGCCTTGCCAATGACCTGGTGCCCAGGCATGATGGGCACGGCGCTTTTTTACCGGTTTCCAATAGCCCGGTCTCCAACGCTCTTCATTATCCCAGTAACCTTTTTTCCATTGATAGCCGGCTTTATGACGTGATCGCCAATAACCGGGCACAATAATTTTTCCATCAATGGTAATTTCATTAATCCACAGACGTTTTGATTTCGGTGCTGGTTTTGAAAAAGATTTTGTGGGTTTTTCCACCTTTACTTTAGGTGGCGCTTTTTCGACTTCTTTAATAGGTTGTTGTTCTTCTTCATACGCTAGCGGTTCTTCATACTCTGGTTCTTTGTCTCCTATCACTATTCGAATCTTCCCCAGGGCTAAGGCTGAACTTTGCAAGCTAATTAATAGTCCGCCGGCCAATAACATTCTTAGAAAACACCGCATGCTTTTCCTCCTAATAATTTATTAGTACCCCAACTCCATCAAAATCACCGGGTTATTTACATAATCTTTAGCTGATAAACCTATTATCGTCTGAATTGAATTTATACTTAGTTTGATAATAGATTATTTTAGAATTTTTCTAAAGTTTTTTAACCGGCTGGGAGATCGGCCGAAAAATCTCCTGTCCTCCGAAAAAAACACGCTGCACGGATAAATCCGGGCCGGCCAAAACCAGGTCCGCGCGGCCGTTTACGCTAATCCGTCCCAGCCCTCTTTTCTTTAAAACCCTGGCCGGGTTACGCGCGGCCAGACGAACCGCGTCCCAGATACTCATTCCCGGAAGCGAGGCTATGGTACGCAAACCCTTCCAAGCCGGGTATATTCCCCCGGCCAAAGTATTATCCGCCAAATAGGCGGCTCCCTCTTTAACTGCCGGTTTTTCACCTGACCCGCCTGACCAACGGCAATCCGAAACCAATACCATATCTCCCACCTTACCCCGAAGAAACATGCTCAAAGTTTCCGGTGCCAGATGATGTCCGTCAGCAATTATTTCCGCGGCCAGGCGGGGTTCTGAGAGGCCGGCGCCGATTAATCCCGGTTCGCGTTGGTGAAAAGGACGCATGCCATTACCCAGGTGCGTGACCAGGGTCGCGCCCATATCCGCCCCGGCGCGGGCCTGTGCCACCGTGGCCATAGAATGCCCGAGAGCCACTATTACCCCGGCCTTACGGAAGGCACTAATCGCCCTTTCCGCCTGCGGTAATTCCGGAGCAATAGTAATAACCTTTAATTCACCCTGGCCGGCTTGTACTATTTTGGGGATATCCCGTAACTTTACCGGACAAAGGCAATCTGAAGGAATACTGCCCCGGGCAACAGGATTTAAATATGGTCCTTCCAAATGAAGGCCGAGTAAATGCAGCGGCGCCAAGGACCGGGCCGCTTTAACCAACCCGGCCATCTTACTCAAATCATCGCAGCTCTTGAAAAATATGGAAAGGAGCATGGCCGTGGTGCCATGCGATGCATGAAAATAGGCCGCAGCCCGTAACCCGGCCACGGTATTAGTATTCAGGTCCCCGCCGCCGTGACAATGAATATCCACCAGGCCCGGAAATACCAGGTAGGACCGGGAACTGATAAAATCCCGGCGGTCAAACCGGCCGGCAGCAGTGGCCGGAAGTATGCTCTCTATCTTTTTTCCTGAAAGCACTATTAATTTATCTTCCAGTGGTCTTCCTTCAGTGGCCAGGGCCCGGGCCCGAATGATCCGGCGCTTCATTTTATCCTTCCAGGACTACGGTGGCAGCGGCGTAAGCCTGGCTGTGGGTGATGGATAACCAAATTTTTTCAACCCCGGCCCGGGATGCCAGTTTGGCTGTCTTGCCGCTTAGCTTGATTTCCGGACAGCCGGAATCTTTGCGGAGCACTTCCACTTCGCTCCACTTGACCCCCTTGGCCCATCCGGTCCCCAGGGCCTTGAAAAACGCTTCCTTGGCGCAAAACCGCCCGGTAAAATGCTGGCCAAAATGTTTTTTACGTTTACAGTAGGTTATTTCTCCAGGAGTAAATGTACGGTCAAGAAAACTCTTGCCCCCTTGCCGCATGGCCCGCTCTATCCGGATGATTTCCTGTATGTCCATGCCCAGGCCGATAACCATAATCAGTTTTGAATACTTGCGATCACGGGCGCCTTGCGGCCCTCTAATATCATGCGGTAGACCCCCTCATGGTTGCGGGTCATTAATTCCTTGGAAAAATGATCAACTACCAGGGAGCGTCCCGTATTCCCCATGCGTTCCCTGAGCCGCTCGTCGTGCAAGAGTTGAATCAAGCGCGCGGCCAGGGCCTCATGATCCCGCACCTGCGTAACAAAGCCGCAAATATTGTCACGAATAATCTCGGGCATACCGCCCATCTCGGTAATAATCATGGGACGGGCCATGGCAATGGCTTCCAACAGGGTGAGCCCGAAAGGCTCAGACGCCGTAGAAGGATAAACCGCCACCTGGCAAGCGGCATACAGACAGGGCATCTCCTGGATACTAAAAACATCTATCAAGACATTCTTTTTCAAATTAAAATACTTAATCAAATTCAGAATGTAAGTAATATCCTTGTGCTGGGTCTGCTCCCAATCCACGATATTGCTGCTTCCGGCCAGTACCAGCATGGCATCCCGGAACCGTTCTTTTACCAATCTGAAGGCTTTAACCACCACGTCATTTCCCTTGGGCAGGGACATGCGGGCCGGATGGAAAATAATCCGTTTACCCTTCAACTGGGGAAAACGCTGAAATACCGGGGTAGGATCTATGCCGGGATGAAAGGCGTCAACATCAATCCCATGATGAATCACGGTTATCTTGCGGTCGTCGCAGCCCACGCCCGCCAACTCGCGTTTGATAAAATGGCTGACCGCAATGATATGGTCCCATGGAATATCACGCGAGAGTTCCAGAAAAAGAATATCATCCCAGGCATTATGCGAGGTCAGGAGCAGGGGGATTCCCTTCTCCCGGCTCAGTTGGGAGAGCAGCCGGGCATGAACCGGGGTGAAATAATGCATATTATGAGTATGAATCAGATCCGGCTTAAACTCCTCGATAAACCCCTTTAAAGCTTCATGAATCTCTTCTTCCAGCAATTCGGGATCATGCTGGAGGAGATAGTTAAGATTCATATAAGGCGTTCTGTGAATTGTTGCCCCACAATACTCTTCCCGCTCCGGCACCTCTTTCTCCATCCCGGTAAGCAGGCTGACCTGGTGCCCATTTCTGACCAATTCCGGCATCAGAATCGTCAAGTGGGTTTCCACTCCTCCGATGGTCGGAGGGAAAGCCCAGTGCATCTGGGCAATCCGCAAAGCTCTCTTCGGTTTCATAATTTCTTCCTCCGTTTAGTCTGGGCATAAGAAAACGAGATAGCCCGATTGGGAGACAGCCGGCGATGGGAACCGTTGACGACTATGGCAAGACTCCCGCCTTTCTTTTTGGTCTCCCAGCGCAGTTTGATCTGTTTCTGGTCAATCGCCACCCAGACCGGAGCTTGCTGCCAGAGTAAGCAGAATGACAAGGTTTTCCAACCGGCCGGCAGGTGAGGCTCGAAATCCAGCAGGCCTTTGGATATTTGCACGCCCCCGAATCCCATAACCACGGCCTGCCAGGTTCCTCCCAGACTGGCGGCGTGAATGCCGATCGGCGTATTGCCGTAAACGTTTTTCAGGTCGATCATCAGTGAAGCCATGAGATATCGCCGGGCTTTAATCATATCATTAACCCGGGCCCCCAGGGCCGCGTATATCGCAGGCGAGAGCGAGGACTTATGCAGGGTACGGGACTCGTAATAGCGGTAGTTGCGTTCGATTTCTAAAGCGGTAAATTCGTCGGGCCGGAGATACAAGAGCATGGCCACATCCGCCTGTTTGACATACTGGGTACGTTCCAGCTCTTTAGCCGGCATGTCCGGCATAACCGGAATGAAGTAATCATCCACTTCGGGCAAGGGCAGGTGGCGCCGCTTGAAGTATCCGTCAAACTCTTCGATCAATCCCAGCTTCCGCGGGATATGGACCTGTCCGGCAATACGCCGCCATTCCTTCGGCTCTCCGGTACGCAATCGGATGCGCTCGCTGAGTTTTTTTACGGCCAATGGTTCCCGGCTTCGCAGCACCCGGAAAAAGCGGGCTGCCATGGCCAGATTCCACTGGGCCATGCTGTTGGTATAAGCATTATTATTTATATTTTCGTGAAACTCATCCGGACCCGTGACCCCCTTAATCTCATAGTATCCCCGGCGCTGGTTAAAAATCATGCGGCTGGTCCAGAAACGCGCGGTTTCAATAAGCATTTCCAGTCCATAGCGAAGCATGAAATCCTCGTCTCCGGTAACCGTGAAATATTGAAAAACCGCGAAAGCGATATCTGCGGTAATGTGATGCTCAATCTGACCGGTAGATATTTTCTTAATAGTACCGTCCAGGTCCTTATGCCACTCGGGAGTAACCTCTTCCCCGGTATCGGCCGATTCCCACGCGAACATGGCGCCTTCATATCCCCGGGATATAGCTATCTCCCGCGACTGGGGAAGACGATGAAAACGGTAGAGCAGAAGATTACGCGCTACCCGGGGAAAGTTGAAAATATAATAAGGCAGTAAAAATATCTCGGTATCCCAAAAAGAATGCCCGCGGTAACCTTCGCCGGTTAATCCCTTGGCGCCTAAACCCACGTCATCGTCTCCCTCATGGGCCATAATCATGAGGTGGTAAAGATTGAAACGCAAGGCCCGTTCCGTATCGGGATCGCCGGCGATCCCGATGTCTGCCTGCTTCCAGCGTATGGCCCAGGCCTTGGACTGCTCCCGGATAAGCGCTTCAAATCCCTTGCGCGCCGCGCGCTGGACATGCTCTACATTTATCCGTTTAATCCGGCTGGGAGGAAGGTGCCGGGAAGTATGCATGGAAATATATTTAGTCAGGCAGATGGTCTCCCCGCGTTTAACCTGGAGCTCAAAAGTCCGCCGGGGTTCATAATAACTCCGGTTGCGGTATCCCACTTCCAATAAAGTAGCATAAGCGATCAAGGTTGCCTTTTCGAAGGTTTTCACGCAGAGATAATTCACATCCCCAACTTTGACGACCTC
The DNA here is from genome assembly GCA_030591525.1 of candidate division FCPU426 bacterium. Lineage (GTDB taxonomy): Bacteria > Oederibacteriota > JAAXVQ01 > JAAXVQ01 > JAUVAV01 > JAUVAV01. The sequence continues at coordinate 96,558 of JAUVAV010000003.1, read as the reverse complement.
CTGAATATTAACATGTTTTTTCTCGCCCTCGGTGACAATCCCCTGATTGACGATTGAGGTATCAACATCGGAAATAACTGTAAAGGTGGCCGGGGCGTCCAGGGCCGTGAGATAGACACGCATGATTGCGAGATGCTTGTTGGGCAGGGAAACAAAGCGCAGGGATTGGTAGGAAAAACGCTGCTTTCCGGCATTGGCATAAATAGTACGCCGGGCAAGCATGCTCCGCCGCATATCCAGGACCCGCCTATGGTCCAGGCTATCCATGGCCGAGACATCTAATTTTTCGCCCTCCGCGGATATGCGCAAATCGATGGGATTGGGGGCATTAACAATTTCGGGGACTTGGGATCCCAGCCGGTCAAATACCCCGGCAAAAAAAGTTCCGGGCGAGGCTTTCCGGGGGATCTCTTCCAGTACTCCCCGGCTTCCGATATAACCATTTCCCAAAGCAAACTGGGATTCCCGCACTCCCTGCAAATCAGGCAACCAGGCATTTTCATATATCTGCCAGCGCGCATCTGACATATAGGGATTAAAATAATCTTTGTCCCGCAATATTTTCCCTCCGGTAAAATTTATTTCTCGGCTAGGAGTTTGAGCAATTAGTCATAGACTAATTGCTCAGGCTCCTAGTACCCATTTCTTTCTAAAAACCGGGTTGCTTACTTCTTTTTCAGAGTCCCCGCCCGGCAAATACAATTCCTTCCTCTCCCCTTGGCCTTATAAAGCGCCTGGTCTGCCGCGGCAACCAAGTCCTCGGCAGCGCCGATCTTTTTCATGAAAGTTGCCACTCCTATAGAGATCGAAACCTGGGGAACAACTCCCGGCAGCTGGATGCCGAATTTTTTAGCCCTAAAATCTTTTTGCAGACGCTCCGCCGCCATCCGAGCCTGCTTAGGATAGGTTTCGGGAAGAATAAAGGCGAACTCATCCCCGCCATAACGGGCCACGGCATCCGCCTGGCGGCAGGTTTGTTTAAAAAAATTGGAAACCTCCCGGAGTAAAATATCGCCCTTTAAATGTCCATACTTGTCATTGAATTCCTTGAAATGATCCAGATCGATGAACAGCAGGCTGATGGGATGCTTATAACGCCGGGAACGAATCATTTCATAGCGCAGCCGTTCCTGAAAATAGCGGTGATTATACAAGCCGGTCAGACTGTCTTCATTGGCAAACAGGAGCAAGCTGTCCAATTCCTCGGCCGGAAGCAATTGCAGATCCCCGGATTTATTAGTCTCATTATCCAGGTAATCCAGCACGGCCACCTTCATTCCCACTTCCCGGCTGATGGCAGACGACAATTTGTGCTTATGTATAACAATCGTATTCCAAAATTCCCGGGCATCCTCCGGAGGATAAAATTTATGGGTCAGCGCATAGAGTAATTCCGTGTAGAATTCTTTGCCCTTTCTAACCCGCAGGGCTTCCAGGGTTGCCCACAATTCGCGCGGAACCTTTTCCGGAACTCCGGCAAAATAGTCCAGCACAGCGATGTCCTTGGACATCCATCTAACAAAATCCTTCTCTTCCTGGAGAATGGATAACCGGCCATCATTACATTTAGGCTGCCCGTCCGGACGGTGGTTTGATTTATCTAATTTTTTTTTAGTTTTCATGCTTCCCCCGCAAAACCAGGCTGTTTCCCCCTGATTAAATTTTTTCATCCTGATCAGGCTTGGCTTAGTTGAATTGTATCAATTGAATAATTCCCCTGTCAATCCTGTTCTCCGGGCCTCATGGCAGAAGCGCGCAGCCAGAGGCCTCCGTGGTTGTGAAACAGATATCCGTATCAGTCCTGGCGGGACATTTTAAGCACTGTGATATTCTTGCAAAGATTTAACCTTAATCTCACTATGTTTCATGGCCTTAATCCCCTCAACCGTGGCTTTCGCTGCGGCGCTAGTAGTAATGTAAGACACTTTTTCCCGGATCGCCATTTTCCTGATATAACTGTCATCATATATGCTTTCCTCGCCGGCCGGCGTATTGATAATCATCCTGACTTGTTTGTTCATAATGTCATCCGTAATCGAGGGCCTTCCTTCGTGCAGTTTCAAGGTCAATTCACTCGGGATATTATGTTGCGCAAGAAATTCCTTGGTGCCTTTGGTCGCTAAAATTTGGAACCCCAAGTCCTTTAAACTCTGAGCAATCGGCAGCATCAGCTGCTTATCCCGTTCCGCGATGGAAAGCAGCACCCTGCCCTCAGTCGGCAGTCTCATGCCCGCGGCATCCTGCGCCTTGTAAAACGCCGCTCCAAAGGACGCAGCCATGCCCAAAACTTCACCCGTGGCCTTCATTTCCGGCCCTAAAACCGGATCCACAACATGGAACATATTGAATGGAAAAACCGCCTCTTTAACTCCCAGGTGGGCGATGGTTTTATTTTTGGTCAGGTGCATGGCTTTCAGCTTTTTACCCAACATAACCTGAGTGGCAAGCTTAGCCATGGAGACCCCCATGACTTTACTTACTATGGGCACGGTCCGGGAGGCGCGCGGATTCGCTTCCAGGATGTAGACTTGGTTGTTTAAAATGGCATATTGAACATTCATAAGTCCCACGACTTTTAGGGCTATGGCCAATCTGGAAGTATAATCCTCCATCTGTTCCAAGGCACTGTCTGAAATACTGCGGGAGGGAATCACGCAGGCGCTATCGCCGGAGTGCACGCCCGCTAATTCGATATGTTCCATGACCGCCGGGATCACAACCTCCTCACCGTCTGAGACGGCATCCACCTCGGCCTCGATCGCTTGCTCCAGAAATTTATCAACCAACATGGGATATTCCGGACTCACATCGACGGCCCGCTTGACATAATCCAGCAGCATCTTTTCGTTATAGACCACCTGCATGCCGCGGCCGCCCAAAACAAACGAGGGCCTTACCATTAACGGAAATCCGATTCGATTAGCCACCTGCCGGGCCTCCTCGACCGAGCGGGCGATGCCGCTCTCCGGCTGGGGAATACCGAGTTTTTCGATGACATTTTTAAATTTTTCCCGATCCTCGGCCAGGTGGATGCTCTCGGTGCTGGTACCCAGAATCTTGACCCCCGCGTCGGCCAACTCCTGGGCGAGGTTTAAAGGAGTCTGACCTCCAAATTGGACGATAACTCCCTGGGGCTTTTCCTTCTCATAAATACTTAAAACATCTTCCACGGTTAATGGTTCAAAATAAAGTTTATTGGAGGTATCATAATCCGTAGACACGGTTTCCGGATTACAATTAACCATGACGGATTCAACGCCCTCTTCCCGGAGCGCAAAGGCGGCATGCACGCAGGTATAATCAAACTCGATTCCCTGCCCGATACGGTTGGGCCCGCCGCCTAAAATCATCACTTTTTTATGGGATGAGACCGGCACTTTATCCTCCGCTTGGTAGGTAGAGTAATAATAAGCGCCCTGAGCACCGCTGACCGGAACTTCATTATAGACCTCCGGCTTGCCGGCTTTTAGGCGTTGTTCACGAATTTGCTTCTCCGGCACTTCCAGAAGATGTCCTATATATTTATCCGAGAACCCATGCTCCTTAGCCGCGATCAGCAACTCGTCCGGCAGCGGCCGGCCTTGGCAAGTAATAAGTTTCTCCTCAAACTCGGCCAATTCCTTTATTTGTCCGAGAAACCAGCGCTTCACCTTGGTTAAATCATAAAGTTCCTCCACCGCCATGCCCTGGCGCAGAGCCGCATACATAAGAAAGTACCTTTCGCTGGAAGGATTCACTAATTTCGCCCTGAGTTCACCCAGTGTTAAGTCCATAAACTGCTTGACTCCGCCCAGGCCATACCGTTTGATTTCCAGGGAACGGATGGACTTCTGAAACGCCTCTTTAAAGTCTTTGCCAATGCTCATAACCTCGCCCACGGCCTGCATTTGAGTTCCCAGCCTGTCCTCTACCTCAGGAAACTTCTCAAAAGCCCAGCGCGCGAACTTGGAAACCACGTAATCCCCACTCGGCTGGTATTTATCGAGCGTGCCTGCTTTCCAATACGGCAGCTCATCCAAAGTCAAACCCACCGCGAGTTTGGCCGAGATCCGGGCAATCGGAAATCCCGTGGCTTTCGAGGCCAAGGCTGAGGAGCGCGAGGTGCGCGGATTGATCTCGATGATCACTAAACGCCCGTTCTCCGGATTATGCGCAAATTGTATATTGGTACCTCCTACCACGCCGATGGCATCTACAATCTTATAAGACATCTCCTGAAGTGTAGCCTGCAAATCCTTGGCTATGGTCAGCATCGGCGCAACACAGAAACTGTCCCCGGTGTGCACGCCCATGGGATCGATGTTCTCAATGAAGCAAACCGTGATTTTATTACCCTTTACATCGCGCACGACTTCCAGCTCCAGTTCTTCCCAACCCAGTACCGATTCCTCCACCAGAACCTGGTGTATCAGGCTGGCTGCGATGCCCCGTGCGCCTACCACCCGCAGCTCTTCCCGGTTATAAACTATCCCGCCCCCGGTTCCTCCCATGGTATAAGCCGGCCGCAGAACGACCGGGTAACCCATCTCCTCGGCAATGCTCTCTATTTCTTCCACGGAAAGAGCGGGCTGGCTTTGCGGAACCGCAAGCCCGATTTTAGCCATGGTTGCCTTGAAAATAATGCGGTCCTCGCCGCGCGCGATCGCATCCGCGCTCACGCCAATCAATTGCACCCCGTATTTCGCCAGGATGCCGTGTTTATGCAAGTCCGCGGAAAGATTCAGTCCGGTCTGCCCTCCCAGATTTGGCAGCAGGGCATCCGGACGTTCTTTGTCTATGATCTTCTCCAGGTATTCCAGGGTTAAGGGTTCTATGTATGTATGATCCGCCATGCCGGGATCGGTCATAATGGTGGCGGGGTTCGAATTGACCAGCACCACCTGGTACCCTTCCTCTTTCATGGCTTTGCAGGCCTGCGTTCCCGAATAATCAAACTCGCAGGCTTGACCGATCACGATAGGTCCGGATCCAATCACTAAAACTTTTTTTATATCTGTTCTTCCAGGCATTCTGCTCCTTCTCTTTTTTATTTTCTAATAATAGTCTGAGCAATTAAAAAACAGCACAAAACTGTTTTATTTTATACCCTTTTGCCTTCAAATAAAAGGGTAATTTTCGGCTATATGTAACCGATTACTGATGTAACGCAAGTGCTGCCTAAGGCGGGGTACCCTATATCATTTTTTTCAAAAAGTAATCGGATACAGTTATTCCAATAAATCGCTTGTCTAAATCACGGCCTTCGGTTAGACTAAGCGGCTTTAATTCAAAATCTAAGAGAAAGAGACTTTACTTCAATCATTATGCCGATTAAAGAGAACATCAGAAACATTGCGATTGTTGCTCACGTGGACCATGGGAAAACCACGCTGATTGATGCCATGCTCAAACAGAGCGGATCTTTCGGTGACCGCGAGACCATTACCGAGCGGGTCATGGACACTAATCCGCTCGAAAAAGAGCGAGGCATCACGATCTTTTCCAAACATGCCTCCATTAACAAAAACGGGGTCAAAATAAACATAATTGATACGCCCGGTCATGCGGATTTCGGCGGCGAAGTGGAACGCATTATGCAAATGGCGGATGGGATTCTGCTTTTAGTGGATGCCGCCGAGGGCCCTCTGCCTCAGACTAAATTTGTTCTTAAGAAAGCTCTGGCGCGCGGCTTGAAAGCCGTGGTTTTGATTAATAAAATCGATCGGCCGGATGCCCAGCCGCATGACACCCTGGATAAAATCTTTGACCTCTTCGTAGCTTTAGGCGCCAGTAATGAGCAATTGGATTTCAGCGTACTCTACGGCAGTTCCCGCGAAGGATATGCCAGAATCGAATTGGATAATGAATCCCATGACCTGGATCCGCTTTTCGAGACGCTCCTCCGGGAAATACCCGGACCTGAGGTTGCTCCTGATAAACCCCTGCAATTGCTGGTCACCAACACGGATCATTCCGATTATCTGGGCCGTCTCGCGATTGGCCGCATTACCCGGGGCACCCTGGCCAAAAGCCAAACCGTAGCTGCCATTCGCCATAAGGATGGCCAAATAACCCCTTTCAAGGTTTCTATGATTTACATTCATCAGGGACTGAAACGTTGTGAAGTGGATATGGCAGAAGCCGGCGAGGTGGTGGTCCTGGCCGGCCTGAATGACATCACCATCGGCGACACGATTGTGGATCCTGCGGAACCTGAAGCGCTTTCGGGTTTAACCGTGGATGAGCCGACGCTGACCATGGTTTTTTCCATTAATAATAGTCCTTTTGCCGGCCGGGAAGGAAAGTACGTCACCAGCCGGCACCTGCGGGATCGTTTATATAAAGAAGCTCTCACCAACCTAAGTCTCCGGGTCAAGGATACGGATTCCACGGATGCCTGGAAAGTCTCCGGCCGCGGCGAACTCCACCTGGGTATCCTGATTGAAACCATGCGCCGGGAAGGGTATGAATTCCAGGTCAGCAAGCCGGAAGTCATTCCGCACCATGAAGATGGAAAAACCCTGGAACCTTATGAAGAACTGAGCATTGACGTCAAGAGCGAGGAAATTGGCGCCTGCATTGAGCGCCTGGGGTCACGCAAAGCTGAAATGATACATATGGAAACCATGCCGGACGGCCGGACTCGGGCCGTTTTTACGATTCCCTCGCGCTGTTTATTAGGCTTCCGCACCGAGTTTTTAACTCTGACCCGGGGCGAGGGGTTGATACATCATACTGTGGCAGGTTATCAGGAGTATAAATCCGGCCCGGTAGGCCGTCAGCGCGGCGTATTAATTGCCGACCAGGCTGGTACGGCTACCGGCTATGCCCTGTTTCAGCTCGCAGACCGGGGCGAGTATTTTATCGGGGCCGTAACCGAGGTCTATAGCGGCATGATTATCGGCGAACATTGCCGCGACACGGATTTAACCGTCAATATTGCCAAAACCAAGCAACTGACCAATATGCGCAGCAAAGCATCGGATGAGTCCCTGACCATAGCCCCACCCAGAAGAATGAGTCTGGAACAGTTTTTAGAATATATTAATGAAGATGAACTCCTGGAAGTCACCCCGCAATCACTGCGGCTCAGGAAGAAAATTCTGGATCCCCTGCAGCGGAAGCGGGCCGAACGCGCCAAACAATAAAAGGTTGAAACGTTTTACCAAAGTTTATGCTACTTTACTTTCCAATCTGGTCACACGTTTCTCTAATTCCTCAAATTCATCATAATGTACTTTTCTTCTCAAATCCGACCGAATAGCTGTTTGCCCTTCCTGGAGCGAAGCGACTTGTCCCTTTAATGCTGAAACATCATTTCGTATAGTTGTTTGCCCTTCCTGGAGCGAACCGACTTGTCCCTTTAATACTGTTTGACCTTCGTGGAGTAAACCGACTTGTTCTTTCAATGAGGAAACATCCTGCTTCACTCCCCTAAACTCGTGCAACATTACTTCTGTTATCTTTTTTTGATTCTCTTCAAATCTTTCCACAACCATCTTAAACTCAGTCATTGTGATTCTTCCTTTTTCAGTCATTAATCTACCTCCGGAATTTTACTCAATTTCAGACTTTTAGCAAGCCTTATTTATTGAGACAAAATTCCGGAGAAATCCTTTTGATTTTTTTATTATAAGTGCCGGGGCTTTCATGCCGGCCCAGGGTTTCCTAATCCACGGTCCGCGTGGTAATTAAATCCACACCCAATTCCATGAAATTTTCAATAATCACCTCATCCACCTTAACCGGCCGGTTCAGGCGAAGCTTCTTGATCTCAGACATAGCCTCGAGGATTTTATTTTTAGGGATAGGCTTATTGGTTCTGACCGGCGCCATTTTCAAAGCCAGACCCTGGGTCAAGATGGTGGATGTCAAAACCCGTTGGGGATTTTCTATTTCCTGCTTAGCGTACTCTTCCCCCTTAGGGCATTTATTTCCGCTGACTTTGCTCACACGACCCTGCCCAATTTCAGCTATCAGCGGGCAGCCTTGCGGGCAGGCAATACAGGTTAATTTCTTAATCATGGCAGGTTCCTCAAATATTCCGCCGCCAGCTTGCCGGCCTGGGCACTGTCGCGCGTTACTCCATCCACGACATCATAGATTTTATAGGCATTGCCGCATACCCACAATCCCGGAATCGAGGTGGTGCTTAACTCGCTGGATTCAGGGCTATTGGTTTTTTCGTCCATAGCGACGCCAGCCATCTCAATCAGTTCATTTTCAGGAATCAGGCCCACTGAGATCAATACCGTGTCGCAGGCCAGTTCAAAACGTGTCCCCGGAATTTCCTGAAGCTTATCGTCCACTTCAGCTACTGTGACTTTTTCAACCCGGTCTTTGCCATGAATTTTCAATATTTTATGCCGGAGATAAAGCGGCAGGTTGAAATCATCCAGGCATTGCACCACATTCCGGATTAGTCCGCGCGATTCTTTCTGGATCTCAATCACAGCCTTAACTTGGGCACCTTCCAGGGTAAAACGCCGGGCCATAATTAAGCCGATATCCCCTGACCCGATAATAACCACTTCCCGGCCCGGCAGCAAACCCTCGATATTGATTAGCTTTTGAGCCAGGCCGGCCGGAAAGATGCCGGCCGGCCGAGTACCCGGAATTTGGATCATCTCGCGGGTCCGTTCGCGGCACCCGGTGCCCATAATCAGCGCTTTCGCTGTCAGGGTCTGCATTGCTCCGGGCTTTATGTAAGTCAGCGCTTTTTCCTTGGTCAGGTGAACGACCAAGGATTTCAGGCTAACTTCTATTTCTTTGATATGGTTTATTTTCTGTATAAACCGTTCAGCATATTGCGGACCGGTGAGCTCTGCCTTAAAGTATTGCAGACCAAATCCGGGATGGATGCATTGGTTTAGTATGCCGCCTAAATATTGATCACGTTCCAGGAGCAAAATGTCCTTCACGCCGTTCTCATAAGCGGCCAGGGCTGCTGCCAAGCCGGCCGGACCACCGCCCACAATAACTAAATCACGTGATATCATTGGCTTCATTTTCCCGCGAGGCTTTAATTATTTCCGAACCCGGACCGCGCTTGGTGATTTCCGAGCAGGGGAGATTTAATTCTTCAGCCATTATTTTCATGATGCGCGTGGTGCAAAAACCGCCGTGGCATCGGCCGGCCTGGGCGCGCGTGCGGAATTTTATTCCGTCCAGGGTTGTGGCACCGCGTTTTATCGCCTCTCTGATTTCTTGGGCTGAGATCATTTCACACCGGCAGACAATATCTCCATAGGCGGCATTTTTTTGAATTACTTTATTGGCCTTGCCCAACGGCAGGGCGAAAAGGTGAGTAAAGGGTTTGCGATTTTTATAAAAGCGACGTTTCTTCTGTAAGCTAAGACCGTGCTGCCGGAGTATTTCAATCACCATCAGCGCTATGGCCGGCGCGCAGGTAAGGCCGGGCGACTGGATGCCCACAACATTTATCAAACCCGGGCATTGGTTCTCATGCCGTATAATAAAATCATCACCGGCCACGGCCCGCAAACCCGCGAAATAAGCAATGATGTCATCGCGGTTAATGGCAGGTACTAATTTTTGCGCACTGGCCAGTACCTGATTTAAACCTTGGTCCGTAGTCGCCAGGTCTTCTTTGTCTTCACCATCCTGGGCCGTAGGCCCGATCATAGGATTCCCGTCCGAGGTCTTGATAACTATAATCCCTTTGGAGGTGGGCGTGGGCAGAGGAAACACTAAATGGTTGGTAAGATTTTCAAGCTTTTTATCTAAAAGATATTCCTCGCCCTTGCGCGGTTTGATTACAATATCCTGAATACCCACCAAATTCGCGATTTCATCTCCCCAGAGACCGGCCGCGTTTATCAAATAACGGGAGCGAAAAATACCGCCGGTACTCTGAATTTCAAAGTAATCAGCCGGGCGGATAATTCCCGTCACTTTATGCGCGGTATAAATCTCCACCCCGTTTTTCATCGCGTTTTCCGCCAGGTCATAGACCAGGCGGTAAGGGCTGATAATTCCCGCAGTAGGCGCGTAGAGTGCGGCCACTATGTCCGGGGAAAGGTTGGGTTCATGCTGCCTGAGCCAAGGCCGGTCAACCATTTGTAATCCGGGAACGCCTAAAGCCTCCGCCTCCTGCGCAATGCTGCGCAGCCTGGCTTTTTCTTCCTCCTGGAAGATAACTATCAGCTCTCCGACTTCTTTGAAATCCACGCCCAGTTCCTGCGCCAGACCGCGCATAAGTTGGTTACCTTGCGCGCATAACCGGCCTTTTAAGGAGAGGGAAGGGTTTTGCGTTCCGGGATGGATAATGCCGCTGTTGGATTTTGATATACCAAAAGCTAATTCAACTTCTTTTTCCAGTAAGGCAATTTTGAGTTTATAGCGGGAGAGCTCACGGGCCATGGCGGCTCCGGTTACGCCGCCCCCGATAATAATGACATCAAAGAGCTTCATGACAGGGAAGAACGCGTCCTTTTCACAGCGTTCTGCCAGCCCTGATACAAACGGACAGCGGCCGCCCGCGAAATCTGTGGTTTAAAGCTTTTATCTTTTTTCCATATTTGTTTTATTTCCCTGGCATCCTTCCAAAACCCTACGGCTAGTCCTGCCAAATAGGCCGCCCCCAACGCGGTTAACTCTGTCATTTTCGGCCGGATTATTTCCCGGCCAAAAATATCGGCTTGAAATTGACAAAGAAAATTATTGCTTATTGCGCCGCCGTCCACTTTTAAGGTTTTTATTTTTAATTTAGAGTCTTTTTCCATGGCTTGCAGTACATCTTTAGTTGAGTAGCACATAGCCTCCAAGGCTGCCCGCACCAGATGTTCCCTTTTGGTTCCCCGGGTCAACCCGACTATGGTTCCCCGCGCCTTCTGATCCCAATAGGGCGCGCCCAGTCCTACCAAGGCGGGCACGAAATAAACTCCGCCGTTATCTTTTAGCCTGCGGGCCATGGCTTCTGATTCATGGGCGGAATTCAGAATACGCAAACCATCCCGCAGCCACTGGATGGCAGCGCCGGCGATAAAGATAGCGCCTTCGAGAACATAGACCGGCCGGCCCCGAGCATCGCAGCCTAAAGTAGTAATAAGTCCATACCTGGAGTTCGGACGCTGCTTACCGGTATTCAGCAGCACAAAACATCCTGTGCCATAAGTATTTTTCATGGTACCGGGCTCGAAGCAGGTTTGCCCGAAAAGCGCGGCTTGTTGATCCCCGGCCATGCCGGCAATGGGCAAACCGGCCGGCAGCCGGCCTATTTTCACGGTTTTTCCAAAAACCCCGGATGAGGGTTTGACTTGCGGCAGTAGGGTTTTAGGAATATTTAATTTTTTAAGAATCGTTGCTTCCCAATCCAGCTTCTCGATATTAAACAGCATGGTGCGAGAGGCATTGGTATAGTCCGTAGCGTGGACCTGCCCGCCAGTCAGCTTCCAAAGCAGCCAGGTATCGGTAGTGCCAAAGAGCAGCTGCCCGGTTTGGGCCAGCTTTCGGGCACCGGGCACATTTTTTAATATCCATTCTACTTTGGTTCCCGAAAAATAGGCATCAATCGGGAGACCGGTTAGTTTTTTAATAAAATTTGCGTTGGTTTTATTAGCCTTCAATTGGTGGCATCGTTCCGCGGTCCGGCGGCATTGCCATACAATGGCTCGGCAGACCGGTTTCCCGGTTTGTTGGTTCCACACCACTGTGGTTTCCCGCTGGTTGGCAATCCCGATAGCCGCAATATTTTGCGTTGGGATGGATTTCAAGACCTTCCGGATCACCGACTTAACGCTTTCCCAGATTTCCTCCGGATCATGCTCCACCCAGCCGGGACGGGGAAAATACTGGGGAAATTCCTGATAAGCACTCACGCACGGCCGGCCTTTTTTATCAAACAAAATCGCGCGGCTTCCCGTGGTTCCCTGATCTATGGCCAGAATATATTTCATTTCTTCTCCCTTCAGGCTTTAAATATATCCGCCGCCTGCCGGTATATTTATACTGCTCCCCATTAACCAAAAATACATTTCGAGTTAGGCTTGGCTCCTTTTTTATTTCACAATACTTACCCGCCCTGTCGCTTTACCTTCGGGAGATATAATATTATAAATATATGTCCCACTGGCTATATCCGATATATCCCATTCTTTGCTTCCACCGTCTGCTGCAGTTTTATGTTTAATTTTTTTTATTAATTCACCCGAAAGGCCGTATATTCTAATCGTCGCCGCTTGGGGTAAATTTATAAAATTTATTTTTTCGCCAACATCCTTGGATTTCACATACGGATTCGGAAATACCGTTAATTTCCCCTTGGCCTCTATCGGCAATGTAATAACAATAGTTCCTTTACCTCTTCCCGGATAATCATCCGGATTTTCTCTATACCAACTCTCATTAGGCGTAACCTCCGTTACCACGGCAGTGTAACCATTTTTCTCTGCCGTGATATTGTAAGCATAGTTTCGGTCTATGCTTGAAGTTTTTCGATACCGAAGCAATGCCAGAGTTTTACTTTTATCTTCGTCCGGAAGAGGGGTGTGTCCATTAAATAATGTTACTGTCTGATTAAGGGCCTGAAGATTGCGATTTATAACACAATCGCTCACATCGGGATTAACCGTTTCCACCGTCACAACCGCATTTTCCACTGGATGGGCATCTTTATCCAGCACATATATGTCGGCTAATTGATATTCTCTGGCTTCGCCCAATCTGCCAAAATACGTGGTATAATTAGTAGCTATCGAATTGGTTATGTAATAAACACTGGGCCCGCTAATCCAGTATACTGTATCCACATCATTTATTTTTACATCATATATATCAACCGTATAATTATCGGAATAGCCATTATTACTTATTGCCCTTCTACCCACCCCATCTATAGTGACATTCCATATATAATAATTCATATGTCCATACCCGGGAGAATAATAGAAATGTATAGCATCTCGGGACACATTGGTTATCGTTCCGTTTGAATATATTAGCGGGCCATATTCCTTTCCAGCCAAACCATCTCCCCCACAATTATTTATTTCAAAGTTAGATATTGAAGCTGGATTATCCCGATCCGCCGCCCCATAGAAATAGGTCATTCCGTATGAATTTACGGTGCAATCAGATATATATAGCTTGTCAATTTTACAACCTGAATACTCTTGAAATGAAATGACATTATTATACTGTCCATCGGTTAAGTGAATATTTTTAAAAATATTATTATATATAGAAGCATTAACTGCGGAACCGTATTTGACGGCTAACATCCCTTCATTACCATTAGCTGTGGTATAATCGTGAAAGTAATTATTTTCAATTATAGTAGAAACGGTTGGAATATTGCCGTAACCATTCGGTTGTATAAATATGTTCCCGCCGCTAAAATCCGAATCAGTAATATTTACACTATAACCGGTATATCTTGAGTAAACCCAAATTTTCCAGGTATAAGCATAATTCGCCGGTTTGATGGCCATGTTTTTAATTGTCAAGTCCGACCAGGTTTTGATCTGGTATTTATCGGTAGCGGTATTATTAAATATTAAAATCGCATCTTTAAGCGTTAAATCGGCATCTGCTCCATCTTTTCCCGAGATATAAGCAGACAAGGTATACGTATTTGTACCATCATTATAATCTAATACAGATGAATTGCCTATCTCACTATAAATACTGGCAAGGGTGTTAATCCCACTTTCCAAAAAAATCGTGTTAGTCGGTGAATCATAACTCACGCCAGCATTTACTATGCTAATATGAGCAGATAACAGTATTAAATAGATAGCAATGCCGATTCCAAAAAATATGCGAATTCTGACGTTGCGAAACCAGCCTAATTCAATATCCTTCGTCTGCATTACATCCCCCTCGCTTCCATCATTTTACTGAAAAATTATTGATTTTTCAGTAAAATGTATCAAAATCCGGAATAGGGTGTCAATGATTTAGAATGGGTTTGTTTCGGGCCTCTTTAGAAGAGCTCTTTGTTAAGTTTTTTAAATTTATATTTGTTTTTCGTCCGGCTTTCGCCGAAAATATAAGTAGTATGTCCCCTATACAGGAGGTTGCTTTATGCCTGACCCGCAATATTTTTCTCTGCCTAAAATCATCGCGCACCGCTGTAATGATATCGTTTCCATCGAAAAAGCGCTCACGCTTAAACGTCAACAAAAAAATATTTATATGGAGTGCGATATACGGACCACCGCGGATGGTGTTTTAGTAGCTCATCATGACCCTAAACATCGGGGCAAATCCATCAGAAAGACCTTGTTCAGCCGCCTGGAAGGATCGGTACTGTCTCTGGAGGCAATACTTGAGAAAATTAGTCAAAGCAATATAACACTCCACCTGGATGTCAAAGCCGGTTGTATTAACGGAAAATGGAAGGTGGCGGTATACAGCGATCAGCTTTACGGCTTGTTGGAGCAAAAGGGGTTTTTAGAAAAAGTTATGGTTACCAGTATTAAAGGTAATTTCCTTAGACACCTACGGCTATTGGCGCCTAATATTCGTCTGGGAGTTTTGTACGATGAGGATTACGGCGAATTAATGCCGCCCAATAAGGCGGCGGTTAATGGTTTTATTAATAAAATTTTGGAATTCCATGAAGAAATTCTACTCGACGTAATTTTTCTGAATCAAGCCTGGTTGCATGTATTTGATAAGCGCTACCATATTTTAGATAAATTATTTTATACCCTGATCAAAGCGGGTTTAAAAATAGCCGTCTGGACTGTGAATGAAAAAGATCAAGCCTGGCAATTTATGGAGCAAGGCGCGGAATGGATTACTACTGATATCCCGGAGATAATTAACCCTATGCGGGGAAAAACATAAAAAAAACGGCCCGTAAGGGCCGTTTTTTTTTCTTCTATCAAACGATTGGGTTATCCGATTTTGCGGACATTGGCGGCCTGAGCACCTTTGGGGCCTTCGACAATGTCAAACTCAACCGCATCACCCTCATTTAGATTGCGGAATCCGTCACCCTGGATGGCTGAAAAATGCACAAAAACATCCTTCCCGCCATCTTCCTGTTCCAAAAATCCAAATCCCTTTGATCCGTTGAACCACTTCGTCTTACCTTGAACTGACATAAATATTTCTCCTTCAAATTTTAAAATACCCTCTTTCGGTTTTACCAACCAAAATGAGAGATTAAAATTATCACAAAGGCTAATTTTTGTCAAACTTTCTTTTTGTTTTATTTCCTAGGAGGCTAAGCAATTAGTCGGTTTTTTGAGAGTAGATAGTAGACCGCATTTGAGATATTTTATCTAATTTCTACTATCTACCCTCAAATGCTCTGGAGCCTGAGCAACTAATTGCTCAGGCTCCCAGGTGTATGCTTGGTTACGGCTTTTAACAGCACCAACCCACTCATGGCCGCAGCCAGTATATACAGCCGTCCCAGGCTTTGGTTATTAGGTTTAAAACCCTTGCTAAAATGGTTGTAATCCTTCGCATAAGCGTGATAAGCATGCAAAGCCAGCCAAGTGATCAACTGCCGGATTTCCCAATTTATAGCCGGCTTTCTTCCCCGATCTCTCAAGCGCAGTCTACCTGACGGCGGACGCGGGTCTTCTCGATACCACTTCTCTGTTAGTTTTTTTACTTGTAAATGAAAATCCGGTTCCCGGTACACGCTTTTAATATGTTTGTCCAGCGCTTTTTCATACTCCACATGCCAATTGCCGCTATACCCCGCGGCATGATGAGGGATGCCGGCATCCTGAATGGCATGCATGACCGGACCTAAGTATTCCCACCGCTTTTGGCCGGATTTCCGGAACTGCTCAAACCAATAGCGCGCCAGGTTATCCACCGGCATGAAAACACTGTAGGGAAAACCATGCCCTGGTTTTCCCCGGCGTCCGGCCAGGGGAAATCTGGCTGCCAACTCTGCTTGCTTATTGGCATAAACTCCTTGGTCGTGAGGATAGGAATAATTTTTTAAAGCTGGAGAACAATCTTTGTACCATTGACGGCCGGCCGTGTGAACATACTCATCATTTAACCAGTAACTTATACCTTCATCGACTTTCCATCCCATGAGCTTGGCGCTAATATACGCCCAACCCTGCGTAAGCTGACTGGCCTTTTGATACTGCCCTTTATGCGCTGACCCTCTGTAATAACTGTACCCGTCATAATCATCAAATATACCGGGTCCCTTTTTAATGTCAATATAGTGATTAAAGGCTGTAAGATTTATCCCCCCTGATCTAAAATGCGCCTTATCATCAACCGCCAGCCATTCTCTTTGATGCGGGTTATCCCGGCCTCCTTTGACATGCACAAATTCCACGTCCTGGAAATGGTCCGGATCGGCGCTGGCGGCGGCCAGCAGCGCCGCTTTCTGACCGGTAAAGCAGGGACCTATAATTTGGTTCGCAATTTTAATGGCCAGCTTAGTAGTCTTGATATGGGCAATTTCGTTCATTGATTCTTCTCCTGAGGGGATGAGCCGCTGGTCCCGAGCGAAATAGCACTTCACCCCTCCCAACATTTTTTATGCAAATCCGGCAAACTGAATTTCCCTTTGATTTTGCAAGCGCTTTGGTTACCTCTTCTTATTACGACCCTGCCGGGAATAATCTTTATGCTGATTTTCGGCCTCCTCTATTCCCATAAAATTGCCGGCCCGATTTTTAATCTGAAACGCGTACTGCACAAAATTGGTAACGGCGATCTCACTGTAACCATGAAACTTCGAGCTTCGGATGAATTTCATGATGTAGAGGATGCTTTTAATCAAATGGCAAACGGATTAAACCAACGACTTATGACTATTCAAAAAGCGATTGCTGAATTACCCCGGCCAGCGCAAAAAAACCAGAATATGTTTTTCGGGCAATGATTACGATCGAAGAACCGACTGCCAGCAAAAAAGAATCTGAAAAGACCGTCATAGTTGGTTAATACGCTTGGCCCGGCCTTTGCCTTAATTCCAGGGATATCTTACTGGATTCCAGCAATTTTGTATAGTGTCTCCTGATTCCACAGGCTTATATCCATTCTCTCGCCAACCGCTGGATAAGTTCCGCGTCATAAGGAATATCAATTCGGGGTAATGGTTCCGGCTGGATTTCCTCAATCCGGATGGGCATTTTTTTGATATTGCGGTTGTAGACCAACTCCAACAAAGGTTTCAAATTAACCACATCTTCGAGGGCATAACGCCTCAAAGTATCCAGCGCTTGCCGGTTCCCTTTTCGATGCTCTTTCCAGAGCGCGACTGCCATGAAACCGTCCACGAGAGACAACGCACCTTCACGTTGAATACTAACTTTTCGTTCAACTCCCTTAAGCCCCCCTCTAAGTCCGAGACGAGCAAGCGGATATCGAAGATCGAGGTGTGCGTACTTCTTCTGAAAATGGGGAAAATGCGCATGCAAAAAGGGCAAATCAAAACATTTCCCATTGTAGGTTACCAGCAGGGAATATTGCGAGATAATCCGTGGAAACTCAGCCAGGTCTTGGCCCTTAACCAGGGCACGGACTCCCTTGCTGTCAAAAAGTGAGATGACCGTAATTGCGTCAGCTCCCGGAGATAAACCGGTCGTTTCTATATCCAGAAAAACCGTTCTCTCCTTGAACTCAGGGTAGAGCCGCCACATTTCACATGCTGGCATGCGTTCCTCAAAAAATCCGCCGTCATGACGTTCCAAGGAAGCTACTGATTCCTGCAGGGGTTCGTGAATTGGTTTATTAATTGATTTCGGAAGAGAAATGGCCGCTTCAGAAAACAGCAAGGTATCCCATGACGTGGCCCCACACTCCCAAAGTAATCGTTCTTTGCGGGGACCTATTCCATTTATGTGAATGAAAGATTTCGACAGCATACTATTCGCCTTATGGCAACACCGGAAATAGGTGTAATAGGTGCCAGGCTGCTAACGCAACAATACAATCTTGCCCCGTTTTTCCCCGCCCTGCCCTTCCACAATATAGATGTAGGTTCCCGAAGCCGCGTTTGCCCCCCTCCGGTTCTGCAGGTCCCATACAGCTGACGTGCCGGGATCATCCTTCTTGATCACCCTGACCAATTTTCCGGTCAAGTCGTAAATACGGATCTTCACCTGAGGAGGTAGATTGGTAAACGTCACCCTAGGCAGCGCAGTGCTGATGCCCCGGTACGGATTGGGGTAAACCAGGACTTGGGAGACGTCGGTAACCGGCAGGTGTGTGGGTGAAATGGTGGAGGTTTGCGTGATTGTGGGCGTGGGAGTCACCGTGCGCGTGGGCGGCGGAGTCGGCGAAATGGTCGCGGTCTGGGTAATGGTGCTGGTCAGCGAAACCGTGTAGGTCGGGGTAATCGTGGAAGTAAGCGTGATCGTGAACGTAGGCGTGGGCGTATAGGGCGGCGTATGCGTGCGCGTGGGCGTTATCGTGGACGTCAGAGTGATCGTGTAGGTCTGCGTCACGGTGGGCGTCACGGTAGCAGTCAGCGTCACGCTAGCAGTCGGCGTCACGGTAGCAGTCGGCGTCATGGTAGCAGTCGACGTCACGGTCGGCGTCACAGTAGCAGTCAGCGTCACAGTAGCAGTCGGCGTCACGGTCGGCGTCACGGTAGCAGTCGGCGTCATGGTAGCAGTCGGCGTCACGGTAGCAGTCGGCGTCACGGTCGGCGTGCCTGCGACCGTCGGGGTGATGGTCGGCGTGGGACTCAGCCACTTGTATTCGTAGAGCAGGGTGTCCGCCGAACCCACGTAAACCTGGTTTTCCGCGCTGCCGTTGCGGCCCGCCCCCACGGCCACTGTAAACAAATCATTGGGTGACGGGCTCCCGATATCCAGGGGCGCGCTCCAGGCCGCTCCCAGCCAGGTCAGTTCGTAAACGTGATCGGCCCGGGTGGCGGCATATAAGCGTGTGACTCCGTCGTTGCGGCCGTCGCCAATGGCAAGCCCCAGCACCCGATCCAGCCCGCTGGCGATCATGGTTGCCGCTTCCCAACTGGTCCCGTTGTAGTATTGTTCGTAGATTTCCCCGTCCGCATCGCCGACATATAGGTATGTATTGGCTGATCCCTCTTGAGCCGCGCCCACTGCAATGGACCAGACGTCTCCCCCGCAATTGATCGACATGCCGGTTGCCGCCCAGCTCAATCCGTTGTAATGATATTCCCGCAACATACCGCCCTTGCGCCCGCTGTATAAATAGTTATCCCCGTCGCCGTTACGCCCCGGCCCCACAGCTACGGTATGCACTTCATCGGTCATGGTGACAATCGAAGTATGCGACCAGCCGCTGGACCAAAAGAATTCATCGACAGCGCCGCTCTTGTTTCCAGCATAGACTCGTTGTACGCCGTCATTCCAGCCGTTCCCAATTGTCACGGCCTTGATCTCATCATTGGTCGTGCCCGCGCTCGTTTCGCTCCAGGAAGTGCCGTTATGAAAATACTCATACAGGTCATTATCCTTGCAGGCGGCCATGACCCGCGATTCGCCGTTATTCCGGGCATCACCGACTGCTACGCCAAAAATATCATCATGATTTCCTGTCAAAACGAAACGGTTCCAACTACCGCCGTTCCAAATGTACTCATAAGCGAAATTATTTTTATTTCCACCATAGACCGCGTTAATGGTGTTATTGCGGCCCTGGCCCACTGCCACGGAAAGGAAATCGTCACTCTCATCACCGACAGTGGTTATTTGCCACAAAGCGGCGGATGAACCCGGGAAAGCCAGCAATCCGATTAATGGCATGAAAAAAAATTTACGAGAAAAGTTCACCTGACACTCCCTAAATAAGACCATATCTAAGATGATAAGAAATTGTTTTTCAAAAAAGTTTAACAAAATCCGAAATAGTGTGTCAATGACTAAAAATAGGGCGGTTGAGGCTGCATTGAGACCGATAAAAAAGCTGACCTGGTGTCAATCAATAATAGGTGCCCATAGGCACCCATAAAATTATTTTAAAAAAGCATCTTTAATAGCAGAGAACTCTGAAACCGCCGAGAAATATTTCTCGACCTTCTTATAATCTTTGAACTTAAAATTACTGCTGTATTTATAGTAAGGGTCTGTTGATATAAATTTATCAAAAAGATAAGAGTTTTTCGCTGAGGATACTATAAATAGCTTTGCATTCAAAGGAACGAGCTGACACAATCTCTGGAAACCAGACCCGAATTTCGTGGTATGCTCAACTTCAAATGCATACTTTGGAACCTCATCTTCAAACCAAATGACATCAATTTCTCTAACTATCTTTTCAATATCTGGACCTAAAAAACGAGTGGGAATTTTATCAATATTTACATAATCAGATAACAACTCTCCATACGCTTGCTTATTCTTGTCAGGTGTATAAGTGTCATAACCTAACAATCTGCCTATTTTCAACAACAGAAGCTCAGCCTCTTCATGCGCAGATATCTCATTTGATTCCTCTAAATCGCTTTCAGCTTCTTCAACATCTTCAGAAAACTCTGAAATAAACTTTTCAACATTCTCATATTTCTCAAGAATATTTTCCAGCCCTTTTTCATTTAGTGGCATCATTCCTTGAACAATGAAATTCTTGCTGTATCCACTTAGTTTTGCAATTTCTGATATCGGAATATTTGTTTGTTTCAATTCATTTAAAAAGAACACGCAAGACCAAGGTTCTTCTCCTGGTTTTGGTGGCCATAACGCTAAGCTTAGTTCCTTGCTATGCTGTTTGTAAAGTAGACGACCTGCATATACCAACTTTCCCTCAACTTCTTTTTCTTCGCGTCCTTTATAAAAAAATACCCAATCACCTTCATCCATCTTATCCCATGTGGATTTTTTTGTTTCCTTGCATCCCCAACCGAATAGACGCTTATCTCTGCTTAATTTGGTTTTACCTTCCGCGGGCAAATAGGGTTCTACAATGGAATAATCAAGACCATTTTCTATAGTGCTGAGAAAATCCTTGTAGGATGTTTCGTTTGATCGAGGAGCTAAAAATATTTTCATGTTTTCACCAAATATTATATTTTTTTACTGCTGAACCAGTACTTGTTTTACCTGCTTAATAAATGCAATTCCATTCTGATTTTCTATTATTTTTATTGCTGGTGTTGCTGACAGTGTATGCATACAAGCGTGATGAACCGATAAAATAGCATCCTGAATTCCCTGATCGGCTTCCAAATCCACAATATTCAGACCAGCATTTCTACAGTATTCTTTATCAAGATGTCTTGCGTGAGATTTAGTTAAAGCATGATCTCCAAGCTCTAAAATCACTTTATTAAGCACTTCATCAATACTTTCACGACCCTTAAACATTCCTGTTTTAAGCCACTCTTTAAGCATTTCTATTGACCATTGAATCGCTTTTTCACACTCGCCTATTAGAGTCGGATGATATTTTGCAATAATTGGTTGCCATACCGGTATTTTTGATGAATCGACAGATATTTCTTGATGTGCTCTCCTAAACTCTTCCAATATTCCATGCGTTGGTAATCCTTGAAATTGAGGATCAAATGGTCCAAGACTTGATTGTTTACCCATTATGATTTCTTTGCATGAACATGCAATCATAGTACCCGCAGACATGGCAATCTGTGGTATTATCGCGCGGATGTCTGTCCCAAAACATGCTCTGAGATAATTAACCAATGATTCAGTTGCAGCTATTTCACCACCAGGTGTATGTAGTATTAAATCTAATCCTTTTGATTTATCAAGATTATTGATAACTGTCATAAAACCATTTTTATCTTCATCGTTTATTGCCATAATCGGCATCGGCACATCTGATTTTTGCAGCCATCCAGAATAATATAGAATTATGTTGCGGTTTGTAAGTCGATTTAATTCCTCCAAATATTTTCTTCGAACAATATCATAGGCAGTGTTTGCAGAAACTTTATATCCATTTAACTCATTCAGTATCTCCTGCCAATTAGGCATCTTTTTCGCCCTCCTCTTCAGGTCTTGTCGAACACTTCACTTCAAAGCTAATAGTCGACAACTTTTCTTTATCTTTATCATTGTAGTACTTTAATAAATCTTTTCTTTTTCCTTCTGTTTCAAGGCTAAATTTCTTGAAAACCTCAAGTACCTTTTGCTTGTCCATTTTTTCAACCTCAGAATTATTAAATATTCACATTCAAGATAACAAACAATTTAATATTTCCTATCCCATTTGAAATTCCGGGGACATCTTACTAAATTCCAGCAATTTTGTACAGTATCCCCTGATCTTGGATTTCAATGGGCGGGCACGGGGGCCCGCCCCTACAAAAGGCAGAGCATATTTAGCGAAGGAAATGATTGCATATTTGTAAAATCCCCCTTTTTTAAAAGGGGGAACTCAATAATTGAAATTTAAAAAACGTGAACTGGGAAGGGCATGAAAATTGAGAGTCGATAGTTGACCGCAACTGAGCAAATGCATGCTCAGTTGCTTCACCAAATAAAAAAAGACTGCCATAAGGCAGTCTTTTTTTATTTGGTAGCGCTACGGGGAATCGAACCCCGGCTTGATGACTGAGAATCACCCGTCCTAGCCGCTAGACGATAGCGCCATATATTTGAATATTGCCTGCGGCAAATTTTGGCTGCCGGCCCAGGACTCGAACCTGGAACTTCCTGATCCAGAATCAGGCGCTCTACCAATTGAACTAGCCGGCAGTATTTATACTTCTATCCCCACGCTTTTTAGTCCGGCTGCCAATCGCTTGATTGTCCGCTCTTGCCCCAGAAGTTCCAAGACCTCAAAGATTCCCGGTGAACTGGCCCGGCCGGTGATTGCCGCGCGTAAGGGATGCACCAACACCCCGAATTTGATATCCGCTTCAGTGATTAAATCCTTCATCAGGGCTTCAAGTTCCTGAGTGGAAAAGGATTTTAGCACGGCCATTTTATCATGTAAAGTTTTAAATAATTCCGGATACTCTTTGGCCTGTTCCAGCTTGGCGCGGGCGGCTTCGTCTAATTCAATCTCTTCTCCGAAATAAAAGGCCATGTTTTGGGGCAATTCTGCCAGGCGTTTGATTTTGTCTTTTACCGAAAGCACTGCTTTTTCCGCCCAGGCCCACGTGGCTTCGTCCAGCGGTTCGGGCAAGAGCCCGGCTTTAATCAGTTCCGGCAGAGCCCGCTTGACATATTCCTCCGGGCACAGATCACGGATGTAAACCCCGTTCATCCAGAGAAGTTTTGCCGGATCAAAAATCGCCGCATTTTTACTCACCTTTTTAAGAGAGAATTTGTCAATCAACGACTGGCGCGTGAAAAGGGTGGTTTTGTCGTCAAAAGCCCAGCCCAGCAGGGCCAGGTAATTAATCATGGCTTCCGGCAGATAACCTTCCCCTGCATAGGCGTTGACCGAAGTGGCGCCGTGCCGCTTGGACAAGCGTGACCGGTCCGGACCCATTATCATGGGGATATGCGCAAAAACCGGGAGCGGCTTTCCCAAGGCCTGATACAGGCATACCTGGCGCGGGGTGTTGGATAAATGATCATCGCCGCGGATAATATGCGTAATTTTCATGGCCGCATCATCCGCCACTGCGGCAAAATTGTAGGTGGGCAGACCATTGGTCCGGACTAGAATGAAATCATCCATTATTTTATTTTCAAATACCACTGTGCCGCGGATACGGTCGTGGATCACAGTGCTGCCGGATTCCGTAATTTTCAGCCGCAGGGTATGTGGTTCCCCGTCCGCGGCCCGGGCCCGGGCTTCCGCCAAGGGTATATTGCGGCAGGTGCCATCATATTTCGGCTGGGCGTCCCCGCGCTCCTGGGCCTGCTTCCGCTTGGTTTCCAGGAGTTCCGGCGAACAGAAACAATAATAGGCGTGACCGGTTTCCAGTAATTGCTCCTGTTGGGAGCGATAGAAATCCAGACGCTCGCTCTGGCGATACGGAGCATAAGGCCCGCCGACTTCCGGCCCCTCGTCCCAATCAAGCCCCAGCCATTTCATATCATCCAGAATCATGCGCACGGAATCTTCGGTGCTGCGCTCAGCATCGGTGTCTTCTAAACGCAGCACTAAAACACCCGCTTGCCGGCGGGCATAAAGATAATTAAACAGCGCGGTTCGGGCTCCCCCGATATGCAGATGCCCGGTCGGAGATGGAGCAAACCGGACTCTAACCTGTTCCGACATTTTTCCTCCTAGGAATTTGAGCATTTAGTCATAGACTAAATGCTCAAATTCCAGAGCAATTGAAAATTGAACAATAGATCAATAAAAAAACTCAATTGCGGTCTATTTTCTATTACTCAATTGCTCAAAAATTAAAAAAAACGACTAATTGCTCAAGTTCCTGAGTGGTTATTTCCAGGGAAGGGCCGGTATATTGATATGCAATGATACGGGTATTACTTTCTGGGACGGTTGGGATCAAATTTCAGTTCCGGCTCAAACTTCTCAAATCCCATATCGCAATTTCCTTTAAAAATAACTCCTTCAGCAATGGCCAGCCGGGGCGTCCGGATGTCCCCCTGAAGTTGTCCGACCGGCATGATTTCCAGCCGCTTGGCAGCATTTACATTTCCGTTTACTTTCCCGGTTATCAAAACGGTCTTGGCCGATACATTGCCCTTGACTGTTCCTTTTTCCCCAATAATTATACCCTCTTCACTGCTGACATTACCTTCTACTCTCCCGTCTATTCTAATGGTTCCCTTGGCAATTATCTGTCCTTTAAAATCCGAACCTGCCCCTAAAATAGTATCTACGCTGCCGATTTTTTCGCTGGACATATTGGTTTCTCCAATTATTATTGTTTAAGGTATTTTAGCGGATTAACTGGTATGCCGTTGACACGGATCTCGAAATGCAGATGAGGCGCAGTCGACCGGCCGGTATTCCCCATGAAACCGATGACCTGTCCTCGCCGTACCCGTTGTCCGATATTGACCAGCGAGCGTTGTAGATGAGCATAACGCGTGGAGTACCCATAACCATGGTCTATTACCATCAATTTCCCATAACCGCCTTCCCATCCGCTGTAAGTTACTATACCATCAGCTACCGCCTTGATGGATGTTCCTTCTTCATTCGCAATGTCTATCCCATGATGGAAAGTCGTACCTCTAAAAAACGGCGAGCAGCGCGGCCCAAAACGCGAGGTAATCCAGCCCCGTACCGGCCAACTGGTAGGCCGGGCTGCCATAAGTGAGCGCTGGGTAACAATATATTTTTGCAATTCCCGGTAGCTTTCCATGCGAACCTGGGCGGTTTTACGAAGAAAAAGCAGGTTTTTCGCAAATTCCTTCGGCGTCAGAGTGGCACGATTGCTTAAAGCCAGCATTAACCGGGCCTGGTCGGCAGGAGTAGGTCCTCCCGCGCCCTTGAATTTTAAAAGCTCCTTTTTGCTTTTCATTTTCAACATGGCCCGCAATTCGTCTTCAATCTTAGCTACGCGCTGGAAAACCGTGTGCGTTTTGCTAAGTTCCTGGACAAAAAATGAGTTTTTTTCAGCAAAATGAATATTGGCTCTGGTAGTAAGTTCATAATTAATGTGCCGGGTTATAATAAATGAACATATTCCTATAGTAACCAAAAAGATCAAACCCATAAAAACCATAAGCGGTGAAGAGATGCGGTAGGAATAAACCTTTTGTTCATTATGAGGAATGAACATCATGGTAAAATATTTGCCTTGTTTTTTGAATGATTTTGCCATTTTATCCACCATAATAATTATCGGTCTGGTAAATCTATTACTTAAATTTTTAAATTAACATATTGCCAATAATTTTGTAATATAAATATCGTTTTTTTCTTACAACCTCTATTATCTATAATATATCAACATTACATAAATTTGTCAACTATTTTCGGATGATATTTGTTAGGTTTTATCCCATAATAGCAATGATGCGGTCTAAATCTTCCAGAGAATAGTATTCAATTTCGATTTTGCCTTTTTGGGCATTCCGCGGAAGCACCTTTACCTGAGTTCCTAGTTTCCTCTTTAATTCTTCTTCCAAATTACGGATATGCGGATCTTTTATTTCTACTTTTTGGGTATTTTTTCTTTTATCCGGTTTATTCGGCTTTATACCTTGGGCTATCCTCTCGGTTTCCCGGACCGAGAGTTTATCCCGTAATATTTTTTCCGCCAGCCTTAACATTATTTCCTCGTCATCAAGACCAAGTATGGCGCGGGCATGGCCTTCGCTCAAGCGGCCGCTTTGCACAAAACCTAAAACTTTTTCCGGAAGCCTTAGCAATCTTAGGATGTTGGCAATGGAAGAACGCTCCTTGCCCACTTTCTGCGCTATCCCCTCTTGGGTCAGGTTAAACTGGGTGATTAATTGCTGATAAGCATGGGCCTCTTCCACGGGATTTAAATCCGAACGCTGGACATTCTCAACCAAGGCTATTTGCAGGCTTTCATTATCGTCGATTTCCCGGATCACCACCGGAACTTGAGCCAACCCCGCCAGTTTAGCCGAGCGCAACCGGCGCTCGCCCACCACCAATTCGTACCGGCCTCCGGACAGCGGCCGGACTAAGAGTGGTTGCACCACGCCTTTTTCACGAATCGATACTGCCAGTTCTTCTAATGCCAACGGATCAAATTCTTTACGGGGCTGCAGGGTATTGGAAGAAATCCGGTCCACGGATATCTCGGTGGGCGCCTTTAAAACCGATGGCATTTCTTCCGTATCCCCATGAACCGGAATCAGTGCCTCTAAGCCTTTTCCTAATGCTTGTCTACTCATTGGCGTATACCCCTTTTACTAGTATCAGGCTGTCGTTAAAGGTGGCGCTGATTAGTTCCCCGGAAATTTCACTCCGCCGCGCCGGCCGTTTGGGGTTCCCGGCAGGACTCGACTTCGTGCCGCCCGATTACCTCGCCGGCTAAATTCCGATAAGCCGTAGCGCCTAAACACCGATCGTCATATATGGCTATCGGTTTCCCAAAACTCGGAGCCTCGGAAAGCTTTACATTACGGGGAATAACCGTATTATAAACCTTATTCTGAAATCTTTTTTTTATTTCCTGCATCACCTGGACGGACAGATTGGTGCGGAGATCACACATGGTTAAAAGTACGCCTTCAATATGCAGCGTGGGATTAAGCCCGTTTTTTACTAAGATAATAGTTCGCAGCAATTGCCCCACCCCATCCAGCGCAAAAAATTCGCATTGAATGGGAATTAATATCGTTTCCGCCGCCGTTAAAGTATTGATCGTCAGAAGACCCAAAGACGGCGGGCAATCCACCAGAAGATAATCATATTCATCCCGAATCGGGGTTAGAGCCATCCGTAGTTTGGTTTCGCGGGAGATGGCATTTACCAGTTCGATTTCAGCGCCGGATAATTGAACATTAGCCGGCACTAAAAAGAGGTTTTCCACTTCTGTCTGCAGGATTACTTCGTGTGTTTTTCTCCGGTTGATTAAAAGGTCATAAACACTGCTTTCCAATTTTTCCTTGTCAAAACCTAAGCCTACGGTAGAGTTCCCTTGCGGATCAATATCGATTAGAAGAGTTTTCTTGCCAAGCGCTGCCAGGCCGGCGGCAAGGTTTATGGCAGTTGTAGTCTTACCCACCCCGCCCTTTTGATTCACAATCGCAATGACCTTACTCATGGAATTCCCGAATTAAATATTATTTTTCTTCATTGGTAAATATCTCCGCCATCAAGAGCGGAGTTCCCTTGGCTTTATGAAACCAGAATTTATTTTTATAACACCATAGCCATGCTTTGTAAAGTGAAATAATCATCCCCTAGGAGCCTGCGCAATTAATTGCTCAGGCTCCAGAGCAGTTGAGATTCGATAGTAGAAATTAGATAAAATATCTCAAATGCGGTCTACTTTCTACTATCTACTCTCAAAAAACCGACTAATTGCTCAGCCTCCTAGCAAAATAGAAATGTCCCCTCCAAGAAAGCACAAAACGCCGCTACCAAAGACTTTTTTCTATCTTTGTCTTGATTTTTTCCATTACCGCATTTTTTTTGCAATAAAAATATGTATCCCTGGTCTAAATCTTAAAATAAGAAGGAGGAAAAATATGTTCTCGCAGACCGTGAGCAGCGCCCTTTGGGGAATCTCGTCCAAGCTGGTACAGGTGGAAGTAGACGTCAGTCTGGGATTACCCGGATTTTGTATGGTAGGCCTTCCAGACGCGGCTGTTAAAGAAAGCCGCGACCGCGTAGTGGCGGCATTGAAAAACTCCGAATTGGACCTGCCCCCGCGCCGCATTACTATTAATCTGGCACCTGCTCACTTGCGTAAAGAAGGACCGGCATATGATCTTCCCATAGCCTTATCCATTTTAGCGGCCACCGGACAGCTGAAGCCGGAAACCCTGTCCGGACATCTGGTTTTCGGCGAACTTTCGCTGGACGGCCGCCTCTGTCCAGTTCGCGGTGCGCTATCTTTGGCTTCCGCCGCCCGACCGGCCAAGATCAAGCGCATCGTATGCCCGGTGGAAAACGCCATGGAAGCCGCGGCTATCCGCGATTGCGAGATTCTGCCTATGAAGAGTTTACTGGAAGCGGTCGACTATTTCTCGGGAAAAACCACTCCCCAGCCTTTCATACTTGATATTGAGCAGCTCTTCCAGTCTTCCAACATTTATGACGCGGATTTTTCCGATGTGCGAGGTCAGGAGCATGCCAAGCGGGCCCTGGCAGTGGCCGCCGCAGGCGGTCATAATATTCTCATGATAGGTCCTCCGGGCAGCGGTAAAAGCATGCTGAGCCAAAGGCTTCCCAGCATTCTGCCGGAACTGACGCTGGAAGAATCGCTTGAAACTACGCGCATCTACAGCATCAGCGGCCGGCTTTCCGCCAACCAGACTTTAATCAATTCCCGCCCCTTCCGCGCGCCCCATCACACACTAAGTGATATCGCCTTAATCGGCGGCGGTTCCTATCCCCGGCCCGGAGAGGTTTCCCTGGCCCACCATGGAGTGCTTTTCCTGGATGAACTTCCCGAATTTTCGAAAAATGCCCTGGAGGTTTTAAGGCAGCCCCTGGAAGATGGCCAGGTTACAATTTCCCGCGCAGCCGCAGCAGTAACTTTTCCTTCCCGCTTCATGCTGGTGGCAGCCATGAACCCCTGTCCTTGCGGTTACTATACTGACCCTGCCAAAGCATGCACCTGTCACCCGGCCCAGATCCATAAATATCTGGGTAAAATTTCCGGCCCCTTGCTGGACCGTTTTGATATCCATCTCGAAGTCCCGGCAGTCAAGTACCAGGACCTAATCGGGCATGGTTCCTCCGAAACTTCGCATTCTATCCGGGAAAAGATAAAGGCAGCGCGTCAACATCAAAGCCGGCGATACCGGAATGATCCCGGGGTATTCGTCAATGCCCATCTTGGTCCGCGTCTGATCCGCAGTTATTGCCATTTAGGCTCTGAAGGACATTCCCTGCTCAAAGCCGCCATGACCCGCCTGGGTTTATCCGCCCGGGCCTACCACCGCATTTTAAAAGTGGCCCGCACTATCGCGGATCTGGAAGGCGAGGAAAATATCCAACCAATGCATGTGAGTGAAGCCATTCAATACCGGGCGCTGGATAAGCATTATTGGGGCCGGCGTCCGGGGGGATAATAAAATCAAATTCCACCTATTGACAGGTTTTTCCGCCTGCCTTATCATGTTACCTTCATGCCGCAAAATATCCTCCAGGAGTTTAAACGTGTCTACCCCGGCCATTGCTCTTAATACTGATACGCGGATCGTCAAAATCTGCGACCGCATCAACGAGATTCTTTTATACCTGGTCTTTTTCTCTATCCCGGTCTTTTTTCTTATCCTGACCCGGGATCAATTTGAGCTGCCTAAATTAACCATACTGAGAATTCTTACCACCGCTATGCTGGGCGTCTGGCTGATCCGGATCGTCGCGGCCCGGCGCTGGGAATTCCGGACCACTCCGCTGGACCTGCCTATTCTGGCATGGTGCGTTCTCCAGATTGCCACCACCCTGCTATCGGTCTCCCCCTATATCTCCTGGCGCGGAGAGTATGAAAATTTTCGCGGACTGCTGACGGTTTTTAACTATGTGGTGCTGTATTACCTGATGGTTAATTTTATCCGCTCCCGCGTTCAGATCGACCGTTTGCTGTTTACAATTCTGCTGGCCGGGCTGATCGTGACCGGTTACGGCGTAGCCCAATTCTTCGGGATTGATTTTATCGCCTGGAACCCTGCTTCTATTTCTCCGGGCCGCTACTTTTCTACCTTGGGCAATCCCAATTTTCTGGCCGCCTACCTGGCCATGGTAATGCCTCTCCTGGTGGTTTTTTTTATAGAAACCCCCTCAGTTTTTAAGCGCTGCCTGCTCTTGATTAGTTTTGTGCTCATGTTTTCCGCTCTGATGGGGACCTGGAGCCGGGGCGGCTTTTTGGGCCTGGTATTTGCCCTGGGAGTCCTGGCAGCTTTCGGAATACACCGGTTTTGGCAGCACTCGCAAAACCAGGCCCCACAGCAGAAGCTTAGGCTCGGCACCCATCTGTTTCAGGCCGGTCGCGTGCACCGTCCCTGGCTGATTCTGATCGGATTAATCCTGGCTATTCTGGTTGTTATCTCGGCCACTTTCGGACGAAACCACATGCTCCGTCTCGCCGATACCATCCTGCATTTACCCAAGGCCATCCAAATCTCCCGCCTGCACATCTGGGGGCCGTCGCTTAATATAATCAAGCAACATCCGTTTCTCGGCACAGGCTTGGATACTTTTAAAACCGTGTTTCCGCGTTACGCCACTCCGGATTTCGCAGCCATTGACGGAGCTAATGTAGCCTCGCGAACCGCGCATAACGAAATCCTGCAGGTATTAGCCACCCAGGGATTCATCGGGCTGGGGATCGTAACCTGGTTGACCATTATGATCCTTATAAATTGGTACAAAGCCTTTGCCCAAACCGAGAACCGCTGGCAGGATCGTTTGATCCTGGTCGGCCTGCTAAGCAGCTGGACCGCTTATTCGATTCAAAATATTTTTTCCTTCGGGGTCGCCTGCATTGACACTTTCTACTGGTTGATACTGGCGGTGATAGTTTTACTGCAAGCCGGTCCCCAATCCCAAACCGCGAGAACGCTCTCACAAATCCCTGACCCGCATCCGGGATTTGTGCTGGCCCGCCTCTCCCGGTTCCGGGAAGTAGTGATATTGCTCACGTTGCTGGGTTCGGGGTGGATGGCTTGGCTGGCCGTCAGAACCGCTTTGGCGGATTATGCTTTTAACCGCGGAGCCTTTTACCGGATGCACCGGATGTGGGATCAAGGTATCCAGGCTTTTTCCGAAGCCGCCCGGCTGGCGCCCACAGAGGTCAAGTACGCGGTCTATAAAGGCCTGGCCTTTGAGGAGAAAGCCAAAATCGTCCCGGCCGACCAGCAACAAAAGAATATCAACCTGGCCATCCAGGCCTACCAGGAGGGCGTGCGCATGAACCCCCACAACGCGTACTACCTGGGCAATTTAGGCCGGGCTTATGGATTCGCGGCTCATCTTAACCCCGCCTCGTCCGAATACTATGAAAAATCGATCACCTATTTTAAAAAGGCCATTGAACACGCTCCGGTAACCGTGCTTTTTTATCAAAACCTCGCCATGACATACTTGGGCCATGGCGATGAATCCGGTTTCTTTGAAGTACTGGAGCGGCTGGCGGCCTTTGATTCCCAGGCCGGAGCGAAACTCGTCTTTAACGCCGGGAATCATCTATATAATTTCCGCCGGTTGGCCAAGGCCCGGGAATTTTATGAAAAAGCCGTGCAGCTTAATCCTGATTATGTGGAAGCTCACTTTAATCTGGGCGTGGTCCTGGCTCAAACCCTCGGCCCGGCCCAGGCTATCCCGCAATGGCAGCGCGCTTTGGAGCTCAAGCCTGACTTCGGGCCGGCCCGGCAAATGCTGGAGCGTTACAAATCAAGCTCTTCGCCCCTGCCCGGCCAGATGATTATCAATTAGATTTTGATCGCAGGCCATCCCGCAATGGCAGCACGCCCTGGAGTTCAAGCTGGTTTCAGGGCTTTAGCGATAAAACAACCTGTTCTTTTTCCGCGGCATCCACGCGTGTGCAGGTTTCCCGGAATTTAGCATACTCATCTTTTTTCACCCGCTTTACTTTGAATTCCAGTGCCCGGTTGCATTGCAAGGCATTTTTCTGCTTTATCCAGGTCCGTTCGTATTTAAACCATTTTGTGTCAATAACCAAACTCCCGGGCAGAGTGTTCACTTGATAATTCGCGGGCAACTGATATGTCTGTTGATCCGTATTGTTTACAGAAAATTCCAGAATCAGATCATACAAACGCTCACTCTTTTCAGTGTATACTTCTCCGGGCGTGTACACTCCCAACACTTTAAATCGCATTTCATTCTTCGACAAATGCGCAAAAGCCGGTGCGTTAAATTGGTAGTCAATACCCAGCGGCAGATTGATATTTTCCCAGTCTTTTACCTCGCATTTTTCGACTTTAGCGCCGGAAAGTTCCTGATTAATTTGCTTCTCTAAAAGCTCCTTACGCTTACCCGGGATGCTGTATTCATGACGCAGCAAAGCTGCAATATATCCCTTGATTTGCGATGACCCGGTCACCTGAATTTGGCCGTCAGGCAGAATGATGATATCATCCTGGCTGTTCTGTTCCGGCATCGGCAAGACCGGCGTGCGGATAAATTCATAACCACTTTCTTTGCATACAAAAGCATCATTGTCCTGGGTATAATCCCACATGTCACCGCATGTTGTGTAATTGAAGGTAGGATCCAGGAATAAGGGTTTTTCTTTATCCCAGGCCAAACACACAATCGCATGATTGAACCATGAAAAAGGCAGGTCTTTCACCAGATGTCCTAAATTATTGGTTTCCACGAGGGCAAAATACGCCGGGACATCAATTGCTCTCAAAAGCGCGATCAGCAGTAAAGCTTTGTCCTTGCAGACACCATAACCATCCGCATAGATATTCGCTGCTTTTTGAGGTTTCACACCGAAGATCCTAGTGTCCCCCCGGCGTTCATAACGGATATCCTTAGCTACAAAATTATAGATACTGCGGATCTTATCCTGCAAAGTAGGCTGGTTGGCGGTTAAAACCGCCAGTTTAGCTTTCAGCGCCTCGTCCAGTTCCATCTGGTCCTTAACCAAATTGGCCGCCCATTTGGCCATGAATTCCCAGGAAGGAATCGTAGAAATATATACCCCCGCTGCCAGATCCTGATAAGCCGGCTGAAAAGGCTCGGAATAAATCGGTTCCAGATTTTCCGCCCGCCAAATATGGACTTGCTCATCCGCCCTGATCCTGGTGTGGTGCGCTATTTTTCCGTTAGTGTAAGTGTTCAGCTTCTGATCCCGCGGCAAGGCTACAACCCATTCACAGTTTAACATTGGAGTATCGAGAATTTGAAAAGGCAGATGGGAATAATAATAGCCTTTCAGCCATCCTCCGTAATACGTATCATAGGTATATTGGTATTCAATTATCACCCCTGGTTCTACCGCAGCAAATACAATTTTGCCGTTGCGAATATCCGTGGGTTCCACTTTTTTCCCATCGGGTTTAAGGGTATAGGCCTTAAGGATTTTCACGGAAGGATCATCCGGTAAATAAGCCGAGCCAAAAGTATCACGACCGGAATCCGCGAGAATTTTTACCAGCACATGCTGCATTTGGGAATAGGAGCCGTCTGCAAATACATGCGTAACCACCTGGTTCAACAGGGAAGCAGCCGCACACTTGGGAAATTGTCCAGGCTCTACTTTCCTCTGCCGGATTTTTTCGCAGGTTTTTTCACTCAGGCCATATTGCTCAAAAATCTTGTCCTGAAAGGAAAATATTTTTTTAATGTATTCACGTAACAACATGTTGTTCGGCTGGTACTGCAGGGATTTTTCCAGATTGCTCCTGGCTTGCGCTCGGTCCCCCTTATCAAAATTAATTCTGCCGAGCAACTCAAACGCCCCGGCGTGTGTAGAACAAAGTTCCAATACCTGCTTACAGGTCTGTATAGCTTTGTCATATTTTTTCCATTGCCGGTAAGTTGCGGCGATTTGCATATACAGATCCAGGTTCAGATCTTGAATCTTTAAAAGGGCTTGATAGGTTTGGACGACTTTTTCGTATTGACCTTGGTTTCTGTAAATGTGCGCCAAATTATAGTATGTCGCAGAGAAAGCAAATTGCTTTTTGAGAGCTTTCTGATAATAACCCAGGGCTTCTTCCTGGAAACCACGCTGGGCAGCCCAGTAACCGGCTGCATTAAGGGCCCAGCTCAACCCGGGCCTTTGTTGCAAGGCAGACTGGCCTTGCCTATAAGCTTCTTCCCATTGGGTCTGAACTTCGTGATTCTGGCCGGTCCAGAGGATAGCTTCTACCTGTGCCGGATTATTTTTTAAGACCCGCTTCAATTCCATCTCGGATTTCTTATACATTTTTTTTCCATAATAATATTTGGCCAGGCAGATACGTGCTTCACAATAATCCGGATCCATTTCCACTGCTTTTTGATAAGCGGCCAGTCCCTGGGTCGGCCGGTCGCCCAGGAAATAAACTTCCCCGGCTTCCAGCCAGTAGCGCGCACATGCCGGGTTTTGTTTCAGCAATCTTTCATACACCCGGATTGCTTCCTCCCGTTGGTCTTCATTCTTATAATTACGCGCCAGATAATACAGGCTGCTTTCATCCTGCGGAGTTTTTGCCAGTCTCTCCAGGAGATATCTTTCCATCCCGGTCACCTCAGCCCCCTTTTGCCCGGATACTTGTTCCCACCCGGTATAAAGCTTGGGATCCAGGGTATATTTCAGGTCCGTCAGCGGCATTCCTGCGGGATCCGTCAACCTTAGACCGAATTCCCAGGCTCCACCCCCTTGACAGACTTTAACCAGGATTTTATTCCACCCCCAGCGGAGTTTAATTCCAATCACATGCTGTTCGGCTTGATAGCCTTTGCAGGTTGCATCGTTTAAAACCAACTCTTCATTAAACCAGATTTTCAGGGAATCATCGCTGCCGGTCCTGATAGCAGCCATTCGGTCCTTCGGCGAATACACATAAGTCAGCGCATATCCGGCGGTCCATTCCTGGGGGTAAAATACGCTATTTAAATCCACGGTCCCGTTGTTTCGCATAGCACCGAGTTTTTGCCATTTCACTATGCCCCGCATGCCCGGGTACGCCTTCTTCAAATTAATCTCCTCTTCCGGCGCGTAGGCTTCATCAAAACCCAATTTTTCCTGGTTCTCAAACGGACCGATCACCAGCCATTTCCTGATAAATCCCAGCCGGTCCGCAATCTCTCGAACTTTGTCCAACCGGCCGGTTTCCAGATAAAGGGCGGAGAGCAATCTGGATTGATAATATTGCTGCAGGGGCGGAACCTTGGGGTCCGCGATTTTCCTGGCTAAAACCGCCTCCAGTTGTTCCTGTTGCTGCGATGTAAGCCAGAGGGCATCGCGGTTGCTTTTTGAATAAATCACGCCCGGTAAATAAATGCAGTTTTCCGCCCGGTCCTGTTCGAGCATGGCCAGCAAATGCGTAAACATCCCGGCATAATCTCCCTGCATTTGATAAATATTCAGCAGCAATTCATGCGCCGCATAGTTGTCGGCCTCTTTCGACAATACTTCCCGGGCATACTTGACGGCTTTGGCATTGTTAGCCTTGTACAAATGTTCCCTCCATGCCCGTTCAAGTAAACCCTGGCTCTTGGCCTGGCTGGTCCGCGCTTTAATCGCCTGGTCGGCTCCCTGGGGCTCCGGATAAAGAGAACTGTTGGCCGGCAATTGCCAGGCCAGGAGCAATGCTGCCACTGCCAACAAGTGTCCGAAATAATTTTTCATGTTTTGCTTCACCCTCCCACCGGCCCTTGCGATTTTGGTCGTTGCGGTTTTGGTTTCGTAGGGGCGTGATTTATCACGCCCATTTTTCCAAATTTCACGCATAGTTGTGACGGCATTTGTCGTAGAGACGCAAAATTTTGCGTCTCTACCCCATGCAATTGCGTTTGTTTTTGGGTTTTCATTTGTAGAGACGCCCAATTTGGGCGTCTCTACATCGGTTCCGGATTTTTCAATTATGATAATGCCATGCACATGATTTGACATGCCAATTCCCCATTAAAGGCTTTTTGGGGCGCGATGAATCGCGCCCCTACGTTATCCAATGCAATTGTATCGAATAATATCAAAATGCCATGCAATTACGCGGCCTGTTGGACATATAAATACTTTTGAAAATCAATAAAGGTAGCGCGAATATTTTGAACGCCGCCCAATATCTCTTCTGCATCGCTGATGGCCTGGTATTTCAGCGTCAGCAGGCCGGGTAGTTTTTCCTGGCCAAGTTCTTCGACACCGGTCTCAATGTATTTGCCGAGTACAAATTCCAAAAAATCTTTCTGATTATTATCCAACCCGGCAAATATTTTTGCTTGTGCCTGTGCCACCCGCATTTCCCGGGTAATCGGTTTCATCGCAAAAGAGACATATTCGAGCACATCAAATAGATCGCTTTTTTCAGCGTCGATCAATTTCTGCAAAGCAGCTAATTCGTCCTTGCCGTACCCGGCGGCAGCGAGTTTTCCCAGAAATGCCTGGCGGGTAATCGGGTTAGACCATATTTTGCGCAGTTCTTCTTCGCATTTGAAAAAAGCCGGCAGCGCGCCAAACAGATTT
The DNA here is from genome assembly GCA_030591525.1 of candidate division FCPU426 bacterium. Taxonomy (GTDB): domain Bacteria; phylum Oederibacteriota; class JAAXVQ01; order JAAXVQ01; family JAUVAV01; genus JAUVAV01. Next base: position 60,002 of record JAUVAV010000003.1, on the reverse strand, counting down.
TGCAGAAACTCTTCCGCTGAAATCGGTTTTCCGTCCGCACTCCAAAAAGAGGTGGAAATCATATGTTGTATTTCTCTTGCTTTGCCATCGCCTAATTTTATTCTTAGTTTCCTTCTTTTTTCTTTGATAGCATAATCTCCATCATCTTCTTCCCCGCCATCCGACCATGAAAATTTTTCTGGTTCATCTGGTTTTCCAGACGGCTCCACAGGCTCGCCATCCCATTCCGGGTCAGCAAAATGATGATACGCATCGACAAAATCATAGAGGGTGAAATACTCTTTGCCGTCAAACAGCCGTGTACCTCGACCGATGATCTGCTTGAACTCGATTATTTTATTGACCGGCCGCATTAGTACGATACTGCGAATATTGCGGGCATCCACGCCGGTGGAGAGCTTTTGCGAGGTAGTGAGAATCGTCGGGATGGTTTTTTCATTATCCTGAAATTCCCGCAAATATTGCTCGCCCAGCGCGCCGTCATTGGCAGTAACGCGGACGCAGTAGTTCGGTTCCCGGCTTTTTTTATATTGGTTGACTAAATCCCGCACCGCCAGCGCATGATCCTGGGTGGCGCAGAAAACAATAGCCTTTTCATTCTGATTGATTTCAGAGAGAAATATCCGCACCCGCTTGGCTTCACGTTCTTTGATCTCGATAATTTTATTGAAATCCGGTTCTGTATAAATTTTGCCTTCTTCTATTTCACCCTCGATAATCCGGTCATCCGAAGTATAGATATAGTCATCTATCGTGGTTTTGATCCGCTTTACCTTGAACGGCGTCAGAAAGCCGTCGTTGATCCCCTCCTTGAGCGAATAGATATACACCGGCTCGCCGAAATAGCGGTAAGTATCCACATTGTCCTTACGTTTGGGCGTTGCGGTCAAACCAAGCTGAACAGCCGGCGAAAAATATTCCAAAATACCGCGCCAGTTCCCCTCATCGTTTGCGCCGCCGCGATGGCACTCGTCTATAATGATAAAATCAAAGTAATCCGCAGGATATTCGCCAAAATACGTCGTATTATCCGGGCCGCTCATAAAGGTCTGAAAGATGGTAAAGAAAATGCTGCCATTGGTCAACACGCTCCCCTTCTTTCTGATTTCTTTAGGGTTAATACGGACCAGCGCATCTTCAGAAAATGCGGAAAAAGCATTAAACGCTTGATCTGCAAGTATATTTCTATCGGTTAAGAACAAGATGCGCGGCCTGCGAGAACCGTCGCGCTTCAAGTTCCAGCGGGTCTGAAAAAGTTTCCAGGCTATTTGAAAAGCAATAAAGGTTTTACCCGTACCGGTTGCCAGAGTAAGCAAAATGCGCGGTTTTTCTTCGGCAATAGCGGCCATGGTATTATTAACCGCGATTTCCTGATAATAGCGTACCTCCTTGGTTCCACCTACATCCTCAAATGGCACTTGATCAAAGTTTTCCCGCCACTGGTTTTGAATGGCAAAAGTCTTGTTCCAGAGTTCATCCGGTGTGGGAAAAGCTGCGATCAAACCTTCATTGCCGGTATTCATACATATCCGGTAAACCTCCTTGCCGTTGCTGGCAAAGGTCGTGTCCAGGCGCATTTTTTCAGCGTAGTTCTTCGCCTGCGCTACCCCTTCGCCCACTCCCAGCTCATCACTTTTGGCCTCGACAACAGCAAGTTTGCGGCCCTGATACACCAGCACATAATCGGCAATCAGCGGCCTGGCGCGTCCGCCGTGGGTCTGAATTTTACCGGCAGTGATAGGGTATTCACGCAGGACTTTTGATCCCTCGATTACGCCCCAGCCGCTGGCTTTCAGCTTGGGGTCAATAAGTTCTGCTCTGGTTTCCGCTTCGTTCATTTCTATAATGCACAATTGAAAATAGATAATTGATAATTATTCCGTCTCAATTGCACTCCTTTCATTTCCTGTTTTTTGATGTTTTTATGATGCTTGTTAATAATTTGAGTATCTCTATAGAATCTGTATTGATACTTAAAAATTGCGCCCACCGCTGTTCCGCTTCTTAAAAGCTGCTTGCTAAGCACAAATTCTTTTTTATTCTGCAAATACTTGTATAGCCTGATAATTCGCCCGTTTCACGTTCGTTGATTTTTACAGGCTCATTTACAGGCTCGTTTACAGGCTTATTCCCCTTTTTCCAGATAATTCTGTTTCGAAATAACGCTTCTGTCCAGCTCTTTTTCAGTCTCTTTCCTGGCATTTCCGGCAACTTTACCCCCGCGCCTGGCAACCTTGTGTCTACACAGTCTGTTTTATAGCTTTTACCGTCTTTTGAGGACAATTTCAGTTGTACCCAAATTGGGGACAACTGAAATTTTACAAATTCCCGCTGTTTTACCTTGCCCCAATATTGCCTGGGAGTAGGACTGTCGGTAAGAGCGGCAACGATATCCACAACCGAAAACCACCACTTATCGTTATAATATGTCCTTCTGATCGCCTTACCCTGAAAAATCGTTAAACCTTTAGACATGTTACTTATTCCTCCTATGTGTAGAATAATAGTTCTACACACTTAGACCAACATTTTTAAATCCCCTTGCAGAAATTCTGTCTTACAACTCTACTTGCCTGACATTTCATCATTGCGAACGTAGCGAAGTAATTTCATTATATGCCCCTAAAGATTGCCCCGTCAGCTTCCCTGACGCGCAATGACTCACATTATCAATTGTCAATTTTCAATTGCATTTAAATGCTTAAGTTCTTAAATCAAACACGTCCCGTTTCACGGACTCTGCAGCTGCTCTTCCCAATGCCCGCAGTATTTTTTCTGCCAGGTCACTATTAAACTTGCTTTCACCCTTTTCGTAAACGTATCTCCAATATACAAATGGATCATCTCCTATTTCTATTAGCTTTTCCCTGAATTTCGTCTCGTCGGTCTCTATGCCTAAAACAGCAGTAAATAATTTAGCAATTTCTGTCCTAAGCCGATGATTAATTCTATCATACAATACAGAATATTTATGTCCATGCAAGCTAACTCCAGAAGAATCAATATCATCCTTTGATTTAATATTTGGATATGAATAGACAATAAATAATTTTAATAATAATTCAATCGAAAAACTTTTGCACATAATAGCAGGCGCAGATAAATATGCGTTCTTTGATTGATCTAGTTCCTCCCCAATCTTCTGTTCGGCAATGTTATATGCATTAGCCAAGTTAAAAAGGACACTACCAAGAGTTCGGTTTGCTGCTTGGTCGCGTATTTTTTCTATATCCAATTCGTGTTCAGACATGATTCACCTCGATAGTTTGATGCTATTCACATCTATGTCTATTATTCAGAAATCAGGTGCCTGGCACCAGCAATTGTTCAATTTCAGTCCGTGACAAAATGTCACGACCTCACTTCCTTTTATTATATGCCCCTAAATTCCCTGACGCGCAATGACTCACATTATCAATTATCCATTGTCAATTTTCAATTGCATTTAAATGCTTAAGTTCTTAAATCAAACACGTCCCGTTTCACGTCTCCGCCCCATGAATTTGCGTTTGTTTTTGGGGTTTGCATTTGTAGAGACGCGATTAATCTCGTCTCTACAACAATCCCGAATCTTTCAATGATGATAATGCCATGCATATGATTTGGCATTACAATTCTCCGTTAAATGCTTTTTGTAAAACAGATTTTTTCAACTCTTCAAGACCGGCCAGTTTTTGCCGGCAGATGGCTTCGAGCTTCCTGGTTTCGGCGGAGAGGGAGTCAAGTTTGGAGACGATGCGACGTTGTTCGGGGAGGGGTGGGATGGGGATTGCATATTCTACTAATTTTTCAATTGTTAATGCGTTATATGCAGAACCTATCGAAAGAGATTTGATTTTTTCAACAAATGCTGTCAAAGCACATCTTAAATAATAAGTATCTATTGTTTTAAAATTCCTTAACCACACAATATTTCCATCTTTGAAATAGAACACATCACCTTCATTGACCACGTACATTTCGCCAATTGTCCCAACTGCGGTTAATAATATGTCTCCTTTGCGTGGTACTCCATATTTGTTTTTGATCTCATTATATTTTTCTATAGAAATAAAATATTTTAGTGATATTTTATTGTTATTTGCTAACTCCTTAATTTCTTTTGAACGATAAAAAGGAATTCCGCTATTTACATATTCTTTCTTGAAAATTCTTTTGCTCGATGTGATATCACACACATCCCCCAACTTCTTCTCTTCCCACCCATCGCCCGGATTGGCAAAAACGCTCTGCAAATAAGACTCAAAAAGTTCGCGGCTATTGGCAAGATTCTTTTTAGCGTTTTCTTTTGCCTTGGCGATGGCGGTGAAGGCTTTGTCGAGGATTGCGACAATGCGGCGTTGTTCGGGGAGCGGGGGGATGGAGATTGAATATTCCTTCAAATCAACAAACTTAAGATTGTTTATATTTACACCATCAGTCAATTTCCCTATGAATTTCTTGTAAGCTACAGAGGTTAAGGTGTAATAAAAATATTTCGAATCAACGATTTGTCCTGGTATCATTTGCCCCATAAATCCGCCAAAAGCAAAATCATAGTTACCATCAATAAGTGCCACTTTTCCTAAATGACTTTTGCTTCCACTAGCGGTGCAAATAACAATAGAACCTTTGCTTACTTTTTTATCTTTTGAGATTTTAATGCTGTCTTTTATGTATCTCAAATCAGATAATTCTAGTGAGTTTGTTTTAAAATCAATATTATTCGCTCTCAAGACAACATTACTTGAAAAATCCGTCTCATCCCTTTTTGAATATGTGAGACCTCTCTTGAAATCACAAACCTCGCCGAGTTTTTTTGTTTGCCAATTATTTTTCATGCTAACTCTCTGCTTTCGCGCCCATATTTTTTCCGTCTTTCACGTCTTCTTCGGGCGCGATGAATCGCGCCCCTACGGGATTCAATGCACACACCTTCACAATATCCAATATCCGAATTTCCCGGTTTTTAATATGATTTATTCACATTCGTATTATTCGTAGAGACGCAAAATTTTGCGTCTCCGCCCCATGGCATTGCGTTTGTTTTCGGGTTTGCATTTGTAGAGACGCGATTAATCGCGTCTCTACAACACATTCACACCAATCCCTTTATGGCTTTCATTATCTCTGCGCTTTCCTTATCCAGGGCCTTCATCTCGTCCAATATCTTTTTTGGTTCTCTTAGCGCTACTTCATCCTTTTTATACGGGTTTTTCGCTGCAAGATCAAAGGCATCTGTATCCATGTCAGCAACTTTCACTGTCCAGGAATTATCCGAATTGGCCTTGGTTTTTTGCAATTTCACAAATTCTGCCAGATCATTTTCATTCAGCGGATTGGTCTTGCCCAAGTTGCGGTCCAGGTTTAATTGATAAAACCAGACCTTACGCGTAGGCACGCCTTTTTCAAAAAACAGTACCACTGTCTTAACCCCTGCTCCGGTGAAGGTACCGCCGGGCAAATCCAGTACTGTATGCAGATTGCAGCTTTCCAGCAGCTGTTTGCGCAAGCTGACGGCGGCATTGTCTGTATTGGACAAAAACGTGTTTTTTATCACCACACCAGCCCGTCCGCCTGCTTTGAGGATTTTGATGAAATGCTGGAGGAACAGAAACGCGGTTTCGCCGGTTTTGATCGGGAAGTTCTGCTGTACCTCGGCGCGTTCTTTTCCGCCAAAGGGAGGATTGGCAAGAATAATACCGTATCGGTCTTTTTCCTGTATATCGGCCAGGTTTTCGGCCAAGGTATTGGTATGCACAATATTGGGCGCTTCGATGCCGTGCAGAATCATGTTCATTGTGCCAATGATGTAGGCCAGAGACTTCTTTTCCTTACCGTAGAAGGTTTTTTTCTGGAGCGTTTCCGCGTCTTTAGTGGTCAGATTTTTGCTCTTTTTTAAGTATTCAAAAGCTTCCGCCAAAAAGCCCGCCGAACCGGCCGCGCCATCATACACTTTGCTGCCGATTGCCGGCGCAACCACCTTTACGATGGTTTTAATAAGCGGACGGGGCGTATAGTATTCGCCCCCGTTCCTGCCGGCGTTGCCCATATTCTTGATTTTGTCTTCGTACAGGTGAGACATTTCGTGCTTTTCTTTATGCGAGCGGAAGCGTAGTTCATCAATCCGGTTAATGACTTCGCGCAGGTTGTAGCCGCTTTGTATCTTGTTTTTCAGCTCGTGGAAAATCTCGCCGATTTTGTATTCGATCGTGTCAGCGCTTACAGCGTTCGCTTTGAACTTTTTAAGGTAGGGAATTAGTTTATGATCAACCAAGTCTTTCAGATCATCACCGGTGAGCGCTTTATGATGATCGATTTTTCCGTCTTTGCCTTTGGGCACCGCCCAGGTTTCCCATTTATACTCCGGTTTGATAATGTCTGAGTAGGTCTTGCCCGACAGCGCTGCCGCGGTTTTTTTATCCTTTTCAAAATCGTCCAAATATTTCAGAAAGAGAATCCATGAGGTCTGCTCCACATAATCCAGCTCGCTTGAGCAGCCCGCGTCTTTGTGGAGTATGTCGTCGATATTTTTAAAAATTTGTTCAAACATTCTATTATTCTCCCTCACCCTCCCACCGGCCCTTGGATCTTCACCCGGTCCGGACCCACCATCTCTTTCAGCTTGGTCACCAGCCCGGTATCCACGGCAGTGTTAAAACGGCCCGGCAGTTGGGTGACAACCTCATTATGCTTCCGGGTGGTAAGATGCAGATAGACCGGCGTAGCTCCCGAGTGACTTCCCAATAGTTCTTTTAATCCTGCCAACTGTTCCTCGCCCATGGCCGGTGGTAAGTGCAGATGCAGGCGCCTGGCCAGCCGGGTAAAAGCTTCGGATAAGGGAATAATATCCGTGGCAATAATCCGGTTTTCATCCCCGCTGCAATCCATTTTGCCCACTACAAACAGCATGGCATCCTTGACCAGATAGTCTTTGTGGCTTCCCAGCAGGTCCGGCCAGACAATAACCTCGGTTAGTCCTTCCGTGTCTTCCAGAGAAAAGCGCAGCATGGGTTCCCGGCGTTTGGTAGCGCTGTGCCGGATGCCAACTACTTCTCCACCGATTACCAGCTGACTGCCCTCGGCCAGTTTATTTAAAGTACCGGTGGTAGCAGTGCTAAAAGTATCCAGCAAATCCTGGTGCTGGGCCAGGGGATGACCGGTTAAATAAAAACCCAGGACCTCTTTCTCATGCATCAGCCGTACTCTTTCCGGCTCCTCGCGGCCGGCTTCCGGATCGGCCGGAATATCCGGCCCCACATCCCCGAAGATAGACATCTGGCCCCGCTCTTTCTCTTCCTGCCATTTCTGGGCTGAAGCCAGGCATTGCGGCAGGTTCGCCAGCATGGCGGAGCGGGATCGGCCCAGGCTGTCCAGGGCGCCGGCCTTAATCAGGCTTTCGATTACACGGGCATTCACAATTCTAAGATCAATCCGGTTACAGAAATCCGTTAAGGCGGAATAATTTCCTTTGGCCTCCCTCTCCTGCCGGACTGCCCGGGCGGCATTAACTCCCACGTGACGTATGGCGGCCAAACCAAAACTAATTTGGTCCTGATCCACTCCAAATCTTTCCCGGCCGGTATTTATATCCGGCAAAGCTACCGCGATTCCCATTCGCCGGCATTCGGAAATATACAAGGCCACTTTATCGGTATTCTGCATTTCATTGGAAAGCATGGCAGATATGTAAGCCAGGGGATAATTGGCTTTTAACCAGGCGGTTTGATAGGCCAGCAAGGCATAGGCCAGGCTGTGCGATTTATTAAATCCGTACTCGCCGAAGCGCGCCATGAGGTTAAATATTGCCTCTCCCGTATCAGCTTCAATACCCTTGGCCTTGGCGCCCTGGATAAAATTATCCCGCTGCTGTTCAATAATCTCGGGATTTTTCTTGCTCATAGCCCGCCGCAGAATATCCGCCTGGCTGAAAGAAAATCCTCCCAGCCGTACTGCGATCTGCATTACTTGTTCCTGGTAGACAATGGTTCCAAAAGTCTCGCCTAAAATACTCTCAAGTTCCGAATGAATATATTTAACTTGGACCCGGCCCTGCTTGCGCTGAATATAATCGTCAATCATAGCCATGGGACCCGGTCGGTAGAGCGCTATTAACGCGCAGATCTCTTTCAGGCTTCGGGGTTTTAGCCGCCTGAGTAAATCCCGCATGCCAATGGATTCCAACTGAAAAACACCGATGGTCTGTCCCTCTCCCAGCAGGTCAAAAGTTTTTGCGTCATCCAGACTAAGGTCCTCAAGTTCCAGCCGTTTTCCATTCTTCCAGGAAATCTCATCCAATGCGTCCGCGATAATAGTAAGCGTACGCAATCCCAGAAAATCCATCTTCAACAGGCCCAGGCGCTCCAGGGATTCCATGGAATATTGCGTGCTGAGCGTGACACTCGAATCTTCGTTGTTTCGCTCGGCTGATGCCTTCTCCGTCCCCTCCCCCTTTTCTTTACCCCGCCGGGCTTTGGTCTGGCACAAGGGCACCATTTCCAGGAGCGGATCACGTGAAATCACCACCCCCGCGGCATGCGTCGAGGCGTGGCGTACCTGCCCTTCCAGGACTTGCGCGATATCCAGCAGGCGCCGGACTTTTTCATCCGTATTCATTTGGGTCTTAAGTTCCGGAACCATATCCAGAGCTTTGGCAAGCTTCATGTCCAGGGTCGGAGGAATCAGCTTGGCCAGGCGGTCGACTTCTCCATAGGAATAATTCAAAACCCGGCCGACGTCCCGAACCGCGGCGCGGGCCGCCATGGTGCCAAAAGTTATAATCTGGGCTACGTTTTCCTGTCCGTATTTTTGCGTCACGTAGCGGATTACTTTATCGCGTCCAATATCCGAGAAATCCACGTCAATATCCGGCATGCTGATGCGTTCCGGATTCAGAAAACGTTCAAAGATCAATCCGTAACGCAGAGGATCGATCTCGGTTATACCCAAAAGGTACGCTGCCAGCGAGCCGGCCACTGATCCCCGGCCCGGCCCGACCGGGATCCCCTGCCCGCGGGCGTACTGAATAAAATCCCAGACAATCAGGAAATAGGCTGCGTAACCCATTTTTCCAATAACCGCCAATTCCCTCTCCATGCGCCGCTGTTGCTCCTCATTAGGCTGGGTATAGCGCCGCCTCAACCCTTCTTGGCACAGCCATGTCAGATACGCGTCCAGTTCCGTGGGAGCGCCTTTCTCCATTATCTGCGTCAACTTGGGAAGGATTTCTGAGGGAATGGGATAATGCGGCAGTTGAATGCGGCCGGCCGGAATCTCGAGGTTACAACGGCCGGCAATTTCCGTGGCATTGCTGCCGGCTTCCGGAAGCTCATGAAACAGGGATTCCATCTCCGGGCCTGATTTTAAATAAAATTCATGGGTAGGCAGGCGCATGCGCTGCTCATCGCTCAGGTTGGTGCCGGTCTGCAGGCATAACAAAGCCTCGTGCGCCAGGGCATCTTCCCGGCGAAGGTAATGAACATCATTCGTAGCCACCAGGGGAATATTCAATTCCCGGGAGAGATCAATCAGCCCACGGTTCACCTCTCCCTGACCGGTCAGGTTTTGATTCATTAATTCCAGGTAAAAATTACCTTTGCCGAATATTTGTTCGTATTCTTCGGCTGTCTGCCGCGCCAGGGGAAGTTCGCCTTTTTGGATAAGCATGGGAATCTCGCCGTGCAGACAGGCTGAGAGACCGATCAAACCTTGGCTGTGCTTGGCCAGAACCTCTTTATCAATGCGGGGCCTATAGTAGAATCCCTGGAGAAAACCAATGCTTGAGAGCATGACCAGATTGCGATAACCTTCCAAATCGCGAGCCAAAAGGGTTAAATGGTAGGCGGCGTCCTTCATGCCGTGACTACTGCGTCTATCCTTGCGGGAACCCGGGGCCACATAAGCTTCCATGCCGATAATCGGCTTGATACCATGCTTCAAGCAGGCATAATAGAATTCAATCACGCCGTACATTGCTCCGTGATCGGTAATGGCCAGGGCCGGCATTTTCAATTCACGCGCTCTTTGAATCAGGGCATCTATGCGGCAGGCGCCGTCCAGCAGTGAATAGTCGGTATGGACGTGAAGATGAACGAAATTCTTAAACGGCATGCTGTGTTCCCATCACTTGCAGTACGACCTTACGGGAACGGGGACGCGTATCATGATCTATGACCACGATCTGCTGCCAGGTGCCCAGGGTAAGCTCTCCTTGTACAACCGGAACAGTCAGCGAAGGACCGATCAGGGCGGCGCGCAGATGAGAGCCGCCGTTACCGTCTCCCCAGGTGCGATTATGCTCCCAATCGCGTTTCCAGGGTATAAGCTCTTCGAGCAGGATTTTGATATCCTCCACCAGTCCGGGTTCATATTCCACCGTCGTCACTGAGGCCGTGGCTCCGGGAGTAAACACGGTGGCTAGTCCTGCCTGCACCCGGCTTTCACTAAGCAAGGTTTTCAAAGACTCGGTTACATCTATTATCTGGTCGCGGCCTTGGGTCTGAACCTCCAGTTGGCGGGATAACACCTTCCATCCGGCTTCCATCTGCTACTCCCACTCAATCGTAGCCGGGGGTTTGGAGGAAATGTCCAGCACTACGCGGTTCACGCCCTGAATTTCATTAATAATCCGGTTGGAGACCCGGCCCAACAGGTCCCGGGGCAGGTCGGCCCAGTCGGCGGTCATGGCATCCACGCTGGTCACGGCCCGCAGGGCAATCACATGCTCATAGGTGCGTTCATCGCCCATCACGCCCACGGTCTTTATGGGCAGAAGCACGGCAAAGGACTGCCAGAGTTTCCGGTAATAACCGGCCTGTTTGATTTCCTGAATAAAAATTGTATCCGCCTGGCGAAGGATTTCCAGGCGCTCTGGGGTTACCTCGCCGATAACCCTGATGGCCAGTCCGGGCCCGGGAAAAGGCTGGCGCCATACCATGTCCTCGGGCATTTCCAGGGCCAGGCCCACCCGGCGCACCTCGTCCTTAAAAAGTTCGCGCAGAGGCTCCACCAGTTGGAAGCGCATATTCTCCGGAAGCCCGCCCACATTATGATGAGACTTGATCGTAGCCGAAGGCCCCTTGACTGAAACGCTCTCTATCACGTCGGGATAAATGGTTCCCTGGGCCAGAAAATCAAAATGCCCCAGCTTGGCGGACTCGCGCTCAAAAACCTCGATGAATTTGATACCTATGCGCTTGCGCTTCTCTTCCGGATCAGTTACTCCCTTTAAGGCCTTTAAGAATTCCTCCGCAACGTCAATATACTCTAAATGGATATTATAATTCCGGCTGAAAACCTCGATGACTTTTTCCGCTTCTCCCGCGCGTAGCACGCCGTTATTGACCAGCATGCAGGTCAGTTGATCTCCCACGGCTTTATGAATCAGAGCCGCGGCCACGGCGGAATCCACGCCCCCGGACAAGCCGCAGAGCACCCGGCCGGTGCCCACTTGCCGCCTAATCCGCTTGACAGTTTCCTCCACAAAGGAAGCCGGGGTCCAGTCGCCGCGACAGCCGCAGATGTCCATGAGAAAATTCCGCAAGAGGGTCATGCCTTCGGCAGTATGTTCAACCTCGGGGTGAAACTGGAGACCGTAAATCGACCGCTGCTCATCCGCTATCGCGGCCAGAGGGGCGTTCGTGGTGCGGGCCACGGCCTGGAAACCGCCCGGCAAAGCCGCCAGACCATCGCCATGGCTCATCCAGACCTTGGTTTTCCCGGCCATTCCTTTAAACAGGCCACAGTCCCGGGAAACCATCAATTCCGCAAAACCATACTCCCGCCGGGTGGAAGGTTCCACCTTGCCCCCAAGCAGGTGGCCGATCAATTGCATGCCGTAACAGATACCGAGCACCGGAATTCCCATGGTCAGTATCTCATCCGCCATGATTGGCGCTTCCTCCGTATATACCGAAGCCGGGCCGCCGGACAAAATAATTCCCCGCGGGGCCATGGCTTTGATCCTCTCGCCGGAAAGATTATACGGATGAATTTCACAGTAGATATTAAGTTCCCGGACCCGCCGGGCTATCAACTGGGTGTACTGGGAACCAAAGTCGAGAATTAAAACAAACTCTTCCTGATACGGTATAGTCATAAGTCCTGCTCCTGGTTAGTGATTTGCTGAGATATGCCATCTATGGGTTGTAGGGGCGTTTAATTAAACGCTCCTACTACTTGCCAATTCACCAGGGCGACGCATGCGTCGCCCCTACAACTGCCGGATCTACTGCGCGAATCCCGCGTTAAACACAAAAAGGCGACCCGCGGGGCCGCCCCTAGGAGCCTGAGCAATTAGTTGCTCAAGCTCCAGAGCATTTGAGATTCGAGAGTAGAAATTAGATAAAACATCTCAAATGCGGTCTACTTTCTACTATCTACTCTCAAAAAATCGACTAAATGCTCAGACTCCTTGCTCACGACATTCGGTAATTAGGCGCCTCATTGGTAATTATAACATCATGCGGATGGCTCTCGCGCAGGGCTGCGTGGGTTATGCGTATGAATTTAGTCCGGGTTTTTAATTCCGCCAGGGTCTGGCAGCCGCAATAGCCCATACCGGCCCGGAGTCCGCCTATCAGCTGATAAACCGAGGCAGCCAAGGGCCCGCGATACGGCACCCGGCCTTCAATGCCTTCGGGCACTAATTTGCTCTCTTCCTTGACCTCATACTGAAAATACCGGTCACGGCTGCCCCGCTTCATTGAGCCCAGAGAGCCCATGCCCCGGTACACTTTAAAGTTGCGGCCCTCGAGAATAACAATATCCCCCGGACTCTCATCGGTTCCGGCGAATAAATTGCCGATCATCACGGCATCCGCCCCGGCGGCCAGGGCTTTGGTAATATCCCCGGAAAATTTAACCCCACCGTCCGATATTATGCGCGCCCGGCCTTTAGCCGCCCTGGCGCATTCCATAATAGCTGATATTTGGGGAACCCCTACACCGGCTACTACCCGGGTAGTACAGATTGAACCCGGGCCAATACCGACCTTGACAGCATCCGCTCCCGCGGAAATCAGGTCTTGCGCAGCCTGGGCCGTAGCCACATTGCCGGCCATCACTTCCATGCCGGGGTACCGGCTTTTCAGGCGCTTGACTGCTTGCAGCACGCTCCGGGAATGACCGTGCGCGGTATCCACGCAGATAATATCCACACCGGTGGGAATTAATAATCCCACCCGCTTCTCAAAATCTTCACCCGGCCCTACGGCTGCCCCGACCCGCAAGCGGCCGTCCTTGTCTTTACAGGCATGCGGAAAGCGCAGGCGCTTCTCTATATCCTTAATGGTTATCAAACCCCGCAGCATGCCCTTGTTGTCCACGACAGGCAGTTTCTCAATACGATGGCGATAGAGAATTTCGCCCGCGGTTTTAAGGCTAGTGCCCACGGGCGCAGTAACCAGGTTTTTCCTGGTCATTACCTCGGAGATTTTGCGGTCAAAATTTTTCTGAAACCGCAGATCCCGATTAGTTAGAATTCCTACCAGCCGGCCGTGCCGGATAATCGGTACGCCGGAAATGCCGTAATGCTCCATGGCTTCCACTGCCTCGGCAATCCGGTTTTCCGGCCCCAGGGTAATCGGATCGCGAATCATTCCGCTCTCCGAACGTTTAACCCTGTCAACCTCTTCCGCCTGGCGCTCCGGAGTCATATTTTTATGGATAATTCCCATACCGCCTTCCTGGGCCAGAGCAATGGCCAGGCGCGCCTCGGTAACCGTGTCCATGGCGGCTGAAAGCAGCGGGATATTCAGTTCGATACGCTTGGTAATCCGGGTCCGAACCTCGGTCTGCCGCGGCAGAACCTCGGACTTGGCCGGCTTCAAAAGCACATCATCAAAGGTAAGTCCCTCGGGTATCAAAGCTTTTCGGGATGTGGGGGGCAAGGCTAAAACCTCCTCTCAACCTGTAACCGGAGCCTGTCTGATAACTCCGGAGGAAATTCGGATAATAGCAAATGGGCCGGAAAAAGTCAAGCTAAGGGGAAGAATGTCCCCGATTACTTACAGCGCGAGAAAGGCAGGGCAACTAGACAGCACTTATGTTGCTTCAGTAATCGATTACGGAAGATTTTTTTTAATTGACGTTTCTATTTTGTTTTTGTTATGATTTAGCATAATTTTTAAAATTAGATGGTTTCTAACACCCTATTGCCAAAGGAACCTTTTGCCCTATGCAACCAAGGTTTCTTTAAACATACACTTGGCGGCGACAAACCGCCATAACACATCTTAGGGGGGTGAGAGCTTAAAAAACTAAGTGTAGATAGGTTAAATAAATAAAATATCCCAATATTCCAAGGAGGAAAAATGAAAAGAACTTTTACAGGATTGTTTATGCTAATGGCGGGAAGTTTGCTGGTTGTACAGATGGCAAGTGCCAACTCAATTGCGGGAAAAATAGGTCTTTTCGGCAACTTAGGTTACAGCATGTATGCCATGGATCAATATAATGAACAAGTGGATCTTCAAAATGAGTTTATAGAGCTTATGGGCCTTACGAGTGACGGCATTAGTAAGCTCAACGGCGGTCTGACTTTCGGCGGAGGAGTCATGTACGGCCTTATGTCTAACCTCCTGGTGGGACTGGAAATCGATTATTTAACGGCCGTGAGCAAGGGGGAAGGAGAAGACAGTGGTACCATTATGGGTATCCCCTATTCTACAATTATGAAAATGGAAGCCAGCGCCGGAGCATTGGGCTTCGGTCCAGTAATTAAATACGCCATGCCCATAGGCGGCACCATGCTGCTGACCGGCGGCATCGGGTTGGACTACGCCTCTGTAGCCGGTTCAATGACGATGGAAGTAACGAATGAGATGATGGGCATCACTACTACTATCGTGAGTGAAGATGAGAAGGTCAGCGGTTCAGGTATTGGATTTAAAATTTTAGTCGGCGGAGAAATGTTTGTTAATCCCATGATCTCAGTAGGTGCTGACCTCGGCTACCGCATACTTAAAATCACCGAAGTTAAAGACGAGGATGGCGAGGTTATAGAAGTAATGGACGCGGATGGAAATGTTGAAAACATGGAACTCGATTACAGCGGCCTGATTATCAAGGGCGGCGCAAAGTTGTATTTTTAATACCCGGAATCCAGAAGATTGATCACCCAAAAGCAGGCAGGGTTTTGTTTCTCTGCCTGCTTTTGGTTTTAAAACCAACTCAGCAACTTCCCGGTAACCCTCCCTTCAGAAGCTCCGGTCCCCCGGCCGGAAAATATATGGCTATTATATTGCGCATAATATATAATTATAATAATAGCGCTTAGAATATTTTCTTAAACCGGGAGGATCCTTGTTGAAGCAGAAGCTTAACTCTTTGTGCGGTACCGGCCCGGCAGCCCTGGTACTTTTTCTTTCGTTGCTGGGGGCAACTGCGATCCAGGCCCGGGAAAACCCGGCCGCCTGCCCTGCGGCTCCGGAAACCGCCCTGGAATTAATGTTTTTAGGCGATGAAAATTTTGTGGTAACCGCCACTAAACGTTTGCAGAAACTCACCGAAGTTCCCGGCAGCGTAACTATCATTACCGGACAGGATATCCAGGAAAAGGGTTGTTTAACCCTTAAAGAATGTTTGTTAAATTTCACGGCTACGGAATTCGCCTACGAGGGCGTCTTCGAAGTCATGCGCTTTCGGGGGATACAATCTACCTTAAATAATAAAATTCTGGTTTTAATAAACGGCCGGAAAATAAATACCGTGGACTGGAATAATTTCGCCCACCATTTCGGCTTCAATCTGGATAATATCAAGCAGATCGAGATTGTCAAAGGACCGGGTTCCTCGCTCTACGGCGCCAATGCCTATGCCGGAGTGATCAATATCATCACCAAGCAAGGCGTTGACCTTAACGGGCTTAACCTCAAGCTGAGCCCGGGGTATAACTCTGACGCCGGAGAATTTTCCCATTACTATCTGCTTAGTTGTGGGAAAAAAAACGGAGAGACGGATTATCTGGTAAGTGCCGGCTATTGGCGCCAATGGGACACGGATGTAGTCAATCGGAATACGCCCAATAATCTCTATCAGGGCCAACGGATTGATTTCTCCTTAACGCACCCGCAGGCGCTGACGCTGCACGGAGGTTACCATAAAATGGAGGACCCCTACCCGGGCTATTTTTTCACTCCCACTCCCCAGAACAAGAACTTTCAGGAGACGGCCTATTTAGACGCCAAATATACCTGGACGCTGGATGCGCTGTCCCAGCTGAGCTTCCGGGCGGAGGACACTTATTATCCTTACCGATGGCTCCGGCAGATTAATTACAATATCATCCGGACTAAAATTAACTCCCCGGCTGATTTGCCTCCCGGCCTCACCGGCATTTATTACGATGACGGAACCCCGCGCGCCCCGCCGGAAAACGTGCTGGAAGGATATTATATTGACATTGCTTCCTTCGGCGGCGCGGAAGAAGAAATATTCTCCGGTGGTTCTATGAATGAATTTCTGGCCGAAATCCAGTATGACTTGTCCTGGCCGGATCATAATTGTCTTGTCCTGGGTTTAAGTTTTACCCATGATTGGTTCCAGGGCAACTACTTTTCCGTAAAAACTGTATCCGACAATAATTACGCGGTCTACCTGCAGGATGAGTACCATCTGTGGGGTAATCTGATCCTCCTCGGCGGGTTGCGTTATGATTTCAATACGCAATACGGCGGCAGCCTCAGTCCCCGCGGCAGCCTGATTTATTCCCTGCTCCCCAATCTGCGCTTTAAGGCCTTATACGGTCAGGCTTTTCGCTCCCCGGCCATGATGGAACTTAACAGCCAGGAAAACTTCGGGATTTACGAGATCCGGGGTAATGACGATTTAACCCTGGAAAAAATCGAGCAGAGTGAGGCCAGTATTGAATATGAATCGGGAAAATGGTTCCAGGTCAAGGGCGGGTATTTTTACTGGCAAACCCGGGATGAAATCCAGATGAGCTACACTTGTTCCCCGCTCTATCTTTACTTTTCGGACATAAGTCAGCTGGACCCGGCGCTGCCCGCTGCGCCGGGTCTTTATCACACCCAGGCTTTAAATATTGTGCCTTCCCTGCTTACCTGGGCCAATCACAACAGCCGCATCGGACATGGCTGGGAAATCGAAAGTAGTTTCCGGCTCTCCTCTTATTTAAAGCTGCAACTGAATTACGCCGGTTTCCAATTATATGCCAGGCGGTGGCCGGAACATCCTTCCTGGGCAGAGGGCCATGTTGATATTTTAAACGCCATACTGGGATTCAATTACGAGAACCTCTGGTTCGCTAATTTTTACGCGCATATCGGCCGCAGCCCCAAATCCATCGGGACGTCTATTCAAACCACTTCCACGCCGCCGGTTAATCTCAGCTGGCTAAGTCAATATGATTTAAGCCTGGGATGTAAGTATCAGGGTTGGGGCCTAACCTTCGCGGTACTAAATCTTTTTGAGAATTACATCGCTTTTGATACTTTGCATAACCGGCGCATTTCGGGAAACCGGATTATCCGCCTGAACGTAGAATACACCTATAATTTTTAGTTAGTATTTGTTGCGGAAAACCAAAAAAATTCCTCCCCTTGAAGGAGGAGGTTAGGTGGGGGTGTTTTCAAAGGTCATTTCACCCTCCCCTTAATCCCCTCCCATCAGGGGAGGGAATTTGCTTTTTCCGTATGAGGAAGTAGTTGGAGGAAGAAAGCTGTATGAACATACGCGTATTAATAATTTTTTTCGGACTATGCTTGATGCTGCCCAGGCCGGGCCATGCCATGAAAGTGGCCGTAATATTGAGCCGCTCTCTAACCGCCTATACTACGGCGGTGGAAGGGTTTGAAGTCTCCTCTGCTTCCTTGGAGTATCGCGTTCTGAATATGGAAGGTGACATGGAAAAGGGCCGCCGGATTATGCAGAGTCTGAAGCCGGGTAAAACCAGTCTGGTGGTAGCGGTCGGGACAGAAGCCGCTATCGCCGCTAAACTCCTGAACAGCACTATTCCCCTGCTCTATACCATGGTTTTTAATCCGCCTGATTTTCTTCATCGCCAGGCCGCGGGAATAATTATTAAACCCGGGATCGACGCGCAATTAAAGCGCATTCGTAAATTACTGCCAACTAAAAACCGCATCGGCGTAATTTACGATCCCCGCTATTCCAGCGGGAGTATAAAAAAAGCCCGCCTGAGCGCTGACCGGCATGCCTTGATTTTGCTTCCCATCGCGATTGAAAAGCAGGAAGATATCCCGCAAGTTTTATTAAAATTAACCAGAGACCGGGTGGATATTCTTTGGATGGTCATTGATAAAACCCTGGCCCATCCTTCCGTCTTCTATCTTTTGCTTGCGCATTCCTCCAAAGAAGGTCTGCCTTTATTCGGTCTATCGTCCTTTCAGGTTAAAGCCGGAGCTTTGGCCGCCTTTTGCGTCGATTTTCCAGACATCGGAAACCAGACCTCTCAACTTGCGGAGAAAATACTCGAGGGTAAGAATAAAGATGTTTTGGAATTTCCCCGCAAGCTGATTATTTATGTGAATCCCAAAACGCAAAAGCAGCTGGGCATAGACGACTTGGGAGTTTTTCCGGAAGTACAGTTTATTCAATAAATTACGCGGAATATCTACCCGCCACAGGAGGCTGCTCGTGAAAACCAAAAAGTTAACCTGGTGTTCCAGCATAGGTCTTACTGCCCTGACGATTTTACTTTTGTTGCTTGGAAAAAACGCGGTCCAGGCCCGGGAAAACCCGGCTCCGGAAGTTCCACCCGCCATTGACGCCCCCTTCGCGACTCTGGAAAAACCCGGGACCGAGACGGCTGTACAGGAAGAGCCGGCCGCCCCCTCTACGGCTCCGGAAGCCGCCATGGATTTAATGCTTTTAGGCCAGGAAATGTTTGTAGTGACCGCCACAAAACGTTTGCAGAAACTCACCGAAGTACCCGGAAGTGTAACTATAATTACCGAACAGGAAATCAAGGAAAAAGGCTGTTTAACCCTGAAAGAAGTTCTAACCAATTTCACCGCTGTGGAATTTATCTTCGAAGGCATCTTCGAAGTCATGCGCTTTCGCGGAATACAGTCTCCCTATAATAATAAAATTCTGTTCTTGATCAACGGCCGAAAAATAAATACCGTGGACTGGAACAGTTACCCCTACCATTTCGGTTTCAATCTGGACAATATCAAGCAGATCGAGATTATCAAAGGACCGGGGTCCTCACTCTACGGCGCCAATGCTTATGCCGGCGTGATCAATATCATTACCAAGCAGGGCGCGGACCTTAGCGGACTCAACCTCAAGTTGAGCCCGGGGGTTAATTTTGAGGCCGAAGCGCTTTCGCAATATTGCCTGCTTAGTTATGGAAAAAAAACCGGAGAGACGGATTATCTGGTAAGTACCAGCTACTGGCGCCAATGGGATATGGATGTGATCAACCGGAATACGCCCAATAATCTCTATCAGGGGCAGCGGATTGATTTGTCCCTGACCCACCAGCAGGCTTTGAAGCTGTATGGGGGCTATCATAGAATGGAGGATCCCTACCCCGGTCATTTTCATGCTCCCACTCCCCGGAACAAGAATTTTCAAGAGACGGCCTATTTAGACGCTAAGTATACCTGGACGCTGGATGCGCTTTCCCAGCTGAGCTTCCGGGCCGAGGACACTTACTATCCTGGCCGATGGCTCCGGCAGATAAATTATAATTTAAACCGGATTAAAATTGATTCCCCGGCTGATTTACCGACCGGCCTCACCGGCATTTATTACGACGATGGCAGCCTGTCCACCGCACCGGAAAACGCGCTGGGAGGTTATTATATTGACATTACTGCTCTCGGCGGTGCGGCAGAAGATAAATTTACCGGCGGCTCCATGAATGAATTTCTGGCTGAAATCCAATACGACCTGGCCTGGCCGGATCATAATTATCTTATTCTTGGTTCAAGTTTTACCCATGATTGGTTCCAGGGCAACTATTTTTCCACTGAAACTGTTTTCGACCATAATTACGCGGTCTACCTGCAGGACGAGTATCATTGGGGGAATAATCTGATCCTCCTCGGTGGGCTGCGTTATGATTTCAATACGCAATACGGCACCAGTCTCAGTCCCCGCGGCAGCCTGATTTATTCCCCACTCCCCCATCTGCGCTTTAAGACCTTATACGGCCAGGCTTTTCGCTCCCCGGCCATGGTGGAACTTTACTCTCAGGAAAACTTTGGGATTTACGAGATTCGGGGCCAGACTGATTTAATCCCGGAAAAAATTGAGCAGAGCGAGGCTATTATTGAATATGAAATAGGAAAATGGTTTCAGGTCAAGGGAGGGTATTTTTACTGGCAAACCAGTGACGAAATCCAGCCGTCCTACACCTCTTCCCCGCTCTATCTTTATTTTCCGGATATGAGCCAAATTAATCCGGCACTGTCCGCTGCGCCGGGATTGTATCACACCCAGGCTTTAAATATTGTTCCCTCCCGTATAACCTGGACCAATCGCAATAGCCGCATCGGACATGGCTTGGAAATCGAGAGTAGTATCCGGTTCTCCTCATATTTTAAACTAAGATTGAATTACGCCGGTTTCCAATTGTATTCCCGGATGTGTCCCATGCTTCCTTCCTGGGCCGAAGGCCATGCCGATATTTTTAACGGCATACTGGGATTTAATTACGAGAACATTTTTTTCGCTAATTTTTACGCGCATATCGGCCGCAGCCCCCAGGCGCCCAGTTTAACTATTCAAACTACTTCCAAGCCGCTGGTTAATATCAGCTGGCTAAGCCAATATGATTTAAGCCTGGGTTATAAACATCAAGGCTTAGGTTTTACTTTTGTAATATTGAATCTTTTCGAGAATTATATCTCCTATGATCCTTTTCATGACCAGCGTGTTTCGGGAAACCGGATTCTCCGCCTGACTGCGGAATATACCTATAATTTTTAGTCGGAGGAATAAAACCCAGTATGAACTTTCGTGTATTTATAATCTTTTTTGGGCTGATCTTGCTGCTACCCGGACCGGGGCAGGCCAAGAAAGTGGCAGTAGTGTTAAGCCGCTCTCTATCCGCCTATGCCGCGGCGGTAAAAGGCTTTGGAGCTTCCGCTTCTTCCTGGGAGTACCGCGTCCTGAACATGGAAGGCGACATGGAAAAGGGCCGCCGGATTATGCAGCGTCTCAAACCTGGCAAAACCAGTCTGGTGGTAGCCGTCGGAACAGAAGCCGCGTTCGCTGCCAAAACCCTGAACCGCTCCCTTCCCCTGATCTGTACCATGATTTTAAACCCGCCTGATCTTCCCCAACGTCCGGCAACGGGAGTAATTATTAAACCCGGGATAGATGCGCAATTAAAGCGCATTCATAAATTACTGCCAACTAAAAATCGCATTGGCGTAATTTACGATCCCAGCTATTCCAGCGAGAGTATAAGAGATGCCCGTCAGCATGTTGACCCGCATGACTTAACTTTGCTTCCCATCGCGATTGAAAAACAGGAAGACATCCCTCAAGTTTTATTAAAATTAACCAAGGACCGGGTGGATATTCTTTGGATGGTACTTGACAAAACCCTGGCCCGTCCGGCGGCTTTTGATCTCCTGCTTCAGCACTCCTTCAAAGAAAAGCTGCCCTTATTCGGCCTATCGCCCCGGCATGTGAAAGCCGGAGCCTTAGCCGCCTTTTACGTGGATTTCCAGGACATCGGAAAGCAAACCGCCCAGCTTGCAGCGAAAATCCTCGATGGCAAGAAAAAAACCAATTGGGAATCTCCCCGTAAGCTGATTATTTACGTGAATCCCAAAACCCAAAAAATGTTGGGTATCAATGACTTGGGAGTATTTCCCGAGGTGCGGTTTATTCAATAAAAACCCCTAACCCTCTTCCCCGGAGAGAGGTAAAGTGAGGCATCACCATGAAGAGACATACGAAAGGTCAATTTACAAGCCGGCGGCTGCCTAACCTTGGCCTGGCCACATTAATTTTTTTTAGTTTTTTACTGGGGGGAAATGCGATCCAGGCCCGGGAAGAGCCGGATGCCGCCCCTGCGGCTTCGGAAGCATCCCTGGAATTAATGTTTTTAGGCGAGGAAAACTTAGTAGTAACCGCTACTAAACGTCTACAGAAACTCACTGAAGTACCCGGCAGCGTGACTATTATTACCGAACAGGAAATCAAGGAAAAGGGCTGTTTAACCCTTAAAGAATGCTTTTTAAATTTCACAGCTGCGGAATTCGCCTACGAGGGCGTTTTCGAAGTCATGCGTTTTCGCGGAATACAGTCTACCTATAATAATAAAATATTAGTCTTGATCAACGGCCGGAAAATAAATACTGTGGACTGGAATAATTATGCCCTTCATTTCGGTTTCAATCTGGACAGTATCAAGCAGATCGAGATTATCAAAGGACCGGGTTCCTCGCTCTACGGCGCCAATGCGTTTGCCGGAGTGATCAATATCATTACCAAGCAAGGCGTAGACCTTAACGGGCTTAACCTCAAGGTGAGCCCGGGGTATACTTCCGAGACCGAAGAACTTTCGCAATACTACCTGCTTAGTTATGGAAAAAAAGCGGGAAAGACGGATTATACAGTAAGTACCAGCTACTGGCGGCAATGGGATATTGATGTGATCAACCAGATCACGCCCAATAATCTATATCAGGGTCAGCGGATTGATTTATCCCTAATCCATGGGCAGGCGCTGGTACTGCACGGCGGTTACCATAAAATGGAGGATCCGTATCCAGGCTATTATTATACTCCTACTCCCCGGAACAAGAACTTCCAGGAGACGGCTTATTTAGACGCGAAGTATACCTGGACGCTGGATGAGCTATCTCAGCTGAGCTTCCGGGCCGAAGACACCTATTATCCACGCAGATTTGTGCGACAAGCCAATTACATTTTAAACCCGGTCAAAATTGATTCCCCGGCTGATTTGCCACCCGGCCTCACTGGCATTTACTACGAGGACGGGACTCCGCCCGCCCCGCCGGAAAATGCGATAGGAGGATTTTATATTAACGTTGCTTCACTCGACGGCTCTGAAGCTGTAAAACTCTCCGGTGGTCCCCTGAACGAATTCCTGGCCGAAATCCAGTATGATTTATCCTGGCCGGGCAACAACTATCTTATACTCGGTCTAAGTTTCACCCACGATTGGTCCAATAGCAACTATTTTATTACCGATGTCATTTCAGAATATAATTATGCGGTCTACCTTCAGGATGAGTATTATCCGGCGGATAATCTGATCCTCCTCGGCGGGGTGCGTTATGATTTCAATACGCAATACGGCGGCAGTCTCAGTCCCCGCGGCAGCCTGATTTATTCCCTGCTTCCCAATCTGCGCTGGAAAATCTTATACGGCCAGGCTTTTCGCTCTCCCTCCATGCTGGAACTTCACTCTCAGGAAAACTACGGCATTTATAAGGTTCGGGGCAATGCCGATTTAATTCCGGAAAAAATCGAACAAAGCGAAGCCAGTATTGAATATGAAATGGGAAAATGGTTACAGGTCAAGGGCGGATATTTTTACTGGAAATCCGATGAGGAAATCCAAGCCTCACTTTTTGGCGCTCCGCTCTATCTTTATTTTACGGATATAAGCCTGGTGGATCCGGGCCTGCCCGCTGTGCCGGGTTTGTATCAACTCCGGGATTTGAATGAAATCCCCTCCCTGGTAACCTGGTCCCAGAACAACAGCCGCATCGGACATGGCTGGGAAATCGAAAGTACTTTCCGGCTTTCCTCTTATTTTAAGCTGAAATTGAATTACGCCGCTTTCCATCTGTATTCCGGCCGGCTTACCGCCCACCCTTCCTGGGCGCCCGGCCACGCCGATATTTTTAACGGCCAGTTGGGATTTAATTACGAAAATATCTTCTTTGCTAATTTTTACGCACATATCGGCCGCAGCCCCAAGTTGGTCAGGATAAACATTCATACTGCCTCACCGGTTAATCTTAGCTGGCTTAGCCAATACGATTTAAGCCTGGGCGGCAAATACCAGGGGATCGGATTAACTTTTACGACATTTAATCTTTTCGAGAATCATATTGCTTATGATTCTTTTCATAACCAGCTCATTTCGGGAAATAGAATTTTCCGTCTGAATGCGGACTATACCTATAATTTTTAGTTAGAGGAATAAAACCTGTATGAACTTACGTGTATTTATATTCTTTTTAGGACTGACCTTGCTGCCGTCCGGGCCGGGCCAGACCAAGGAAGTAACCGTAATGTTGAGCCGCTCCCTATCCGCCTATGTCGCGGCGGTGAAAGGGTTCAAAATTTCAACTGCTTCCTGGGAATATCGCGTCCTGACTTGGGAGTTTTCTCATGAAAATTAAAAGGCCAGATCCAGGGCCTAATCTTGGTCTGGTCACCCTAATGTTTCTTAGTTTTTTACTGGGGGGAAACGCGATCCAGGCCCGGCAAGAGCCGGATGCCGCCCCTACGTCTTCGGAAACCTCCTTGGAATTAATGTTTTTAGACGAGGAAAACTTAGTCGTAACCGCCACTAAACGTTTGCAAAAACTCACCGAAGTACCCGGCAGCGTAACTATAATTACCGAACAGGACATCAAGGAAAAAGGCTGTTTAACCCTCAAAGAATGTTTTGCAAATTTTACGGCCGCGGAATTCGCCTACGAGGGCCTCTTCGCAGTCATGCGCTTTCGCGGAATACAGTCTCCCTACAATAATAAAATATTGGTCTTGCTAAACGGCCGGAAAATAAATACTGTGGACTGGAATAATTATGCCCTTCATTTCGGTTTCAATCTGGACAATATCAAGCAGATCGAGATTATCAAAGGACCGGGTTCCCCGCTCTATGGTGCCAATGCGTTTGCCGGAGTGATCAACATCATTACCAAGCAAGGCATAGACCTTAACGGACTAAACCTCAAGCTGAGCCCGGGATATAATTTCGAAGCCGAAGAGCTTTCGCAATATTACCTGCTTAGTTATGGAAAAAAATCAGGGGATACGGATTATATGGTAAGCACCAGCTACTGGCGCCAATGGGATATTGATGTGATCAACCGGAATACGCCCAATAATCTGTATCAGGGTCAGCGGATTGATTTGTCCCTATCCCACCAGCAGGCGCTGACGCTGCACGGCGGTTACCATAAAATGGAGTATCCGTATCCGGGTTATTTTTATATTCCCACTCCCCGGAACAAGAATTTTCAGGAGACGGCTTATTTAGACGCGAATTATACCTTGACGCTGGATGAGCTATCCCAGCTGAGCTTCCGCGCCGGAGACACCTATTATCCACGCAGATTTCTGCGACAGGTTAATTCCATTTTCAACCCGGTCAAAATTGATTCCCCGGCTGATTTACCTCCCGGCCTCACTGGCATTTACTACGAGGACGGAACTCTGTCCGCTCCGCCGGAAAATGCGATAGGGGGATTTTATATTGACATTGCTTCGCTCGACGGCTCTGAAGCTGTAAAACTCTCCGGTGGTTCCCTGAACGAATTCCTGGCTGAAATCCAGTATGATTTAGCCTGGCCGGGCAACAACTATCTTATACTCGGTCTAAGTTTCACCTACGATTGGTCCCATAGCAACTATTTTACTACCGATATCATTTCAGAATATAATTATGCGGTCTACCTTCAGGATGAGTATCATCTGAGGGATAATCTGATCCTCCTCGGGGGGGTGCGTTATGATTTCAATACCCAGTACGGCGGCAGTCTCAGCCCCCGCGGCAGCCTGATTTATTCCCTGCTTCCCAATTTGCGCTGGAAGACCTTATACGGCCGGGCTTTTCGCTCCCCGGCCATGATAGAACTTCACTCTCAGGAAGACTACGGAATTTACAAGGTTCAGGGCAATGCCGGTTTAGCTCCGGAAAAGATTGAACAAAGCGAGGCCCTGATTGAATATGAAATGGGAAAATGGTTACAGGTCAAGGGCGGATATTTTTACTGGGAAACCCGTGAAGAAATCCAGCCAACCATCTTGTCTTCCCCGTTCTATCTTTTCTTTTCGGATATGAGTCTGGTTGACCCGGCGCTGCCCGCCACGCCGGGTTTGTATCAGCCCCTGGCGCTTCATTCCATACCCACCTGTCTCACCTGGAATAAATCTAGTAACCGAATCGCTCATGGCTTAGAACTCGAAACCGCTTTACGGTTCTCTTCCTATTTCAAGCTGAAACTGAATTATGCCGGTTTCCGAATGTATTCCCGGGGAGTTCCCCGCCATCCTACTTGGGGGGAAGGTTTTGCCTCTATTTTTAACGGTCAACTGGGATTTAACTACGAGAATATCTTCTTCGCTAATTTTTACGCACATCTCGGCCGCAGCCCGAATTTAGTTAAGGCGCATATGCATACTTCACAAGTTGATCTTAGCTGGCTCAGCCAATATGATTTAAGTCTGGGCGGCAAATACCAGGGGATGGGATTAACCTTTACCATATTTAATCTTTTCGAGAATTATATTGCTTTTGATTCGTATAATAACCAGCGCATTGCGGGAGGCAGAATTATCCGTCTGAACGCGGACTATACCTTTAATTTTTAGTAAAACGGAACGCCTGCTCCAGACATGGCTAAAATATTAGTCATTCATCACACTGACGAAACATGCGACATGCGTATCCGCTTGCGGTTGAATAAATCCTCAACCTCCTTGCTTATCGCATAACCATGTTCTTCCAAAAACTTGGTAAACCCGCCCAGGGCCCCGCGGTGTCCTGGGCCCATTAAAACCGCTGCCAGGGACATCTTTTCCGGAGCACGGCTATCGGCTGCTGCTTTTAATTCCATTTCCGCGAAATCATCTACCTCGATAATTGAACCCATGCTAATAACCAGCTCATTAAAAAATCTCAGATTCAGCATATTTGCCTGTCTATGCTCTGGGGAAATATATTGAGCTCCCACCTCTTCAGAAATCCGGCCGTATATTTCATAATAATTTCGCATATAAAGACGCATATAATTTATAACATCACTCTGGGCCCGGTAAAAAGCTCTCCGGTCTTTGGGATCCGTTGCTGCCATGATGCGGTATAACTCACGGTATTGGCTTCCCGGCGTAAAGAGTTCTTTATAAAGACCCGAGTCTTGGACTACTTCCGGAAGCAGTCTCTGGACATAATTTAAGTAGCCAATCGGATTAGAGCGCTGCGCCCAAACATGAATCCCATACTTGCTTCTTAGCGGCAATTTATCCGTCAGTTTTAATATCGGCAATACCAGGAAGCCCAGCTTCTCCTCCGGATTTCGCGCTTGGGGTAATAGCGGACGAATTCTGCCCCGGAATACTCTTCCCTGCAATATGCCGGTTGCTGCCTGCACAGCAACTGTTCCAACGTTTTCTTCGCTGGTTACTTCCGCAACCTCGGGCATAGTAAATCTCAGCGTCCGGCCGTTTATCTCCACACTGTTGGTTTGCATCCCAGAGGTTACTAGGGCATAAACTTTCTGCTGTTTATCCGCACCTTTCCTGCCAATTTCCATTACTGCCGCGCTGGACGCTCCTGCCGGAGTATCAGTGTACTGTCCGGCAAGTTTCCTGGCTAAAATCCGGCCGGTTTCTCCATCAATGTGAACAACATCTCCCGTTTGATATCCGGTCATTGCCTCTAAAATCGTTATCAAGGTTTTATGCGTGTCCTGCATATCTGTTTTCATATCCGCTGTGTCAATTGTATAAAGTTTATCCAACATAAACTTGGCAGTCTCAGGACAAGCCAAGGTAGTCAACTCGGAAACACCTGCCTCATCCCCGGATTGCTGCATCCAGCTAAGATCGCTTCCTTCCCTGGCCGCTATTTCCATCGCGCCTATTTCCGCCAACCTTTGGACATTCTGGTTATCCACCTGCCCGAACTCCTGAAGAAAGGTCCGTAACGGCGACTCCAGCGTATTCGATACTTTTAACAGTTTTTCAATACCCGGCATAATCGCCCAGAATGGGTGGGAGTCCAGCGGATTCGCTTCCCCGGCTTGGGCTCTTTCTCTTAGCTCATCCCGGTTTTTCGCCATGTCCAGGCTGAGCTGCTCCGGCAAGTTCTCACTATTGAATAAATTTCCAGGCCTGCGGCCGCGGACCGGTAAACGGTTTAAAAAATTCATGAAAATCAATGGCACGGCCTGCGGGCCCACTATTATCTTCTTCCGCTCCAAGGCCTGGCGCATGCTCGGGCCTTGGTTTAAAATAACTTCTTTTTCGGGATTTTCCTCCATAGTATTCAGGAGCACCTCATCAAAAAGATCAAACCCATCCGCCTGCCGTGCTATCCCGGCCTTAATGCGCTTAACATGCCCTGCGGTCTGATGCTCTATTATTCGCTTTAACTGAGTCTCAGCCAGCTTTGCCAGCCGTGCTTCTAAGCCGTATTTAGGCGCGCGGCCTGGCTGTTCTGCGGTCAAATCCAAAGAGGCCAGAATACGCCTTGCCAGATGGATCTCCATTTCTCCTTCCTCATTGATCTGTATCCGTGAATATCCCCAAAGCATTCCCCGAATATTTTGGAGCCAGCTTCTCCATCCCGTAGTCGCGAAAGGTTTCAAGATAATCCGGTCCGCTATTTTTTCAAGCTGATCCGGCTTGAGGTTGGCAACGTCGATCAACCTGCTTTCATGTCCATGGCTGATCTTTATTTTTATGATTTTTTGGTAGGCATTTATATTCTTAACCTGGACGTATGAACTATCCGGCTTACCCTGAACCTTGTGGATGGACATAATCCCGGCGAATGATAACAACAGGCCAAATAACGGCATTACAACCCATTGGCGAATCAAAGGATGATTGTCTAAATATTCACTGCGTTGATTTATTTGCTCATTCTGACCGTATAAAACCCGGCCCCTGTCTCTTGGCTTGATCTCTGTTTTTCTCTCCTGCATTTCCTTTCCGTCATCTCTCATTATTACAGAAGCGGTGATAAACAGACCCATCAAGGCCGGCAGCCAGAAGACCGGGGAGAGCAGCGTCAGGACTGCCAGGATTATTGCGGATTCCAGGCCATAGGCCATGATTTCCGAGGAAAATTGCTTGTGTATTGCTTCATGGATTGAACCGGCAAGCAGAGCCGGGCCGACCAGGATATAAATCAGGGATTTTTGCCAGAAGGGAGATTCTGCCGGGATTTGCAAATTAAGGCGGATTTTTCCATCCACCACGTGCACTAAACCGGGCTCCTCCGGCCCACCTCTTAGCAGATGCCCGTGAATCAGCCATTCCAATATACCAGTTATCAGGGTGCGGATTCCTAAAAAGCCTGCCAGTATAAGTGCCGCCGTGGTAAAGCCCGGGCCAGCTGCCAGGGATGCCGCACTTGCCAGAACTAAAGCCCCAAGAAAAGGCATAACTCCCTCGCGTGCCAGGAGATTGCCAGCATCTGCCGGTTCAGAGACGGCTGACATGTCTGGTTTTATTTTGTTTTCCCTAATAAACTGCTCCCACGGCATATCGACATAAGGCATTTTCCAGTCGGTCAATTGGGCATGCTCGACACCAATTTCCAGAATTCCGGCGACTTTTTTAGGATCATTGAGCAAGCCGGTAAGCGGGCCAATATGGATGCCTCGCAGATCCGCATAAGCGTTGTCCCCACTTTCTATCTCTCTCACCAGGGCGACCAATCCTTTCCCGCCTACGTCGCCATACCTAGCGAGGGTTTTGGCCTTTAGTTTCTCATGTAGCATCGCCTGGATCGCTTTAAACTGCTTCCACGTCATATTAATTTTTGGCATATTCCAGTCGGCCAATTGGGCCTCCCCGGCACCAATTCCCAGAATTCCGGCGACTTTTTTAGGAGAATTGAGCAAGCCGGTAAGCTGCCCGATATGGATACCTCTCAGATCAGCATAAGCGTTGTCTCTACTTTCTATCTCTCTCAACAGTGCGACTAATCCTTTCCCGCCTTCATCGCCATATCCGGCGAGAGTTTTGGCCTTTAGTTTCTCATGTAGTATCGCCTGGATCGCCTGAAATTGTTTCCACGTCATATCAACTTTTGGCATATTCCAGTCGGCCAATTGGGCATGCCCTTCTCCAATTCCCAGAATTCCGGCGACTTTTTTAGGAGAATTGAGCCAGCTGGTAAGCTGGCCGATATGGATGCCTCGCAAATCCGCATAAGCCTTTTTTCCTATTTCTATCTCGCTCAATAGTGCAACCAATCCTTCCCCGCCTTCATCGCCATACCTGGCGAGGGTGCCCCTTTCTAGTTTCTCCTTTAGTATCTCCTGGATCGCTTTAAACTGCTTCCACGTCATACTGACATACGGCATATTCCAGTTGGCCAATTGGGCATGCTCTGAATCGATTCCCAGAATTCCGGCAACTTTTTTAGGAGAATTGAGCAAACCGGTAAGATGGCCGATATGAATGCCTTGCAGATCCGCATAAGCCTTTTTTCCTCTTTCTATCTCGCCCAACAGGGCGACCAATCCTTCCCCGCCTTCATCGCCATATCCGGCGAGGGTTTTGGCCTTTAGTTTCTCATGTAGTATCGCCTGGATCGCCTGAAATTGCTTCCACGTCATACTGACATACGGCATATTCCAGTTGGTTAATTGATTATGCCATGGATCGATGCCCAGAATTCCGGCGACTTTGCTTGGGGAATTGAGCAAGCTTGTAAGATGGCTGATATTGATGCCCCGCAGATCCGCATAAGCCTTTTTTCCTCTTTCTATCTCGCCCAACAGGGCGACCAATCCTTCCCCGCCTTCATCGCCATACCCGGCGAGGGTTTCGGCCTTCAGTTTCTCCTTTAGTATCGCCGTGATCGCTTTAAACTGCTTCCATGTCATATTTATATAAGGCATATTCCAGTTGAGCAATTGGGCATGCCCTGGATCGATTCTTAGAATCGCGGCGACTTTGCTGGGGGAATTGAGCCAGCCGGTAAGATGACCGATATTGATGCCTTGCATATTCGCGTAAATACTTCCCGGCATTTCGACTTCTCTCACTAATCTTGCTAATCCTTCTCCGCTCGAATTTCCATAATTTATTAACTCTTCGGCGTTTAGCTTGTCATTTAAAAATGCTACAAGTATAAGAAAACGATCTAGCGTGACAATTTCCTTTTTATAATATTTAGGTTGACCTATAATATTATTTATTTTTGGACACAAATGTCGCGGCGATATTTTTCCTGCATAGCCAATTTTTTCCCGGATATCTTTAATCAGATAATAAATCGCAAAAGTTCCATGTTTTTTTGGATAGGCCGATAAATTTATTCCCTCAGGGAAATTTCCTTTTTGATTCTCGGCCCAAATATACTCAATAAGATCGTCTATTTTTTTCCACTGGACCGGCCTAATTTTCGCTTTAATTACCGAAGCCGATTGCTTGCCCAGCCGAACTTCTGAATCCGGCAATTCCTCGGCATCAATTATGGCACTACTTGAATCCGGGGCAGCGGCTGGAATATTTTCATGCTTCTCTTCTAAAGGATAATCCTCTAACATTTTCTCGAAATGAAATGCCACGCGAAGATACTGCCACAACCGGTCTCCCAGAATGGGAAACAGGTCGTTTTGGGATACAGAATCCCCCATTTGTTCAAACAATTCTTTCAAGGGAGAATCCGGATCAAAAACCGCTGCGATTTCATCAGGATTGGCGCCGCTGGTAAAACCGGTTAATATTTTTACTATTTCGTCTTTTTTATCTTGCGGAGCCTTCAATTTTAATATGCTCTCAATTAAGCCATTAAAAAAGTCAAGCTTCCAATCCACCGTTTCATATAAAAAAGGTTTCCGCAAAGTAAGTGAGGTTAATAGACTTTCGTCTCCCGTAGTTCCCAGCGGCAGATCAGTCAAAGCCTTTAAGCGGTTATACACCTCCTCAGACCTCATTCCCAGATTGACAACGCGTATAACCTTTTTATCAAAATCAACCTTATTTATTTTATTAACGTCTTCAGAAAGATCAATGAATTCTATGTCTAACTTTTTTTCTTTGACTGACTTTATTAATTTTGTATATTCATTTTCATCTGAATAAAGCCGGGTTTCTTTCCCGAAAGAAGTAAAAATAGTGTATGACTCTCTCTGCCGGGCAATCCGGTTATTATAATAATCCAGGGCTTCAAGATATTTCATTCCCAAATCATGCATATATACTGAGCCCCAGCGGGACGAGGATTCGGCTTGGGCAATGATGTCCTTAATCTTGGGAGCAACTACTTCTTGCCGGCCATCAACCGCCGACCCGATCTCCCCTAACATGGCTTCGAGTATTTCTCTCCGGGCCCGGGATCTTTCTGCTCCGGCCAGCTTAGTTACTGATTGGTATAATTTTTCTATAGATGGATTGATAAAAAACCCCATGGCATTATCGCCAAAACCGGTAATAATTCTGTAAATCGGCATCGATCGGTTTTTCGACTCTATATTCAGCGGATCTTGATATTCGCCTAATATTATACCTACCCGGGGCATTGCCTGCTTTTCATCAATTTCCATTGCTTCTACAGCCGGCCTAACCAGCGAGATAATCATATCCGTATTTTTAATTATCTCAGATCCCGCTGCAATTTTATTGCTTCTTTCCTCCAGATTAATAAATTCCAGCGCCGGATATTTGGATTTAAGATTATCGATCATATGACGGGATTTCTTTTTATCTTTTTCAAAGAGAACAATTTTTATGCTAATCTCCAGACCTCTTCGCGAGAATTCCCGGTATAAGCCGTGGACAGAACTGTTTATTTTGCTTATATCGCCCAAGCCGGGAAGAGCTGCAGATAGCAGCACCAAAGAGACCTTGGTTTTCACAGGATCAGAAAATCCTTTAAATTCATTAACATTGATCTTCCCTAAATTCACTCTCCAGGCCGCCATCCTTACAAGTATGGCTTGAATTTGGTTAATTCCGTAAGAGTCCCTGCTGTGCTGGTATAAGAGCTCTTTAATTTTACTGGCATAGATGAGGGTGTTTTTTTCAAAATTTTGAACATTAAATATTGTAATTAAATACTCCTCCAACAACGCTGCCAGATTGTCATCAAGTTCTTCATGGCTTTCTTTCAAACCCGACAATTCCATAAATATCCGGATAGGATTATTTTGATTTTCTGATTTCTCGTCATATTTCTTAGCTTCATCTATTATTCCCGAAAGAAATCCAGAATCACCACCCTGGCTTACACCACGACCAGTTAAAAGCAACCCTTTGCCGAAGCGAAACTCTGTGCCTATTTTTTCCAACCCATAGTTGATTAAAGGCTGGAGCAGGTTATTAACTAAAAGATGAATTACTATTGCCAGTGCCAGTCCGGGCCAGGTCGGACTGACCAGTAAAATCAGAGTCATGGATATCATGGTGGGCCAGGTTAGTTGGGAGATTATTTCTTTTGCCTTACTCAGTATTCCAGTCCAGGACTTATACCAGTTACTCTGCACCCGGGCTTCCCCGTCCGGCGCCCGGGCACCGAATAAGTGCGGCACAATAAATACCAGCCGGAAAGCCAGAAACGCCGGCACAAACAAGGGCGGAGAGAGCATCCCAATAACTATCGGCACACCGGTAAAGACCCCCTCTTCCCAAAGCGGGGCGATATAATTATCGTAAATATCCCCTCTAATCCCCCATTTTTCCACTGCCAGCTTTCGTACTGCGGGAAGCACTCCCTTGCCGATTTCCATAGCTGGAGCATCCGTTATTACTTCCGAAATCTTAGCCTTACTATTAGCCATAACTACTGCTGACACGTATTTCACGCAGGAGGCAAAAGTGCCTATGGAATCATGCGTGAAATCCGAATCCGGCACGTACACCTCCTTACTTCCCAGTTGTCCTATCTTCAAGAACATCAGATGCTCTAGTAAATGCGCCAGTTCATGGATTATGATATGCGTTGCTTCATCATTAATAACTCCTGCTTGCGGGTCAATCCGGGCTATTTGCCGGGCAATGCTTCGATTAAGATACATAGTATTGCCGCTAAAAAAACCCGGAATTGCAAATTTTTCTTCCAGTAGCACTACTTTTTTCAAACCAAATAATCCGCCCATCCTATCTGCCAGTACTACCAATTCATGCTCCTGCTCAGTTTCCGGTTCGACTTCAAAGTCTTTCAGATGTTCTATCTGCTGGTTAGCGGTTCCTAAAACCTTTGCCTGCCTTACTCTGGCTGCATAATTATCGATTTCATCCCGCTCTGGAATGCTTTCCTGGGAAACACCCAGGCGGGCAGCCTCGGCCCCGGCTCTGGCCTTAGCTGCTTTATCCTTGGCCTGCTGGATGGCGACCCGGCGGCCTATAAGGCTTCGGCGTTTATTCGGCTGTTTTGGATCAATCCCCACTTCAAGCAGGAGCATTAATTTGACCAGCTTTTTGGCCTTGTCCATTTCCCCTTTGGGCACTATTAATTTTTCCAAATCACGAAGGGAAATATTTTCATGGCGCCCGGCATTTATATTTTCGGCCAGCGCTTGCACTTCCGGGTCTTTTGAGAAATCAATGGATTTCCAGTAATCATCATTAGTCTCCCAATCCAGCGGAAAGCCTTCAAACACGAACTGGGGCGAGGTTTGAGTCAGAGTCTTATAGGCCAGAGCCTGGTATATGCCAATGGCCACGCATTTCCGAATCTCCGGAAGATACTCCTTTTCATGTTTAAACGCGCTGCGGCCCCGGATGAGCGGCAGGGGTATCTGGATATTAATACCCAGTTCCTTGAAATGCCCGCGCAGACTATAAGGCACCAGGGCCAGATAATCTTCCTTAATTTTTCCTACTCCCAAACCGGCCCGGTCCACAATCTGCAGAGGTATATCCTCAGTGCTTACTATCCGCAGCCTGGACGATTTCTCCGCTTTTTCCGGTTTAAGCGCTTTGAACTCCACCTCGCTCAATATTTCCGGCTCTGCCAGGGGCAGGGCCTGCTTTTTACCCTCATGGGCAATAAAGAATATCCGGAAATCCGGATGCTGGGACAAGTACTGCGAGAGCCCGGCAAAATTCTTCCAGGCCCTCTGCGCCAGCATTTGATCCAGCTCAGGTATAGTATTTTCTTTATTTTTAATGCGCCGGATGGTAACCCCCTGTTCGACCCGCTCATCCTGTACCTGCTTGATACCTGTTAAAAGCAGGGTTCTGGCCTGGCCGGATTTATCTTTCCGCACAATGAAAGAGAACATGTAAGCGCGTTCCGCGTTTTTGGTTATTATCTCCAAACGATCCACGCCATCAAAAATCGTGTATTTGCCAGTTCCAAAAAATCCACCCAGATCAATCTGTTGTCCTGCAGCCTTGGTGGATTTGGGAATAAGCAGCGCCACTTCCCGGAGCGCACCAGTACCGTTGTCTGTGGCCTCTTCCACGTATTCTTCCCGGCCCTGGCTGTTGGTTTGGCAATAAAAATCAATAACTAATTCTCCCTTTCTGCCCGAGGTAGCGTCCATACTATTTTGGGTAATCTCAGACGTATAGGCTCCTGCTTCACGCTGTACCTCAATATCACGGAGAATGGACCTTTCCAGGACATCGGATGAGTCGGGCAGATTTCCCGCCTGGATATTCTCCACTAGATAATCCATATCCATCACTATGTCGTCCGGACCTTGCTTTGGTCTCTGCTCTTCCAACTGCTTAATTTGAGATATTTGTATTCCCTCTCCCGGAGATGCGTTGTAGAGATCCTCGCCTTTAGGGATAAATGCTCTCTTTTGCCTGACCGTTTCCACGGCATGAGTCAGAAAAAAGGCGCATTCTTTGGCTTGACCCAATTGGCTGTATGCGGCTTCATCCTCCGAGTACCGCATTAGGATATCTGGCTCTACTTCCTGGAAAGCGGCTGCCATTTCTTCCAAATAGGACCAGAGTACTTTTTGATTCTCATTTTCAAATCCCATTAATTTCTCTATCTGTTTTTCCACTATGCCGCGCTTTTCCGGATCACTCTTCATGGCTGCAGAGAGAAATCCGATTATCCCGGCCGCGGCTGCCAGGGAAAAGCGGTTCTCAGATATTAGCAAACGGCTGAACTTCATCATTGTTTCCAGGGACTGCAGGTCTTCTTGACTTTGCAAATCATACTCCAGTCCCATGATCAGAAAATGATCGCTGGTAAATTCAGGCAGGTTGATCTGATCATCCCTGGCCAGGTTAATAAGATTATTCATGATACTTTGATAAAAAAGCGTTCCCCATGAATAATCATTTTCCCGCTCCACCCAGGTCTTGACTTGCTCCAGGAACTCTGGCAGGCTGGTCATGAGCTTATTTGTTCTCTTGGCAAATACGCTGAAAGGCAGGGAATTGTCCTGCTGGTTAAACTCCGCTTCCCCAGCTAAGGCGGCTGAATATTTTTGGCGGATTTGGGCATCTTGTGTCTGGTATAATTTTTTAATCCCGGTTTTAATGCTGTTTCGGATTTTTCCCTGGTATTCCTCGGGAATCCGGTCCAGACAGTCCAGCAGGGGCAGAAACGCGGTCCGGGCTTGGGCAATAAAAGCATCTCTGTGGCTGAGAACTTCCTTCTCCCATACCTCCCTTGCTCGTGCTATTTCCTCAGGATGAGGCGGAGCTCGGTCCTTGGTTAGGTCCGCTGTTGTTGGCCCGCTGATTTTTCGCGGATCCAGGTATGAAACCTCTCCGGCCGAATTCTGCATAACAAAATAATTGCCATTTACATCCACTGGCTCATAGCCCGGAGCCAGCTTGCTGATATCGGTTTCTTGACCTTTGGAATCTATAAGTATAGATTTGAGGGTTCTTGTATTGGTGCCGATTAGAAACGCATTGTCAGCGGTTTTGTAGAGATTTTCAAATACTGATTCTGCCGCTCCCGTTTTTCTTTGAAAATTAACAACCACATAAACATCATCGTCTTCCAGGTAAATAACTTCATCCCCTTTCAGAAAATCCATGCTTTTTATCATTTTATGTTCATCTTTAAAACTCATAATTGTGGTGGTATCTTTCTCCAGACATTCTATTTGTACTGCCTTTATTGTACTATTTATTGATATGTAGTATTTATCTTTTTGAAGCATTATAGTATTTCTAGGAGAAGTCGGTGAGGCCGCCTTCAGGCTTATCTTTTCTGTAAAATCGCCTGAATTAACATCCCATTCTAATATTGCTTTCTTATCGCCATCATATTCTTCCCAATACCGGGGCAAATTTAATATGCTCGATTTTGCGCTCCAATCTAAAAGCCCTTTCATCTCTTTCTTGCTAAACTTGCCCGTCTTTTTATCGAGCATTCCCATTTTACCTGAACCATCATTAATATAGACATACATGTCATCAGCAGCTATTTTTATGCTCTTGGTCATATCTTTATATATCACTTCCGCTGTTTTTATATTCAATACAGTGATCCTTCCCCGACTGTCTGTGAATACCGCCACTTGGCCGGAGGAGTCGATTTCTATATGCTTTATATCCCCGGAAGCATATGATGCCCTTTCCCCCATACCGAATAATGAATACATGCCATCCTTGCTTTTTATTATCACAACATCCGCATAGTCGTGTGCCAGGTATTCCTCTATTATTAATGACGAGGTTAAACTATCCGGGATTTTATTTTCCTTCAAATCCTTTTGCTCATGGTCATAATATACTAAATTACCATCCATGTTTTTATGCACAGTATAACGTCCGGAAGCGGAAACCTGTATTTCCTGGGCTTTAATCTCTTCATCTTTCATTAAGCTTACTAAATGTTTACTGCCATCTGCGCTTTTGAGAATCATAATGTTTCTCGCATCCTCTGGATCAGTATATTCAATATCATCAAACCATATCGGACGATCAAATACTCCCATACCCATATCTGTCCATCCATCCGATCTCCGAAAAAGGAACCCGTCCCTTTTATTTGATTTGATAACTCTTGTATATATTTCACTTTTCAGAAAGGAACTACCAGGAAGTATTTGTTGATATCCTCCATCCTTGGTTTTACAAACTTCTTCTCTATAGGGAGCATCGGCGGGTCTTTCAACCATGAGAGCTTTAGTTTGAAAACCATCCTGCGCCTCCATTGGCAGCTCAGTTAAAAAAGCATTAATCGCGTCAGAATCAATCTTTCCGGTGCTTATTTCGATCTCCGGAGAAATCTCTATTTTTACATCTTTTTCAATCTCTCCCACCTCGTAGTCGGTTTGTATTTTTTCGGCTAATAAATATTTCACGCACTCAGCCAGAGATGCCAGGTCTTTTTGCTCTTCTTCGGTCAGCCCTTGGGAGGCTTGCTTGCGGATCAAGTAATTCAGGCTCTCTCCCAGGTCCATTGGTATGGCGTAGAAACGATCGGTCACGAGCACGGGCAGACGTTCTTCTTCCGTCCAGGTATGCCATGATTTGTCAAACTCCTTGACTTTCCCAACCAAGTCCGGACGAAATGGAGCCATGGCCAGAGGCAGATTGTTTTTGCCCAGTTTGATCCCCGGTATAATCTCTCCTCCTATCTCCTGCAGGCTGACAGCGCCCTGCCAGTCAAAGATTTTTTCGTGAGCATAAAGAACTTTTTCCCGGCCCGGATTAAGCATGGCAAAGGACTTGTCATGCGGCAAAATTACATACCCTTCATTTTTCAGACGTTTTATCGTCTTACCCAGGCTCGTCTTTATCTCTGAGAGCAGGGCATTTATCGCTTGCTCGTAATGCGCATTTCCGCCTGGAAGCTCTTCCAGACCCACTACCATGGTATTAATATACCGAAGCTTGTCCGCATCGCTCAGTTCCGGATGGGCTATGATTTTCTTCACAGCATATTTCACAGCCATTTGGAAATTCAGCGCTTCCCCGAGTTTCAAGCCTGTGGGAATAATAATTTGGTTTCGTTCTTCAGGCACATCCAGTAACCGGCCGAATTCCAGCATGAGCCCTCCGCGCACCACAGCTTGGGGCTGGATATGCTCAGGAATATCTATGGCCTTTATTACCTCCTTGTTGCGTGAAAAGGAACTGGCATCAGGCATGTCTTCATCATGCACTACCTGGACTTTGACAAGTTCGGACTCTGCCTCCGGCCCACTGAGAGGTTCAGCCTGCTTGCTTCCCTGCTGGGGAACGAACATGCGGGAAAGCGTGCCGGCTGCCATGCCGCTGCCATTGTCAGATACTATAATTTCATTGTTATCCAACTCAACCTCAATCTTCCGGCCTTGGGTAGACACGGATTTATCAGCCTCGGCCTGGCCGGCTGGAATAATAGTTCTCTTATTTTTATAGCCGTTTATTTTTTCGTGACTTTGGCCAGCAGTCTTGAGCCAAATTTCCACTGATCTTATAAAAGGAAATCTCTTCTTGAGCCCTTGCGCGATCTCAGCCTGGGAAATCTGGCCCGGGATTTCTTCGGCCGGTATCTCCTTTTTCACGCTTATTTTCAATACAGTCCCGTTGTTATTCTTCAGGGATTTTCCCGTAGCTGCTTCAACCTTCTCAGGCGTAGTGGTTCTTATCTGGATATAATTCTGGCCCTGTTTATCTTGAAGAATCGTAAGCTGCAGACAATTTCCCCTGCCATAACGGGTATAAACATCTATCCGGTCTTGGCCTGTAGACTCCAGCCAATCCGCAGCCTGCTTTACTCCCTTGCCAAACTGCCCGATATCCAGGCCCAGAGCATCCAGCGCATTGGAAACCGCCTCGTACACTCCCTGGGCTTTGGGGTCTTCATTCTGTCCGGCAAT
The DNA here is from genome assembly GCA_030591525.1 of candidate division FCPU426 bacterium. Lineage (GTDB taxonomy): Bacteria > Oederibacteriota > JAAXVQ01 > JAAXVQ01 > JAUVAV01 > JAUVAV01. The sequence goes on along the minus strand of JAUVAV010000003.1, from coordinate 20,394 downwards.
GGTAATTCCCAGCCGCGGATCAGAATATGTATTCCCATTTATTGTATCTATTATGCTCTTATTATAATAGCCTCTCACTCCTGCCACCATCTGCCGGTAAAGCCATGCATATAAATTTTCTCCCTGGATATCTTTTGCGCTCATGCCGAGATGTTCTAGTATATTACTAATTTGCTCCTCAGAAAGGGACTTCGCTGCCAGTTTCTCCTGCGCCCGGACAAAGTGCTCTATATCCACGCCGTGAAAGTCCTGTGCCGGATCCTGATACTCAAAAGCTTTAGGGCTGAACTTTACTTTTTCCGGAGTTGGACCCAGGCTTATTTCTTCTTCTGATAGGTCACCTAGGTAGCTTGGCTTAGATACCACTGTCTCTGGTTTAGATTTTCCAAATAGTAAATTCCAAATATCCCCAATCCCTGGCAATTCTGGAAGCGCCCCTTTTCCAAAGCGAAACTCTGTGCCTGCTTTTTCCAACCCATAGTTGATTAAAGGCTGGAGCAGGTTATTAACTAAAAGATGAATTACTATTGCCAGTGCCAGGCCGGTCAGGGTGGGGCTGACTAAAATAATCACAGCTGTGGAGATAAGGGTGGGCAGGGCTAATTGGGAGATAATTGCTTTGGCAGCTTTCATGATACCAGTCCGGGATTTATGCCAGTTACTCTGCACCAGAGCTTGTCCATCCGGCGCCCGGGCGCCGAACAAGTGCAGCAGAATAAACACTAGCCTGAAGGCCAGGAATGCCGGTACAAACAAGGGCGGAGAGAGCATGCCAATAACTATCGGCACTCCGGTAAAGACCACCTCTTCCCAGAGCGGAGCGATATAATTATCGTATAACCACGCGTTAATCTTCAGCTTTTTAACAAAAAACTCTTCGGGAATAGGGAGTACGCCTTTGGAAATCGTTCCCCTTTGCCACCTTTCCAATGTCCGAATTATCTTTTCACGCTTACCTACAGGCGTTCTGGCGGCAATGTCAAGAGCACTTTGAAAAGGCAATCCGTGTTTTTCTACTATTTCATTAGCCGCTTCTTGGATTTTCAATGCTTCCTCAGGAAAATATTTCTGTATTTTCTCAAATTTCGCATTTTGTAGCATCCACTGCTTGATCTTTTGCTCCCATTTAGCTTCGGAATATCTACCAACGATATTTAAAGCTTCATCTTCTGGAATTCCATATTTATCTTTTATCCCCTTGGCTGATTGCAGAACCTCTATACATTGCCCCGCATGAGGAAACATAAACACTAAATACGTAGCCAACCCGGAAATATTTAACCCCATGTCTTTACCTTGTTTTTCGATCTTTAATCTGTATTCTGCGATTTCTATAATTATTTCATCCGTTATTTTTTCTCCACCTATTTCTTTAATCTTCCCCCCATTTATAAATTCCTTAATTTCTCCTGCAATTTTTAAAACTTCCAATTCCTCGTCCGGAGTAAATTCCAGCTTTATCTTATTAATCAATTCCTCAGTAGGTTCCATCCCAGCCCGTTTAATTTTTTCTTCCAAAGTTTCATATTTGTTTGCTGCGAGAATTATTGTTGATGATATTAGCAGGACCATTAGAGAAGTGTGTTTATTTTTGAGGGATTTCATTGCTGGCGCCCATTTCACTTGCTTTATTGCATCCCTCGCCGATGCGAGCATTTTAAAAACTCTTCCCTCTTTTGCCAATCCCCAGGCCAGTCGCGCTATCTGCCCCCAAAACCCGAGCATGTTCCACCAGCTCATTTCCGGAAGAAATAAAAGCGAGGGACTCTTTTGGTTTTTTACCAGGAGTTCGACCAAATCGGATATATTTCGGGTATTATAATAATAATACTTTGAGCCATTAATATCCATGGTCTGCATGGCCGGATCCATGAGATCAGGCCTGGGAGCAATGCTGTCTTCCGGATAAGCTATGGTGGTTAAATCCTCGTTGCCGGCCTGCATGGGAATAGCCAGGAAAGGCAGTTTTCCCAGCCGGTTCAGAATATTCGTGTTCTCCCTCAGAAAGGCTTCGGTATCCAGGCGCAGGGTATGATCATTAGCCGGGTAAATCCCAAGGATTTCCTCGAGATTTCCCGGAATGTCTTCGGTTTTAATCCCCTGGGCATGCAGGGTTACAACAGTAGTATTTTTAAAAAGCAAGCCCAGCATCTTGGCAAAAGTCCGCTGGGTTATACTCTTTATTCTGGAGATTGGCACTACCTGATTGGTTTCAATGCCGGGCAGATCAGGGCACGCAGTTTGCACTGCCATGATTTCCTGGTTTTTACTCAGCAGCTTTTCTAGGGGCATCTGCTTGTTTCGCAGGAGTGAGAAATAGGGGTTAACAATATCCCGGCGGGTCAGGCAAGGTGTGATAGAAACATAAGAGATATCCCGGTTCTGCATCTCCTGCAATACTTCCTGGGTATGAAAACCACCGGTAATCATGAGCGCGAGTTTTTCATTCCGCGCTTCCATCTTTTGGTATAAATTCGCTACAAAGTGTTGGCTGCGTTCGTCTGCGAGCCTATAAAATTTCTCTACGCTTTCCAGGTATTCATCCAGCCTATACACCGCGGGATCCAGGAGATACTCACCCGTTGTATCCTGGCGTTTTATAAAATCCATGAAAACCCGGACATTAAAGTCCGGACGGTGGGCACGGAACTCGTTTAAATCCTTGGACGCGGCTGAAATATTCAGGAGTTTCTCGATTACATCCAGGCGGCGGTATAGCTCATCCAGTTCGCGTTCAGCCTGGTTGGTATAAAGATTTTGGCGGATGGCTGTATCCAGAAGATCCAGTTCCTGGAAAAGCTGGTCCGAATCTATCTCTTGCGAAAAGTAATCCTGTTTGAGGCTGAGAAAACGCGCCAAATTGGGATAGGCGCTTAAATCCAGTTTCCGGCGGCGGGCCGCAGCCTGCAAATGCCCGCAGTATTTAAGCAGTTGCAGATCTCCTTCGCGATAGGCCATACGGCGGGCGTCAAATTCCTTGAGCAAGGGACTGTAAACCGAGGTTTTCATCTCATCCAGAGTCTCGCGCAGGTCATAGCAATAACCCTGGCTCTCAAAATTTAAAAAAGAGTGGACCGCTTGCATACTGGCCTGGTACAAAGCCGGGGTCTCAATGCCTTCCAAATGGATGGGATATTCGCCCGTGCCGGCATAGTATTCCGCGCCGGTCAGTTTACCCTGCTTGACAAAGTAATCGCTGACTTCCTCCCTGACCTTTTTCAGCGGAAAGGCGTTGATTTTGGCGGTATTCACAGTATGAAAGGCGCCTTCCTCCCCTACCAGGCGAAGTCCGTGCTTTGCGGCCAAATGATGAATAGTGCGGGCAATATTCATCTGCACCTCGTAATTGCAATGCAGATCCTGGATATGCACTATCAGCTTGCCATTGCCCTGAAAACCCTGCTTAATCCGCCCAAATTTTTCCGGAAGGCTTAGAGCCTTGCCCAGATGCTGAACCATGGTCAAGGGCCGGGGCGCTAAATATGTACTGCCATCAAAAGCCCAGCTCAGGCACGGCAGAAGAAAAGCCAGACTAATCAGCAAGGCTATGCTTTTAGTCCAGACTCTGGCTCTGGGCGCCTGCCAAAGCGATAAACATGTAAAATCAGCCGGCCTGGTTATTTTTTTCATGGACCTTTTCCTAACATAGTATTTCCGTTGTCTCTTTCTGCTACTTTTTCCGGAAAATCACTATATTATTGGAATAATAATACATTTTTATATATTATATCATACAGTGGAATGAAATACAAATTGGCGGGAAATCAAAAAAAAGGCCGGGTTGGCAAACCAACCCGGCCCGAAAAACCAAATACGGCTTAGTACATACCTTCCATACCACCGCCCATGCCGCCCATGCCGCCCATGCCGGGAGGCATTCCACCGCCACCACCAGCCGGAGCGTCTTTCTTCTCGGGCTTGTCGGTTACCAAGCACTCAGTGGTAAGCAGCAGGCTGGCAATCGAGGCCGCGTTCTGAAGCGCCGAACGCACTACTTTAGTGGGATCTACGATCCCGGCCTTCATCATATCCTCGTATTTGCCGGTTGCAGCGTTTAGACCAATATTTTTCGCTTCCTTGATTACATGGTTGACGACTACCGATCCCTCATGGCCAGCATTCTCGGAAATCTGACGAATCGGCTCCTCCACCGCGCGCTTTACGATCTCTATTCCGACCTGGGCATCCCCTTCCTGCTTAAGGCCCTTGAGCACTTCGATGGTCCGCAGCAGTGCCACTCCGCCGCCGGCTACAATACCCTCTTCTACGGCCGAACGGGTCGCAGCCAAGGCATCTTCCACGCGCAGTTTCTTCTCTTTCATCTCGACCTCGGTCGCGGCGCCCACATTGATAATCGCGACTCCGCCCACCAGTTTGGCCAGACGCTCCTGAAGTTTTTCCCGGTCATAATCCGAGTCCGTGCCATCTACCTGCTTGCGGATCTGGGTCACGCGCTTGTCAATATCCTGCTTCTCCCCGGCGCCTTCCACAATGGTGGTATCATCCTTATCCACTGTGATGCGCTTGGCCCGGCCCAGCATTTTAACATCCACATTCTCCAGCTTAAAGCCGAGCTCCTCGGAAATTACCTGACCGCCAGTGAGAATCGCGATATCCTCCAGCATGGCTTTGCGCCGGTCTCCGAACCCGGGAGCTTTTACCCCGCAGATATTCAGTGTTCCACGCAGTTTATTCACCACCAAGGTGGCCAGAGCTTCGCCCTCGATATCCTCGGCAATAATCATCAATGGCTTGCCCATCTGCACTACTTTTTCCAGCAGAGGCAGCAGATCCTTCATGGAAGTGATCTTTTTATCATAAATCAGGATACAAGCATCATCGAGCACTGTTTCCATGCGTTCGGAATTAGTAACAAAATAGGGCGAGATATAACCGCGGTCGAACTGCATGCCTTCCACTACTTCCAGGGTGGTATCCATGCTTTTGGCTTCTTCCACTGTAATCACGCCGTCGCGGCCGACTTTTTCCATGGCCTCGGCGATCAAATCGCCTATCACCCTATCATTATTGGCCGAGATGGTGGCTACACTGGAGATTTCATCCTTGCCCTTGACCGGCGTGGAATTCTTCTTCAACTCTTCCACCACCGCCGCTACCGCGCTCTCAATGCCGCGCTTGATAAACATGGGGCTGGCTCCGGAGGTTACGTTCTTCAAACCCTCGCGGATTATGGCCTGGGCCAGCACGGTTCCGCTGGTAGTACCGTCTCCGGCAACATCGTGAGTCTTGGTCGCCACTTCCTTGACCAATTGGACACCCATGTTTTCATACGGATCTTCAATATCAATCTCCTTGGCAATAGTCACGCCGTCATTGGTAATGGTAGGCGCTCCGAATTTCTTGTCCAGCACTACGTTCCGGCCCTTAGGCCCCAGGGTTACACGAACCGCATCCGCCAGTTTATTCACGCCCCGTTGCAAAGCCCGGCGGCTCTCTTCATGGAAAAGCAGCATTTTAGCCATCTTATCTTATTTACCTCCTTGGGATTTTAAAAAATTAGTATTTTCCTGTTTTTTTTCGTCCTATTTCTCAATAATGCCATAAATATCTTCTTCATGCATTATCATATACTCCTGGTCATCCAGCTTGACCTCGCTGCCGGAATACTTTCCATAGAGAACGCGGTCTCCGGCTTTGATGTTCATGGCCACACGCTGCCCCTTGTCATCCAGCTTGCCCGGGCCCACGGCGATTATTGTGCCTTCCTGGGGCTTCTCCTTGGCAGTATCCGGAATAATAATACCGCCTTTTTTAACCTCTTTATCTTCCTCGGCCTTCACCAGGACTCGATCACCTAGTGGTTTTAATTTCATAACTTGCCTCCTTGAAATAATTAGTTTTTAGCAGTCTCAGTACCAGACTGCTAATGGAAGGAAGTTTATATAATTATTCCGTTAAAATAACAAGTGTACGATATGTTGCTATTTAGCCGAATATCGGGTATTTGGGGCATTTATTGGCCTTATCTCTTTTTTTCTTATGTTTTTAAGATTTTTTAACCATTGTCTATCAATTATTATCAGACGTAATATATAAAACCTTTGCAACCTTAATAGTTGCAGGATCAATTCCCCAAAAGCGGTTATATAATGGATACATATCATGTTTTGCATATGATATAATCAAAAGTTAGATATTAATTGCCGCGTCAAGAGGTCTTACATGAATAATATCCACATGTTTTTTCTATGCTTTATCATGGCCTTGAACCTGATTTCTTTTTCCGGATATGCAATTACAAACAATTCAGAGAATTTAATTATAGGGTACGGCGCAGGACCCGGACCCGCTCCCGATCAACCAACCTTAATCTCACCGGAAAATGATTCTGAGATAGCTTTTAAATTTATAATAAACGGCGGACCAGGGAATAATAAGCTGAAGGCCCGCCTCCAGCTTAGCACTAATAATTTTCAGGATGTGTGGAAAACTTTCGACCAGACTCAAGATCAAACCGGGTGGAGCCGGTCTTTTTATGAATCCGGCAATATAGCCTCATTTACTCTTCCCGCCGGCCTTCAGCTTGAGCCGGGTAAAACATATTGGTGGCGAACCTATGCCCTAAAGGGAGAATTATGGAGCCCGGCTTCTGAAGTCAGAACCTTCAGCCTGGCCAATACTATGGTGTTTGAATACGTCAGGTTCGTCCCTAATCCTGCGGTGTCCAGGTCCCGAATCCGGATATACGTGCGTTTGGCCGTAGATGCTGATATAACTATACGGTTTTATAATAAACTTGGAAGAGAGATCGACATCTTGCATGCTCAAGCTACAGACCGAGCAGATGGAAATCGTTTCCGACACAATATTTCCGGATATGCCTCCGGTATATATTTTTACGTAATCGAAGCCAGGTCAGCCTTGGGCAAGGAAAAAATAACCGGACAATTTGCGGTTGTGGATTAGCAACGAAAGAAAGGTTAGTTTATAATGCGCAGAAATTTTTTTGGTATTTTTATAGCCGCTAACCTGGTTGTGCTCCTGCTCCCAGGCCTTAACCAGGCGGCTCAAGAATCAATTGGGGCGATCTATTTAAACCAGGCAGTAGGCGCCCGGCCGGCAGCCATGGGAGAAGCTTTTATAGCCGTGGCAGAAGATTCCAATACTGTATTTTGGAATCCGGCCGGCATAGTTCGCGTTAAAAACATTGAATTTTTGGCTGTACATACTGAATTTATTCAGAATTTCAGCGACGAATATTTTGCGTTAACCTGGCCATTGTCCAACCAAGATGCCATCGGGATAAACGGCTTCTTCTCTTACACCACTCAACTTGACAAAGCCAGCTGGTTTTTCGATGGACCGGATACTTTTAGCGCTTATGACGTATACTTCAGCCTGGCCTGGAGCCATGACGTTAATCCGCATATTGCGACCGGCCTGAGTTTGAAAGGCATCTACCAGCTGATTGATACCTATTCGGCTTGGAATGCGGCAGTAGATATCAGCTTCTTAATAAGCAAAGTCCTGCCCGGAATTAATTTTGGATTTGCCCTTAAAAACCTGGGATTTCCCATAAAATTTATTGAAAATCCACATACTCTTCCCATAATCATGGAAATTGGAGCAAGTCGGCGTTTTCTAAAAGATGATTTACTGGTAACTTTTGATATTAGCAAACCCCTGCAGGAGGAAATTCGTTTTAAACTGGGGGGTGAGTACATGGTTGCGGAAAATATCTATCTACGAGCAGGGTATGCCTATCTGCAACATGGCAATGAGTTGGGTTTTCTATCAGGGCTTACTTGCGGTCTGGGAGTCAATTTTTTGGAATACCGGTTGGACTATGCTTTTGCGCCCTATGCTGAATTGGGAAATATTCATCGCTTTTCAATTATCCTTCCCTTGGGTAGCGCTCTTATGATTGAAAAAGAAAAGATAGCCAAACGAATAGAAGACACCCTCCGGGCAAAAAAGAAGCATCTTGTCAAAGTGTACATGCACTCAGCCGGGAAATACTTAAAAAACGGGGATTATAAAAATGCGATATTTTATTATGAAAAAGTTCTGGTATTAGATCCCAGGCAGTCTTTTTTAAAAGAGAAAATTTCGAGGGCAAAAAAAGGTCTGCATAACAAGAATGCGGCTTCGCATTATTACCGGGGCAGACGTGCTTATGCAAAAGCAGATTATATAACCGCCTTGATTGAATGGAACAAGGCCTATGAGATTTCGCCGTCTTTTAAAAATGTAAAACAAATGCTGGGAAAGGTTCATGCGAAACTAACCGCAACCAAGCACCGCAAAACCAAACCTCAAGGCGGAAAACCAATTAAAAAGTTCGACCAATACATAACCAAGGGATTTCGGTATTTGCGTAAAGGCAAATATCGCAACGCCATTTCCGCCTGGAAAAAAGCCTTGGCCATAAAGCCAAATAATGCCCGGGTTAAACAATATCTTACGAAAACCGCACAGAAGATGGAAGATGAAATAACGGAATTATCTGATAAGGCTGCGGTTTGCTGGCATAAGGGCGATAAAATTTCAGCAGTTAAATTCTGGAGGAAAATTGTAAAAATCGACCCGAAAAATCCGCGGGCTTTAAAAAAACTAAAAATACATGATTCCGAAATAAGAACCCTATCCAACAATCTGTATCTTGACGGCGTACAGAAGTATGTAGAAAATAATCTGGTCGAAGCGATTTCCTTATGGAAGGATGTACTGATTCTGGATCCTGAAAATGAAAAAGCTTATAAACATTTAAATCGGGCAAAAGATAAAATGCATGAAATAGAAGAGCTGATGAGAAATTAATTTTAAAGGCTAGGAGCTTGAGCATTTAGTCTATTTTTTTTAATTTCTGAGCAATGGAACAATAGAAAATAGACCGCAATTGAGTTTTTTTATTGCTCGGTTGGTCAATTTTCAATTGCTCTGGAGTTTGAGCAATTAGTCTATGACTAAATGCTCAAACTCCTAGCCGGCGTGATTTACAAATTGGAAGACTAATGAATTTATTTTACCGCCGGCATATGACGGGCAAAAAAATCTCCCATGAGAGCGGTCACCTTAAGATATTCATTATCCATGGTGATTACGTGGTAGGAATCTTTTAACCGGTGGTTTTCCTTGACGTGTGACCCGGCCCAGCGCATGAGATCATCCAGACAGGAGGGCGGAATCACATGATCCTCGTAAGATTGAATGCCCAGCAGAGGCGTGGTTAAACGCGCCAGCCCTGGGCGTACGGTTTTCATTACCTTGAGCAGATCCTGGATATTTTTTAACCGGTAACGCGGATAAGTTTTCTCGCTAAAGCGTTTTCCTTTGATATCATTACCAATCCCCTGCTTCCAGGGAGCAAGGTATTTCATAATCGGAACAAAAGGAAGCCGCCAGTCTCTGAGATATAAAGCCGGCGCCAGAGCGGCTACGGCCGGGGCCGGACGGTTGCTTGCCACGTAGAGCGCCAAGGCTGCGCCCATGGAAAGACCGGCCACGGCCGGGTTAGGATAGACCGCGGCCAATTGATCCCAGGCCGCTAAGGCAGCGTCCAGCCAGTCCTGCGATGAGTGAGTTGCCATGTCTTCCGGCGTGGTCCCATGTCCGGGCAGCAGAGGCAAGGAGACAGTAAGGCCGGCCGCTGCCAATTTCTCGGCGACCGGCAGTAGGGAATGAGGCATAGCCGTAAATCCATGGATAAACAGCAAGGCCCGCCGGCCGCGCGTCATCATAACCGGCTTTCCACCCAGCCCTTTTTCCGGCATAGCTCTCAATTCCACCCTACTTTTGCTTGATAGAACGGATAAGTTCCATCAAGGTATTCATACTGTCCTGGTTAAATGCCTGACGGTCAAAGTATGCCATCTGCTCCCCGGCTCCATCCACGATTTCCATCCCCTCGAAAGCAGTGAATCCATAGCGCTTGATTACGGTGCGCGCTGTGCGCCGCAGCATATGCGTGAAATTTTTCCGAATCTCCGGTGTTCCCATGGATTCAAAGGGCGGGGCCTCAGGATGAAAACGTACTGTCACCCGGAATACGCCCTGGTCCTTGAAACGCGTCCGGCTGTTTTCCCCAGTATAATACCCACCCTCAATCCCCTCGATTTGAAAAATCCGCCGGCTCACTAAATTTAATTGAAGTTGGAGCTGAATTCGCTCGGAAATCTGACGGGCCAGAAAGTCCCTTAATTTATATTCTTTCAGTTGGTAGGACGGAGGACGCCCGCTCTTCCCGGGCTGCCTGACCTCGGTTTCAATCAGCAAGCGCTGAAAATAGTCGTTTCGGGATATATCATCTGTGATTAATCGGCGGATATCTTTGATATAGCGGACAAAAGAAACCTGGATCCCGGTATCCGGGTCTAAAATGGCAATTACAAAAAATTCATAACTCCCTTCCGAGGAAAGCGTTATGCGGGAAACCGTAAGCATAACGTCCTCTATTTTTTTCAGAACCTGGTCGGAAAGGGATAAATCGCTTAAAAGCATATTTTTAACTACAATCAGAGTCCCGATAGTACGCCCAGCCTCTTTTACTTCAACCTTCACGCCGTATTCATCTTCGCAAATCCGGGCTATGGTCTGCTTGACACTGCCCGTGGGATAGGAAGGCCGGCAACCGGCCAGGCATGGTCCCAAGACCACCAGTGATAAAAGTATCAGGCGTATACTCACCGGGCCGGACGGGTCCGCTTGCTGCGTATTTTCGGAGCGGCTTTACTCCGGCTCTTGCGGAAAGAACCCTCGCTTTTTTTCTCCGCCTGATCAGGGGCAGAGGCCGGAAGCAGCTGCGGGGCCGGGGCCTCAATTGAAGCCGGTAGCTTATCCAGCGGCTTATTCGTACCCGGCACAGGGTGCGCTTTGCCATACTCGGCAAAGATAGCGTCAATCGCGTCGTAATCGAGTTCTTCTTTTTCCAAAAGTTCCTTCACAAAACGATCCAGAATGTTCCGGTTTTGCTTTAACACGCGATCGGTATCCTGGAAGCATTCCTTCATGATCTTCTCGGTCTCGGCATTAAGCCTCTCCTTCAGGGACTCCGATATCTGGGATTCGGGCAGAAACGCGAAATCACCCAGAAATCCGTTTCCTCCCATGCCTATCCGCCAGACCATATTATGCGCCACTGCCATGGCGTTCTGGAAATCCGAGGCCACTCCGGTCGAGGTAGTATTGAACCGTAGTTTTTCGGCTGCATACCCGGCCAGGGCCACCTTAATATTTGCCATCATGGCCTGGCGGTTCTCGGTAAAGGTTTCTTCCCGCGGGGAATGATGCACTACTCCCAGCGCTCCGCCCCGGGAAATAATGGAAGCTTTAAAAACATCATCCGTAGGATGCAGCAGGTAAAGGATTACTAAATGTCCGGCCTCATGATAAGCCACCATTTCCCGCTCCCGCGGGATCATGTCTTTGCGGTGTTCGATTCCAAGTTCAATCCGCTCTATGGCCTTGGACATATCCACATACTCTACCTGCTCCTTACTCTGCCGCATAGCCACCAGGGCTGCTTCCTTGATCACATTCTCGATATCCGCCGGGCTTTTACTCACCGACTTTCTGGCCAGATGCCCGATGTCCAATTCCGGATCATGCTTGACTTTGGACAGGTAATAACGGTAGAGTTCTTCCCTTTCTTTAAGATTCGGTTTATCAATATACAGTTTGCGGTCAAACCGTCCGGGCCGCAGTAAGGCCTTGTCGAGTACGCCTTCCGCCGCATTGGTCGCACCCATAACAATCACATTTTCAGCACGCGAACCCAGGCCGTCCATCTCCACCAGCAGTTGGTTCTGGGTGCTGTTAGTCTCCTCGCCCCCGCCCATGTAGCTGAAAGTCCGGCCCCGCCCGATAACCTCGATCTCGTCAATGAACACAATGCAGGCTCCCTCGGCATAGGCCAGCTGCCTCGCCTGTTTGAACAGCTTGCGCATACGGGAGGCGCCTACTCCCACAAAGACCTCTACAAACTCCGAGCCGGCCAGGGATAAAAAGGGAACTTTGGCCTCCGTGGCAATGGCTTTAGCCAGCATGGTTTTGCCGCACCCGGGCGGCCCGACCATAAGCAGTCCCCGCAAAATTTTTCCGCCAATGGCTTTGAGCCGGGAACGGTCCGTAATCAGCTGAACCACCTCCCAGGCTTCGCGCTTGGCCTGTTCCAGTCCAATAATATCGGAGAATGTGACATTAACAAAGGAAGACTTAACCTTGTTTTTTTTCATTTGGGAAAAACCGCCCCGGAATACGGTCATGTAGAGGTAGACAAAAATTACGGCATTGAGAGCTGCCATCAACAGCTGGAGCGGAAGCGTGGCCAGCGTAAGATTAAGATAAAACGATTCCAACGAAGCCAAACCGACAATCGTAAAAAAGATCAGCAGTACTACAGCGGTAACAATCAGCAATTTTACCCAATTATTCAGGAACCAGACTTTTAGGCGTCGATAGAACATGAGCTACAACTCCTTCATACGTTAGCCGCTTCATCACCGGCTTTCATGCCGGGGACCTTTTCGCGAAAGCGGAAAGGCGGTATTTACATAAATGTTCCACATCTCGAATCAAATTTCCCGCACTTCAGTGCGGGATAATTTAATATCCGTTTTCTGCGGCGAATTCCCTATCTTCCTTACAGGCTATGTCATCCCCACCTCTTCAGGACAAAAACCTCCTGATTTTCGCAAAAATCATAGCACAGCCTGCGCCGCCGGAGGATAAAATAAAGTTTCTTGGCTGCCGGCCCTTTCAGGCGGCAGCGGAATCCTGAGCCGCCAGGCCGGCATTTTCCAGCGGCTTGGTCAGGACCACCAACTTTATTGCGCTTTTGCGCTCACCATCCAGATCAAGGTGTATAAATTCCGGTCGAAAAGTTAAGTCAATTTTATCATCCACCAGGTAAGATCGCGAAATGGTAATAGCCTTGATTGCTTGATTAACGCTCTGAGGCCCCATGGCAACAATTTCAATATCCTTGCCTTCCCGGATGTTATTGGCGATGGCACCCGCTACTGTAGCGGGATTGCTCTTTCCCGCAACCTTCAAGGTTAATATCGGCATGGTTTATATTCTCCTTTATATTGGAATGGAATAAGTATCTTCTTCCCCTGCGATGCCGTTACCGGCATGGTGTAAAACCTGCTCTTAAGCCGGGCCGCAAATAGTCCCCTTCCGCCTGGAGAGAGGCGCTATTTGAGTTAGACACCAATATTCCTATTTGCTTTTATAATATATCACAAAAATCACCGCTTTTCAACTTGCACTTCCCCGTGGCATGCTTAAGCCCTAGCGCAGGGGTTGACAGCCGTTGCCGGGAGATTTATTATAGGAAAGTTTTCCCACCTTAAATGCGACGCACATTAACCTCAACCACCTATTAAGGAGATTTATTGTATGTTTCTTCATTTTATACTGCTGTCTTTAATCGTCATGCTTACGGCCTGTTCTCCGGCAAGCCGCTGGTCCCAACTGGATCATCAGACTGCCAGGCATTTCCAGGCCGGTGAGTACGCGCCGGCGATTGCGAGTGCGAAACAGGCCCTGGAGTTTTCCGAGGCTGCTTTCGGCAGCAACCATCAGTCGGTGACAACCTCCCTGAGTAATTTGATTTTCCTCCACAGCCTTCAGGGAAACTACGAAGCGGCCCGGTCTCTCTTATACCGGGCCTTGGCAGTCAAGAAGCTTGAAGTGGGGTCGGAACACATGGCTACCGGAAGATTGTTAACCCGGCTTTCTGAAATATACCGGTTTGAGGGAAAGTACAACGAGGCGGAATTCTACGGCCACCGGGCCCTAAAAATACTGGAACAGGATCTGCCCGCCCATCACTACTTGTTGGCGGAAGCGGTAAATAACCTGGCTTTAGTCTACTATGTCCTGAATAAAAATATTCCAGCCGCAGCTTTCTTCAAAAAAACGGTCGGGCTCCGGGACAATCTCTCGGGAATCAGCAATTCGGCCCTGCCCCCCTATTCCCGCGAACTGGAAAACCTCATGCGCCGGAAGGAGCCCTCCCTAAAAACTGCCGCGGGCCAGAATACATTATTGGCTCTGCGCTATAATAAAAGCGGGCCGGCACGATATGATTACGCCCCCTCCCTGATAAATCTTTCCTTGCTTTATAGTTCTCAGGGTCATTTCAACCGGGCGGAATCCCTGGCCCGGCAAGCCCTGGAAACGGACCAGGCCCATCTGGGAGATCAGCATCCCTGCATTGCCGCAGATCTCGATTGTCTGGCCCAAATCCATATCAGCCGGGCGCGTTGGGCAGAAGCGGATTTGCTCTATGGCCAGGCCCTGGACATCCTGAAAAAGAACCCGGATGCCGGATATCTTCCCCGGATCCGGATTATGCAGAATTACGCCGATTTATTAAACAAGCTCGCCCGCCCGGTCGAAGCTGAAGAATTGGAAATGGAGATCCAGGCCGTGGGAGCACAGAATTCGGATATCCCCTAAGCAATGGGCGCCTGCTCTACTCCCACCACTTCGGCAAAAGAAAGGGGGTTTTCTTTTTATACTCTAAATATTCTTCCCCAAACCTTATCTCCAGTGCTTTCTCTTCCACCAGCTTAAAATACATCCCGCCAATAACCAGCATAATTAAAAAACCCAGTAAGCCGGTATTTAAGGAAGCAAAATAAGTCCCCAAGCCGAGATAATAGAGTACGGTTCCCAGTTCAATGGGATTGCGGCATAGCTTATAGGGACCGCTAATAATCAATTTCTTACTGGGCAGCAGCGGCGAGGTAGTTCCCCGGCCTCTCGTCCATTGTATAAGTATTGCCCAAAATAAAATAATCAGACCGGTTGGGAGGGAAATCAGAATGACCAACCAGCTCAGAAGCGGATTCCACTGCAGGCTGAAATATTGCTCCAAATATTTTCCGAGCCGTATGATCACTACAGGAATAACTATTAAAAATATCAGCAAGTCGGCTGAAAGAAATATTATCTTTCGCATACTTCATCTCCTTCATTAAACCGGGCAGGCCGCCTCGCCCTGATTTTTTTCCAGGGGTAACGGAATATCATTTGAGCCAGATAGCGGGGAAAGCTGAGCGTGGTTCGGGAGGGGTCAGCCGGCGGGTTCATTCCCTTTTCCATAGCGGTCCAGTATGGTCTTGATAATATTGCTGGTACTGCGCCCTTCTACCATGGGAAGATTCACTACCTGGCCATTGAGCGCTTCCACTGTTTCTCTTCCGATTATCCGGGCTTTAGGCCAGTCCGCACCCTTAACCAGCACCAGGGGTCTGAGCGCTGCGATTAAATCTCCCGGATCATCTTCATCGAACAAAATTACCAGATCCACGCATTCCATGGAAGCCAATATTTCCGCCCGTTCCTGCTCCGGCAGGATAGGCCGGTGCGAGCCTTTGATGCGGTGGATGGAAACATCGCTGTTAATACCCACTGCCAGCGCATCTCCCAGGCGCCGGGCAGCCAGCAGATACTGAACATGCCCCTGGTGGAGCAGATCAAAGCAGCCGTTGGTAAAAACCGTCCTCCGGCTCTGGCCGGTCCATTTCGCCACCCGGGCGGCAGCCTCTTCGCGGCTGACAATTTTTTCAGCAGGATTGCGGGGAACCCCCAGAACTACTTCCATGGCGCTTGTCCGATCCGGCGCTTTAATTCCGCCTGATTAGTGGTAGCCACGCCGACCTCGCCAACCGTGATACCGGCCGCGCAATTGGCCGCCACAGCTGCTTCCCGAAAATTCCCGCCCGCGGCCAAGGCTAAAGTCAGGGTGGAAATGACAGTATCCCCGGCGCCTGAGACATCATATACCTCCTGCGCCACGGTGGGGATGTGCGAAACAGGGCCATCCTGCTCAAAAAGCGACATGCCTTCCTCCCCGCGGGTAATCAACAGCGCCTCGCACCCCAGGTCTTTTAAAATCTTCCGGCCGGCCTTATGCAGACTGGCACGATTTACCACGGATATGCCGGCAGCCTGCTCAGCCTCGCTCTGGTTGGGAGAAATCATGGTTACACCCTTGAACTTGTGAATATTCCCGGGTTTGGGATCCACCATGATAATCTTTCCATATCTCCGGGCCAGGGCTATAACCTCCTGCACCAGGGTTGTGGTCAGCAGCCCTTTGTTATAATCCGAGATGATCACTGCTTCCACCCGTCTTATCCAGGAGACCAGCCGCGAGAGCAAGTCCGCCACTAACTTGGCGCTTACTTCCAGGGAGTCCTCGCGGTCGATCCGGACCACTTGCTGAGAATGAGCAATTACCCGGGTTTTGGTAATAGTCGGACGGGAGCGATCCCGCAACAAGAGATTGGTATTCACTCCTTCCTTTTTTAGAACCGAGATCATGCGGTCCGCCATACTATCATTGCCGATCACTCCGCCCAGGACCACGCGCCCGCCTAAAGCGCAAATATTATTCGCCACATTGGCCGCGCCTCCCGGCATAACACTTTCTTTTTGGACATGCACTACGGGAATCGGCGCTTCCGGCGAGATACGCGAAACCCTGCCCCAGATATACTCATCCAGCATAATATCGCCGAGCACCAGGATTTTCCGGCCGCTGAATCCATTTACCAGTTTTTTAAGTTTGCCAACCTCAACATTTTTCATGCTTCTTCCCTTCCGGAGACGGGAAACAGCATCTCCTCAACCAGCTTGCATAGCACATGCCCCAGGGCCAGATGAATCTCCTGGATGCGCATGGTATTGGCCGAGGGAACGGATAAGACCACCTCAGCCAGATCCGCCATTTTACCGCCCTGACCGGTAAAAGCCACTATTGACATTCCACGCTGCCGGGCCTCGTGCATGGCAGCGAGTACATTGGAAGAATTGCCCGAAGTGCTGATTCCCCAAAGCACATCTTCTTTCCGGCCCAAGGCCTCGACCTGACGCGCGAATACCCGTTCAAAACCATAATCATTTGCCACGGCTGTCAAGACCGAGGTATCCGTTGTCAGGGCCAGGGCGGCTATGGCCGGTCGTTCTCTTTTAAATAAACGCGCTACCATTTCAGTGGCATAATGCTGGGCATCGGCCGCGGAGCCGCCGTTGCCGCAAATTAAAATTTTACCGCCGGAACGAATCGCCTGGACCATAAGCCGGCCTGCGGCGGCTATGGGCTCGGCCAGCTCGCGCGCCGCCTGCTCGCGCAAGGCCACCCCGGCGAAGAGCTCCTCGCGGGCTATATTAATCATGTCTGTCATGTTCGCCTCCTTATCGGGCGACGCATGCGTCGCCCCTACACAAAATCAATCCACGTCCACCACTTGCGCGTTCCGGAGCACAATATCTATACTGCCGATTACGATCTTGCTCTTGATCAACACGGGCACTTTCCGCTTATCATCCGTCAGCCAGATATGCAGCTTGCCCTGATGCTTAAAGAGCCCCTCGAATTTTAAGTACGGTTCCACTACCAGGCAATCAAAAGTTCCGGCCGGAACGGTTTTTTTTTCACGGCGCAGGATTTTTACTAGCAGCTCATAGGTTTTGCCGTTATCCGCCACTACGGGAATATTGATTTCATCCCCGATTTCAACATCCAGCGTACGAAAAAAATAGAACTCTGAAAGCACATCCTGGGTCAGAGGCGGAGCCGGTAGTATGGTCCGGCCCTGGTCTTTAATAACCTGCTGTTTAAATTGGTCATAGATGATCTCGGAATCATTGGAATATGATCCCTCCCGGATATGCTTCTCGTATCGCCATGAAAATAGACCCTGGGAGTCAAAATAAGATTCAATGCGGTCCCGCACCTTGAAAAACCATTCGAAAGCCGGGTGAGTACGGGCCGTAGCTTTCAGATGAAAAGTAGGCCTCCCATACATTTCCGGCCCCTTAAACACCGACAGGGTGGCAAATCCGGCCGCAATACCAAAATACTCCACCGAAAAACTGAGCTTCTCTCCCGGTCTAAAGGCTTGATTCGGCCTGACAGGAAAAACCGGCTTTTTGGTTAGACTGGAACCGGCCGGTTTTGGCTGGACGGATTTTTTCAAGAATTTTTCCGCTTTATCGGTCCGGCTTTTCTGCCGGGGAGTTTCCTTCCCTTCCATATCCAGGGTTAGTTCTTGGCCGGGATGGATGAGATCCGGATTAGCAATCCGGTTTTGTGTTGCAATCCGGTTATACCATTCACCGTGACCCCACAGCCGTCGGCTGATCCGCCAGAGTGAATCTCCGGGCAGCACTACGTAAGTAGTTTTTTCTTCGGCAACCGGGGAAGTTGGGGCCGGGCCCTGATCAAAGGTAGCCGCTGCCGGGGTCAATGTTGCCTTAACTTGCATGGCCGGAACCGGCGTGGTCTTTATAATCCTGAATCCCCCCCGCCCAGTAGCGCAGCCGGATAATAAAATGCCCAGCCCTAATAATAGATATAAATTACGATAGCACATTTTAAGCTTCCTGTCCTAACTTCCCCGCTAACTCCTTTACCTTTTCCGCGACTTGCATAGGCTCTATCCCGCTAAGTCCCGCGTATTCTTCGCCTCCGGATTTTTTATTCAGGTCCGTCGCAGTTAAAACCACCCCGCGTCTGCCGAGGGGACGCCAGCGAACCGGGCCGGTTACTCCCCGGGCCGGAAAGAGTGAAACCGTGGGTATTCCCAGGCCGGCTGCCAGATGCATGGGCCCGGTGTTGCCGGAAACAAACACGCTGGCCTGCGCGATTAAGGCTGCCAATTGTTTAAGATCTATCGGCTCGTTTAAAATCAGGGGCTGTGTCCCGGCCCGGCCGGCCACGTCTGCCATAAGATCCTGCTCTGCCTGGGAACCGGTTAATAATACCCGGAAGCCATACTGATGCATTAAAAGCCGCGTTAAGGAAGCATAATCCGATGGCATATAATTCGCGGACGAACCTCTGCCCCCGGGGTGAATAATAATCAGTTTGTCTCCGGGTTTCAGACCGGAACTTTGGTAATACTTTTTCGCCCATGCTTCGGCTTGCGTCTCCACGACCAGGCGGGGAGGAATCAATTCGGCCTTCACTTTCATGATCCTTACCAAATCGAGATTATAATCCGCCTCGTGTCTTTCGGCCCGGGCCCGGCTATGCTTTACCTTGAGATTATACAGGCAGGACCACAGCCTTCGGCCGGTTCCAATCCGGCGGGCCACCTTGGCACGGAAAATTGCCCAGGAAATGCGCAAATCGGGAAAGACCAGCAAGGCCGTGTCAAAACCCTGCTCAACAATTTCCCTTTTAAGCCGGGTTAATCCTCTCCCGCCGGCATGCCGGCCGCGGGCTTCATAAACCATTACTTGATCCGGTCCCGGTTGACCCTTGAGGGCATCATGGGCATAGGCAGAAACCAGTATGCTTACCCACGCTTGGGGAAAAGCTTTTTTTAAAGCCAGGCAGACCGGCAGAGTCAGGATCGCGTCTCCCAGGGCATCGGTCCGGCATACCAGAATCCGCCGGGGTTTTCGCTCCAACTCTTTTGTGCTTGCCAATCCTAACCACGCTTCCCTGGATGGCTATCCCCGGCGGCAATAATCTTAGACGCCGCAGCTTCCATGTCTGGAACAATCAGGTCTGGTTTAAGACTGGAATTGAAACCCTGGGATTGGGTCTTGATCCCGTAACCGGTTAAAACCAGAATCGTCCGCAACCCCTGTTTAAAACCGAATTCAATATCCGTGGCTTTATCCCCGATCGCCCAGCTTTCAAAGAGATCAATATTCCGCTCTTGGGCCGCGGTGAAAAGCATATCCGGACCGGGTTTGCGGCAATAACAGGTCCGTACATATTCCCGGACTTTGCCCTCCGGATAATGAGGACAGTAGTAAATACCATCCAACTCGGCCCCCTCGGCGGCCAGCAGTTCCTGCATGCGTTCATGTACGCGCCATATGTCCTGCTCCGTAAAAAAACCCCGGGCCACACCGGACTGGTTACTTGTAACCATTACCATAAAACCGGCCTGGCGCAGGGCCCTGATTCCGGAAGCTGCTCCTTTTAAAATTTCAACCCCGGCCGGGTCTGCCAGGTATTCTCTGTCCAGAATTATGGTTCCATCGCGGTCAAGAAAGACAGCCTTGTTTTTCACTGCTTTTTTCTCCTAATCCGTCCGAATTGCATATTCACCAGCTTTTTGTAAATCCCGTTTTTCCGCATGAGCTGCTGGTGCCGGCCGCGCTCTGCCACCCGGCCTTCATCCAGCACCATAATCTGATCCGCATGCTGTACGGTGGAAAGACGGTGGGCAATCACAAAGGTGGTACGGTGCTGCATTAGTTTATCCAGGGCATCTTGTATCAAGCGTTCGGATTCGGTATCCAACGCTGAGGTAGCCTCATCCAGAATCAGCAAAGGCGGATTTTTCAGGATCGCGCGCGCGATCGCGAGACGCTGGCGCTGGCCGCCGGAAAGCTTCACTCCTCGCTCCCCAATCATGGTCTCGTAGCCGTGCGCGGTTTGTATAATAAATTCAT
>JAUVAV010000042.1 GCA_030591525.1 candidate division FCPU426 bacterium | reverse complement strand
TGTCGGTTGGTGTGCACGTCGGCGTGCCGGTGGGCGTATCCGTCGGCGTCATGGTATACGTCGGAGTACCGGTCGGCGTTCCCGTTGGGGTCCACGTCGGCGTGCCGGTGGGCGTTGCGGTATATGTCGGAGTACCGGTCGGAGTATCGGTCGGCGTTGCAGTAGCAGTCGCTGTGTCGGTTGGTGTGCACGTCGGCGTGCCGGTGGGCGTATCCGTCGGGGTCCACGTCGGCGTACCCGTCGGGGTCCACGTCGGCGTACCCGTCGGGGTCCACGTCGGCGTACCCGTGGAAGTCCACGTCGGCGTACCCGTGGGAGTCCACGTCGGCGTATCCGTTGCAGTATCTGCCTCAGATATATGCGCGCCTAGCGCAAATATCCCGCATATAATTACAATGGAAAACAACACTGTTTTTTTCATCTTATCCCTATGCTCTGATCTTTCGCTATTTTACTCTCGACTTCCTTCAGCTTTGCAATCGCATGGTTTAGATTACGTAAAAACCCCCGGATATCCCTATGTTTTATAACTCTGGTTCGCGCGGCATAAATCATTTTTTCAGCTTCATATAATTTCGCATCGTATTTGGCATCAGCTTCCTGGCGCAGCCGTTTAATCTTCTGCCGAGTGGAAGCATATTGCAGTATTTTTTTCATTAGATATGCTTTCACCCGGCGGATTAAGTCCGCCCGTTTTAGCGTCCGTGCTCTCTTCAGGGATGTTTCTTTCTTGTCTGCTTCGGCCTTCTGTTTTATTTCCCGGCGGTACTGAGTTTCAAATTCCCGGATGTTAACATTTATCTTTTTCAAAAGCTGGATGGCGGAAGCATATTTTAAGCTGCTCATCAAAGTGGTGGCCTGCTGAATATTGGTTTTTAATTTTCGGATTTTTTCCTTGAAATAATTATAAACCGGCCGGGATTCCAAACCTACCAAGCGGGCCCGGGTTTTCTCATACAGAGCAAAAGCGGTTTTCCGGTTCTTCTGAAAGTCGATCTTGGCACGGCGCTGGCGTTCCTTTGCCTTACGCTCCAACTCTTCCTTGGTTGGAAGGGGATATAGAAAATCCAGCGATAGACGCTGTATGCCTGCGGTTTCCTTAATCCCGCCCCAAGAGTAATTAAAGGCATAATTCATACGTATCTTTAAGCTTTCCAGATCAAGCGTATAACTGCCGCCCATGGTTCCGGTCGGGCCAGTACCTTCACCTGCGATGATGCCGGCGCGCACCCCCCATTGGCGGTTTAAAAACCATTTTTCTGCTCCGGCATGCACCTGGAAATGCGAATCGCTATAGACCAGATCTAAGGCACTGCCCCATTCGCCGCCCACCACGCTCCCGCCGAAACGGAATTCCAACGGCTGCCGCGACTCGGCGTACAACCCGAGATCAGGCTGATTGAGGTTTAAAAAACTAAAGCCGGCCCGGATACCGGGCAGACTCTTGGTGACCGGGATGATTTCACAAAGTCCGCCCACATCAAAACCAATTTGAAATTTATCAAAACCATCCGCAAAATAGGAATTTTGGGCCCGGGTTTGAGAATCGGTATAATTAAGATAAAATAATTTAGCCGTCAATCCCAGCCACAACGGCCATTGCGCACCCGGACGCAGGGCATAGCCTAAAATGAATTCATTTTCCATGTATACGCCGGCCACCGAACGATTGTTCCAACCTAGGCCGAAACCGCCGCTGTCATACAGCGTTTGAGTATAAACCAGATGATTCTCTTGGATTACCCCATCGTCTAAACCGGGATAAAGGTTGGCATATTCCATCGAAATTTCGATGTTTTTTTCCAAAGCCAGACCGGCCGGATTATAATTAAGCGTATTCATATCGTCCGCCAAGGCCAGAAAAGCGTCCCCCATGCCCATAGGACGCGCCCCGATCCGTCGCTCAACGGCCTGAGCTGGGATACTTAAGCCCCATAACAAAATGCATATAAGAATCCGCCGAGATGTCACGCTATATGACTCCTATCTATCAAGCTGTATCTCTTTAAGCACTTTCTCCATCTTTTTTTTACCCGGCCCGGTTAATTCTCTCATGGCTGTTTTAAGGTCACGCATGCGATGGTGTAAAGACTCCACCATCTGATTAAAAACTTCTTCCACATCATGAAATTCGTCATTTTTACGGATTTTCATGGCCGCTTTCAAATCCCCTTCTCCCACCCGGCGCATCATGCGCTTCAAGTTGAAAAGCGGACCGGCAATCCTATGAGAGTAAAACAGACCGAATATTAAGACCAGGAGAATGCCCAGGAGCGTCGAGACCAGCATGGGCAGCCATAATATCTCCGCCACCCGCGAGAAGGCCAGAGTTTCCACTGTATTGCTGAAATAAATGAGCTCCTGGGAAGCGGGATTAAATATTTCTTTTAGTTTGATAAATCCCACCGTGATAATCTGCGAAAAGAAAATGCTTCCGATCACGACCAGAACAAAATGCCAGATAACCCGGTTCTGGAAACCCTTTTCAACCCAAAACTGCCGCCGCTTATGTTGTTCCATTTTGGTTTGCTGCCGCATAATAATTATCCTCTCCTTTAATAAATTAATGGGTATTGTAACCGTTTACTTACGTTACTAAAAATCCCACCCTCACCTAACCTCTCCCCTCGAGGGAGAGGAATTACTTATATTAAAATCAACTAATTGCTCAGGCTCCTAAACTGCTAAAACCCGATTCGCAAACCGAACCGGTGACTGGGTTCAAGCTGATCATTCGGAGCCCAGGCATAATCCAGACCCAGGAGGAAAAGTAACTGCTGTTTATATCCGATCATGCGTCCTTTGCGGGCCAGCAGGCGGCGGTGAATACGCCATTCCCAGCCTATCCCGGCGTTGAGCCCGTTTAGGGCGTCGCTGTATCCCTGCCAATCCGTATGATAACCGAGCCGGACGGCAAACTTCATGGCCATTCCGACCTTTCTGGCCAGCTCCACGCCCAGGTGATAATGCGGAGGCTGGTCAAAGGGCGCCTGAATATCCCCTGCGAAAGTCAAGTCCCGGTTTAATAGCCGGTACGCCACCCCCAAATGCATGGCAAAGGGAAGGGCAAAAGCTTCCTCAACCCATTTTAGTTTGGTTCCGAAATTTTTAAAACTGAGGCCCACCAGCAGGTCATTCTTCAAAAACCCCTGCAGGACTCCTACGTCCCCGGCCACTCCCATAGCCGAAGCGTCATCCAGACTGGAGGAAATCAGCTTAACATTTACTCCAAAAGGAATTTCAAAAACATTGGTAGCATAACACAGGGAAAAAGCCATATCCGTAAATCCAATATTGCCGATGGGATTACCCATATTATCATATCCCGCCATGGGCGTACTAAAGGTCATATGGTTTATCATAAAACCCAGAGTATGGTCCTCGCCCAAAGGTTCCATATAAGCCACTGTGTTCAACATCAGCTCATTCAACCAAAGACTATTTTCCAGTAAAATTTCCCGCCGGGGGGATGAAAGCAGGCCTCCCGGATTCCACCAGACCGCTTCCGGCCCGTCGGCCACGGCTGTAAACGCCCGGCCCATGCCTATGCTGCGGGGACTAATCGGGGCTTTTAAAAAAACCGCAGCTGTGGTGCCGGTCTCATCCTGCGTAAAAGGTCCGGCTTTGGCATGCTCCGCCGGCCACAAAAGCAGTCCTATGGCCAATGAAATAAAAACCATTCTACTTGTCATTTTAAAATTAGACTGTCCGATGCTCATAAGCGTTCCCCTCCCATTGTCTACTTACATTCCACCTCAGCGGATTATCATAAATTTCCCCTTAATAATACTGCCCTTGTCGGATTCAATGCGGTATAAATAAATGCCCGGAGCCGCCATCCGGCCAGCCTCATTTCTCAAATCCCATTCCACGAAAAGTTGACGGTCGTTCTTGGTTAAAGTCCGGATTAGTTCTCCCCTCAGCGTATAGATACGAATAGTCGCTACCCGGGTTAAATCAAAAAAACGCAAAACTTGGGCATCCTGCACACTCCCGCTGCCCGGACGAATGGGGTTGGGATATACATGCGCTTTTTCCAAATCCGGCCAGTTTATGCCGAAAATATCTTCCGCAACATAACGCTGCCCGTCGGGATTTTCCACCACTAAATCCCAGTCTCCGACCGCTGCCCCGTTTAAGTCGCACTCCGCCGTGAATTCCCGGGCGGTAGCAAAATTCATGCTCAGGGTCTGCACCTGGATATTTTGACCTGGGATATCAAGTTCATAGTCTTTACTCAGCCAGGCTTTCACCCGGGTCTCAGGCGTGCCTTGATTGGCGAAATTATTTCCATATACTGTAATAGTAACCCGGGTATTATTCTCACCGCCGTCCGGGGAAATGGAGGAGATAAAAGGCGGTCCCTGGAAATAATTGGCATATACGTGTTTGTCTACTCCAAAATACTGTTGAAATACACAGATGGCATTACCCAGGTTGTCAAATTCAATCCTGGGCGTAAGAGTCGTGCTCAAATTATCCACTTGACCAATGTTTTGGCTATGATGGTCGAGGTTTTGGCCATTATTCATAGCTATCCAATTAGCACCATCCCATTCCACAGCATAAGCATGTTTAACGGCGTTTTTGGTGTTTCCCCTGGCATAGACGCAAATTACTTTTCCCTGGGGACTGACTGCAATATCCGGCGCCGAGGCCACTACCGTGCCTCCGGCCACATCCACAAAATCCGTCGGAACTCCAGGCACCCAATCCTGACCATTATAAATGGTATAATGAATCCGGTTATTCGAGGATTCATCCCTCAACTCATAAACACAAAGCATCCTGCCATTGGAGAGCGGAACCATCCGGGGATAGCCGGCATCCAGGTTACTGCCCCTTACGCTGATTGGCTCTGAATTGACCTCCAGACTACCCATGATCCTCCAGCCGCCGACTCCCCAGATATACCATTGGCCATTAAAATAACGCGAAGCATATATGCTCTTTTTATTAACAATCGCTCCCTTGGCAAAAACGCAGAACAGGGCCTCACTGTCCAGACTTTCCGCCAAGCAGGGTTGGACAACTTTTTGCGACTCCTTGCCGTCAATAGGCTGACCGGAACTAACCACCGAGGTCCAACCCGAAGCTCCCCAGAAAGACCATGCATTATTCTCCCACTTGCTGGCAAAAACCCGGTTATTCGCTCCGCTGGCCTGAAGAAAGGCAATAATAGCCGTATTATCATTCAACCTGGCCACACTGGGCTGTTCTGCATTAAAGTCCAATCCCGTATCAATCGGATTGGAATCATTAAGCACGTTTGTAAAAACCCCGCTACTGAGAAAAGTATTGCCGAAAATCCGGTTTTTAGTATCACCAGAACGATACTGGGCGTATGCGCATATGCCCTTTCCGCTCGGCAGAATATGCAGATTCGGATCCATAGTATGACCATTTAGATCCTTATTAATAGGAATATTGTCAGGCACCCAAGTGTCACCTCCATATGTCTGTTTGGAAACATACACCCTTCTCCAGGTAGCACCCTCCTGGATAATAATACTAACGCCGTTGTTGTTTTGATCAAAGCCGATATCCATATCCCTGGATTCTTTATTATCATTATCTATATGACTTCCGCTGTTCATCAGACCCAGCCAGTCAGCCCGGGCGTTCAAGCTGCCCGCCAACAGCAAACTTCCCAGCAGTAGAATAATATATCGATTCTTCATAAATTCATCCCCCTTTTCGGTTTAGCTCATGGTTGTTTATAATTAGTAATGCTGCCGCGATTCGGTCCCTGCTCCCTGACGCTGTCCAAACTCATCCGGGACTGCTTTAAAAAGTCCTGGGATGAAGGCCGGGAAACATTTTCCTCCATGGCATAAGACACCAGGCTATAATTAACGCCTAAATGTCCCACCGTTCTTCCCGTATCATCCTGGTAGGAAATACGTTGGATCGCCAAGAGAATACGTTCTATCACTACCAAGGCGCCTTCGGAATCGGTTTTCGGAAGAATCAAGCCGAAATTCCCGTCTCCACTATGTGCGAGGACATCGATATGCCGGGTGGATTTTCTCAATATTTCCGCAAAGGCTTTGATTAGCTGTTCCCCGATTACCGTCCCGTATTTATCCGTCAGTTCGGAAAAACCGCAAATCATAACCCATCCGGCACACAAGGAATCGTGAAATCTCTCTGAACGTTCCAGTTCAATGCTTAATTGTTTATTAAAAAAATCTTCGCGATAACAATTAGTCAAGGGATCCAATAAGGCCTGTCCCTGTAAGCGCGAAATAAAATCCTTTAAATAACTCATTAATCGGTTAAAAGTTTCCGCCAACTTGCCGATCTCGTCATCCCCGTACGACGGCACCTCGGTCTCGAAATCCTGTTCAAAAATACGTTCCGCGCCCTCGCTAAGCTCCCGTACCGGTTTAAATAAAAAGCGAATAAGCGCAATCGAGGCGACAGCGGATAAAGAGAGAAAAACCACGAATAAAATTACTACAAAAACCGCGGCCCGCGGCAGGGCATATTTAAAAAGATAATCAGCCGAAACTCCAACCACGCCCACGCCCCATATTTCACCCTGGAAATAAATCGGCAGAATAACATTGGCCACATCAAAGTGTTTTTCCCTGAGCTGGAGTCCGCGCAGGAAGAAAAATTTTTCTTTCTCATCCTTTATCATCCAGTTGTTTTGCTGGTCGCTTAAATATATTTTCTCCACATCTCCGCCGGTAGTATCCAGGAGCACTTCTCCTTGCTGGTTGATCAAGGCCACATAAAGGATCTTCTCCTGAAGTTCCAGATGAGCTGCAATTTTTTTTTCAACTACCGGCAAGGTCTGGCGGGAAATTGCGCCTGATATGTCGTGACTGCGGAGAATATAATAGGCAAAACCCGAAGTAACCCCGAAGAAGGCATCTTTTACGGAATGTATAAGATAAGTGGAAAAAACCGCTGAGATACTCCCTACAATTAAAGCCGCCAGAATTAAAACAAAAATTTGAAGTTTGGTGGAAAAGGATATTTTTTTTCTCATACTCATAATATATACCTTTTATTTTATTTTGTTTTAATAAATTATTGTTTAATTATACTCTATTTTTTAGGATAAGTGAATTTTTTTCTAACAAAATATTTAAATGATTAGTTAGTTTCTGTTGCGGAAAAGCAGTTTTGATTTTTTGTCATTCCGAGGAAGCGAAGCGACCGAGGAATCTCCTTGAAAACCAGGGGTTTTAGAGATTACTAGGCTGCCTGTCCTGAACGGTTTGGTTCAGGGCGCTCGGAATGACAAAACGCACTAATTTCTCAAGCTCCTACGGTGATCGCCATTTCCCGGAAACAATGCGGGGGATGTTTTGCCAGTCCGGCGTTACTTTAATGTCAACAAACCCGTTTTTTTTAAACAACTTTTTTACCGCCCCAGCCTGCCCCATGCCAATTTCACAGATCAAGGCGCCTTGAGGATGCAAGAGCCGGGCCGCGGCCTTTAACATCCGCCGAATTCCGCTTAAACCGTCCGGCCCTCCGTCCAGAGCCGATCGCGGTTCATACCCGACTTCGGCCTGCAAGCCGGGAATATCCGAACTGAGAATATAAGGAGGATTGGACACTACCAGTGAAAAGTTGCCGTACCGCGACCTGGGAATCGGAAGCTCGGCATCGCCGCACAGTAAACGAACCCGCCCGGTCTTGAGACGCCGACGGTTGCGTCGCGCCCAGTATAAAGCTTGCGGGGAGGAATCTACGCCGTAGATTAAGGCTTTAGGGAAACGGGATGCCAGATTAAGCGCCAGGTTCCCGGACCCGGTTCCCAGGTCTGCGATCAACCGGAGGGATTTCATCTCTCGACAAATCCGGTATGCTTCAGCCGCCAATAGTTCGGTTTCCGGCCGCGGGATAAGGACTCCGGGACCGACCTGCAGCCGGATGCCCATGAAATCCTCGTACCCTAAAATATATTGCAGCGGGATTCTTTCAAGTCTCTTATGAACCAGGTCTTTAAAACGTCCCCGGATGCCGGAGTTTATTTTCAACCCGGATTCCGCCAACAAACAGACGCGGGATATTCCCAGGATATGCATTAAAAGTTCCTGCGCCTGGCGCTGGGGAGCCTCTATTCCGCACGCCCTGAATTGCCCGGCCGCCCAGGTCAGCAGCTGATATACACCCGGCGCTTTGTTTTTAAATTGCTTTTTAGTTGACAGCGATTGATTCATAATTTAACGTAGTCTCTTAGAAAGTAGTAGCGATAGGGTTGCAACCTGTCTCTACTTTGTAATTATTTCTATTTCTTCCAGGTCAGGAGGCTGATAGTTTCATGCGGCTTACTTTGCGTCCTCATCATCTTCTTTGCCGGTTGGGCTTTCAGGGGTACGGCTACTCACTCGAATTTATCCAGGAAATGAAAAGAACGGTCGAGTTGATCGCGTCCGGCCGGGTGCAGAACATTATCATCCGCCCGGGATTTGACGATATTTGCCTAAGCTGTCCTCACCATGAATATGAATGTTCCAGCCGGCACTACGGGCCGCGCGGGGCAGCCGCAGCGGAATTCGACCGGCGAACCCTGCGGGCCTTGAAATTAAAACCAGGTTACCGCTATTCCTTGTCGGAAATTAATGAACGCATCGCCGCTTTGACACCGGAAGAATTCTCCCGGATCTGCACCGGTTGCGAATGGCAATCGCTCGGCACTTGCGCCCGGGGCCATCTGGCTCTGCGCGAACAACACTTCATTTCTCCCTCCCGGCGTACGCGCCGGAAAAGGTCCTCAGGCCTGGGCTAACTTGGCGGCCTGATCCGCCGCTTGTAATTTCCGTATCAGCTCCCGGACTTCACCGTTCATAAAGGCATCTAAATAATAGAGCGAAACTCCTATGCGATGATCCGTAACCCGATTTTGAGGGAAATTATAAGTCCGGATTTTTTCACTGCGATCACCGCTGCCGACCTGGGATTTCCGGTCCGCGGCTAATTCTTTGGATTGCTCTTCCTCCCGGGCTTGCTGCAAGCGCGCTTTTAAAACCTTCATAGCCTTGTTTTTATTTTTCAGCTGGGAGCGTTCATCCTGGCATTGAACCACAATGCCGGAGGGAAGATGGGTTAGACGAACCGCTGAGTAGGTGGTATTCACGCTCTGTCCGCCGGCTCCGGAAGAGCAGAAAACATCTACGCGTACCTCGGCCGGATTAATCGAAACCTCCACTTCGTCCACCTCGGGCATGATTGCCACGGTAACGGCCGAGGTATGAATGCGCCCTGACGCTTCCGTGGCCGGAACCCGCTGGACCCGATGTGCGCCGGCCTCGTATTTCATATTACGGTAAACCTCTTTTCCCTCCACCTGGAAAACTATCTCCTTGAACCCGAACAAGGCCGTGGGACTGCAGTCGATAATGCCGACCTTCCACTTCTGGTTCTCTGCCCACCGGCTGTACATTCGGAAAAGATCCGCCGCAAAAAGGGCGGCTTCGTCCCCTCCGGTTCCCGCGCGGATTTCGACAAATACATTCTTGCCATCATGCGGATCCTTGGGCACAAGCAGCTGTTTGAGCTGCTTTTCCAACTCTGCCAGCATATTCTCCAACCCCGGTATTTCTTCCGCCGCGAGTTCGGCCAATTCTCCGCCCGTTGAAACTAATCCCCGGGTCTCTTGAAGTTCCTTCTCGCACTTGCGATGACTTCTCAGTCCTTCGACTACTTCCAATAATTCGGCATGCGCCTTAACCGTCCGGCGGAAGCGGTTCTGATCATTCACCAATTCCGGATCGGCCAGTTCATTTTCCAGCGCGATAAAGCGTTCTTCGATCTGTTCTAATTTTTCCCACACGTTAAAAACTCCCGTTCAATTCCTGTATTGGCTCATAATATATCAGCCATACGTTTTTTCACAACTGAATATTTCATGCTGTTTTGTTCAATCCCCCGAAAGCCGGATATATCGCCCCCGGGGTGTAGGGGCGTTTAATTAAACGCCCCTACATTTCCTGTTCTTACTACGATGAACGACAAAAACATCACACTGTCTCCGCCATCGAATTAACTTCCTTCTCCCCCGTACTTTTGGCGTACTTCGGACATTTTTCCACATGATAGCTTCCCCTCCGGACACGGCCCGTTTATACAGCCCGGACCGGCCTGGTGAAAAAGGTTTGGCCCAACCCCCTTGGCCAGATTCAGCATCCGATCCGCCAGCGCGTGAATCTCCCACTGGGCCCGGTGGCAGCAACGCAGACGGAAAAAGTGCAGAAGTTCACGCGCATTCATAGTAACCACGATTTTAGTTTCACAAGCATTGGGAAGCAGGTAGCGGGCATCCTCCGCCGGAATTCCGGATTCCAGGAGTTCCTGGTAAACCCGGCCGATTTCACTAATTACAGTTTGAAAACTCTTTAGAAGTTCCGGCTTTTCGGACAAAACCGGAGGAGTAATATAGGGAAAATCACGCATGGAAACATAACGCTGGCTCTGCTGGGAATAGGAGGCCAAACGATGGCGCACCAATTGGTGCGTAAGCGCCCGGGAAACTCCTTCAATCCCAAAAGTAAAAGAGGCGTGTTCCAGCGCGGAAAGGTGACCCCATTTCATAAGTTTCCGGATAAAATCCGCGGTCTTTTCCGGCGATAATTTCCCCGCGATTGTCTCCAACCCGGCGTCTGAGTAGCAGAGTTTGGCCGCCTGGGCTATTATCCTTTCCGGCTCCCGGGTATGTTGCAAGAGTTGAACCAGCATGCCTAACCTCTTCCAAATAAAAAACTCACCTGTTCCGGGTCCCCACAGGGCACAGAAGTCAATGGTGAGTTTCTTGGTTTAATTAGTTTAAATGCCGCTAGGATTCTTTAAGCTTGTAGCGGCGGCGGAATTTCTCAACCCGTCCGGCGGTATCAACCAGCTTTTGGGTTCCCGTGAAAAAGGGATGGCAAGCCGAGCAAATTTCCACTTTAACTTGAGGCGGGATGGTAGCGCGCGTTTCTATCACATTACCACAAGCGCAAGTAAAAGTGGTGTTTTCATATTTAGGATGAATCTTGGGTTTCATTCTGCTTTCCTCCAAAAAAACCGGTATCCCGGGAGTTTTTTGATATTTATCCAATATTTTAGCACTAATATTTTATTTTACAAGCAATTTGTATCTTGGCGGAAAGGTTACTTTCTGAAAGGGTTGTCATACCCGAATGATCTTATCCCTGGACGATATCATCCAGGACAGGCGCGTATCCAGTGACTTTTAAGCCTTTAAAAATCAAAGCCGCTGGATTCCCGCTAAAGACATGCGGGAATGACATAACTCCGGTAATAAGAAAAAATCTTTTCCGCAACAGAAACTAATTAATAATATCCAAGTTTTTTATTTTCATATGCAACTCAGGCATTCATGGCTTCCAGAAAAGCCTTGTTGTTCTTGGTCTTCCCCATCTTGTCTATCAGGAGCTCCATGGCCTCCACCATGGAAATGGGATTCAAGACTTTTCTTAATATCCAAATCCGGGCCAGGTCATCCGAAGGTATAAGCAGCTCTTCCTTGCGGGTTCCGGAACGGCTGATATCAATGGCCGGAAAAACCCGCTTGTCTACCAGCTTGCGGTCCAGGCAAAGTTCCATATTGCCCGTACCCTTGAATTCCTCAAAAATAACCTCGTCCATGCGGCTGCCCGTATCCACCAGCGCGGTCGCAATAATGGTCAGGCTCCCACCCTCCTCCAGCGCCCGGGCCGCACCGAAAAAGCGTTTGGGCCGCTGCAGGGCGTTTGAATCTACGCCGCCCGAGAGAATCTTTCCGGAAGATGGGATAATGGTGTTATGCGCGCGTCCCAGCCGGGTAATGGAATCCAGCAGAATCACTACATCCCGCTTATGCTCTACCAAACGCTTGGCCTTCTCAATTACCATATCCGCCACCTGGACATGCCGGTCCGCCGGTTCGTCAAAAGTCGAAGAAATCACTTCCCCTTTAACCGAGCGCTGCATGTCCGTGACTTCCTCGGGCCGTTCATCGATTAATAGCACGATCAGCCAGACCTCCGGATTGTTCGCAGTAATGGCGTTCGCTATCTTTTGAAGCAGAATCGTCTTTCCCGTCCGGGGTTGGGCTACAATCAGTCCCCGCTGCCCCTTGCCGATAGGTATTAACAAATCCATAATGCGGGAACTGATATCACCCCGCTCATACTCCAGTTTAACACGCTCCCGGGGATAGATGGGGGTCAAGTTGTCGAAAAGAATTTTATCGGATTGTTTTTCCGGAGAATCAAAGTTGATTTTCTCCACTTTAAGCAGGGCAAAATAACGTTCTCCCTCTTTCGGCGGACGCACCTGGCCGGTAATGGTATCACCCGTTCGCATATCAAAACGGCGAATCTGGGAAGGTGAGACGTAAATATCATCCGGCCCGGGCAGGTAATTATAATCCGGAGAACGGAGGAATCCGAATCCATCCGGAAGTACTTCCAACACACCCTCCGCCGTAATCTGACCGTTTTTTTTGGCCTGCGCCTCGATAATCTTGAAAATTAATTCCTGGGTCTTGAGACCGGAAACTCCTGAGAGTTGAAGCTGCTTGGCTAATCCGTTCAGATCCGAGATACTTTTATGTTTCAATTCCGTAACATTCATAAAACATCCTTTCTTCTAATAATGATAAGACTCCGCTCCGGAGCGGAGGTAATTATAACAGTTTTTAATTTTATATTTTATGCCGGTTTGGCTGATTATAATACTTCACCTGATTTCATCCCGGCTGGATAAGGAAATGGAGGCATCTCGCTTTTGTAGAATGGTACGTCATGTCCCTTTTTAAAGTTTCTACGAGGCTTATGCATAACTTTTTTTAGCAATAATTAAGTATTGGTTAATTTGCGACAAGAATTAATTCCTCATTAATTTTTTCAACTCTGACTTAACAATCTTTACTGGAATAGAATCCCAAAATTATATAGGGTAACTGTGCGGACTGCTTGCTAAAACCACTTTGCTTTGGTAGGTATTTAAAAGTATAGCCAAGGTTTTATTTCCTGTCAATCTTTTTTTAATTTACATTATTCAATCAGCGGGGTGGTCAAAGCTGGGAGTATAAGCCATCACCAAATCCCGGCCGTTACGTTTAGCTTCATAAAGCGCTTGATCAGCCGCCGTAATCAAGGCCTCCTGTTCCAGGGCATCTTCCGGGTAAGTGCTGACCCCGACCGAGATAGTTATATTCAGCTGTACTCCGCCCACATCAACGAAGCTGGCTTTGATAAAGCTATTAATGTCTTTGGCAATCCGAAAAGCCTTGGCCTTGGGCGTATTGGGAAGCAGAACCGCAAATTCTTCCCCGCCATAACGCGCGACTATAGCCGTACTTCCGGCCTTCTCTTCCAGCCGGGCTGCCGTCTCGTTCAGAACCGCATCGCCTACTTGATGTCCATATTGATCATTAATCCGCTTGAAATGATCCAAGTCCAGTATAATCAGCGAAAGAAACTGGTTATACCTTTCGCCCCGGCGCATTTCTTCCCGCAGCCGTTCCTGGAAGTGGCGGCGGACATAAAGACCGGTCTGGCTGTCCGTAATTGAAAGGGTCTGGACTTTATGATAAAGCAGGGTTTTCCGGAGAGCAAAAACTATCTGTTTGCCCAGAATTTCCGCCTGGTTAAAATCCGCAGCGCTAAAAGCGCATACCGCATGAGAAGCCAGCAGCATGATGCCGATCTCTCTTTCGTGCATAATCAGGGGAATGAGCATTAAAGCATGAAAAGCGGTATCCCCAGCCAATACTTTAAGCCGGGAATCCAACATCATATCTTCTACGCGAAGCGGATTTAAAATTTTATCCGGTTCCCGGTGTAAATCTGAGGATGACAGTCTCTCCGGAAAACCCATATCTGATATCTCATGTCCGCGCGCCTCTACTTTTTGAAAATTATCGGTCCCCTCCTCCGGGATATAAAATGCCAGCCGGACCTGCCCGTCAGCTTGAGCTCCGAAATGCCGGGGAAGACTGCGGGCTATTACGCTGCGGGCCTCGGCCAGCATGGGGTGTAATTCGAGAATGCCTAAAAGGCTTTTGGCTCCTTCGTACAGCTTTATCAAGTCCTTCAGGCGGCTCTCATATTCTTCCAGTTGGCCGCGAATCAGCCGAGCCTTGCGTTCCACCTTGGCCAAATCTTTTTCCCGGGGTGTCCGGACGGCCTTATGCGCTTTTGTCCGGGCTTCCCAATCCCGGTTAAGCACCACGGTTAACCCGAATATTAATCCCATGGCTATGATATCAGCGGCCGCGGCCGCAGGGGATATTACTCCCAGCAGTCTGCCGGTTACGGCCGTGATCGCACCCAGCACGGTCACTATCAGGGCTCCCGGAGTATCCTCCCAATAGCCGGCCAGTATAATCAAAGGCCAGAGTAACAAGGCAAAATAATGGGAATTTTCCGGATTCCGGCCTAAAAAAATCAGACACAAAACCAGAATATAAATCCCTGCCAAAACACTTCTATTTTG
Source organism: candidate division FCPU426 bacterium (assembly GCA_030591525.1). Taxonomy (GTDB): domain Bacteria; phylum Oederibacteriota; class JAAXVQ01; order JAAXVQ01; family JAUVAV01; genus JAUVAV01. The sequence goes on along the minus strand of JAUVAV010000042.1, from coordinate 3,057 downwards.
TCCGCACCTGGTCATGCCAGCCCTCCTCCTACTAACACCCGGTTGCGTCCGTTGCGCTTGGCCTGGTATAAGGCCGTATCTGATATCTTGATCAATTGCTTGGCTTGGAGGGCGTGGGCCGGACATTCTCCCACTCCGACGCTGACCGTAATCCGGACTTTCTCCTGCCGAGTCCAAAATATTTGTTCTTCGATTTTCGCCCGGAGACGTTCCGCCACGGCCTCCCCGCCCGGAAGATTAGTATTGGGTAAAATCATGGCAAATTCCTCTCCGCCAAAACGGCAGAGAATATCCGCCACCCGGGCTTCGCTTTCCAAAGTCCGGGCCAATTGAATCAGGATTTGATCGCCGGCTGGATGTCCCAGCCGGTCGTTGATCCGTTTGAAATGATCAATATCCAGGATGATAAGCGAGAAAGCAAGACCGGATTCCCGAAACCGGTTGAACTCATCTTCCAGGCGTTGGTTAAAAAATCTCCGCAGATAAAGTCCGGTCAGGCCGTCCGTGATCGCAAGTTCGCGGGCGCGTTTATAAAGCCGGGCATTCTCAGCCGCCGCTCCGGCCAAATCCGCCAACAGCGTAAAGAGGCGCAGATCGTCGGTATTAAACATCAGGGGCCAGGGACTTTCGGCCCGCAGAACCCCGTTTACCCTCCCCTCCGACAACAAGGGCGCCGCCATGAGACTGCGAATCATGGAATCCGTGCCCAGGGACTGAAAGCGGAAATCATTATGCGTATCGGAAACCAGCAGCGTAGTCCGGCGCTGAAAAATCCAGAGCCCGAATTGATCTTCGAGAATGGTTCCGGTATTTTCAGCCTCCGGTGCGCTGCTCGTCAGGGGCACTTCTTTTTTGGGTTGGTTGTACGCCAGGAGATAACGTCCCCGTTCCGGACCCATTATTTCCTGGACTTCGCGCATAATCACCTCGGCTAATTTATCCAGCTCCAGCTGGGACCCGAAAATCCGCGAGATTCTGTTTAAGAGAAAATATTTCTGAAATTTTTTCTGATTGGAAATATTAATCACCAAATCAGTCTTGTAATGTTCCCGCGTTAAGGTCAAATGTTCTTCCAGCAAACTCATGTCTTCCCGATGCAGGCTTTCCTCTCTTTCCCTCCGGCGGATAAACAAAAAAATCGGGAATAACATTAATAGCAGTATGGGGATATTCCACAAGATCCCCGCTTCCGAAAGCCGAAGACTTTCCAGTAAAAAAAATAAGCACGCGAAGATTATAAGTCCGCTGCCCACGACCGGGCCCAGCCATAATACGGCGCCCAGCGGCGGCAAGACCGCCAAGGCGAGCCAGACACTATGTTCCGTAAGGGAAACCGTCGCATCAATTACCGGAAAGACGGCCAGCGACAGCAGGATTAAAATCCAGCGTAATCCGGGATACCGGTCTAAATAGCGTTGCAGCATAATATTAACTCCCGGCCGCCCGGGCTAAAAGATGCGGCCAGATTTTTTTCGCGCCCTGACGAATATCCCGGTCGGATCCGAGATTAGGCAGAATAAAATCAGCGTTTTTTTCAAACTTCTTGTCTTGCCACTGAATTCTCACCCGGGCCGCAGCCTCCTCCAAGCTCATCCGCTTGCTGTCCGCCAAGCGTTGGGCCCGCATTCCTCCCGGGGCTCTTATCCATACTACCACATCGCCCAAACCTTTAAAAGCCCGTTCCGGGTAAACCGCCATATCCAGGACCAAAGGCCGGGCAGAGAGTTTATGATGCAGATTGATTTTGTCGTTCAATAGTTTGCGCAGGCGGGCATGCATAATCCGGTTTAAAGCCGCCAGGGCCCGGGAGCTGCTAAATACTGTAGCGCCCAGTTTATCCCGGCGGATCGTTCCGGCCGTATTGATTACCCAAGGAAGCTCGCGCAAAGGCCGGCCGTTGGCGGCCTTGAAATCGGCGGCCTTTAAATTCCGGCCGGCGATATCCTTGCGGTCTAATTTCGCCCCGCAAAATTTCCATAGAATTTCATGCCAGGCGCCGCTGCCGGGCTTCAGTAAACGCCGGGCTAAACGGTCAACCTCAATCGTCCGGGCGCCGAGTTTTTTAAAAACCCCGGCTACCGTACTCTTCCCGGAACCAATCCCACCGGTAATTATTATTACCGGAGCGCGGGGGCGTTTAGGCATGAGCTTCCAGCCAATTCCGTCCCCAGGCGGCTTCCACGACCAGCGCCACGCGCAAGGAACAAACCCGGCTCATCAAAGCCACCACCCGCTTTTGTAATTCCGGCATTTCCGCCTCCGGCCCCTCAAACAATAATTCATCGTGAATCTGCAGAATCATGCGCGAATTCCATTTACCGGTTCGCAGTTCCCGGTCGATTTGGATCATGGCCAGCTTGATAAACTCCGCCGCCGAGCCTTGGATTGGAGTGTTGATGGCTATACGCTCCCCGGCCTCCCGGATATTGCGATTAGCCGAGTTTATATCCGGCACTAAGCGCCGCCTTCCCATAAAGGTGGTTACATAGCCATTCCGGCGGGCCGCTTTAATCAATTCATCCAAATAACTCCGCACTCCGGGATAACGTTGGTAGAACCCCTCAATAAATCCCCTCGCTCTTACGGGAGAAACCCCCAGTTGGCGCGCCAGTCCATAAGGGCTTACACCATAGGTAATCCCGAAATTACAGGTTTTAGCCTGCTGACGCATTTCCGGCGTCACCTGATCCTGCGCCACGCCAAAAATCTCGGAGGCCATGGCCTGGTGAATATCCAGACCGTCCCCAAAATCCGAACACATTTGAGTATCCTGTGAAAGATGCGCCAACAAACGCAATTCGATTTGGGAATAATCGGCTGAAAGCAGCCGCTGCCCCGGCCCGCCCGCCACGAACATCCGGCGAATGGCCCGGCCGCGCTCGGTCCGAATAGGTATATTCTGTAAATTGGGATCAGAAGAAGAAAGCCGGCCCGTGGCGGTTCCGGCCTGGTGAAAAGTTGTATGTAAGCGGCCGTCCCGGGGATCGAGCAAGCCCGGCAGGACGTCCAGATAAGTGGATTTTAATTTCTGCAACTGACGGTATTCCAATACCTTGC
>JAUVAV010000019.1 GCA_030591525.1 candidate division FCPU426 bacterium | reverse complement strand
CAAAACCGCCGCATGACATTCTTCAATGCTCCGGAGCGCGCGCATTACGGAATACTTTTCCACCCCGGCCTCTACCCGGCTCCGGACCCGCAACCCCGCGGTATCCAGAATCTGGAAAGACCGGCCTTGAAACTCAAAAAATGAAGAGACCGAGTCGCGGGTGGTTCCCGGAATATCACTGACCAGGACACGGGTCTCTCCCAGCATACGATTCAGCAGGGAAGATTTGCCGACATTGGGCCGGCCCACGATCGCCAGTTTTACCTGTGAGTCTTCCTCATCATCCGGAAGCTCCTCGCTATGCGGCAGAACCTCGATCAAGGCATCCAGCAGTTCATCAACCCGGCGGCCGTGCAAAGCGGAAACCGGGTAAGGCGTACCCACACCCAAGGACCAAAAATTATGCGCTTCCGGTTCTAATTCCTGGTTATCGATTTTATTAACCGCTAATAATACGGGTTTACCCGTCCCTCTAAGCCGTTCTGCCAATTCCCGGTCCGCCCTATCAAGCACTTGCCTCCCGTCCGCCACCATTAGAATCACATCAGCTTCCTGCATGGCCAAAGCGGCCTGGTCCCGGATTTGGCTTAAGATGTTATCCGAACCATGAGGTTCAAATCCGCCCGTATCCACCAGCAGGTACTTCCGGCCCAGCCATTCTGCCAGGCCGTAGTTGCGGTCACGCGTCACACCCGGCAGGTCATCGACAATGGCCCGGGCTTTACCGGTCAGGCGATTGAAAAGCGCAGATTTGCCTACATTAGGACGTCCGACTATAGCTACTATGCAAGGGTTCATTTATTGGCACACTCATCCCTGTAAATATGGAATTCAACCGGAAAATTTAATGGAGGAGGGCAAAAACAGAGGGTTGCCTTTACCTGCGGCAACCCTCTGTTTTCATCAATACAGACACTTTCGGACAAGGCTATTTCTGAGAATCCACCCATTGCCAACCACTTAGATAATCGTCATACTCCTGCCCTCCGACGCCGTCTCCATCACTGTCCAAATAATACCCGTCCGAAGACATGACATTACGGCTGACTTTCACCTGAACCTGTACATTGGGCGTATAGGTCCCAGTAGCTGGGTAAAATGAATCAGGAACATAAATTTCAACCGATGCCAGATCCAACGCAATCACTATCTGTTTCGGCTGGATATTGTATGTTTCCGAATCATACTTTCCTATCAGCTTCAAATTAGCCGTTGTCAGGCTGGCAGCGCTCATCTGCCCGCTGCCGGAAGGAATGGTGAAATATATGGTAAACCTGCGACTAGGCGGGTTGTAAACAACCGAATTAACGCTCGGCGGAGCTGTGGAAACCCCTCCATCAGTCATAGTATAAATATACCGGATCACGTCATCCGCGGCCTCGGCCACCATATCTTCTCCACCAAAATACCGGCCTCGCAGCAACGGTTGGGTGGCATCCTGGGAAGAACGTATACCGGAAGCGCCGCCCCTGGCAGTCAGCTTATAACGCATGTTTCCAGCTAATTGAAAAACACCTTCAATAGAACTGGGGCTCGTCAAAGTGACCTGGACCGGACTTACCGGAGATCCGCTTACGTCATTAACCAGGCTCAAGTTGTTATGCAAGGTCGAAGCATCTACATATATTGTGGACTCGTCGGCATCATAATTAAACTGAACAGTAATAGTTACATACCCATAGGCCACTGATACATTACCGACATTTCCCGAAGTCAAAAATTTAGTGACACCTCCCCCTACAATACTGGCGCTCGCGATATTTATCGGATTTTGAGCATAGGGTCCGGTCACCGGCGCTCCCACCCAAAATTGCAGATTATAATTGTCGAACGCACTGCTTTCCGGTATTTCATTTTCATTTCCGTCCAACTGTTGGCCGGCAGCGCTTTTAATGCCGGTAGTCAGGTGAAGGCGGTAATACCGGTTGTCATCCCATCCGCTGCCTGCTGTACTCCCGACTTTCAGGCGGTTGAGGGTTGGGTCATAACTGATGGAAATCCCGGTATATTGGGTTTCCGTGGTATTAACCGTATCGGACATCTGGTAAACCTGTACGGTCGAGGAATTAAAACTGGCAGGATCCATAGCCATGTCAAAATCAATATAAAGGGTTTGCGTAGTCAATAAGGTACTATCGACTATGCTGGCTTGGGGCATGCTGGCGGCCTGGGAATTCCCCACTCCGATCAGACTGGTATCCGGACTTACCGGGCTTTGCAGCTTGGCGCAAGAGATCAAATAGCCGGCTCCTATGCCGCAAAGACCGATCATTAGTAAACCGGTGAAGATTTTTTTCATAATTGGGTCACGCTCCTCTCTTTAGAAATGGAAGGTTATGGAAACATTATATTCATGCAACCACGCGGTATAAGCACAATTCGCAATATCAATCTGGAGATCCTCAAAAGGCCACCAGGTCAGCCCGTAATAAAAAAGGGTCTGATGCGTTACTGTCAGGCTGGAATCGGTCTCCTGGTTCCGCTCAGAAATATCCGCAATGCTGTGCGTAACCACGTCGTCTCCGTACACCGTATGTGTAGTTCTCGGCGTACGGGCAGTGACTTCATAAGTATCGGAATTGGATATTCTTTTTATAATGTGCTTAGCGCCTAACCGGATCGGCAGCTTATCCACCACGTTTAACACCAGGCCTACCGGGAGTTCCAGGGTGTCGGTTATATCCGTGGACTTGGTAATGCTCTCCCTTCCCTCGGTGATGGTCCGAGTGTAATCCGTGGAAGGACCAGCGGTATTGCTATCTACGTCGGTATCTGTATATTCATACTTAGTGGTAACTTCGCTGGTGTCGCTCTCCGTACTGGCATTAATGCCCATACCCAGTTTCCAGCCCTGTGCTGTATATTGCGCGCGCAGTTTGACTTCCGCCAGGCTGGACCCCACATCGCCTTCATAAGTATAATTAGCGCCTATGGTTTGCTCATCCGTTTGTAAAGCACGATTGAGTTCCCAGGTGGTGCGTTCTAATTTGGCATCCGATATGCTGTACGGGATAAGCGTGTAACCTATTACAGCGGTTAAAAGCAGGTTTTGGGTAAGAGTATAATCCGCAATGGCATTGGCTAAAAATCCTATGCCCGAACCGGGATACACGCCCGTACCGGCTTCAATACCGCTCTCGGTAAATTTTTTATTATTGCCCGTGGCAGGGTCAGCGGGGGCGCTGTCCCGGTCTTGCGTAAAATCGTACTCATACTTGTTGGTGGCAATTCTGAGCACTGGTCCGGCGTTTACCACCAGGTCCAGGTTGGGCATCAGATCCTTGGAACGGCCGGCCAGAATCAAGCGCCAGGTGGCTGTGCCGTAATTCAGAGACCCGGTTCCGGTCCGGTCCCAACGATATAGTTCGGCATTGTTATTGGTTAAATCGTACTGACGCTCCCGGGCTTCCTCATTAAAAGAATGAGTGCCAATGGTAAAAGGATTGGCAGAAGTATATGGATTGTAAGAAGGCTGGTGGCTGTCCCAATCCGCGCGCACCCCTGCTCCCATATCCATCCCAAAAAGTCCGCCCATACCAAAAGCCGCATAGATGTCGGTATTATAGCGGTGATCGATTTTTTCAATCCTCCCGTATCTTTCTGCCCGGTAATCATAAATACCGTCACCGAGCAGGTCTTGAAAATCAACCTCCGTGCTCTCGGCCAGCCCATTCGCACCGTTGCCGTTATAATCATTTACCCATTGCGGGTCGCTCTCGCCGAACCAATCAACCATACCACCGCCGCGGCCCATTCCCATAACATTAAATTGTCCGCCCAGGAGATAATAATTATTGCTGACTGTTGTCCACGTCGGATCCATGAACAATAAATCATTGCTGTTTTGCAGGTTGGAAAGCTGGCCCCAGAGAGTGCTTTTTTCAAAACCGGGAAGATAGGCCGGGCTGGATTTGAAGAGATCATAAACATCATCAAACATACCGGCGGTCGATGTAAAAGTAAAAGAATTATCCTGATGTGCAAAACATGCTGCCGTAAGGGTTCCGCTTAGGATTACCATTGCAAGCCAAGTAAATAACCTTTTCACGTCTGATCCTCCTTTTTGAAAATTATTTTAACTTAACATCCTATTGCCGGACTTCGAGTCGCAGCCACCTCCTCCCATTTGATCAAGCTGGCTTTTAATTTAAAGGACAACTTAGGTTATGTTTCCAGCATGCTTACTCTTTTAAGATAATTTTCATTTTAATGCAACATGTTTTTTCAAAAAGTCACGCCCAGGCTGACCAGGTTTTGCGATGCAAAATCCGCCTCTTCCCAAAATTCCGGCAGGAAGGTATAATCCAAGACCAGGTTTACCTGGCCGGCCTTAAATTTAAAACCTACCCCCAGGGAAATCCCCCCAACGGTCCGGCGGGCTGAATAGGCATATCCCATGCGCAGAGCCAGCATGCGCTGAAACCAGTATTCCCCGCCCAGCCGAACCACCATATTTTCTTCCGGCACTAAATACTCAATATCCACGGCGCTGATTAGCCGGTGGGAGGCTTTATCCACCGGGATGAAACCGGCGCCCAGTACCATGGTCAAAGGCAGGGGATCCTCCTCGGTTATAAATTTTACCGGCGTACCCAGGTGACGGGCCGCCAACCCCAGCTGAACTCCCTTACTTACTTGGTATTGAGTTCCAATATCCAGTGAGAGAACCGACGCATCCGTTGACCCCAGAGTCATACTCACCACTTTGGCATTTATTCCCAAACTCAAGTTGCTGATTATGGGCCGAGCAAAGCTGGCTCCGAAAACAATATCGTTCACTTTAATTTCAGGCTCTCCCGGCACGTCATTGTCAATAACCGGCTGGCCGCTATATAAAGCCTGTACTCCGAGTGTGCCCAATCCCGGCATGGGCACCGCACCCGCCAGCATTTCCGTGGATAAACCCTCAAAACCTCCGACATGCATAAACATGATTTCAACAGCTTTAAGTCCGCTCAAGCCGGCGGGATTGGATCCCATAGCATATATATTTCCGGAACACGCCGTGTAAGCTCCGCCCATTCCGGCCGGTCCGGCACCGGTCAACTGCTGCAAAATTTGCGCCCCGCTCACTCCGGCGCCGGCCCAACTCCGGGCCGCTCCGGATAAAATCATGATGCCTGCCATGGCTGTGAAAACTATTTTCTTCATGTCTTAGCCTCCTTATCGCGGGTAAAACAAGCTTGGGATGATTGTAAAATCAACCCCGGGGGGCCGCCACCCGGGAATCAAAGTGTGTGATTATATGACATTTGCCGCTTAGGAATCAACCTTTATTCTGTATTTTAGAAATCCCTCTTTTCCTCATGGCCCTTTTATGCTAACTCTGATTCTCTTGCAAACCCCCCCCAAGGAGTCATTGCGAGCGACCGAAGGGAGCGCGGCAATCTGATTTTATCCTTATAAAATCGAGATTGCTTCGTCGCTGCCGCTCCTCGCAAAGACAGCAAAAAGGGTTTTGCAGCAGAATCAACTCTTATTTTAACAATATCTTCGATTGCCAGGCGAGGCGTAATTCCTGCCAACACCAGTAACAGCAATATAACCATAAAGGCACACACAAAACCTTTACCAGCAGAACCGTAAAACTCCAGGGAGGGTAATATGATATTCCTATAAAAGGTTTTAATAAATTGCGGTCCCCCCACAAAGATGCTAAATAGACCAACCCGGCCATCCAACTATATCTTTTTAACCACAGCCATCTTTTCGGCTCTAAGGAAGCCGCGATAATGCCTACGGCGACCGGCCAGGACAAATATTGAAGAGCTGCATTTTGTCCCAACGCAAAATAACTCAAGCAAATAAGCAGCCAGGCTTTAAGCGGAGTGAGCTTGTTTAGCATTGTCATATAAATTAGAGCCAGGCCAATAACCCCAGGCCACAAATACAGCTTAAAAAAACCCAACTTAAAATTGGCAAACGCAAAAAATCCATCCGCATGGAAAATCGGCAGCGTTTGCGCTTTTCCGCAGATAAATTTGATTATCAGCGTAAATACAACATTCGTGTTCCAATTGGGCAGCATCCGGACTTTCTCACAGGCGTAATTGATAGTCTGCATAATGGCAGGCCCGAGCGAAATCCCCCAACTGCCGCATTGGCCGCCCGTATAATCGAGTAAAACTTGCAGGGTCTTAAGAGGATGACCATAAAAAAGGATAATCGCGGCAAAGACCGAGCCGGTAATAAGCGTCAAGACCACCTGCTGGTTGAATTTTTTAATTTGCCAAATAAAGAACGGCAAAATCAGTAAAACATAGAACTTCACCGCTAAACCCAGGCCCAGGCAAAGTCCGGCTAAAACCACCTGACTCCAGCGGGGTTTGACAGAAAAATCCCGGTATAAAAAATACCAAGCGGCAATAATGCCCAGTAAAGCCAGGGAATCGACCTGACCGTGAAGAAACACAGCCAAAATAACCGGGTGCAGCGCGTAAAACAAACTACCACGCCAGGCCAATTGACGGTCCCCCTGGCGGATTTGCATTGAGCGCAGGATGATGACCAAGGTCAGGAGTTCAGCGGCTATGATCACAAAGCGAAAAACCAGTGTGTATGCATAACCCGAAAAATCACAAAAATTCCTGACTAAACCGCAATACCATAGTAGTAAAGGCGTATAATTAAAAAGTACACCGCTGTTATAAATATTCAAATGTTGACGCGCGGCTTCTCCATCATGTATCCAGGCTTGCATATCGAAGGTAGAACCAAAGACCAGATAAGCCATTACTAAACGAATGATAATCGTTAACCAAACGGCCTTAAAATATAATTCGGTCCAGTTTTGAGGTGTCCAGTTAAAACCAAGGCGGTTATTCGAAAAAGTAATTCCGGCAAGAAAAAACCAAACACCCCACAATATATATCCGATCAGCAGGCAGCGAAAAAAAAGCAACAGCCAGTCCCGCGCCTGGAAAAAATTGAAAGGCCGCCAAAAATCCAAAAAAACGGTGCGTAATTCCGGTTTGTCCTTATTAGTAAAAATCTCCAGTTTAACCCAATTTGATAATCGAGCATCTTCCGGGCAAAGACGTAAAGGCTTTCGAAAGAAGTCTTCATCCCCAAAGCAATCCAGATTATAAGTGTAGGCAGCCAGGCGATTTGTCCAGGTGTTTTCGGCAGTTCCAGACCATAAAATGATCTTCTCATTCTTTTTTTGATGCTCATAGCGCGTCCACCAAATCCAGGGACCTTTAACCTTTACCGTCAGATTTCCATAATGCGTATATTCGTCCTGGGTTCCCGGGTCTAAAGGCACGAGAATATCTTGATAGGCAACTTGCAGAGTTTGTCGAAAATCCAACCCTCCGAAACAATAAAACAAAGTCAGTCCCAGGAGCAAGCCGGAAAGTATAAGCCAATATCGTTGTCTGTAACTCCTCATACCCTGCTCCCCGGTCAACACGTTTCTTCGGAACGGCAAGACCTGGTGAATTACCGGAAAATCGGCTATTGGCGGCGCTCCGGTTATTAAAAGATTCTGCTGCAAAACCCTGTTTGCTGTCTTTGCGAGGAGCGGCAGCGACGAAGCAATCTCGATTTTATAAGGATAAAATCAGATTGCCGCGCTCCCTACGGTCGCTCGCAATGACTGCTTAGGGGGTTTTGCAGCAGAATCTTAAAACACCACTGATCCCCAAATCACTTATGCCTGCGTTAAAATTGTAATAGTATATCAGTTTTTCTAAAAAACCGACAATATAAATTAGAAATGGGATTGGGAATTAAATAAAAATTTATATTGCTTTCCCAACGGTTTTGAATATAATACGTCCGATTGTCGCGGCCTGGTTAAGGCGCAAATTCCAAAAGAAGAGGAGAATTATTAAGATGCCGCTAGTAGGAAGTCAGGACTTGTTTAAAAAAGCTTATGCCGAGGGGTATGCCATCGGAGGATTTAATGTCAACAACATGGAGATACTCCAGGGTATCGTAGACGCCGCCCAGGAAGTACGTTCGCCCCTGATATTACAGGTCTCGGCCGGGGCCCGGAAATACGCCCGGCATGAATATCTCATGAAACTGGCGGAAGCCGCCCTGCAGACCGTGGATATCCCCATCGTACTTCATCTCGACCACGGCGAGGATTTCGAGATCTGTAAATCCTGCATTGACGGCGGTTTTACTTCAGTGATGATTGACGCCTCCTCCCGCCCCTTCGAGGAAAACATCCGGGAAACCAAACGCGTGGTAGAGTACGCCCACGAACGCGGAATCTCGGTGGAAGCCGAACTGGGCACGCTGGCCGGTATTGAGGACGCGGTTAATGTCAAGGCTGAGGACGCGAATCTGACTAATCCGGACCAGGTTAAAGAGTTTGTGGACGCCACGGGCGTGGATTCGCTGGCCATTGCCATTGGAACTTCGCACGGCGCCTATAAATTCAAGGGCGAAGCCAAACTGGACATCGCGCGGCTGGAGAGATGCGCCCAACTACTGCCCGGCTTCCCGATTGTGCTGCATGGCTCTTCTTCTGTCCCGGAAAACCTCGTCCAACAATGCAATCAGTACGGCGGGAATCTTCCCGGCGCCAAGGGCGTACCCGAGGATATGCTGCGTAAAGCTTCCCAGGGCGCGGTTTGCAAAATCAATATTGACACTGACCTCCGTCTGGCCATGACCGCCACTATTCGCAAGGTTTTTGCTGAAAAACCATCGGAATTCGATCCCCGCAAGTATTTAGGCCCGGCGCGCGACGCCATCCAGGAAATTGTTAAGCATAAAATAGTAAACGTGCTGGGTAGTGCGGGGAAGGCATAGTTAATACTATTGCTGAAAAGTAGTCTTAGTTTTTTGTCATTCCGAGCAAAGCGAGGAATCTCCAAGGAAACTTTGAATTCAAAAGGGCTTCAGGAGATTTCTCGGCTCTGCCTCGAAATAACAAGTTTAGGAAAATTCATTTCCACAACAGAAACTTATGATACTAGGAAACAAACATGCCCAAAGTCCTGGAAAAATTCCAACAGATAAAGCAGGAAATCCTGAAAGAACACCTGCCTCACTATGACAGCGGAAAAATTATTATTCAAGTCGGTTCCGCCACCTGTGAAAACGCCGCCGGTGCCGACCAGGTCCGGGCTGAATTCCGCAAACTCCTGGCTGCTTCGGGCCGGGATGATATTGTCATCAAGCAGACCGGATGCACGGGCCGGTGCTCCCGGGAGCCGATTGTCGGTGTTTACTTCCCCGGACAATTTCCTTTTAAATACGAGCAAGTCACCCTGCCTAAAGTACAGGAGATTTTTCAGCAGCATGTCCTGGCCGGCAAGCCGGTGTTGCCTCTGATCCTGGATAAAAAAACCAGCAATCTCTATTCCCGGGTAGTAACCCTGTGCTCAATGGCCGCGCCCCGGTACGCTGAGCAGGACCATTGGGCCGATATCTTAGAGCAGCGTCTTAAAGCCAAGGGAATCCCCGAAGGCACGGTCCGTATTTTTACGGGCTGCAGCCTGGGCCTTTATTCTCAGGAACAGAGTTCCACCAATATGGGCATGATAGTTTTTCCCCAAAAAACCGTATATACCTTCAGTACTGAGGCCGAACTGGACGCGATAATTCAATCCCACTTTATCGAGGATAAAATCCTCAAAGCGAATTTAGCCGCCATGGATCCCTTGATAAAGCGCTTTATATCGCTTTACGGCGACGTGGCTTTCTTCAATAAGCAGACCCGCCTGACCCTGCGAAACAGCGGCATTATTGATCCTGAAGATCTCGGTGATTACATTGCCAATGACGGCTTCGAGGCCCTGGCTCAAACCCTGGAGCATAATGATCCATCCCGCGTAATAGATGCCATTAATCGTTCGGGCCTGCGCGGCCGGGGCGGAGGCGGTTATCCCACCGGCAGAAAATGGCAGGACGCCATTGCCAGCACGGATCCGATACGCTATGTTATCTGCAATGCCGATGAAGGCGACCCTGGCGCTTACATGGACCGGAGCACTCTGGAAGGAGACCCCTTCAGCATCATTGACGGCATGATTATCGGAGCTTTTGCCGTGGGAGCCCGCCAGGGCTTCCTCTATATCCGGGCTGAATACCCCCTGGCCATCCGGCGCGTGGAAACCGCTATTGCCAAATGCCGGGCCGCCGGGTTATTGGGAAAAAACATATTGGATTCCGGGTTCGACTTCGATTTGGATGTCCGGCTGGGCGCGGGCGCCTTTGTTTGCGGTGAAGAAACCGCGCTGATGTTATCCATAGAAGGCAAAAGAGGACAGCCGCGGCTCCGGCCGCCCTACCCCACGCAGTCCGGTCTTTGGGGACATCCCACGGTTATCAACAACGTGGAAACCTGGTCTAATGTGTCGGTTATTATTCGGCACGGCGCGGAATGGTTTTCGCGCCTGGGCACTGAAAAAAGCAAGGGTACCAAGGTATTCGCCCTGGCCGGAAAAGTCAGGAATTCCGGTTTGGTCGAGGTCCCCATGGGAACCACTCTTAAGGAGATTATTTTTGATATCGGAGGCGGCGTTCCTGAAGGCCGGACTTTAAAAGCGGTCCAGACCGGCGGTCCGTCCGGCGGATGCATTCCGGCCGGATTAATCGATACACCCGCGGATTATGACTCTCTGGCCCAGGCCGGATCCATCATGGGTTCGGGCGGAATGATCGTGCTGGATGACCAGGACTGCATGGTGGCCACTGCCAAGTTCTTTCTGGAATTCACGCAGGATGAATCCTGCGGCAAATGCGTACCCTGCCGGGAAGGCACGCTGCGCATGCTGGAAATCCTGGAACGGATCACGCAGGGCCACGGCCAAATGGAGGATCTTGATAAATTGGAACGGCTGGGCCGCTTAATTCAAAAAACCTCGCTCTGCGGCCTGGGGCAGACCGCACCTAATCCGGTACTCAGCGCCCTGAAAAACTTCCGGGAGGAATTCATTATTCATATTCAGGAAAAACGCTGTCCCTCCCATAAATGTGCCCAGTTGATCCGTTATGAGATAGATGCAAATAAATGCACAGGCTGTACGCTCTGCGCCCGGCGATGCCCGGTTTCCTGCATCAGCGGTACTCCGCGGCAGCCGCATGTAATCGACCAGGAGCGCTGCATTAAATGCGGCGAATGCTTCATGGTATGCAAATTCGAGGCTGTACACAAAAAATGAAAACCATCAATTTAATCATAGATGAAACCCCGGTCAAAGTACCCGAACAGACGACCATAATGCAGGCCGCTGAAACTCTGGGCATCCATATCCCGCGCCTCTGCTATCATCCGCATCTCTCTTTGGAAGGCGCCTGCCGGATCTGCGTTGTTGAGGTGGACGGCGCCCGTAATTACCAGACTTCCTGTTCAACCCAGGTCCGGGAAGGCATGCAGGTACGCACTAATTCACCGGATATCCGCCAGGCCCGGCGGGACCTGGTAGAGCTGATTTTAGACAATCACCCCAAAGAATGCCAGACCTGTGAACGGGACGGCCAATGCGAATTGCAGGACCTGGCTTACTCCCTGGGCGTGCGGGAGCGTCTCTTTGAGGGCAAGCGCAAGCAGTATCCCATTGAGGATTCCAGCTTATCCGTAATCCGGGACTCGGAAAAATGTATTCTCTGCCGGCGCTGCGTGCGGGTTTGCGCCGAGATCCAGGGCGTTCACAACCTGACCCAGATGCACCGCGGATTTAATACCGTGGTCACTCCGGCTTTTGAAGCACCGTTGATGGAATCAGTATGTATTAATTGCGGACAGTGTATCAATGTCTGCCCCACCGCCGCTTTTCTCGAAAAGAAATCCACGGATGAAGTCTGGGCCGCCCTGGCTGATCCTGCCAAGCATGTAGTAGTCCAGATCGCCCCCTCGATACGCGCGGCCATTGGCGAAGGCTTCGGCCTCCCTCCCGGCACTCCGGCCACCGGGCAGACCGTTACTGCTCTGCGGCGCCTGGGATTTGATACTGTTTTTGATACCAACTTCGGGGCGGACTTGACCATTGTGGAAGAGGCCCACGAATTCATGCAGCGTTTGGAGAAAAACGAGCGCCTCCCCCTGCTCACTTCCTGTTCCCCGGGCTGGATCAAATTCATGGAACATTTCTATCCGGAATTAATTCCTCATGCTTCCTCATGCCGTTCCCCCATGATGATGCTCTCGGTGCTGACTAAAACCTATTATGCTGAAAAGAAATCCCTGGATCCGGAAAACATTTACGTAGTCGGCGTAATGCCCTGTACCGCGAAAAAATTCGAGGCCCAGCGTCCTGAACACTACATGGAAAACCAATCTCCTTATACTGACGCGGTGTTAACCACCCGCGAATTGGTCTGGATGATCAAAGCCTACGGCCTGGACTTCACCCGGCTCTCTGCCGGGGATTTCGACCATCCCATGGGCGTCTCTTCCGGCGCGGGCGATATTTTCGGGACTACCGGTGGAGTCATGGAAGCCGCCCTGCGCACAGCCGTTGCGAAACTGACCGGCCAGGCGCTTACGGATCTTAACCTCACCCAGGTCCGGGCCACCGAAGGTCTCAAGGAAGCCGCTTTGGAAGTAAACGGCAAAGTGCTTAACGTGGCCGTAGCCAACGGGCTTAATAACGCAAAAATCATCCTGGAAAAAGTTAAATCCGGCGAAAAAACCTTTCACATGATCGAGCTTATGGCTTGCCCGGGCGGCTGTATCGGCGGCGGCGGACAGCCTTACCCGCCGGACGGGCATTACGTCCTGGATCCGGAAATCCTGAAACTTCGCGCTTCCGCGCTGTATGCCATTGACCAAGGCAAAAAATTACGCCAATCGCATGAGAACCCTTACATAATCAAATTATACGAGGAATACCTCAAACACCCGGGAAGCGAGTTGGCACACCGGCTTCTGCATACCAGCTATTCCCCACGTTATCCGAAAGGGATTAAATGACAAATTCGACTCAGACCAAACTCTATCCTGAGATCATTGAGTTTATCGAGGAATGCCTGACCCGGGAGCATCCGGAGAGCTACTTAATCTCTATTTTGCATAAGCTGCAGGAACGCCACGGTTATCTTACGCGGGAACATATGTATGAAGTCGCCCAGCGTTTGCAGGTGCCGGCTTCCGTGGTCAGCGGAGTCTCCACTTTTTACCACTTTTTCCGGCTCAAACCCCGGGGGCGCTATGCCATCTCTATTTGCCTGGGTACGGCCTGTTTTGTCAAAGGCGCGGATAAAATCCTGGAAGCCTTTCGCAAGAAACTTGGAATTAATATGGGTGAAACCACCAAGGACGGGCTTTTCTCCCTGGAAAACACCCGCTGTCTGGGCGTCTGCGGCCTGGCACCGGTAGTGACCATCAATGATAAAATCTACAGCCGGGTAACTCCCCAGCAGGTCCCGGACCTTCTCAGCCGCGCCCTGGCGGATTAATTTTTAACCAAATAAATTTCTATCCCCTTAACCGGTGTCTCAACCTTTTGGAAGTGAAAATCTTTGGCAGGATTATATTTCTCTATCGGTTCGGTATTGATATAATATATTGATTGGTCTTTAATCTCGGCTTGATTCAAATCATTAATTTGCAGGGTTTTCACTTTTTCATTATAATATTCCACGCACATCCCCTGCCAATTATTAACCAGCAATAAAGCCGGGTTTTCATTCTCCCTTGCCTTGACATACCTGACCCCGTCCCGCCAATTAGATTTGGTATACCCGGTAAAATAATAATTAATTTGCTGATACTGCACCCGGAAATAACCGGCCAATAACAACATAGTCAAACCTATGGCCGCCCACTTCAATTCCGGCTTCACTCGCTGCCAGAGTATTACAAATCCGGAAATTCCGGCTACGAGAAAATACACTGCAAAAGGCCACCAGGCCGCAAAATATTTCCCGAATTGAAACTCTTTATTATAGGTCAGGATAAAATGCAGCAAGAAGGTTATTCCAAAACCCAGGAGTATTTGGGCATGCTTTTCTCTATGTTTGCTTTCCCACAAATGAACCAGAGCGAAGAGCATTAAAACCCGAATTAATTTATTAACCAGGGTATAAGCCGTACCAATCTTCCAGGAATGAAACATTAAATTTTCCATACTAAATTTAAACAATTCCCGGGGATTGGTGATTACTTGTCCTTGCAAGCCGCCGCTCATGTCCAGGCTTTTTTTAAACATTTCACCCATCCAGGGTGAAAAAAGCAGGCCAATCATACTACCCATAATAACTACTTGCCACCAGCGATGGGGATATTTTTTATAACTAATCAGGGACCATATCAACAAACCTATCCCGGCGCCCGCCACAAAAAACAAAGCTATCAGGCTGGCATATAATAATATAACCCCGCATAGCACATAGCCAACTGCCGGCAATTTTTGCAGGCGCCCCGTTCCGGCATTCCATATACTCAATTGAAAATACAGCATGAGACTCGCGAACAGCATTATCAAGGTATACATCCGGACTTCCTGGGAGTAATACAAATTAAAACCGCTTAGGGCGGCTAAAAACCCGGCCAGCACTGCCGGCTCCCAGCGGTTAAATACCCGCCCCATGAGTAAAAATATAGCCGGAATGCACAAAAATCCGGAAACCGCCGCGATTATCCGTAAACTACCGTCCGTAACCGGGAGCTTGAAAAAGGCGTGAACTCCAATTTGGAGACGCAACATAACCAGGTACAAAGGCGAATGATCGCCGGCCCGCACCCGATTAATGGTCTCGGAAAAAGAAGGTTGATCTATAACAAAATTAGTAAAATATATTTCATCCTCCCACATGCTTTGCGCGTTCAAATCTTTAAACAGAATCCAGGCGCCGGCCAGTAAACATAAAATGAAAGCGCCGATAACCACCCCTTTCCGGGGGAAATTAAAACTTTCTGAAAACAGCATAAATTAACCTCGTCCTTTTTTGACAGACTCTTGCAAATATTGGTCAAACCCGGGTTTTTTATATTTTCTCCAACACCACATAGCATCTAAAAGCCATAATGCGCCTTAAAGGTTTCAGGAGTAATTCCAATATTCTGAATACCGGAATCATAAAATCAGGAATCAAGGCCCGGCGCTCAAACCCCCCGGAAGCCGGATATAAAACACAACTGTTTCTCTCGCGTTTGATAATTCTATATTGGTGCTCAAATTGTTTCTCAAATTTCCGCCGTTGTTTAAAAAACACAAGGTAGGGAATGGCCTGGTTGGCCGCCCAGGGATCTTGCTTCGCTCTTCCCGGCTTTAAATCAAAATAATCCATATTCATTAGAAACGGTTCGGGATGCACGGCCCGATAGACCGGCCGTGATAATAAGGAAGGATATGGTTCCAACATAATCAGCCGGCCTTGCGGTTCCAGTACCCGGTAAGCCTCATTAAAAAACCTGACAGGATCCGCCAGATGGTGCAAGACATCAACCATTACGATATTTCCCAGCGTATTATTTTCAAAGGGCATGTGATGGGCGTCAAAACACATATCCAGCCATTCACAATCCGCAATATCGGCGGAGATTACATCCGGTTTAAAAGCCTTAAAGTTTCCGCTCCCGGCGCCTAACTCCACGGTTTTATGCCCGCTCTCCTTCATATCTCCCAGAATCATCCGGTACCAAGCGGCATATATCTCCCGCAATATCTTCTTCTTATCCCATATTTCACGGTGCCGGGAGAGGGTTTCACACATAAAGTTTTTCCTTTTGACTTGTCATCCCGGACTTGATCCTGGGACTAAACCAGGCAGGACAGGCCGGGATCCAGATTATTTTGGACAGCTCCGGTTAAATCACCGCTTGGCAGCTTATATAAATTTCAGCTTGTGCATAGCCACCCCTGACATTTTCAGAAGCAGCCAGCCATGCCGAAACCGCGAAATATTGGTATGGCCATAACTTCTGGCCTGATATCTGATCGGCACTTCAATAATTTTTAGATTTAATTTAGCCGATCCAAAAATCAGATCAAAATCTCCAAACGGATCAAACTCGCCAAAATATGCCCGATTACTTGTCAAACGCGCATAATTTTTCCGGCTTAACACTTTAGTGCCGCAAAGCGTGTCCTTAAGTCTTTGTCCCAGCAGCCAGGAAAAAAGCATGGAAAAAAAATGATTGCCCAAGTAGTTCAAAAGCCGCATGGCTTGTTTTTCCATGGGATATACCAACCGCGTCCCATTAATATATTCACCCTTCCCGGCAGCCATGGCCTGGTAAAATTTAACCAGATCTTCCGGAGGAACTGTAAGATCGGCATCCAGAATCATCAAGATCTCGCCTTGGGCATATTGAAAACCTTTTCTCACGGCATCGCCCTTCCCTTTTCCATCCTGTTGCAAATATTTAACGTCCCACTGCTTTTTATATTTCCGGCATACCCGCCGGATTTCCTCTAAGGTATCATCGGTGGAATGGCCTTCGACAAAAATAACCTCCGTATGTTTTCCCAACCTCGGCATTCTTCGCATTGCGGTCTCAATATTGCCTTTTTCATTGCGCGCCGGAATAATTACACTTACACTATATCTCTTTTTTATCGCCGGCGGCCGGCTGATGATATATCCCGTCAAGCCCCAGCGGTTAAGCAACGGCAAATGCACGAGATATTTATTCATCAGTCCGGAAACAACCGGTATGTATTTAGGGCAAAGCATCCGGCGACCGGTCTTAATAATTTCAAATCCTTCCAAATGCAGCAGATTGGCGACATCATTAGTACTAAGCCAGTTCAATCTTATAACCGGCATCTTCAAATGCAATAATTCCGCCAAACTCAAGCAAGGCGTCCATAGAAAACTATGCGCCGTAATAATTACCCGGGTATCCGGATGCACAATTTTTTTTAATTCCTTAAATACTTGCTGAATATCTTCTATGTATCCCAGGGTATCGGTTATAATAATATAATCGTATTTCTCCTTAAAAGTCAGCCGGCCGGCATCCATATTAATGAATTTCAAATGCGGATATTTCTTTTTAGCTTGTTCCAGCATTTTTGGAGAGATATCTATCCCCACACCCAGCCGGGGTTTTAAAGCATTTAATATGTATCCCGTCCCGCAACCGATCTCTAATATATTCCGATTTTCCGGTATATTGTATCTCAACATTTTTAAAAGATCCTGGTAGTAATAACGATTTCGCCTGATCCACTTTTCCCGTTCCGGCGCGATTTTATCCATATAGGCCTTAACGCTGGTCATTTTAGCGCTTAATTTCATTTTCTGTTCTCCGTTAACCAGAAATTGCTTAGGGTAATATCTAATTCCGGACTTGAGCAACCGCGCCCTGGCGGATGATACGGGTAATCCCTAGCAGAAATGGAGAGGAACTTGTTTTTGACGCAGACTAACCGGCCGGAGCACGGCGGCCCTTGGATTCATAACCACGCGTATTCGTTATTGGGCGGGCACACCCTTCGGCTTCGCTCCCTTCGGTTACGCTCAGGACAGGCAGGACAAGGGGGCCCGCGCCCCTACAATACAAAACCATTGTGTCAAAAGTTGTAGGGGGCGACGCACGCGTCGCCCCCTACGTCTGGGAATAAACAAGCTTTTAGAACTTAAGTTTCATCCTCACGCCGAGGCCTGATCCTTGCGGCCCTACTTCAATACGCAAGCGCTTTCTTAATTCGCGGTTATAATCTTCGCTGGTCTGGAAAGCATCATAAAGTTCCAGCATCTTGACTAAAAAAATGCCGAACCGCAGGCTAAAATTCTGGATTCTCCAGACCACTCGGAAGGAAGCAGAAAAGGCATAATCCCTACAGGAAACACTTCCAAAACCGGATAAATAATACCCCGCTCCCAATTCCCGGCATAGGCATGACCGGCCGAGGGCAGTATTAAGGCCAAGAGCATGGCCTGGCCGGAATCTTTCCGATTAGCGGAATATAAATAACAAGCTTCTTCTATATTATTGATTTCCACCTGGGGAATATCCATAGCAGCATTTTCTTTTGCTTTAGCCGGAACTTGCTCAAGTGGTTCTCCCGCGGCTGATTTCTCCGAAAGAGCCGCTTGATCTTTCCTCGTCGCGTTTTCGTTCCGGTTGAATTGTTTTATATACTCTTGATATTGGGCCGGAGTAATTTCCCGGACTCCCTCGGGCAGCTCACTGGATATTTCCGCTATATATATCAATTTTATTTTAGAGACTTGATTACTATCACCATATATAAAACTAAGCACTCCCTTGCGTTGGGAGAGAATGCTGACTTCGGGTATATAGTAATTACCCATCAAGACTAAATTTTCGGCAAATAATTGCCCGGGCATCCACCCTAAGCAGATTATTAATAATAACCGTTTCATCTTTCTGCCTACTTTTTTTTATCCCCGGTTTGGCAGCAACCCGCACACCCGTTGGGGGAACCGGCCGAAGCCTGGGAAGTCGCGCACGGACTCGGGGTGCAGGTCTTCTCGCTTTCCCGTCCCTGCCGCCGGCTGGCCGAGGGATGTTCATTGGAATAAAACCCTCCGCCTTTTAAAATAAACCCACTGCGTGATATCAGGCGTTGTATTGGCCCGCCCTCGCATTTCTCGCACTTCTCAGGCGATGGATCCGACATACCCTGTATACGCTCAAAGATTTCTCCGCAAGCCGCACATTCATACTCATAAATCGGCATAGTAATATCCTCCCTTAAAAAACCCCGTCTTTTAACCGGGGATTCACCCGGTCCTTGGCGGATAAGATGAATTCGCGGCCTAAATCCGGCCATTTTATTCCAATCTCCGGATCATTCCAAATAATCCCATATTGATGTTCGGGGGAGTGAAAATTCGTCACTTTATAAAGAACCTCGGTAGCGTCTTCCAGCGCGCAAAAACCATGGGCAAAGCCGGGTGGCACATATATCATCCGCTTATGCCCGGCATCCAGTGTCTCACCCACCCAGCGCCCAAAAGTCGCTGAATCCCGCCGAATATCCACGGCCACGTCGAAAATCGCTCCCTTAATAACCCTCACGAGTTTGCCTTGAGCCCGGGGTTCAATTTGGTAATGGAGACCGCGCAGCGTTCCTCGTGCGGAACAACTGTGATTATCCTGCACAAAAGCCTCGGCAATACCGTTCTGGGCAAAAAGTTTCTGGTTGTAGCTCTCAAAAAAAAAACCGCGGGAATCCTCATTTAAATCAGGTTCAATTAATATGACTCCCGGTATCCGGGCGGGTTTAAATCTCATTTAATTACGGCAACGCGAAAACGTTTATGCAGTTTATTACCGGTAACAATAATAAAGTAAACTCCGGAAGCCACGACCTCGCCTTGAGTGTTACGGCCATCCCAAACCGGAATCCCGGCTCCTGGTTCCTGATCTTCCAGTATTTTTCTTACCAAGGTCCCGGAAGGATTAAAAACGCGGATACTTACTTTTCCATGACGGGCGGTTAAATACTGTATCTCCACTCTTTCGGCCAGCATAGGATTAAACCGGTTATGATTAATTTTAACCCGGCTAATAATTACCTCGGTCGGAGTAACAGTATACGAGGACGTGATCGCCGGGCTGGCTGTCGGGGTCGGAGTAACCGTAGCGGTAACCGTGGAAGTAACGGTAGAAGTAGACGCTGAAAAAGCCATAGAAGTCAACATAGTGGTCAACCCCGTCACGAAAATAATAAAAAAGACCTTTTTATTCATAAATTCACTCCCTTTCAGGCCAATCCCTCGTCAACCTATTTGGCCGCGTCGTTCCGCTCCAATACCGCTTTTATTTCCCGGTTCAGTTTCTCAGGATCAAAGGGTTTGGTAAGAAAGGCCGCAGCTCCGGCGGCTATGCCCCGGTTAATATCCATGCGTGAACTCAATACGGTCAACATGATAACCGGTATATCGCGCGTAGCAGGTTTGGCCTTTAATCGGCGGCAAATACTAAAACCATCCATTCCCGGCATCATGATATCAAGGAGAATAAGATCAGGTTTATTATCCTTAATAATTTCAAAAAGCTCTTCGCCATTCCTGGCGAGAAAAATTGCATATTCTTCATACACAAGTACTTTTTCAACTAAAGTTAGAATGTCTTCCTCGTCGTCCACTACCAGGATTTTTTTCTTCATAGCCCGGCCTTATTTTTTGAAATTAATCATAGGCACGGCCTCGCCGCCCAAAATCGTTTCCGGCAATTTTCCATCCCATTTTTTTATCCACTCCAGGGCAACAATATCCTTGGTAACCTGCAGACGAATCAAGCGCTGCTTCTCCGCCTCGGCCTGGGCTGCCAGAATAACCGTGGCTTTGTGCTGTTCCGCCTGCTTTTTCTTGTACTCCGCGGTCTTGATCTTCTGCTCCTCAATCTGCTTCTGCTCCACCACCCGGTTGAACTCCGCGGAAAAAGAAATATCCGTCAGATTCACGTCTTCCAGAACGATATCGTATTCCTCGAGCTTCAGCCGGAGAATATCCGCAATTATGGCTTTTAATTTCGGCCGCTCTACAATAATATTTTCCACCGGGAACAGGGCGGTTCCGGCTTTAACCGCTTCCTGGATGGCCGGTTCAATAACCTTGCGCTCAAAATCCACGCCTACTTCCTGGTAGAGCTTGGCCACCTTATCGGGCTGCAGATGGTAATTAACCACGGTTCTGAGATTCACTTCCTGCAAGTCCTTGGAAGCACCATCGCTGGCACGATCCAGCTTCTGAGTCTTGATATCAAATTTGACAATGCTTTCAACACCCGGAATTTTGAAATTCATGCCTTCCTCCATAACTTTATCCTTTACCCCGGTAAACCGCGAGAAAACCACGCCCCGCTCCCCGGCACCGATAATTACAATGGGATTTAATACAAATAAAACCAGAATCACCGCCCCCGCAATTATCATTCCGGAAATACCTTTAAGTGAATCCTTGCTAAACGGTTTTTTCATCTCATATTGTTCCATGAAACAATCCTCCTTGTTTTTTATGTTTCGCCACTATTGGCCGGTTATCATACCATACCCTGGCCCCAAGTCAACTTTAAATGGAATAGGAGTAACTGATTACTGAAAAGCTGTGAAAAAATTAATTTATATAGATATTCCCCTCCCTTGAGGGGAGGGGATGAAGGGGAGGATGATAAAAATCTTTAAAATTGCACCCTCACCTAACCTCTCCCCTCAAGGGAGAGGAATTATTTATATTAAAATCCACTAAATGCTCAGTCTCTTATTATTGATCGGGCAGCTTCGGGCCGGCAATGGATAGCAAGTATTTATCCGGGTGGAACCACTTACCCGCCGCCCGGATCATTTCCGTATAAGTCACGGCCCGGACCGCCCGGGGAAATTCCTGCAGATAATCCGGCCCCAGTTTATGGTATTCCACTTCCCGGTTGATATAGGCCAGGCCGGCATTGGTTTCCAGGCTCAAGGCCAGGCCTCCGGCCAGTTGTTCCTG
The DNA here is from genome assembly GCA_030591525.1 of candidate division FCPU426 bacterium. Lineage (GTDB taxonomy): Bacteria > Oederibacteriota > JAAXVQ01 > JAAXVQ01 > JAUVAV01 > JAUVAV01. Next base: position 33,266 of record JAUVAV010000019.1, on the reverse strand, counting down.
GCCATCCTTCAGCATATGCCCTGCGACCTTCCCCGTCTGCAAACGGCGAACTTGTGCCAGGGCTTTTTCCACTGCCAGGGAAACATTTTCAGGATTAGCTTGAAAAATCAGGCACCAGGGCCGTACCCCATGAGAAAGTTTAAACTGCGAATAAATGGAGTATGTCAGCCCTTCCTGGTCCCGGACCGTGCGCATCAGCAGGCTGGAAAGTCCGGCGCCGCCCAGCACATGATTCGCGACATAAGCCGAATAATATTCGGAATCCAGGCGATGGATGCCTTCATGCCCCAAAACCACCAGGCATTCGCTCTTGCCCGGCAAGGTTTTTCGCCTGGTTTTTATCCCGGAAACCGTTTCCATGGGAGATATTTCCCGCACTGGGGCCTGGCTCTTAACCTGCCAGGATTTAAAAAGGCGCTGGGCCATCCGAAAAACCTGGTCAGGCTCAAAATCGCCGGCCAGGGATAATATGGTCTGATCGGGCCGGATCCATTCCTGATGGTACGTTGTGACATCCCGGCGGGTAAGTTTCCGGATCCCGCCGGCAGCCTGGATCAGACTGCGCCGCATGGGATGGCCCGTGGGATAGGCTAATTCGGCAAAACCCTGCCAGGCCTGCATCTCAGCGCTGTCTTGCGCTACCCGGCAGTTGGTTAATACCTCTTTTTTTACTTTCTTCAACTCCTTTTCAGGAAAAGCCGGCATGCTCAAGGTCTCGGCCACGGCTTTCAGCAACAACTCCAAATCCCCGGATAAAGCTTCACCGAATATTTTTAATTCCTCCCGGCCGGCCGAATATTCCAGAGAGGCAGCCTTGAATTCCAAATCCCCGGCTAGCTGCGCAGCCGAACGTTTGGCTGTTCCCCGGTCCAGCATAGCGGCATGGACTATGGCCACTCCGGGCCGGGATGCCGGTTCCACTGCCATGCCGGCCCGCACCAGACCGGAAAGCGCCACACTAGGGTTGCTTTTATTGGCCTGAAGCAGAAGAACCAGGCCATTCGACAAAGTATAGCGTTTACACTGGGCCGGCCGGCTGGAACCGGTTTTTTCCATTCTGGTTGGTCCGGGCAATTCAGAGTCCCGGAGGGCAGGCATTGACCAACCCTGAGAATCCGGAAAAGCTGAAGCAATATCACTGGGCGGAACGCCGACCGGACCGGATAAACTTCCCGGCAGAGGGATAAAGTGTCCGACAATCATGTGCTGTGGAACCAAATATCGGGAAGCGCTCTGCTGTACCTGTTTCGGCGTAACCGCTGCCACCCGTGCCGGATAAAGATCAGGCAATCGCCAATCCCCGGCCACGGTCTGGTAAAAACCTAAAATCATGGCCTGGTCTGTCAAGCTGTCCTTGGAATAAATCAATTGGGCGCGCGTCTGGTTAATCGAACGCTGGAGCTCCCGGGAAGCAAGCAGTTCCTTTTTTACGCGCTCAAATTCCCGGCGCATAACCTCTTCCACTTGCCGGGGATCCACGCCCTGCTGGCATATGGCGGTAAAAACCCAGGAGCCCGGATCAATCATTTCATAGGGCGCGCCGGAAATGCCTGTTGCCAGGCCTTTATCCACCAAGGCCTTGTAAAGCCGTGAGGTCTTGCCTTTGGTCAAGGCATCGTTTAAAACCGTCAGGGCGTAATGATCCTCATGCCCGGCCGGGGGAATATGCACCTTAAGCATAACCATCGCGGCCGGGCCGTGATCATTTAAAACCACGCGTCTCTCTCCTCGCTGAATTTCATCCGCCGGTTCTATTCCCTTAAGCCCGGCAACAGGTGAAATCGGGCCAAACAAGCGCTGGATGGAACTGCGCAAATGCTTAGGGTTAAAATCCCCGACCACCACCAGGGTCGCATTATGCGGCTGGTAATAGGTATTATAAAAAGCGCGTAATTGCTTAACGCTGAGCTTCTCTACCTCTTCCCGCCATCCGATTATCGGCCGGCGATAGGCATGTTTAAGCCAGGCTTGAGCATTTACCAGTTCACGCAAGCGAACCTGGGGATTATTCTTGCCGCCGTCCAGTTCGGATAGAATAACCGTGCGTTCACTCTCGACTTCCCGGGGATCCAACAAGGCATTCCGCATCCGGTCGGCCTCGATTTCCAGCGCCAGGTCCAGATGCCCGGATGGCACGGTCTCAAAATAGGCGGTATAATCGTAACTGGTAAAAGCATTCTGGCGTCCCCCGGTACGGCCGATGAGGCGGGCGATCTCCCCCTTGGCAAACCGGGTCGTCCCCTTAAACATCATGTGTTCCAGAAAATGAGCCAGACCGGACTGACCGGGCGGCTCATTGCGCGAGCCTACCCGGTACCATATAAAAACCGAGACCACGGGCGCGCCGTGAATCTCCTTGGCAATAACTTTCAAACCATTCTTTAACTCATACTCTTTTATCTCCGCGGACATATCTCCCCCACTTTCTCTCGCTATTCCGGCCAAAAAACCCACAGCAGCCATACTTAGTAATAATTTTCTGAACATTATCCAAGCCCCCTTGGGCGCGGCAAGCAGCGCCCCTCTACTTCTTCTTTCAAAGCAACACATATCCCAGTTCAAGTTCCTTCAATTATTTTTCAATTCCCGGATTATGCCAGCTTTGATGCCGAAATTCAACCACTTAAAGAGGCGCCCGACGGCAAATCAGATGGAAAAACAGTTCAGGGACATCAATAAATCAGCAGCGGATTCACGCATGGATGCGATAGCAAACATACTCACGCTTCACCGGTTGAAGGCCCCGGCATCTTGTGAAAGAGCCTGCATTCGACGATTAGGATTTTGTTAAGCAGATATTAAAATCCCTTCTTTTTTCCATCCTTTCGCCTTTAGTGAAACTCGTGCGCTTGGCTTCGGCTTAACTCAGTAACTAGGTATCACTGGCCATTTTAATCATGTGCTCAAGACGTGTCTTTATTTCATCGCTGGACGCGTTTAACTGCTGAGTAGCGGCTGAAAGCTCCTCCGTACTGGAACTTATATTCTGCAAATTAATTTGAACATTATTGATACCGCCGCTTTGGCGTTCGGTCTGCTCCAGTATCTGCTGAAATTGTTCGCTAAATTGGTGCGTGATTTGCTCCAGGGAAATCAGGGCTTTTTGAGAAGAATCCGCAACATTCTGCACTTGGGAGACGGTTTCTTCATTGGAAGCCGAAAGTTCTATGACTTGATTAGTTTGTTCCATAATATGCTTGATGATTATAGTTACATCCTTGGCAGCGGTCGAACTTTGTTCCGCCAGTTTACGGACTTCTTCGGCTACCACGGAGAAACCCCGGCCGTGCTCTCCCGCCCGGGCCGCCTCTATGGCCGCATTCAGAGCCAAAAGATTGGTTTGCGAGGCGATACCTTTAATAATTTCCACGAACTGACCGATTTCACTACTAGAGTCGGACATCCCTTCAATTAATTCAATATAAGAACATAGAATTTGCTTAATTTCCAGCATTAGTTCCAGCGATCGAGCGGCCGCTACTTGGTATTGCGAAGTCGTTTTCATAGCCGCTTGGTTTTGTAGCACAACATTTTTAATGAATTTCGATACCTGGCCAAAGGAATTATTAAGATTATCAGTAATACTGTTAATTTCGGAAATTCGCTCGCTCTGGTCGGCAGAACTAGTGGTGATATGCTGAATGGAGGCGACTAATTGCAATGCCATTTCAGAAACCTCGGAGAGCAAGGTACGAAAATCTTGCAGTTTCCGGGCCAATCGCTCAGATTCGGCCGTAACCTGCTGTTGTCTCAGCAGTTGGTCCCTGATCAGGCCAGTGTATTGCAAAAGCTCATGATTGCTGTCTTCCCGCAGGGGACCGGGATCACGAAAATCCGCGAGAGCCTTAAGTCTTTGCGCGAGGTGTTCCATATCAGGCGAGGATAATGTTCCGGATATTTTTTGCCAGAGCAGCACCCAGACGGCTCCGCCGGCTAATGATGTGGCCAAGGCCAAACCGCAAAATAACCAACTGAGTTGATGAATAAGCAAACCGATGAGCAAGCTGGAAGAAAAGACCACCCCACTACCCAAGGCAAATCCCGGCAGTACACTGCCAGATGAAATCGCGGAAAACCAAGCAGTCTCCCTATCAGGTTTAAACGGCATTTAAAAGTCCTTGTGCTTCCTCTTTTGGGCCATTTCCGTATTCAATATATTCCGGCTATTGAGGAAGTAATATCATAATTAAGGGTGTTCGATTTAACACCCTTATATGTGATTCTCCATGCAATAACAAAGACAACCCTAACTTATTCAATTTCCCCGCTCGAAGAGCGGGGAACACGAAGTCAAGCCGGGGAATTCGCGGTTAACATATTAAATCCCTTTTTGAAAACCGAATGATTCATCCCATAATATTGAATAATACTAACTGATAATCAATTGCTTTTCAAGAAAAACTCAACAGAATCAGTAACTGTTCAGTCTCTGACACTTTATTCCATTCCCCTCCCCAGGCTGTGGCGGGAGGGGTCACGAAGTCAAGCCGGGGAATTCGCGGCTAACGTATGATTCTGCTGCAAAACCCCTTTTGTTGTCTTTGCGAGGAGCGATAGCGACGAAGCAATCTCGATTTTATAAGGATAAAATCAGATTGCCGCGCTCCCTACGGTCGCCCGCAATGACTTCTTAGGGGGTTTTGCAGCAGAATCACGTATTAAGAAATCCTCTCCCGGTAACTTATCGCTATTTAATTTCAGTAGCTTTATGATAAAATGATGTAGATAAACATTATTGGATTTCAAAAAATATATGTTTGACTCAAAAATATTTCACAATCCAAGATGGGAAAGGAATGATTTTGCTAACCCTACTTGACATCGTAATGCGGCCCAGATTTTTTTTTGAAGAACTGGATAAATCCCAAAACCTGCAACCGGTTATTACCTTCCTGTTTATAACTTCAATATTATTTGCGATTACCTCAATTATTTCCCATTTTCAACAGATTCCCATGACTGAAAAACCTCTCTGGCCCCATCCCCAATATCGATTATTTCAAGCCATAGCCTTGCCCCTTATTTTCTCAACCGGCTGGTTAATTTGTTCGGGCACAACCTTAGGGCTGAGCAAACTATTGCGGGTAAAAAGTAATATTTATCGGATCTTGACCATTAGCGCTCCCGCCCTCTTTGTTCCCTTATGGCTTATTCTCTGGCCCACGGAACTCGCAATTGCTTTAGGAATTTTTAAATATTCCGCCTCAGGATTTATAGGCTTATGGATACATCACTTAGCGCCGGCGCTGCTATTAATCCATACCATTGTTTTGTTCACTCTAGCTTTATGGCAGGTTTTCAAAATCTTGCTTCGGGAAGCCTTTAGCATCGCGGTTTTTTCTTTAATTCCAACGCTGGCCTTCTGGGCCATAATTTTGCGGTAAATATTGTGGAGCCCCCCGGGCGCCCGACAAGCCGGTAGAGACTTGTCTCCCGGAATCCGGGAGCAGAATTCGTGGAAAAACGCTGGATCCCACTTTACTCTTTACAAAAACTAATATATAACCTAAAATAGAACAAATGACGAAATAAGTATTTTTTTGTTCTTTGTATTCGCTTTTTGTTCTCTGCGAGGCCAAGATGTTTACTCACCTGCATGTTCATAGTCATTATTCCCTTTTAGATGGAGCATCGTCTCCGGAAGAACTCTGTCAAAGAGCGGCTGAACTGGGATATACCAGCCTGGCACTGACAGATACCAATAATTTATACGGAGCCCTAAGCTTCACCGTTGCTGCCAGGGAGGCCGGCCTGCGCCCTATAATCGGCGCGCAGATCACCCAGTCCCTGTGCCCGGAGATAAACGAACCCTATGCCGTGGTCCTGGCGCGCGATACAGAAGGATTCTCAGAACTCTGCGGCCTGGTCAGCGAACGCCGGCTTAACCCGAATTTTGAGCTGCAAACCGCTCTGCAAAAAACCAGTTGCCACGTTGCGATTCTTACTGCCAATCTCGTTCTGGCCAAAGCTGTGTCTACTGCCAAAGCAGGGAGAGAGGTTTACTTCGAACTTGTTGATCACTCTCCGCGCGGCGACCCGGGAAGGATGTTCCAGGCCTGCTGGTCCGCATCCCGGGCCGGGATTCCCGTAGTGATCAGCAATTGTGTCCGTTTTTCCCGGCCGGACGAGTATTTTTTGCATAAAGCTCTGATTGCCATACAAACCGGTACGCCTTTTTCTAATCCCCCGGCCGCAGCCATAACCACTGCAGCCGCCTATCTCAAATCGCCCCAAGAAATGCGGGAACGGTTCAGTGGTTTTACCGGAGTCTGGGAGCGAACCGCCCGGCTCGCGGAGAAATGCCGCGGCCTGCCTATTATGGGAAATTTCCGTCTGCCGGCTTATGCCTGTCCGGCCGGGGAAAGCGAATTCTCATATCTTTCCCGGCTGAGTTTCGCGGGCATGCGCCAACGTTATTGCCCGCCCACACCCAAGGTACTGACTCACCTGGCCCGCGAATTGGAAATAATCGAGCAGAAGAATTTTTCCGGATATTTCCTGGTAGTATGGGATATTGTCCGGGAAGCCAGGCGCCGGGGCATTCCCTTTGTCTGCCGGGGTTCAGCCGCCAACAGCCTGGTTATCTACTGCCTCGGCCTGACGCAGGTCGAACCGCTCAGACACGGCCTTTTTTTCGAGCGCTTTCTCAACCCGGAACGAACCGACCCGCCGGATATTGATATTGATTTTCCCTGGGACCAGAGGGACGAGATTCTGGAGTATGCCTACGCGCGTTTTGATCCGAAACGGGTAGCCATGATCTGCACCTTTATCAAGCTCCAGGGCCGCTCCGCAATCCGCGAGGCCGGAAAGCTCCTCGGACTGACAGATGCCGAAATTTCAAAATTTAACTGCCGGCTTCCCTACTACGGCGGAGTCAATGACATTCTCATGGCCAAGACCCGGATCCCGGAGTGCCATGACCTCCCCATTCAGGAATATCCCTGGAGAGACGTAATCAAACTGGCCGCCAGGCTGGAGAATACTCCCCGGCATCTATCCGTGCATCCGGGCGGCATTGTGATCGCACCGGACAGAGTGGATAAAATCATGCCCCGGGAAAGGTCAAGCAAGGGCCTGGTAGTGACCCAGTACGATATGTATTCTGTGGAAGATTCGGGCTTTGTGAAAATAGACCTGCTGGGCCAGCGCGGCCTGGCAGTCATCCGGGATGCCGGCCGCCAGGCCGGTTTGGATTGGAACGCCATTGATCCTACCCGGGACGTTGCCAGCCGCGCCCTGCTGGCCCAGGGCCGGACCCTTGGTTGTTTCTACGTGGAATCGCCGGCCATGCGCCTGCTGCTGCGTAAGCTGCGCTGCGAAAGCTTTGAGCTCCTGACAGCCGCTTCTTCCATTATCCGGCCGGGCGTCTCGAACAGCGGCATGATGCGCATGTTCGTAGAGCGACACCTGGGCCGGCAAAAAGTCCAATACGCACATCCCTGCCTCAAGCCGCTCTTATCCTCCACCTATGGAGTAATGGTTTACCAGGAAGATGTCATCAAGGTCGCCCATGCCGTGGCCAACATAAGCCTGGCCGAAGCTGACCAACTCCGCCAATGCATGAGCAAAAAGCGGCACTGGAAAAAAATGGATACCTATCGCGAACGCTTCTTTAAAGGCGCGCGGGAAAACAAGGTTCCTCTGGAGGCGGCCCGGGAAATTTGGCGCCAGATAGAGAGCTTCGGCGGATACGCCTTTTGCAAGGCGCACAGCGCCTCTTACGCCTACCTCTCTTTCCAGTCCGCCTATTTGAAGGCCCATTTCCCGGCTGAATTCATGGCCGCCGTACTCTCCAACCAGGGCGGATTTTACCGTCCTGCCGTATATTGGGAAGAAGCGCGACGCCTAGGACTGCGCCTGCATCCTCCGGATGTGAATACCAGCACGTGGAAATACCGGAGTGAACGCAGAGCCATCCGGGCCGGACTCCTGCATGTAAAGGGGCTCCAACATGCGCACATTGAGAAACTCGTGGCTGAGCGGGAACAAAACGGATTATTTAAATCCCTGGCTGATCTCCTCCAGCGCACGACCCTTAGCCTTAAGGAGGCCGAGGCCTTGATACAAGCCGGGGCCTGCGACACTTTCAGCCGCAACCGGGCCCAATTGTTTTGGGAGCTGCACTTAGCGCGTCCTGCTCACCCCCGTCGATCAAACCAGACATCCCCGGAATTGCCCCTGACCACCCAAATCGACGTACCCCTGGTACGCGGACCGGATCCTGACGAAGCACTGGCCATGGAATTCAGGTGCCTGGATCTTTCGCCCCGGGCTCACCCCTTGATGTTGTTCCGGGGCCGGCTCTCAGCCCTGGCCGGAGGATCAGGCAAATTGAACCCTGTAGCAGCCCGGGATTTGCAGCAGCATACGGGCCGGCAAGTATGGGCCTATGGCTGGCTTGTGACCTGGCGCCTGACCCGCGTGCACCGGACCGGCGAAATGATGAAATTCGTGACCCTGGAGGATTTGACCGCCACCTTTGAGGTTACGCTCTTTCCCGATACCTATAGCCGGGAAGGGCATAAACTTAATGGCCCGGGACCGTACCTGGTACGCGGCCGGGTTGAGAACGACCACGGCGCAATCACCCTTACCGCGGAGCGGATAGAAAACCTGAGTGCCGAACGCAAGGCCGGGATCGGGACACTCTAAAAAAAGAATGAAATAAAGCCGGAATCATGGCACCATAAATAATGGTTCTGCTCCAAATGAATTCCCCTCCCCTTGCGGGAGGGGATTAACAATCCCAGGAAGTGTCATTATGCCCCGCTGTATTTTTCATCTCGATCTGGATACTTTTTTCGTGGCCGTGGAACGCCGGCTGGATCCCACGCTCCAGGGCAAGCCGGTGATTGTCTCGCCGGGCACAGCCCGCAGCGTGGTAGCCACTGCTTCCTACGAAGCGCGCAAGTTCGGCGTGCACTCGGCCATGCCGTTCTCCCAGGCACGCCGGCTCTGCCCCCAGGCCGTGGTACTTCCGGGTAATTTCCCAGCCTACCACAAGGCCTCTTGCGCCTTCTTTCATATTCTGGAGGCTTTTTCACCGGATATTGAACCGGCCTCCCTGGATGAAGCTTACATTGATTATACCAACTGCCGGGAACTCTTTGGCCCGCCCCTCTCAGCCGCGGGCCTGATCCAGCAACAAGTAAAAAACGAGTTAGGGCTCGATCTCAGCATCGGCATCTCCACTTCGAAAGCGGTTTCTAAAATCGCCTCGGACCTGGCCAAACCCGTTGGTATTTTATATGTCCGGCCCGGTTATGAAACAAAATTGCTCGCGCCTCTGCCGATCCGCAAATTGATGGGAATAGGACCAAAAAGCGAACCCCAATACCGCGCCCATGGCATACACACAATCGGCGGCCTGGCCCAACTGCCGCGTTCCCTGGTAGCCAGGGTTTTCGGCGAAACCGGCCGTACCCTGCAAAACATGGCCCGCGGAGAAGACCATTCACCCGTACAGGGCCGCCAGCCGGCCAAGTCCCTGAGCCATGAAGAAACCTTTGCGCACGATACCACGGATCGCGAATTTTTACGCCATGCTCTGCATCGTTTAGTGTGCGAGCTCGGCTACCGTCTCCGCCGGAATAATCTCCGCGCCCAAAAATTATGCGTAAAAGTACGCTATGCGGATTTTTCCCTGCATACCCGTTCCCAATCCCTGCCCCGGCCAACTAATCTGGATGGCCGCTTGTTCGAGACCGCCGTTGACCTTTGGGAGCGCCTGGCAGTGCGCCGGGTACACATTCGTCTGTTGGGATTTGTAGCTCAGGATTTGGTGAAGCATGAGCAGCAGCTCTCTCTGCCTGATACGCAGGGCCGCGAACAGCAGGACAACCTGTTGACCGCAGCGGACAAACTCCGTTCCCGCTACGGATACAGTGTTGTCCAGTGGGCCAGCCTCCTGCGCCGGGAAGCGTAACCTATCAGTCATGGTACTAACATGACTGATAGGTTACAAAGCATTTGAACCTTAAACATAGATAATAATACAAATGCGGTCAATTTTCGATTTTCTATTCTCAACGCTTACTTTATCACAATGCGATTTTAGTACCGTAACTAATGGGGCACCGGGAAGCAGAGTAAATTCAACCCTTGCTTTCACAGCTGTGATATACTAAAATAATTAAGCAGTCGAAATTCGACGGGAGTCCTCTTTATGGAGAAATATTTAGAGCAGCTTCAGGCGCTGTTGCGAAAACCGGACCTCACCTTACTGGATGTACGAGACGGCATAATCATTACCTATGTAATAATCAGCCATTTTAATCAAACCCAAGGTGACCCGGACATAGGGCTCAAGCAGACTCCTTCCAAACTATTCGGGCATATTAAAGGCTGCATGGCAGCTTTTTTCTGGGAACAGGGATTTCAATTCGAGAACCCCACCCTGGATCAACTGCTCGAGACTAAAATCATGACCGATAGTATAACCCAGGTTTATGCCATGCCGGAAAACCTTCAAACCGCCCTAAATGAAATTATCGACCTTTTAGTCGGACGAACTAAGGGGCAATCAAAAAGCTTGTCCTTTGAGGTCCAAACCTTGCTGGACTTGCAGCCGTCGGAAGAAAACCAACCTGAACACCTGCCTGAACCGGATGCTTTGGCAGAATCTAAAATCCCAGCAGAACCGGAATCCGAACCTAAACCATCTCCCAATAAACGGCGGACCAGAAAGAAAGAAGCTGCCGTAAAGTCTGCCTCCGAAGATCAGGAGAAGCCCAAACGCCGGAAACCCCGGCAAAGAAAATTAAAAATTGATCTATCCTCCATTCAAATGCCGGATGATTTTATGCTAAAAGAAGGAGAATCCCTGCCCGAACCCGCGCCAACGCCGCTTCCGATTGAGGAAACACCGTTGGCCGGCGAGAACCCCGAACTGGCGCCGCTTACAGCCGACGATTCTGAATCTATAAACGATGCGGAATTGTTATCCAAACTGACTCTTTCTTGGCAACCCGAAACCAAACCCGAGGTTTCCGATCCCCAGGATGAATCCGAACCCGCCGAACCCATGGCTGTGCCCCCTGAGATGGAGGCCTGGGAGCCAATGCCAATACCAGAACCTTCGGATCTCCCGAAAATTGCAGACAGCCTGATTTCGGCCCAACCCCCGGAGGAACCTGCATTCAAACCAAAAGAAGATGAAAAATGGGGTTTGGAGGCCGAAAAGAAAGATACCCTATACTCAGAACCAGAATCAGAACTGTCAACAGAACCGTTGCCCGCTTCCGGGGCAGATTTGGAGGAATCAGAAATGGAACAATCCGAATATTCCACACCCGAGAGTAATACTACGCCTGAATCGCGGACCGACGACGAGACCCCTACTCAGACCACCCCGCAGAAGCCGGTGCCACCGGAAAAAAAGGTTGGTCTCCTGGCCGCCATCTCCCTGCTGCTATTGGGTGTAATCCTGGGTGCGGGTGGAAGTTACTATTGGTTCGGCGTTCATAAGGCCCAAAATGCCCAAGCGGAGATTAAGGAATTAAAAGCGCAATTGGCCGATGCCAACCGGGGCTTGGAAACCGCCCAAACGGAGTTGTCCACCGCTCAAGAACAAGCTCAAAAATTAAACCAAGACCTGGATCTACGGCGGGAAGCTTCGCTCCTGCCGGTGGCCAAACCCAAATACATCAAATCCGGCCGGGGCGTAGTGCTATATTGGATGGATAAAGATGTGATGCGAAAGTACTATTTCTACCGCGCCAAGGGCCGAAAAGCCAAGCTGAAAAAGATCAGCGACCAGCCTATGAGCAAGAATATCATGTATCTTAAAAAGGTCAGCTCCGGTACCTGGCGCTACGCGGTGTCTGCGGTTGACATGGACGGAGAGGAAACCGAGCTCAGCGAGGTTTTAAAATTAAGATTCCCGCTGCGTTGATTTCCGGTCAGCAGAGGGAATTCCCCAGCCGGGATATGCCACCCACTTTTGTAATTTCAAATCAACGACAACTGCTTATCCACCGGTTTTTTCTTTTTATCGCCCGGTTCTAAACCAAAAATTTTGACTTTGCCGTAAATTCCGTCATAACCCGCCACGGTCTGGACTTCTCCGCGCCGCATGCGCATAACCGCCTCGGCTACGCGCTCTCCGGCCAGTTCGCTAAGTGCTTCCCTGGGCATGAAAAGCAGCACGTTTAATTCATTGCCGCCTTCCTGCACCAGGTGATCCCATATTCCCTGGACTTTTTTGGTGGCCGGGCCTTGACCCAGGGCCTCTCCGATTATCTCGTTCAAAGGAACCAAATGCACACTAGGCACGGCATGTTCGGGTTTAAATCCCGAAGGACGGTCTGCCAAAGCTTCTACGCGGGATGCCACGCCGCCGGTCAAAGGTTTGCGGCAGACCGGACACCGGCCATTTAATTCCCGATATTTTTCCGGCGGAACAGCCAGGCCGCAAGCGCTATGCCCGGGCCAATGATACTTCCCTTCTTCCGGAAAAAATTCAACTGTAAAGCGGAAACGCTCCCGGTCCCGGTTTAGAAATGTTTCCCGTAAAATCTTCCAGCTCAGAGGCCCCTTGAAAGCATTGCATTCCCGGCCGATTTTGGAAGGCGAATGGGCATCCGAATTCGAGATAATCGCCAGGTTATCAAGCTGGGACAAACGCCAATTCATTTCCGGGTCTGAAGACAGACCGGTCTCCACCGCCGCGATATGCGGTAACTCCTCTTCGTAGCACTCGGCCAAGGAATCAAATCCCGACCGCTCGCCCAGAACTGAAAACCAGGGCGTCCAGATATGGGCCGGTATTACAAGAATCTCGGGATCAACCTCCCGGACCAGCTTGCAAAGATGACGGGCGGAAAATCCCAAAATCGGCCGTCCGTCCGAAGCCACATTCCCGCGGGAAGCCAGGAGACGGTTAATCTCTCCGACGGTTTCCAAAGAACGGGCTATCAGGATAGTATGCACACGCCTTACTTTCCCGCCCTGCTTGTAGATATTCGAGATCTCGGCCGAGGGAATAAAAAGCACTTCCGACCCGCTGCGCCGGAACCGGTAAAACCCGGTAGAGTCTGCTTCCAATTCTGCCTTTAGTTCTTTATAGTATTCCGGATGGGTGAAATCCCCGGTTCCCAGAAGCCCGATACCTTTTCGTTTTCCCCAGTAATCAAGAGCTTCTATTCCCATCTGCTTTGAGGTCGCCCGCGAAAAACGGGAATGAATATGCAAATCGGCAAAGATTAAAGGGCCGGGCTCCGGCCCGAGATCAATTACCCGGCCGGAACGGTATTTATTCCATTCATTATTCATGCTTAAAACCTATCCTTTTTTAGTATTCGCCATTCGGTTTAAAAATCCCCCACCCACGGGACGTAGGGGCGTTTAATTAAACGCCCCTACAACTGCCGGTAATGCCATAACAAACGGCTAATATTTTACCAAAAAACTAAATCTCTCTTTCCGCAGCAGAACCTAATTATTTTTTATTTCTTTTAACGGACTATTGTAAATTTCCTTGAACCAAATAGTAAGCGCGCGTCCAATGGCGAAAAAGCCCACGGCCGCGTAGGCGCCGACTACGATTAAAGTGGATATTCGGGCAATCCGGAATGCTACGGGAGTAGGCGTGGAGCGAAAAAAGTAATCCCTTAATACGGGCATCAACCACCACGACCACACCAGGATCCAGGTCCATCCGCCGGCCAGAAACAGGTAAAAACGCTTCAGGGTTCTCTTAGGGTTTAAAGGCAGACGGTTAATTCCCAGTAAATAAAGCATCGCCCGGGGATGGGCTTCCAGCCATTCCGGAAAGCCGGGACGCAGGGACGCAGCCGCTGCTACGGTCAACCCCAGCCAAAGCATTATGGAAGTGATGTAATATACTACGGTTAGAATGTCCATTTAAAAAATCCCGGGCACTTTCCGCCCGCATTGGGGACAGCCGTCCGCCGTCACCCGCGGCTGGCCGACCCGGTACCCCTGACGCGGAATGAGTAAGGTTCCGCAATCCGGGCAGTAAGTAGAATCCTCTTCAGCCCCCACATTCCCGACATAAACCCATGCCAGTTTTTGCCGGGCGATTTCCCGGACCCGGTAAAGCACTTCCAGCTCCGTTGCTGGAGTACTCCTCCGGTATTGCGGAAAATACCGCGTGATATGGAGTGGAATCTCGGAGGAAACCGAGGCAATCCAGTCAATCAACTCAGCGAATTCCTCTTCCCGGTCGTTTCCGTCTGTGACCACCAGGTGGGTAAGCTCCACGTATTTAACCTTGGCCACGGTGCTTATGGTTTCCAGTACCGGCTCCAATTCCCCACCGCAGACCTTCCGGTAAAATTCAGGCCTAATCGACTTAATATCAATATTCCAGGCATCTATCCAGGGCAGCAACTCCTGCAGGGGTTCGGGGTTGATAAAGCCGTTGGTTACCATAACATTTATAAGACCTTTTTGGCGCGTCAGCCGGGCACAATCCATCACATACTCAAAATTGACTATCGGTTCGTTATAGGTGTAAGCCACGCCGCAGGCTTTCTGATTTACCGCCTCCGTCACCAACTCTTCGGGGGTAAGTTCGGAAAGTTGGGGCCGCTTCTGGGAAATCTGCCAGTTCTGGCAGAAGGAGCAGTGAAAATTACATCCGGCTGATCCGACGGAAAGAATTTCCCGTCCGGGTTTCACATGAAAAAGCGGTTTTTTTTCGACCGGATCCATGGCCAGGGAAGATATTAAACCATAGGTTTCGGCGATTAAAGTTCCCTCCTGATGACGCCGGATGCCGCAGCGCCCGGTTTTACCGGAAAGTATGCGGCAATAGTGCGGACATAGTTCGCATTGGATTACTTCCCCGCTCTTCTTCCAGTATGCCGCTGTCTTCATAAAAACCTCCCCTCATCCGGATCGAGTTTTGTAGGGGCGGGCCCCCGTGCCCGCCCGAAAGATTAGAATTCCATCGTCTTCCTAATATTCTTTTGCGCCTTCTGGAAGTCTAGTGGTAAAAGCATGCCTAATTTCCGAATTATCATGTTGCTTTTTATGGTACGAATAATCCCGGTAACCAAAGATGGACATATTAAGCCTGCTTCCTTCCATTTGTCTATCTTGGTATCACCGAACAGCACCCTTTTTGTATTCCCCGTGATAGCCGCCACGATTACCTCTTGCCGGTTCTTATGATAACTATCGCCACTTATTATCAGTACTGGCCTTTTTTTAGATCCGGTTCCCTGGGTAAAATCGAAGTCAACCAGAACTACATTTTGCCGCTTATATTTTGTCATACGCGGCATCCTTTTCATTATCCCATAATTCTTTTAAAACCGGGTCTTGATTCAAACCCATGGTCAGGGCAGATAATTCCCTTTCTTCGAACTCTTGGCGCAAACGTTCAAGCACACTCTTTAATACATATTCCCGTATCGTTTCTCCATGAAAAGCGGCATAGGCCTTTATCCGTCTATGCTCCTCAGGAAGTACGTCAATACTTAATCTTTCCCGCACCATGCTCAATTTCCGCATATTTATCACCTCTAATTTAAATATACCCCATTTCAGTAAATGTGTCAATGTACAAATGTTGATAAATTGCATATCCTAGATATAACAAAGCATTGGCGAAAATGAGTATCCAATCAAAAGGAAGATCTTTTTTACCATTTATTAGAGGGGAAGAAAAACCTTTTTTTCATACGCAAACGCAATCACAGGCTCCTCCTTATCCATTGGAGGCTTCCTTACTGCTACCCAACCTCCGCAAGTGTCAGGTGAATACTGTCAATGTCTAGATTTCAATTTGTTTGACCATCAAGCTTCTCAATTAGTAGATTCGCTCGTTTTTCCAGAAACTCTTCATAATCATCGTTTCTGTAAATATTTTTATCTACCGGCAAAAGATTGCTAGAAAGAATATTAGTAAACTTTTTGTGAGGAACGCTATTAATAAAATAGTCCGATGGCTTCTTGCTTGATATTCTTTTGTTTGAATCGGAAGGCAAAAAACAAAAATTTAAGACACAATATATTTTATCTTGGTCCAGCCCTCTCTTTTGTAAAAAAGCTTTTGGAAATACATGATGGTATTCCTTTTGGTTATATCGTGATAATGCCTTGCCTATATCAACCTTAGAATTAGTGGCCAAATCAACGGGATCATATTGAGCCATTAACAACAGAAATGCTCTCGTTGTAGGACTCCCTTTAGTAAATTTTGATGATTTAAGCATAGGATTTGTAATATCATAGTTATATTTATCAAAAATCGAGGAGTCTCCATCCTTGAGTTTAAGGACAGCATTAATATCTCCATCCATTTTTACATTAGTTTGTCCTCGAGAATAGCGCCGCGAAAATGAAGTTCTCCAGAACCATTGGCTCAGTATTTTTAATTGCTCTTCCGTCGGATTTGAGATTTGATCGAAAAACTTTGACATACAAATAATTTGCTGATGAAAAGGCAGAAAATCAATGTGTATACACTTTAAGTGTGTTGCTAAGAAATCGATAACTCTACGTAGAGCCTCGGTAACACGCTCCCAATTATCTCTAACTTGCTCACCTGTAAGTTTTAGAACATCGTATGTTTTTGTAGTACTCTGAATTATTGCCGAAACAACTTGTAATATTGTCTTTGGCTTAAGACTGCCAAAACCCTTTTCTTCCAATTCTGCTAGCAGTCGATTATTTGCTTCTAGCAGATGAAAACTTTCAGTCCATGTCCATGCAGTCATTAGGTCAAGCGTGCTTAACCTTGTACCTGTATTATTAATTCTTTCAAATATAATTCCCACGTCAGATTTACTTCTGTTTGATATGGTAACAACAGGAATTTCGTAATTAAGAAATCGCGACATTAAATCCTTTGCAGAACTATGATATTCTTTGTCAAGAGATGATAGAGCACTGATTAATTTTGTCGGATCAATTAAATCCCTTAAATAGAGAACATAGTTGCTCGTGATTTCCACCTCCTCTTTAGGGAGAAAACTTTGTTTTTTAAAGTCATAGTAGATTTCAAATATATCCAGACTCGGATTGTAATTATTTCCATCATTTTCTTGAGTTATAAAATTGCTAAAAACACCATATACTGTTGCCAATCGCTGTTGTCCATCAAGAACGTAATTAACCGGATAAGATTCTTCTCTATCCGGAATAGAATATCCAGCAACATTTCGGGTTGATTTTAGTCTTTCAGAAGTATTCCATAATAGAACGCTTCCAATTGGGTACTCATTAAAAATACTCTCGAGCAATTCTATAACTTGATTTCCCTTCCAGACATATCCTCTCTGAAAAGCAGGAATTTTTATATCTCCTTCCTCAATTTTTTTTATCAATTTATCTATCTTTTGAGCCGTTGGTGTAAGTTCAGCTGGCTTCATTTTATTTTTCTCCTTAAAAAATTAGTTTGCTATTCAATCCATTCTTATTAGAATCCTGTAAGAATTGGTTTTTCAAGGAAAACCTAGCAAAAATCAGAACCGTAAGTCAACGGTAACTTTTAGCTGAATCCTCTCACTCTTCTCTCCCCAGAGGTAAACCGTTATGTACCGGGCGCCCACAGGGGGGCGCCCCTACAACTGCTGGGTTTACCATGATGAACCCCTACCCCTCTTTCGCCAGCAAATGCTTGAGTTCATCCATGAACGCATTAATATCCTTGAATTGGCGATAAACCGAGGCAAATCGCACGTAAGCCACTTCATCCAGTTCGGCCAACTTACGCATAACCAACTCTCCGATTTCTCCCCCGGGAATTTCCTTCTCCAGCTTATTTTGAATAACTTTCTCGATCTCATCCACGGTCTGTTCCAGCCGGGCTGTGGATACGGGTCTTTTTTCGCAGGCTTTACGTATTCCCGATAGAATCTTGAAACGGTCAAATGGTTCACGGCGATTGTCTTTCTTTACCACCATGGGCAGTATTTCCTCCACCTGCTCATAAGTAGTAAAACGCTTTCCGCATTCCAGGCACTCCCGCCGGCGCCGGACCGCCATCCCGTTTTTACTCGTACGGGAATCCACCACCTTATCTTCCTGAAAACCGCAAAAAGGACATTTCATCAGGGGTTCCCCCTTTCCAGAATTTGGATCTTGCTTTTAAGTTCTTCCGCCCGGGGATACTGCGGAGCATGCTTTAAAAGATACCGGTACTCTAAAGCCGCTTCCCGCCCCTGACCCTGTTGTTCCAGGATAAGTCCCAGATTCAGGCGGGCCTCGAGATAGTAGGGTCTTAACTTCAAAGCCTCACGGAAAGCCTTCACCGCCCCTTCCAATTCTCCCCGCCGGGCCCGGACGATCCCCAGATTGCTCCAGGTGGAAGACTGGGTATTTCGATCCCCACGCCAGTTTTTGGCCGTGGCCGTACTGAATTTATAATAAGCTTCTTCCACCCTTCCCCGCATCAGCGCTACATATCCTTGATAAGCATAAGGGACGCTGAAATCCGGGAAAAGCCCCACCAAACGGTCGGCCAGAACCCGGGCCTCGTCCCACCGTTTTTGGGAAAGATAAACCGAGGCCAGATCCAGCGCAAAATAGACATTATAGGGATCCAGTTCCGAAGCCCGGCGGGTGGCCTTTTCCGCCTCCGCCAGCTTGGCCGGGTCTACATAATCGCCCCAGTATTTATATACACGTCCCAGGTTATTATAATCATAGCCGTTAAGCGGGTTCATTTTCATGGTATGCCGGTGAATCTCAGCCGCCCGCTTGAGCAAGGGTTCTTTCTGATTGGCGCGTTTCGCCGCCTCCTCCAGCGCAATACCGTATTTTACCCAGTAGATTTCCCGCCAGGGATTCAAGTCTGCGGCCCGCTCCAATTCCGGAAGCGCCAGCTGGGTTTGTCCGCGGGTCATTAAAATAATTCCCCGTTTAAAAAAGACATCAGCGGTCCAAAGGCGCAGGGCGAATACCATGGCCGCAAAAGTCAAGCCCGCCAGGCCCAAATAAGTCATCCAGTTCCGCAAGGACAGTTTGGCAAGTGAAACCGGCTCTTCGGCCGGAGGCGCGGACAGGTCAAGCTTCTCTTCCCGGGAAACCGTGGGCGCCAAGGCCAGGAAAAACCAGAACAACGACCCATACGCGATTACCGTAAAATTAAACTGGTTTTGGACCAAAAATCCGGCCTGAGCGATTCCCATGGCTGCGGCCAAATGCCTCCGCAACGGCGGCAAAACCGCGCAAATCTTCCCAAGCACAAAATAAAAGCTTACCAGCAGCCATAACCAGGCGCCCAAGCCGAGCAGGCCGGTCGTAGCTCCGATCTGCAGAAAAAAGTTATGCGCCTTCTCCGGAGTCCCGTTCCACTCCAAACGCCAGTACTCGGCCAGCCGGTACTTGGGAAAAGTTATCTGAAAAGTATCCAGACCGCTGCCCAGTATCGGACGATCCCGCATCATTTGCAAAGCACTGCGCCAGATATACAGCCGGGGCGTAATTTTTATCTCTTTGATATTCAATACCGCCACGGTCCGCGTTATGCTGGTGGATATAGTTGACCGGACTTGGGGAGAAAAAAGAGTCAGGCCGGCCAGCAGTCCCAGAATCAGCAGCCAGCGGCGGTTGGCCGACCACAGACTGCTCCCCTGCTCACGATAGTAATCATACCAAAGATATATCGCAAAAAATCCCAACTCCGCCATTAAGGCGTACAAGGCGCCCCGGCTCTTGGTAAAGAAAATTGAGACCGCCATCACGATAACCGCCAGCAGCAACCCGGCTTTAACCCCGGGGCGCCGGCTGGACAGGAAAAAAATCACACCCACGGGCAAAGCCATAAGAACATACGCTGCCAGAAAATTGGGATTCCCCAGCGAACCGAAAAGGCGCGAGGCTGTGTAAGTGGCCGGATTCCACATAATAAAATCAAAACCGAAATTCTGGGCTACGCCGTAAAGAGCGGCCAGGGACCCGGCTAAAACAACCACGGCCAGAAATTTGCGGACTTGCAGCAAGCTTCTTACATGCTGTTGCACCAGAAACCACAGCAATATATAATTTACCATGGTAATCAGGCCTTCAAAATCCTCATAAACTCCGAAAACACTGGTTACCAGATTATTGGTATGCAGCGTAGAAAGCACTGATGAGAGACCCACCAGGATCACTGGCGGCCAAAGCGGCGAGGGACGCAGGCGGTCTCCTCCGGCTAAAAACACTTTGGTAAGATAGGCCATGAAAGCCATCAGGGTAAAGATACGAAAAGCCGTTATCTTATTTAATTCAAAGACATCATGGGTCTTGGTATAAAAAACCAATGGCACTATCAGCAACATGGCCATCAAGGCTATCTGGATTCCCTGCTCGCAAAGGGTATTTAGTCTTCCTTTGGTCATGGTTAACTCCGTATCTTTCTGGTACGCGGCACAAACGGCCGCGGTCGTTTCTTCCTTCGTCCCCACGCCCAGGCCACGGCCTGGGCAATTCTTTCCGCCGCGCGCCCGTCTCCAAAAGGACAACGTAACTGCTTCCCTTTTTCCAATGGCAGCTTAAGTTCTTTTGAAACCGCGCTGACAATAGCTTTCCGGCTAAGGGGTACCAATCGAGCGCCGGCTTCCAGGGCTTCCGGCCGTTCGGTAACCCGGCGCAGGATAAGGGTTTTAACTCCCAAGGCCGACGCCTCCTCCTGGATGCCTCCGGAATCTGTCAGCGCCAACCGGGAACCCGCTAAAATATTAATAAATACTTCGTAGGACAGCGGTGCAACTAAATACAGATTTTTCGGAATTCGTTGTAAAATCTTGCGAACTGTACGGCGTACTACGGGATTCCGATGAACGGAAAAAATAAACCCCATAGCCGGAAATTTTTCAGCCAGCTCGGCCACCGCGCTGCAAATCTCTATCAAGGACCGGCCGAAACTCTCCCGGCGATGCGCTGTAATAACCACATAGGAAGTGAACGCCGAAGCAAGTTTCAAATAATCCTTTATTTCAAAGTCCGGATTACCCACTTCCTGCATGATATCCACTACCGGATTCCCGGTTACAAAAATACGTTCCTTACGAATACCCTCGCTCAATAAATTCCGTCCAGCCCTGGGGGTCGCGGCAAAATGCCAATCCGCAATCATACTGACCATCCGGCGGTTGGCTTCCTCGGGAAAGGGATTCGCCAGATCAAAACTCCGTAATCCGGCTTCAATATGGCCCACTGCAGTTCCCTGATAAAATGCCGCCAGCGCCCCGGCCAAGGTGGTCGAGGTGTCTCCCTGAACCATTACCAGGTCCGGTTTTACCCGCTTCACAACACCTTCCAGCCGGGACAAAGCTTGCGCGGTTAAACCGGCTAAAGTCTGCCCGGGCCGCATTAATCCCAGATCTATATCCGGAATAATCTGCAGGGCTTGCAGTACTTGATCCAGCATTTCGCGATGCTGCGCCGTAACCGCTACTACGGTCCGAAAGATCTTAGGCTCGGCCTTGAGCTGTTTGATCACCGGCGCCATTTTAATCGCCTCCGGCCGGGTTCCAAAGACCAATAGCACACGGATCGGATTAGCTGACATCACAACCAGGCCATTACTAACCCCGCCAGAACCAGGATGACGGTTAAAATATGAACCAAAGCCACGGCCGCCGAATTGGTGAAACCCGAGTGCAGCAGGCGGTGATGCAAGTGCCCGTAGTCCGGCTTGGAAATCGGCACTCCCCGGCGCATCCGTCTGAGTATTGCCAGCAAGGCGTCCATGATCGGCCATCCCAAGACCAGAAGCGGGAAAAGAAAAACGCCGGCCGTAGTCGCCCGCCCGGTGGCCATCAATACGGATAGACTGAGACTAAAGCCCAACAATGTTGACCCGGCGTCTCCCAGAAAAATTTTGGCCGGATAACGGTTATAGCGCCAAAAACCCAATCCCGCGCCGGCCGTCGCCGCGGCCAGGAGCGAAGCCATCCCGCACTGATGCCGGGTAATTAATTCCATACTATGACCGCCCAACAGCCAAGCCCCCAGACACAAGCCCAGGCCCGCAATCACAGCTTGGCCGGAAGCGAGCCCGTCCAGGCCGTCTATAAAATTAAAAGCATTCATCATGAATGTCAGCCAAAGAATTGCGAGCAGGCTTCCCGCTCCCATCCAAATCAGGCAAACCCGGCCTGTGAAAGGCATGATTATACTTTCCCAATGATAACCCGCTATAACCACGAGCAAAGCAGCTGAGAGCTGGGCCGCCATTTTAACTTTAGGCGGAAGTGGTGTTTTATCATCGTAGAGCCCGACAATGGTCAGCCCTGCTCCGGCTGCCGCCAGCCAGGGAAGTCCCTTGGCAAACCAGCCATTATGATAAGCCAGTATCGATTTTCCGCCGGAAGTGAGATAGAGGGATGCCGCCACGCCCGCTGCCAGGGCTGGAAAAATCGCGAGTCCACCCCAAAGCGGTACCAGACGGCGGTGACGTTTCCGTTGCCGGTCCGGTTTATCCACCGCATTAAAGCGTTTTGCCAAACGGCCTATCAACGGCGTTATAAAAAAAGCCAAGATTCCCGCCGTTGTAAAAGCCGTCAGGCTTGTAAGCATAAACATACTCCTGGCCTAGGAGTTTGAGCAATTAGTCATAGACTAATTGCTCAAACTCCAGAGCAATTGAAAATTGAACAATAGAGCAATAAAAAAACTCAATTGCGGTCTATTTTCTATTGTTCAATTGCTCAGGAATTAAAAAATCCGACTAAATGCTCAAGCCCACTAGAACTTTATCAGTTCAACGCCGGCTTCTTCCAGCAGGGAAACTGACAACTCATCCGGATAGTCTCCCTCGAACTTGATAGTTTTAATCCCGGCGTTGATCAGCATCTTTGAGCAAATCACACAAGGCTGGGTAGTGCAGTAAATCACCGCGCCCTCAATAGAAACACCATAAACCGCGGCCTGGATGATGGCATTCTGCTCAGCGTGCAGCCCGCGGCAGATTTCATGACGCTCTCCCGAGGGGATATTCAGCCGGGCCCTGAGACAGCCGGTTTCATCGCAGTGCTTTAATCCCCGCGGGACCCCGTTGTAACCCGTGGCCATAACCCGCTTGTCTTTAACTAATACCGCACCCACGGCCCGCCGCAGACAGGTCGAGCGTTTAGCCACCAGCTTGGTGATTTCCATGAAATAGCTGTCCCAGGAAGGCCTCGGGTGGGATCCGGCAGTATCGCTCATAGCTCCTGGAATACCGGAAAACCCTTGCAAAATTCCGCGACCGCCCGGCGCGTATTATCCAGCTCTGCGGGGTCACACGATCCCCGAAGGACGCGTCCGATGAATTTTGCGATTACACCCATCTCGTTTTCTTTCATTCCCCGGGTTGTAACCGCGGCCGTTCCCAACCGGATTCCCGAAGTTACCCGGGGGCCCCGGGGATCATTGGGAATCCCATTTTTATTCGCCACTATGCCGGCGGCTTCCAGACGTTCGGCAGCCTCCGCTCCTGTCAGACCCATAGAACCAATATCAATTAACACGATATGATTATCTGTTCCATCCGTTAAAATTTTAAATCCCTGGTCCTGGAGTATTTGGGCCAGAGTCCGGGCATTGGCTACGATCTGCCGGGCATAGGTTGAAAAAGCCGGGTCCATGGCTTCCTTGAAAGCTACGGCCTTGGCTGCGATAATGTGCATTAAAGGCCCGCCCTGCAGACCGGGAAAAATCATAGCATCGATCGCTTTAGCATATTCTTTACGGCAAAGGATAAAACCGCTGCGCGGACCACGCAGGGTTTTGTGGGTAGTGGAAGTAACCACGTCCGCATAAGGAATCGGGCTGGGATGAGCGCCGCCGGCTATCAATCCGGCAATATGGGCCATGTCCACCATCAGGTAGGCGCCCACTTCATCGCAAATCGCTCGAAAAGCCGCAAAGTCGAGAGTCCGGGGATAGGCCGAAGCCCCGGCAATGATTAAACGGGGGCGGATTTTCCGGGCTTGTTCAGCCAGCAGGTTATAATCAATCCGTTGATTCTCCGGCTGAACTTTGTAAAAAAAAGATTTAAATATTTTTCCGGAAAAATTGAACCTTGCTCCATGGGTTAAATGACCTCCGGCGGCCAGGTCCATTCCCAGGATAGTATCTCCCGGCTGCAAGAGCGCCAAATAAGCCGCCATATTCGCCGAACTCCCGGAATGAGGCTGTACATTGGCATGTTCGGCGCCGAACAGTGTCTTGACCCGATCCAGGGCCAGCTGTTCGATCCGGTCCGAAGGACCGCATCCCTGGTAGTAACGGGCGCCGGGATAACCTTCAGCGTACTTATTCGTAAAAACACTGCCCTGCGCTTCCAGAACCGCCGGGGAGGTATAATTTTCCGAAGCGATTAATTGCAAACGCTCTGTTTCCCGGTCATTCTCGTCGGCAATTATTTGGGAGGTTTCCGGATCAAGTTGTTCCAAAGTTTTCAACGCGGCCCCCGCACGGCAGTGCCGGCATCCCGGGAAGCAGCTTTGCTCTGAGTGTATTTTTTTTCAATATCCGTGATCATATCCAACCGGCGCTGGTGCCGTTCGCCGGCAAATCGGGCTCCCAGCCACGCTCCGATCATGGCCATGGCCATTTCCTTTCCCACCACCCGGCCGGGGAGCACTAAAATATTAGCGTCATTATGTTCACGCGCGTATTGGGCCACATAAGTATTATACGCCACCGCGGCCCGGATCCCCGGAACTTTATTGGCCGTAATGGACATACCAATACCGGTCCCGCAAATTAGGATTCCGACGGTTTCCGAATCAGCCGCGACCTTTTCCGCCACTTTTAATCCAATCTCCGGATAATCGCAGGACTCCTCCGTAGTCGTGCCGTAATCCTCCACGGCTTTTTCTTCCGCCAACAACTGCTTCCGGACTTTTTCTTTCAGCTCATATCCGGCATGATCACTGCCTAAGATTATTTTCACGCCCTGCCCTCCATTCGCTCTGAAATCTCCTCACGGGCCCGGTCTATCATCCGCTTTAACAGCCCGGCGATTTTCCGGTAAACCTCATTCGAAAAACCTATGGGATCGGGAACATCTCCGGTACACCCTCCCCGCGTCAGTTCCCCTAAAGTAAACACTTTATCCGCATTATCCGGAAAGTGCTGTTTTAACCATTCCGCATGGAAACCCGTCATAGCGATCACCAGCGAGGCTTGATCCATTAATTGCCGGTTAACCCGCCGGGTAGTATGATAACTGATATCCGCTCCCAGTTCAGCCGCCGCACTTACGGCTTCCGGCATGGGCCGCGCTCCGGGCACTGCGCTGGTCCCGGCGGAAATAATCTCCCATCCGGGCCGGCCGGCATACTCTTTTTTTAAAAGACCTTCCGCTATTGGACTCCGGCAGGAATTACCCGTGCAGATTACCACCATCAGGCTCATGCTTTGCCTTTCCTGTTTTTATGGATTGTACGCTGTAGACAAACACTTTTTCCTTTTTGCCCTTGACCATAAGCGGCGAAAGTCTTTCTGCCTGGATCCAAGGTTGAACTTCCTGATAGGTATTTTCCGAGATCAGGATACTCCCGCCTTCGGCAACGGATTCCAGGCGCGCTGCCAGATTTACCGCGTCACCAATCACCGTATAGTCCATCTTCCGGGAAGAACCCATGTTTCCGGAGACAACTTCGCCCGTGTTGATTCCAATCCCTACGGTTACGGTTCTCTCTCCCCGCTTTCTCCGGCGCTGGTTTAAAATCTCGACTTCTTTTTGAATCTCCACCGCCGCGCGCACTGCTCTCAGCGCATCGTCTTCCTGGGGCAGGGGAATGCCGAAAACCGCCATGCTGCAGTCCCCCACGAATTTATCCAGTATGCCGGCGTGGCTAAGCACAATCTCGGTCTGGAGGGAGAGATAAGCATTGATGATCGAAACCACCTGTTCCGGCTCCATGGTTTCAGACATGGCGGTAAATCCCCGGATATCCGCAAACATCATGGTGGCCCGTTTACGCGCTCCTCCCAGGGCCATGCGCCCGGGATCTTTGAGGACTTCTTCCATCACCTGACTGGAAACATAGGTGGAAAATGCGCCCTTGATAAATTCCTTCTCCTTTAAAGAAATCGCCATCCGGTTGAAGGCCGAGGTCAATTCGCCGAGTTCATCGTTGCTGCTGACTTTAATTTCCTGGTCCAAATTCCCGGAAGCAATCGCCAGCACACCATTGACCAATTTTTTTATCGGCCGGGTTATAAAATTAGCCAGCCCCATCGCCGCCAGCAGGCCTATCAGCAATATTACTCCCATGACTATCAGTAATTTATAAGCCGCCTGCTTGACGGTTGCATTCACCCAATCCTGCGACATGCGCAGATGAACAACTCCGATATACTTCCCGCCTTGTGTTCCCAAGCGATTCACCAGAATCGGCACGGCAATATCGAAGCGCTTCTCCCCGTTTTTAGTCGTATACGATTGGACTAAAATATTCTCTCCCTTATACGCTTTTACGCCCGGGGGCGGCCGGTAGGTTACTGAAACCTTCCGTATATCGTTATGCGCCACAATAACCTTGCTGGTATCAACCATCAGCACTTCCACCACGCCGGCGTTACGCAATATCCGGCTAGCCGGAACCGCCTGGGCATATTCATAAATATCATTTAACAAAGAGTGTAAAATGCTTTCGAAGGTAAGGCTCGGAAGCTCGGAGGCCTGGGTATCCGGCATGGTTTCATGGATTAAAGCCGCGCAGACCAGGTCGTTAAGCACAGTTTCGGCGGCTGATGAGGCCAGGCTGCGGGCAATCGTCGCTCCGCGCTGCACCACTTCATTCCGCAGCGCCCTTTGCTGCTGCTGATAGGTCAGCCAGGTGGTTAAAGCCATAATAGAACCAATCGTCAGCAATACAAAAAAGGTTAATTTAAAACGCAATGATATATAGCATTTTTTAGAACGAACCTTTAAGGGAGCAGGCTGAGACCCGGCAGCCGGAGTAAGTTTATCCGCCATGTTTTTTTTCCTCCCCGATTATGTTGACCGTCTCTATAAAAGCCGCTACAACTTCCGGATCGAATTGCGTGCCAGCCCCCTTTTGTATTTCCTCCAGGGCCGCCTGGCGGCTGATGGCCCCGCGATGCCGCTGAACTGAAATCATGGCGTCAAAGGCATCCGCTACGGCCAGAATACGGGCTCCCAGGGGAATTTGCTTGCCTTTAAGTCCCTGGGGGTATCCCCGGCCGTCAAAGCGTTCATGGTGATGCAGTACCAAGGGAACCGTACCGCGCAGAGCCTTGATTTGGCTTAAAATATCAGCGCCGACCACCGGGTGCTCTTTAAGTTTTTCATACTCTGCCGGGGTCAGCCGGCCGGTTTTTTCCATAATCGTATCCGGAACCGCTATATGCCCGAGATTTTGGACCTGCGCAGCCAGCTGGATATTCTCGATCTCATCTTTGCTCAATCTGATATTCCCGGCGCAGGCCCCGGCGTATTCTGCCACCCGTTGATCATGTCCGGCTGAAAATTTATCACGTGACTCCAGCGCCTTGGCCATAGCCCGCAATACGCCGATATACAAATCTTTAAGATGGGAGGCCATTTCGTTAAAAGTCTTGCCCAGGACAGCCAGTTCGCTGCGCCCTTTAATTTCAATCCGGCTGTCTAAATTACCTTCTCCCAAGGCTTTGGCCTCCCGCATTAATTGCCCCACCGGCCTCAACATGATATTGGTTACTAAAACGGAAATTATAATGCCTATGATTAATAATCCGGCGGCAATGGAAAGTGAATCACGAAAGGTCTGATTGACTAAATTATCAATGGCACGCTGAGACATGCCAATATGCACTGATCCGATACGCACGCCGTTTCTAAGCATAATCGGCAAAGCAATATCCATTATTGGGATGCCTTTTTTATTTGTATATGGTTGAATAAGTACTTCCTCGTTGGTCAAGGGGCGAACGCCGCTCGGCTCAAGATAAGCCTTGCCGATATTTTCGATACGATTATGGGCTAAAATACTGCCCTTTTCATCAAGAATCATGCTATACATCACGCCTTCATTCTTGGTAACACTGTCCACATAGGTCGCTAAGGCCAGCTTATCATTAGTGATTAGAAAATCCGTACTGATCGTAGCTAAATTGCGGGCAATAGTTGTTCCCCGGCGCATCGTCTCTCGGATAAGAACATCACGTTCCTGGCGGGTAAAAAAATAGGTGGATCCAAAAACCGTGACCACTACAAGTGTAATAGTCATAAGAATGAATTGAAATTTAAGTCCGGCCCGCATATTTTCCTCCATATATCTCAGACAGCCAATTCATATACAGGCCGGCATCCCCACCACAGCTACAGGCCGGCATCCCCACCACAGCCGAATTCCACCAAATCAAGTCCTCCCGTAAAAACGGTTTTTTCTCTACCTTAATTCATTCAATTTTCCCGCTCTGAAGAGCGCGGAATTCGCGGTTAACATATTAAAAATAATGTAAGAAAGTTTATCAATATAAAACTGCCATTGTCAAGTAAAAAGCCTCTCTTATCCTCCTTTGTACTTGACAAGATATGTCGAAATCTTTTAAACTTATTAAAAATTTGGATTCGTTCTATTTTTTGCAGATTAAGCTTCAAATTTATAACTAATAATCCCGGAGGCATGTTGAATACACCTATAAAATTAACCTTTTCACATTTTCGTGTCTTTGTGGGCATCCTGATGTTATTGTCCGTATCCGGTTTAGCTTTAAATGGCTGCAAAAAAAGCTCTTCTTTACCTAAAGACCAGCTTACACCGGTCCCTACTCCCTCCCATTATGATGATCTTATTTTATATACTTCCGGCGGGCAATTTTTCCTTTCTAATCCGGCGGATGATTCCTCCTCAAAATTATCCGGCTCGGAAAAAAGCGACTGGTTCCCCGCGGTTAGTCCTGATTTTTCCAGCATCGCTTACTGGTCAAATACCAGCGGATGTTATGAACTTTGGTTGTACACTATAAATCAGAGTCAGCGTCGTCAACTGACATATTTTAATGAAAAAACTCATCGGGCCGATCTGCAAAACTTTAACGTCCATAATGCTCCTACCTGGTCGCCGGACAGCAAGCAGATAATTTTTTCCCGGTTAGGAAAAATTTGGATCATTGGACATTCCGGGTTCAATCTGGAAACCCTGGTTAGCAGCGGACTTAATTTTTCTCCCGCCTGGTCGCCGGATGGCCAACTTTTAGCTTACATTTCAGAACGAAAAAAAAATCGCAATCTATATCTGCGGCGTATGCATACCGGCGAAGTATGGCCGCTAACCCAATTCCCGCCTACCCATCAAGTTGGCGGTCCTTCCTGGTCGCCCGATGGCAGAAGGATAGCTTTTTCCCTCGCAGTTCACGAAAATGTGGATATTTGGGTTGTCAATCAAAACGGCAGCCAACTTACGCAATTAACCAGGGACGGTCATAGCAACTCTCCGGCCTGGTCGCCGGACGGACAAAAAATCGCCTTTTCATCCGGACGTCAAGATCCCTATCATTGGGAAATATGGCTTATGAACCAGGATGGAGGCGGACAATTTTCAGTCACTCGAAATGGAGGCTTTTCGCCGGCCTGGTTCCGCAAGCAACATGTTGAGGATGAAACCGCGGAATGGGAAACGGACGAGACTGAAGATGAATGGGAAGTACCCGAGGCTGACAAGCAGGCCGAGGCTGACAAACAGGCTGAGGCTGACAAACAGGCTGAGGCTGACAAACAGGCCGAGGCTGCCAAACAGGCTGAGGCTGACAAGCAGGCTGAGGCTGACAAGCAGGCTGAGGCTGACAAGCAGGCTGAGGCTGACAAGCAGGCTGAGGCTGACAAACAGGCTGAGGCTGACAAACAGGCTGAGGCTGACAAACAGGCTGAGGCTGACAAGCAGGCCGAGACTGCCAAGCAGGCCGAGACTGCCAAGCAGGCTGAGGCCGAGATGGAGGAATGGGAGGATGAATGGGAAGAAGATGAGATACCGATATCAACCGAATCCGAGTCTGAGCAGAAAGCTGCCATAAAGAGTAAAAAGGAAAAAGACGAAAGTTATGAAGCCTTTGAAGAATTTGCAGACGACGATGATTCTGTTTTACCAGCCGAAGACTTAAGTGCGGACATTCATGAAAATAAAATGATTTATACACCTAAACTCAGTTTTTATTTTGCCAAAGACCTAATAAAAACCTCTAGTCTTCCTACCCTCAAAAACCTCTCACAAGAGCTGGATAAACATCCCGAATCCCCACTGGTCGTTCAAGGCCAGATTCGGGGACCCAACTGGCTCAAAACCGTTATTCCCATTCTAAAATCCCTTTCCCGGGCCCGGGCGAATAGTGTTCTTCGCCATTTAATCGTTAACGAGAAAATCAAGCAAATCAATGTTACGGCTATAGGCGAAGGCGATTCCTTTCCCGCCCTGGAAGGTCATCCTCCCGAAGAACCTATTTTAATTATCAAGTTACAATAATATGTTTGTAGAGACGCCCAATTTGGGCGTCTCTACGGTATATAATCAACCAATTTGGGCGTCTCTACGGTATAATCAACCGGTTCTCCCGTATATCCACACCCTCAATTCAGTGTTTCCCCTGCAGTATTTTCTTTACCAGTTAGTAGGCATGGCTTTCCGGGCTTTATCTTTGGCAGCACATTCTTTCTCAAATTTTTTCAGCTTTATATACATCTTCCGGGCCTTATTTATAGTCGCAGTATAATCTTTATTATTCAATAATACTTTAATCCGGCCTAATTCCCGTTTGAATTGCATATACTCGGCGGGAAAATATTTCTTTCCCTTCAGTTTGTCAATATCCAGCATACGCTTAACCGTACGGCCGTAGGCTCCGCGGGCTCGTTTACGCAATCGTTCCTGGGCCGCCTTTTTCTTTTTAGACAATATTGTTGCTGCTTGGTCAGCTCCTGAAGAAGACCTGACCTTTGCTTTAGGTTTTGTAAGCGCGGTTGGTTTCTTCTTTTTATGAGCTGTCTTTTTTGCCTCCCGGGCCGCTTTCCGGATCAATTTCTCCGTTTCGGATATTATGCTTCGAGCTAACATCCGGGCCGGCTCGCTCTGCGCATTCTCCAATAGTTTTTTCGCTGCTTGCAACTGCTTTTTAAGCTGCTTTAAATCAGCAGCAAATTTTGTCTTGAGGTTCCTGTTTTTCTCCGCCTGAGCCAAGGCCTGTTGGGCTTTCCGCAAGACCATTTTGGCTTTACGTTCATTTTGTTCCCGGACACGTTGCGCAGCTTTTTGCTTTTTTTGCTCCTGCAACATCTTCTGACGCCGGGACATTTTTTGAATCTCGGCCTCAACCGCCTTAAGCCGGCGAACGGCTCCAACCTGCCCGGGAACCAGCGCGAGTATCCTTCGGTATTTTCCCGCAGCGCTCACATAGTTTTTTACCTTCTCGAAATCCCGGCCTTGGCGAAAGCATCTCTTTACTTCAGAAGCATCTCGCATTTCCTTTTTCAAAACCTTGATTCGAGATGCCAAGCGCCGGTCTCCGGGTAAAACTATTGCCGCTTGCTCCCATATTTTCAGGGCTTCCTCAAGTTTTCCCCGACTCCGGCTCTGCTCACCGGCCTTCACCAGCTTTTGGGCCTGGATGATATTTTTATTCTGCGCCCCGGCCCCTAAAAATACGCTGCAGTTAATTTGATGGGTAAAACCGAGCCCGGCAAAATCCCCTAGGGGATTGATAAATGCATAATCAATCTGCCAGCCCCAGCCACCGATCGTCTGCTGGTGAAAGGACAAACCTGTCGTCAGTTCCGACATACCCCGGTCTCCCATACTTATTCCCAAACGAGTGCCCAGCAAGCGTTCAAACCACCAGACTTCTCCACCGGCGGAAAAACGGGAATCCTGACCGCACCAGGAATATTCCAAAGCTCCAACATACCCATCCTGCTGAAAAGCCCCACCCATTCGAACTTGCAGGGGAACTTTGGACTCGGCAAACTCAAAGAGGGTTAAATTCGGCTGGTTCAAATTCAATAAAGACAGGCCGGCGCTTAAATGGTCGGTAATACGCATCAAACCACCCAGATCAAAACCGCATCCCAATACTGTAGTGTCATAATTAAAATATGGATTTTGTCCGGTAGCCTCGGTATCCAAATAAGCCTGGTGCATAATTTTCAGGGTTCCGCCTAATAAAAAATCGCCCTTCCCATCCAAAGGAAAGCCATAGGCCAAACTCACCATATTTTCCCGGTACAAACCCGCCAGGTTACGCTGATACCACGAAATTCCCAAGGCGCCTATTTGCTTAAAGGGTTGAAGGTAGGAAATACGGCTGTCAGCCAGCGCTCCATCATCCAGTCCGCTTAACAGCCTGACATAATTAAAAGATAAAGTGGTTGCAAATATCCGGGCCAATCCTGCCGGGTTATAATTCAGGGCATCGGCATCATCCGCCAGTGCGCAGAAGGCGCCGCTCATGCCGGACGGACGTGCGCCCGGACGTTCCATTTCAAAGGCCGACCAGGCGGGAAGATAAATGCCGACCGCCATGGTTAAGATTACTGCCAGCCGGACGGGATAAAATAAACGCCGGTTCACCGCGCCAAAACCACAGCGCCACGGTAGGCGTTGGCCCCGGCTTTGATTTCGTAGATATAAATCCCGGTCGGCAGGGGCTGTCCTAACTCGTTATTACCCTTCCAATTTGCCCGGTAATCCGGCCGGTTTCCCATTACTTCCAAAACATCCTGCCGCCGGCCATTAATATCAAAAATCGATATTTTTATTTCACGGGAAAACAATTTTGAGCGGAAATATATTTCCAATTCACGATCCATGGATCCATCCGGAGTAATCGTTTTCCGGTTAAGACGGATGAATTCCAGGTTTTTATCAAATACTTCGGGGGGAGTCTCTGTGACAGTCGCCATAGGAGTATTGGTCGGCACGGGAGAAACAATAGGTGTATTGGTTGGCGTTCCCACAACTTCTGTAGAGGTCCGCGTCGCGGTCGGCGTAAAGGTTTGGGTACTCACCTCCTGTGTGTGTGTCGGCGTTGCAGTCGGCGTAAAGGTTGGAGTACTCACATCCGGCGTGTGCGTCGGCGTCGCAGTCGGCGTAGACGTTTGGGTATTCACATCCTGCGTGTGCGTTGGCGTCGCGGTTGGCGTATAGGTTTGGGTATTCACATCCGGCGTGTGCGTCGGCGTCGCAGTCGGCGTATAGGTTGGAGTACTCACCTCCTGCGTGTGCGTCAGCGTCGCGGTCGGCGTATAGGTTGGAGTACTCACCTCCTGCGTGTGCGTCGGCGTCGCGGTCGGCGTATAGGTTGGAGTACTCTCTTCCTGCGTGTGCGTCGGCGTCGCGGTCGGCGTATAGGTTGGAGTACTCACCTCCTGCGTGTGT
>JAUVAV010000037.1 GCA_030591525.1 candidate division FCPU426 bacterium | reverse complement strand
GTACTTCCTGCTTAAAATTTTTCATATCAATAGTCCGGGTAGTAACCCGCTCCTTAGCCTCAACCCGCCCGGCTAATTTCTCCAGCCGGTTAAATGTTTCAGGATTAGTAATGTTCATATTATAAGCCAGCCAATCTATGCATTTTCCGAATCCCGACGAAGTGATAAGTTCTTGATAGTAAAGCGGATTATAGGTTACCTCTACCATGGGCGGACCCGGCTCTCCGGATATCAGCAAACCCAAGGGATGGTTTATGGACGGATTGAAGGGCCCGCGCAGGGTATCAAGTCCGCGTTTCCGGATCCAGTCCCCTGCGGCCTCTAACAAGGCCTGTGCGGCCGCGGAATCGTTTTCGCACTCAAAAAATCCGAAAAAACCGATTTTATCATGGTAGACTTCATTGTGCCGGCGGTTATGGATAGCGGCTATCCGGCCTACATCCCGGCCGTCGCGCATTGCCATGAACAACTGCGCATCCGCATGTTCGTAAAACGGCTCTTTATTGGAAAGCCGGTCATGTTCGGCAATTATCAACGGCGGCACCCAGTGCTTGTCATGCCGGTAAATGTTATATGGTAATTTAATAAAACGTTTGCGGTCAGCCTTGTGATTCCGGTCCAAAGGTATTATCTGCACCATTGTTTTCTCTCCCTCCCACCTATCCTAATGAAATAACTTGATTCCCGTATATTTCTGAACATCAATCGGAATGCCGGCTACATACATCTGATACCTAAGCCGCTTTCCTACCGCGGCTTGGCCGGTGCTTCCCACCAGGCCCAGCCGGCGGCCCCGCTGGATTTTCCGGCCGGCCTGAACTTTCAAGGTTTTTAGATGACAATACATGGTGGCAAAAGAAAAACCATGCTCGATTAAAACCGTATTCCCCAACATGGGAAATCTTCGGGCTACGATTACCTGTCCATCAGCCGCAGCCCGGACTTCTCCTTGCCCGGTTTCCCAAGGCACGATTTCAATGCCCTCCAAGGCGATGGTGCTTCGGCTGTTGTAAGTGCGCCGCATCCCAAAAGCCGCCGCCACCCGTCCCGCCAAGGGCAGGCGAAAATCCTGCAGCCTTTTAGTTTTATAGCCCGCCGGGGACAACCGTCTTTTGATTTGTTCCTGCTCCTGCTGGAACGCCTTCATCCTGAATCCGGAAGCGTGAACCCGTTCTTCCCTTAATGGCCTGAAATCCGGCATAATTTGAATTGGAATTTTTTCCCGAATCGGCTGCTTACCCTTGGCTACTGTAAATTTGCACTTGATTTGATATTCTCCCGGTTTAGTTCCCAGCGGAACCGGCAAAAAAGCAGTATACACCTCTGCTTTCAAATCCGGGCGTGGAAACAAGCGATAATTTTTTTTAAGAAATGTGACCCGGCCGGTTTTAACTTGAGAAGGAAGGACATAACTAAGATGAAATACCTCTCCGGGCGCGGCCTTGGTCTGAGGAACAATATATTCAATCCGTCGGGCTACGCGTTGTTCGATCGTAGCGCAACCTCCGGCCATTAGCACCATACAAGAGCAAATTACTGCCAGATATCGTTTTGCCAACTCCAATATATCCATCCTAGAGGTATCGGTTTACCGGTCCCGCTTAAGTTTTTTAACCATTAAAGTTTCGTTGTGTTTCCGGGGTATGGATTTATAACGCACCGAGTCCATGCATTCCTTCATGATAAATCTCCCCATGCCTTTACGCGCATAACCTTCCAGAATACGACGGATATCTTTATAGGTTACCGGCTGGGGTTTATACCCTCTGCCGAAATCCCGGACAACGATAGTGAGAGCCTCGGCCTCTTTCCAGGCGCGTATCTGAATAAGCCCTTGGGCCTGGTTGGAATAGGCGTGCTCCAGCACATTAGTAGCGGCTTCGTCCACAGCCAGTTCTATATCATCCACCACGGTTACAGAAACTTTAAATGACTTGGTATACGCTCTGATTTTATTGCGAATCACGGCTAAATTCTCAGGCGTACTGCTAACTTCCAGGAAAAACTCCGAAACCGGCATTATTTTACCTCACTTTAAACAGGGGATCTTTCCTCAACGCTTCGGCGATATCTTTGTACACGGAAATAGCTTTATCCAAGCCGGTAATATCAAATATTCTTTGGCAGCGCTCCGCCACCGAAACAATGACCAGGCCTCCCCCTCCCGAGTCCAAGACTTTATGTAGCGAAAGCAAAGCTCCGAGCCCCTGGCTGTTGATGTAATCCAATTGGGAAAAATCAAAAATTAAGCGCTCGTTTCCTTGTTTGATCGTTTTGTGGGTTGTGATTTCAAATTCCATCGCGGTGGTAATATCCAGCGTACCGATGACTTCACAAATCAAACAACCGCTCACCTCTCCTGCCCTGACATTAAATTTAAAATT
Organism: candidate division FCPU426 bacterium; assembly: GCA_030591525.1. Lineage (GTDB taxonomy): Bacteria > Oederibacteriota > JAAXVQ01 > JAAXVQ01 > JAUVAV01 > JAUVAV01. Next base: position 20,574 of record JAUVAV010000037.1, on the reverse strand, counting down.
GCTCATACCCTGATCCTCCTTTACCGGTCCGCCCGGCGTACGTGGTTGGCTGCAACGCGGCAAATCGGACTAGCATTTGTTTGCGCCCGTGATGGTTAAACGCCACTTCGACTTTTTCATTCTCTCCTTCACCGCTTTTCCCGATTATCGTACCCGTACCGTAGCGGCCATGACTTACCCGTTGGCCGATCATGAACTTATCCGCGCTGCCGGCTTCCGGAAATGTTTCTTCCCCCTCCAAATGTTCGGCCGCTATGGCTGCATAAGACTTGCTTCGCCATAACCCCCGCCGCTCGGCGGTTTCCTGATCTCGCCGGTGGCCGAGGGGCCGGTGCCCCATAAATAACCGGGCCGGAATTTCGTGTAAAAACCGGGACTCGGTATTATAGATACGGTTGCCAAAGCTGCTCCGGGTCGCTGTCCCGGCAAGCACTAATCTTTCACGCGCCCTTGTAATACCAACATAACATAAACGCCGCTCTTCTGCCAAGCCCTGATCATCCTGCAAAGCATTGCTGTGGGGAAACAATCCTTCCTCCATGCCCACCATGAAGACCAAGGGAAATTCCAATCCCTTGGCCGAATGAACAGTCATAAGGGTGACTTGATTCCGGTCTTGCGAATCGGTTTCCTCCCAGCTGGAAACCAGGGCGATTTGTTCTAAAAATCCCTTTAAAGTCCCATCGCCCACCTGGGAAAATTCCGCCGCCGCCTTAATCAATTCATTTAAGTTCTCCACCCGGGACGCGGCCTCCGGCTGGGAAGCTGCCTGCCACATTTCCAGGTAACCGGTCTCGCTGAGCACCTCGGTTAAGAAAACCGGCAATTCTATCCGGCTGATCCGGCCGCGCAGATGTTCACACATCCGGACAAAGGTTTTGGCCGCCTGACAGCCTTTTTCATTTATGTTCGTTTTGCCCTGCGCCGCCAGCGCCATAGCTTCCAGCAGGGTGCAATTTTGCCCGGCGGCCAAGTCACGAATTTTAGCCAGCGTCATTTCTCCCATTCCCCGCGCAGGCGTATTTACAATCCTTTCCAGGGAGATTTCGTCCGCCGGGTTTACCAGCACTTTTAAGTAAGCCAGCAGGTCTTTGACCTCCATACGATCATAGAATTTCATCCCTCCCACAATGCGATAAGGCACTCGTTCCCGCCGCAGGGCATCCTCAAAAGGGCGGGACTGGGCATTCGTACGGTAGAGCAGCACGCAATCCGCCAACGTCAGCCGGCCACGGGCATAGACTTCCTGGATAATCTCCTGCACAATGAAGGCCGCTTCCTCGATCTCATTCTCACCCCGAAAATACTGGATCATTGCGCCAGCGGGATTTTCCGTCCAGAGTTTTTTCTCTTTACGGCCTCGGTTATTTTTAACTACGGCATGCGCCGCTTCCAGAATCGTCTGGGTGGAACGATAGTTCTGTTCCATTCTAACCACCCGGGCCTTGGGATAATCCCGCTCAAATTCCAGGATATTCCGGAGATTAGCCCCCCGAAATTGATAAATACTTTGATCGTCATCGCCCACTACTGTCAGGTTACCATCGCTCCCGGCCAATTGGCGTATCCAATAATATTGAGCATGATTAATATCCTGGTATTCATCCACCAAAATATAACGAAATTGATCGCGGTATTTCGTCAGCAGTTCAGGGCGCTCTTCCAGCATTTGTACCGTACGCATAATCAAATCACCGAAATCATACGCCCGATTATGCGCCAATTTTTGCTGGTAAAGCGTATATACTTTGGCCGTCAGCCGGGTATTGAAATCCCCGGCCAAGCGGGCATATTCTTCCGCGGCCACCAGCTCATGCTTGGCGCTCTCTATACGGTAGGCCAACTGCTCCACCTTGGTTGCTTTTTCGTCCAGCTTCAGCTGCCGCTGGCATTCCTTTAAAAGACGCTTGCTTTCTTCCTGGTCATAAATCGAGAACTCGCAGGAGGTCTCCTGTTTGAGCATGCGCAGGCAAAGGGCATGAAAAGTTCCTATCCATATCTGCCGGGCAATTTTTTTATCCAGCAATTGGTTAAGCCGGATACGCATTTCCAGCGCAGCTTTATTGGTAAATGTGACGGCCATAATCGAAGCGGGATCAGCCTTTCGCTCCGTAATCAACAAGCCGATCCGATAAGTGATAACCCGCGTTTTACCCGATCCGGCTCCGGCCAGGATAAGCAGCGGCCCCTCGCCATGCCGAACTGCCTCCCACTGGGGCGGATTAAGGTCCGTTGAGGTAATAGGCTTCACTGGCTCAAAGACCGCAGGCCGCCGGCACTAATTTCTTTTAGATCTCTCCCGGGACGAAAATAAACCCGGCGCAAAGCCGGTATGGATACTGCTTGGCCGGTTTTAACGACCCGGCCCAGGCTGGGCTTGCGCTCCCGGGTGCCAAAGCTTCCCAGTCCGCGTATCTCCACCCGCCGTCCCTGCACCAGTTCATGGGTTATGGCATCCAATAATTGTTCTACTATCATGCCGGCTTCGCGGCGGGTAAACCCGAAACGCGATGCCAGCCTACGGGATAATGCAACTTTATTCATGACGATTGATTTTATTCCACCTTTACCAATATCATAGTTATGTCATCATGCTGGGGCGCCTCACCCACAAAACGTTGGACCGCCTGGTCCAGGCTGTCAATAATCCCTTCGGCCTTTAAATGCGCCGATTTAATTATAGTCTGGAGCAGCCGCTTACTGCCAAACAACTCCTGCGCGTGGTTGCAGGCCTCATCTACTCCATCGGTATAGAGCAGAATAAAATCCCCGGGATTCAGCTTTATTTTCTTCTCATTCAACATCAGATCAAAAGTATCCGGATCCGAAATTCCGATAGCGATACCAGTAGGCATTTCCAACTCGCAGGTTTTGGTGGCACGGCGATAGATAATCGCCGCTAAATGACCGGCGCGGGACAAAGTAACCAGCCGCCGGGCGGAATCCAGCACAAAATAAGAAACCGTCACAAACATATCATCGCGCATATCGCGGTAAAGATTCAGGTTGGCTTGCGAAAGCACTTTGGCCGGAGATAAATTGAAATGGGCGATGCTGCGCATTACCGAACGCGTTTGGGCCATCACTAAAGCGCCGGGCACGCCTTTTCCGGAAACATCGGCAATGGTCATTCCCCAATGGCCCTTACCCAGATCTATAAAATCGAAATAGTCACCGCTGACCTCTTCCGCCGACCGGTACAGCATGCTGATCGAGTATCCGGGTATCCGCGGGCTCTGCTTGGGCACTAGCAGATTCTGAATATGCTGGGCAATCTCCATTTCATGCTGGAGACGTTCCTTCACAATTAATTCGACCTGGGCCTGCTTTAAATTGGCGGCCATATGATTGAAAGTAGCGGCTAATTGGCCCAGTTCATCGCGGCGCCGCACTTCTAATTCCAGGTCAAGGTTTCCGGCGCCGACTTCCTCCGCCGCTTCTGCCAGCTGTTTAACCGGACGGATGATACGGCTTACTAAAAAGAGCACAAAAAAGATTCCCAATCCTAAACAGACCGCGGCAATATAAAAAATATTCTGCAAAGTTTCATACACCAGCCGGCGGATGGGCAAAAGGGAATAAACGACATGGGCCGTCCCCACGGTTTTCTTCACATTCTCGATTTTTCCCGCCAAGGTAATCGGCACTTCAAAATCCAGGCATTCCTCTCCCTGGAGCATATAATGAATAATCTTACCCGCTTTAACGCGCTCATATACCGCCCCGGCCGGAATTTGATAAGAGCGGCCTTCCAACTTAAAATTGCTGTGTGCCAAAACCCGACCCTGCTTATCGACTAATACGGCATAGAGGATACCTTCCTCCTGTTTACCCGCTTTATCGACCAATTCCGCCAGTAAGAGACGATCGGCGGTTACCAGGGCTTCCGCAGCATTCCCGGCCAGGCCGCGCGCCAAAGCCATACCCTTAACTTGCATCTGAGAAAGCAGGGTATCGCGTACGCGCGAGCGAACCACGAATGTAACCAAGCCCATAATGATAAAAATCAGCAGAATAATCGCCAACGAGAACTTGAATTTAAGTCCAAATCCCCGTTTAAACTCCAGTTCGCTGTTTAAAACCGAAACACTCATGGTTATTAAGCCTCAAACTTTTGAATCGCTTCTTCGCGAGAGGTATACGTATCAAATACCTGCGTAAAACCAAAGGTCTCGAGTATGTTGTATACCATCTCCGAATAGCCTCCGATTTTAATATCTCCACCCGACCTTCGGACCTCGCGAATTCGGCCGATAATGGCCCCTAAGCCCGCGGAGGAAACATATTCCAAACCGGTAAGATCCAGAACAATCCTTATCGTGCCCTCTTTGATTAAAGCATCCAAAGCTTGTTCAAGTTTCGGAACCTCGGCCATATCCATAAATCCCGCTACCTTCACTATCTCGATTTTCCCTTTTGGTTGGTTGGTTATTTCAACATGTTTCATGCTTATCTCCTATTCGAATATTGTTCTAGCTGTGGTTCCCCTGGGAGCCTGAGCATTTAGTTGCTCAGGCTCCCAGGTAATTTCCGTTGCGGAAAGACAAGTTAAGCTCATCACCCCGGCGGAAGCCGGGGTCCAGAAAACATCTTTATTTGTATTACAATGATTTCCTGGATTCCGGCTTTCGCCGGAATGACGAAACCACAAAGAATTAAAATCGGTTTTTCACAACAGATACTAGCTATGGTTTCCCCGGTTGTAATCTTTACAAATTATTTTATCCCCCGCTTTTCAAACACATTTATAATCGCCTTGATTCTTTCCAACCCCCGCTGGGCATCCTTATATTCAGGATCCTGTTTCAAGACCATACGCCATAAATCACGGGCTTGGACAAACTTACGTTGGCGGTATTTTAAAAGACCCTGTTCATAATACTGATCGATTTGCCTCTGCCCGGCAGCATCCAAATCCCGGGTATCTATTATAGCATGCTTAGGTTTGTTGTGTTTTTGAGCCTAGGCTAAATATACCTGGGCTTGCTTAAATCCAGGATTAATTTTTAAAGCCCGCTCCCATTTCTCAATAGCCCGGGCAAACTTCCCGTCCAGATAGAAACCCACGCCTTCCCGGAACAGATTCTGGCTGCGGTTCTGTTTTTTCGAGATTTTTTTCTTGGCCCTGACTTTTTGCCGAATCAACTGTTTTTCCATGGCCCGCTTAGCCGAGGCTAGCTTGGTCTTAATCTTCGGATATTTGGGATTCAACTTAGCGGTTTCACGCCAAGCCAAAAGAGCGTCAATGTAAAATTTCTTTTTAAAGAATCTCTCTCCGGCTTTATATTTTTTCTTGGCCGCTCGTATATGCAAAGCCGCTTGCGCCTGTTTTAGATTACGGGAGATTTCCCGGGAGCTTTCCACCCAACTCATGGCCTTTTCGAATTCATCAACCGCTTTTTGATACTGACCTCGCTTTAAATACTGCAGCCCTCGCCGATTATGCTCTTGGGCTTTGCTTTGCGTCAACTCCGCCAGTATCTCTTTACCCTTCTGCATCTCCACTTCCGAGATGCTAAGACCAAAACGCCAGCCCACCGAAAGCAGATGAATATTCCCAAACTCTTCCTGCAAGGCCAGCGCGTAATCCAGACGCCAATCCCAATACTTGACACCCGCTCCGGTAGTGAGATGATCATTATCCCAGCCGACTCGCAGGGCGAACATTTTTAACGACTGGTACTCGAACCCGGCATGCAATTTAAAATCCGCAAATTCCGGTTTCTAACCCTCCAGGGTAAGCATCAGCTTGTGATCTCCGGCTCGATCCAGGGTATATTGATAAGCCGCTCCCAGCCGCACATTCAAAGGATAAACATCCGGTTCGGAAATCAGGGTCACGCGAGGCGGCAGCGCATTGGTAAATTTCAAGCCCGCGGTAAGTCCGGGCAGAAAATCCCCGGCATCATAATATACTCCGGCATCCAAACCGAATCCGGTACCATTATAAGTATCCAGCATATGGTGATAAAGCTTCAGGTTTATACCCGCGGCTAAATTATTCCACCAAACCCGGGAGTAACCCAGCAGTAATTGCAACTGCAGATCATAAAATTCTCCTATCCGATTGTCATATTCATCAGTCTTGGGTATGTCACGCACGGTTATTCCCATTAAACCGATCCCTATAGTTTCAAATTTTGAAACCGGATAAACAAATGATAAAAATCCGTAGTCTGTTCTATCATAAAGTGGGGTATAAAGAGAAGCTATTTCTTTTTGTTCTAAATAAGCCAGGCCGGCCGGGTTCCAATATACCACGCTGGCATCCTCGGCTATGCCGGTATAGGCCCGGCCGAGAGATACGGCCCGGGCTTCCACTCCAAAGGCAAAAGGCCCCTCGCTTCCCGCATCCCCTGGAGATGCGGATAATAGTACTGGTGTAGATAAAATAAATAAAGCCATATAAAAAAATGTTTTCTTATGTACAAACAATATTTTTTCACCCTCTCTCAATTAACATTCTTAAGGTAAGCTATTCATTATGAGGGTATCCATTCCTTATGTAAATATATTGTACATTTATTGTGCAATATTTTCAATATCTTTTTTATTTTTTCTTCCGCTATATATTAATTTGGCCTGCGCCCAATCCCGTTTCACTTGATTAATTAATAATCCCGCATTCGGAAAACGCCGTTCTCCCCGCAGGCGAACAAGGAATTTCAGTTCCAGGCGTTTATGATATAATAGATATTTCCATCCCGGAATATAGGTCTCTATGGTTTCGGGTCCCCATTGGTGAAACGTCGGCCGTTTACCAATATAACAAAGTCCCAGCCACTCTTTCTTCCGGAGTCTTACTTGGACGGCATAAATCCCGGGAGAAGGTACCACTTCATGCACGGTTCGAAGATTAGCAGTGGGCAGACCAATATCACTTCCCCGTCCTTCGCCCCGCTCAACTACGCCATGTAAAGCATACGGACGTCCCATCCATTGCCGGGCCAGAGCGACCTTTCCCTGCGTTACCAAACGTCGAAGCCCGCTTGAACTAATCACGTGTTCTTGCCAACGTAAAGGCGCCACTATGTCAACTTTATATTCTAATCTCCGGCCCATCCGGCTAAGCAGGGCTGAATCCCCCCGCCCTTGGTGTCCAAAAACAAAATCGCGGCCGATTACTATGCGCCGGGTTTTCAGACGTTTGGCTAAAATGTCTGTTACAAATTTATCCGCCGGGATATTGCTGAAACGCCGGGTAAAACGAACCAGAAAAACTTCGTCCACTCCCAACTCTTCCATGGCGGCCAGGCACTGACGCGGCGTGGCCAGACGCGGAGGACGTTGTGCGGGCGCTACAATTCCGTGGGGATGATCATCAAAAGTAATTACCGCCGCCGGCAGTTCCATCCGCCCGGCCCATTTTCGCAATCTGATTAGAATCTTGGCATGCCCTTTGTGCACCCCGTCAAAAACACCCATGGTGATGACCCGGCCGGGTCCCGGACAAGGCGGCAGACCCCGAATTACTCGCACGCTATCTCCTCGTTGGCCGGACATAGAACCCTCTGCATGACCAGTTCTTCCCCGGTCCAGCGGGCCAGGGCCAGCAATCTATGCTTCGGGTTTAAAATCCTGATTATCGTCCCGGCCTCCGGTTCCGGCGGCGCAAATCCCGGGATACTACGGCCATTTCGAACTGCGGTTTCATCCCGCCCGTCCACGTAAACCGCCGGTATATGACGGAGCGCTTGGTTTAGGGAAACCAGCCCCTGTTTCCAATCATCCTTTTCACATCTCCGGCTCAAGACCTCCAGGGTTATCGCTTCAGGAAGGGTAAACCCGCCGCAGGCAGTACGCGTCAGGTGATGTAAATAACCGCCGCAGCCCAGGGATGTTCCCAGATCCGCAGCCAGGGAACGGATATAGGTTCCTCCGGAACAGGCAACCTCGAATTCTATAAATGGAGACTGGAATTTTCGGAGCCGGATATAATGAATGGTTATCTTTCGGAGCGGCACTTCGACCTGTTCTCCCCGCCGCGCTATCCGGTAAAGCCGTTCCCCCCGGTAATGCAGCGCAGACACGAGGGGCGGCTTTTGCCATTGCGATCCGGAAAAGCGCTGCAAGAGAGCGGAGACTTCCTGTACCGAGAGCGGAGGCACCGGGTGTTGTGATTGAATTTTTCCTTGAGCATCCAAACTGTCCGTCATTTGACCCAGACAAACAACCGCCTGGTAGGTTTTATCCGAAGGCAGGTAAGATAGTAAGGCTGTTGCCCGATTAAAAGCCAGTACCAGCAATCCCTCGGCCGCGGGATCCAAGGTCCCGGAATGTCCTATCTTCTTGATTCCGGTTATCCGGCGGACTTGTCCGACTACCGCAGCCGAACTGGGCCCGGCGGGTTTGATTATGGGCAGCATCCCACAATCCATAAGCTATACCTTACCGTTAACCCGCTTTTCTATTTCCGCGAGAACATGGGCTTGCGCCGATTCCAGAGATTCTGACAACAAAACCCCGGCGGCCCGCTGATGCCCGCCGCCGCCCAACTGCCGGGCAATGATGGAAACGTCAATCTTTCCTCTGGACCGAAAAGAAATCTTGGTTTTTCCCTCATGGGTTTCCAGAAAAAACGCCGCCACTTCCACGCCTTTCACGGCCCGCACGTAATTCACAAAATTTTCCGTATTACTTTCCTTCGCCCCGGTAGCGGTTATCATGTCCTGGGTTACGGAAAACCATCCTACGTTATGCCGGGCATTATACCTTACCCAGGAAAGCGACATGGCTAAAAGGTGCAAGCCCTCGAGCGGAACGCGTTCATAGAGCTGCTCATTCATATAATCGGGCTTAACCCCCAATTCGAGGAGTTGGGCGATAATCCGATGGGTTCGCGGGGTGACACCGGCATATTTGAAATGCCCGGTATCCGTGGCAATGGCGGTGTAAATACCGATAGCCATGAGGTTATCCAGACGGCACTTCAGCCCGCCCAGCAGATCCCAGACTTGTTCCCCGGCCGCCGCCGCGGTCGGGTCAATGAGATTAACCGTACCAAAACGGGAGTTAAATACATGATGATCAATATTGATAACGTGGGACGCGCCCCGGGAAACATCTATGACCTCGCCGGCCCGCTGTTCGTCAGGGCATTCCAGAAAAATCGCCACCTCGTGATGCTGGGTATGCCGCGTCTCAACGTTGAAAGCATCCCGGTGGGGAAGAAAATCATACAGCGCGGGAGTGGCATTGGCATTCACCACGGTAACCTTTTTGCCCATACCGGTCAAGGCCAGGAAAAGGGCCGATTCACAACCCAGTCCGTCGCCGTCGGGATTAATGTGCGTAGTAAGAATGAAATCGTTATGTTTTTCTATAACTTGTATGGCGCGGGCGAATTCCTGATCATAAACCGGATCACGTTCCAGACGTTGTTCCATCATCCTGCGAACCCCTTTCGCTGTTTAAATCCTCCAATATCCGGAAAACCTTGTCCACCTGCTCGCCGGCCATGTCCGTTAAGAATTGCACTTCCGGAACCACGCGTAATTCCAGCCGTTGTCCCAACTCATGCCGGATAAATCCGCCGGCGTGCTTTAAAGCCTGGAGCGTCTGCTCGCGTTTTTCCCCGGTATCCAGAGTTTGGATATAAACTTTGACCGCCTTCATGTCCGGGGTTATACTAACCCGGCTTACCGTTACCCATTGCAAACGGGGATCGGAAAGTTTTCTTTTAAGAATATCGGATATCTCGCGAACAAACTGGGAAGCCAGGCGTTCCAGCCGCCTCGATTTCATGATATGTTACCTGCCTTTCCGCAACATATACAAATCAGTTCCCGCTGCGGAAGCGTGTTTTTTTTAAGTTTGTCATTCCGAACGTAGTGAGGAATCTCCACGCAAACGCCTGCATTATCAGGTCTCCGGGAGATTCTTCGCCTTCGGCTCAGAATGACAAAAAAGCAGAACTCTCTTTCCGTAATAGATGCTATTTAAAGCCTACCGTTCATCAACGCATTTCTATCTGATGATTCAACAACTCGGCTTCATGAAAACCGTCCACCAGGTTGAGAACATGATCCAGGGTCGCATTGACTTCCCGGAGGGAAGTATTGACACAAACCGCGGCCAACAGGGAACGCTGCCATAAATCCTGATATTCCACTTCCGCCACAGAAATATTGAAGCGTTGTTTGAGGCGTTCCGTGATGCGCCGAAGCAAACCACGTTTTCCTTTCAAGGAATGATTTGCGGGAAAATGCAGCTCCATGGTCAGTAACCCCACCACCATCTTGACAGCTCCTCAATCTCCGGACTTTTACAATTTCTGCGCCACGGCCTCCAGGTTATACGCCTCAATTATATCTCCGGATTGAAACTCCTTGAATCCACTTATCCCGATCCCGCACTCCATTCCCACTCCGACTTCCTTGGCATCTTCTTTAAAACGCCGCAGAGAATCGATCTTACCTTTATAGAGAGTTTGTCCGGCCCGCAACACTTTGGCATGCGCATTACGCAAAATTTTTCCTGAAATTACCTGGGAGCCGGCAATCACCAATCCGGATGATAGTTTAAACTGCATCTTGACTTCCACCCGCCCCAAATGAATTTCATGGTAATGGGGCTCTAAAAGTCCTTCCATGGCGGCTTTCACGTCCTTCACCAACTCGTAGATTACCCCGTAAATCCGGACATCCACTTTTTCCCGCTTAGCCGCCGGTGCGACACCGCTGCCCGGCCGAACATTAAACCCGAAAAGGACGGCATTACTGGCCGAGGCCAGCATAATATCGCTCTCGGTAATATCACCGACCCCGCTATGAATACAGAACAACTTGACTTTTTCCGTGGATAAGGCTTCCAGCGACACTTTTAACACCTCAGCCGATCCTTGTACATCCGCCTTAATGATAATCTTTAACTCTTTGATCGCGCCTTCGGCGATCTGGGCATTTAAATTATCCAGGGTAATTTTATTGGTCAGACGCAGATCCTGCTCACGTTTAATCATCTGCCGTTTCATGGCGATCTGCCGGGCCAGCTTATCAGTGGCTACTGCCTGGAAAACATCACCCGGCGCCGGCACCCCCTCTATGCCTAATACCTCCACCGGCATCCCCGGCCCCGCACCACCAATGATCTCTTTTTTATGGTCATTATACACGGCGCGGACGCGGCCGTATTGTATGCCGGCCACAAAAGAATCCCCAACCTTGATACTGCCTTTCTGTATCAGAACCGTGACTACGGCTCCCCGGCCCCGGTCCAATTTGGATTCAATTATTATACCTTTAGCCAGGCCTTTACGGTTGGCCTTCAACTCCAGCATCTCTGCTTCCAGCAGGATTAGGTCCAGTAACTCCTCCAGTCCTATGCGTTGTTTGGCCGAAATCTCTGCGAAAATGGTTTTTCCGCCCCACTCCTCGGAAACCAGCGAGTACTGCATCAGTTCCTGTTTGATCCGTTCGGGATTCATTCCCGGTTTATCGATTTTATTTATCGCTACAATAATCGGTACCCCGGCAGCTTTGGCATGGTCTATCGCTTCCACCGTCTGCGGTTGAACGCCATCGTCCACCGCTACTATCAAGACTACTATGTCCGTAACCTGGGCTCCGCGCGCCCGCAAAGTGGTAAACGCCTCATGCCCCGGGGTATCCAAGAAAGTAACATATCCCTTGGAAAGCTTGACTTGGTAGGCTCCGATATGCTGGGTAATGCCTCCGGTCTCCCCACCCATGACATTAGTTTGGCGTATGGCATCCAGGAGTGAAGTCTTACCATGGTTGACATGCCCCATGATAGTCACTATCGGCGGACGGGGCGACAGATCTTCGGGACGCTCCTCAACCTCCTCCTGGGATAAAATATCCTCCCCGTATAACTCCTGAATCTCCGGCCGGCAGCCGTACTCGGCTAACAGTATCTCCAGGGCTTCATTATCCAAACGCTGGTTAATCGTGGCAAAGACTCCCAAGCTCATCAAATGTTTTATCACTTCCGCCGGCTTTACATTTAATTTACCGGCCACTTCGCCCACCGTAGAGGACTGAGGTATTTTTAACGGCTGCAATTCCGCGGCCGGAATTTTTTTTCGGGATTCCGCCTCCGGGATCGGCCGTCCCTCGCCGGCCGTCGGCAACTCCGGTTCAGCCTCGCGCTCCGGTTCGGCCGGAGTTAAGGTTTCCGGCGCTTCTTCCGCCCCGGGTTCCGCTCCCTCCGCTTGGTCTTCAACTGCCGGCTTTTCTTCGGCTTTTTGCTTTGTTCCCGGCGTGGCTTCTTCTATTTGCTCTATGTTCTCTGCTTCCTCTTCCCGGGGTGGTTCTCCGGCTTCCGGCAACCCGGCTTCGGTTGACAGCGGCACCTCGTTCGCCGGCCTCGGTTTCATGCCGGGAACTAAGGTCTCTTCCACAATTTCATCATCACCCCAGTGACGTTTAATGTAAGCTACGGTCTCATCCTCCAGGACGCTCATGTGACTTTTAACTTCTATACGCATTTTCTTTAATTCACCTAAAAGTTCCTTGGAGGTTAACTTTAATTCTTTCGCTAATTCAAAAACACGTGTCTTCTGGCTCATGCGGTCTCACCCTCTTCCTTCACTTCCGGCCCGGAAGATCCTGCTTTCTCCCCGGCGGCGGCATCGTTTCTCAGGCCGGTTTCTGGCTGGGAGGTTTCTTCCGAAGCAGGAGGCTTTTCCTCAACTTTCTCCTTATCTAAACCGGCGAATAAATCTCCAACTTTCAATTCTTTTTCCTGGCCGGTTTTTTCCTTGCTTTCATCACTTAACCCGGCGAAAAGTTCGGCAGCGGTTCGTTCGGCTTTAGGTTCAGACGGACGCGGCAAATAATTTTCCAGGACTTTTAGAATCTTTTCCGCGGTTTTGGATCCAATCCCGGGAATATCCTGCAACTGCTCTATGGTTACGTTCTGGAGATCAGCCGCATTTTTATATCCCGCACTTTTAAGCCGCTCGGCCATTTTCTGTCCAATGCCGGAAATTTTCTCTAAGGCCGGCACGGTCTGAAGAAAGGCCTCTTCCGCCTTTTTCCTCATAGTTTCCCGATTCTGACTATCTCCCACAATATCTATCCTCAAACCTGTCAGCTTGGAAGCCAGCCGCACATTCTGTCCGCCTTTTCCGATACCCAGAGCGAGTTGATCATCTTTAACCACAACCATGGCTTGCTTCCCTTTTTCCGAAATTGTCATTTGAATTACCTTGGCCGGTTGCAGGGCGGCGGTCAACAAAGCTTCCATATTCTCGGAAAAGGTAATCACATCGATTTTTTCACCGCGAATTTCACGGACTATATTCTGAATTCTCGAACCTTTCATGCCTACGCAAGCTCCAACCGGATCAACATTCTTATCCGTGGAAACCACCGCCACTTTGGAACGCGCACCAGCTTCCCTGGCTACCGTCATGATTTGAACTACACCATCGGCCACTTCCGGAACTTCCATCTCAAAAAGTCTGCGAACCAATCCCGGATGAGTACGGGAAACAACCACCTGAGGAGCCCGGCTGGTTCTACGGGCTTCCAGGATGTAGGTCTTGATGCGGTCGCCGTTCTGGTAGCTTTCCCGCGCCACTTGCTCTGCCACCGGCAGTATAGCCTCAGTATCGCCCAAATCAATAATGATGTTTCTGTGCTCCAGGCGCAATACGCTGCCGTTGACAATTTCTCCCTGCCGTTTTTTAAATTCCTCATATATTGCATTGCGTTCGGATTCCCGAACCCTTTGAATGATTACCTGTTTGGCGGTCTGGGCGGCTATCCGTCCAAAATCCGAGGGCAATATGCTTTTTTCGATAATATCTCCCAATTTAACCTGCGGGTTGCTGCGGTGGGCTTCTTCGTAATTGATCTCCTGCCAGGATTCTTTCACTTCGTCTACTACCGTATACTTGACCAAGGCTTTCAAGTCTCCGGTTTCCGAATTAAATACCACACGGATATCCTGCGCAGCTCCATAACTCCTGCGCGAGGCCGAGATCAGAGCTGCCTGGATGGCATCAATTAAAACCTCCCGGTCCACTTTTCTGGCCCTTTCAATCTGGCGCATGACTTCGAGTAGATGTAAATCCATTTAAACCACCTTTATGCTTTCTTTTTCCCGCTTTTATTCCGCCGATCCTAATATTAATGGTATACCTTCGCAAGGTCTATCGGCACAAAATAAAAAGAGTGGGCTTTTTCCCCACTCTTTCCCGGTTAATTGCTTTTATCGGGATAAGCATAGGCTGGAATATAATTCAAGTCAAGTAAAAAATAAAGTGGACAGCAATAATAAAATATATAATTATCAATTATGCCCAATTTTAAAAATATTCTAACTCAATTTACCCAAACCGCTCAATCTCCGGTTCAGAGTCAATACCCCATGTCCCGGGAATGTTCTTTCCGGATAGGCGGGCCGGCGCGTTATTTCTGCGCCCCCCCCAATGTTCCGGCACTGCGGGATTGCGTACTCCTGGCCCGGAACCTTGGAATCGCTTATTTCATCCTGGGAGGAGGCTCTAATCTGATCTTCCGGGACGAAGGTTTTAACGGTATCGTAATCAGCACCAAAAAACTGGATTCGGTCTTTGTCCAACCAAAAGGCCGGGTGGACGCGGGGGCGGGATTAAGCAATCGAACTTTAACCGCGGAGACCGTAAAAAACGGCCTGTCCGGATTCGAGTGGGCTTCCGGATTACCGGGAACCATCGGCGGAGGCATTTTCATGAACGCCAAGTGTTATGGCTCTGCTTTTTCAGAAATTGTGTGTGACGTAACCGCCTTAACGCCGGATGGCGAGCAGGTTCACGTAAAGCACTCGGATTGCGGTTTTGCATATAAACGCTCCCTTTTCCAGACCAACGGCTATATCCTTACCGGAGTCGCTCTCCAGCTGCTCCCGGGAGATAACGAGGCTATTCGGCGGCGCAACGATGAGGTCCGGCAGGATCGCGAACAAAAGGGGCAATTTCTTTTTCCTTCCGCCGGTTGTGCTTTTAAAAATGATTATAATATCGGTGTGCCGGCCGGCCGGCTTATCGAGTCCTGCGGATTAAAAGGTCATCAAATCGGCAGGGTACGGGTTTATGAGCAGCACGCCAATTTTATTATCAATACCGGTAACGGCCGGACCCGGGATGTGCTGGAACTCATGGATCTAATGGCCGCCCGGGTCTGGGAAAAACATCACATCCGGCTGGAACCTGAAATCCGGGTGGTTCCGTGACGGCCAGGCGCCTTAAGCTTCAGGCCGAGGGTAATCAGCCGTTGATATTTGTAGAGACGCCCAAATTGGGCGTCTCTACTGAAACAAGGTGGTTTGGTCGGTTTTCGGCAGCCCGCCCAGGCATCCGTGTTGGGTCATGATTTCCACCACGTTTTTATTGGCCCCGGTTCTCCGGGCAAGTTCCTCGCTGGAACGAAAGGGCCGGACTAGACGCTCTTCGGCCATGCGCAGCGCGCAGGTTAATCCCAGTCCGGATAAAGAAATCAGGGGCGGCAGCAGCTCGTTTTCCGCCGTGATTTTAAAACCTTGGGGATCAGATTCCATCAAGGAGACCGGCCGGAAGCGGATCCCCCGCAGAAAAGCTTCCTGCACCACTTCCAGAACTACCAGGTTGCTTTTTTCCTTGGCAGTCAGTTCCGGATGATTTTTCAAATCTTGCAGGTATTTCCGCACCCCCGGCCTTTCGCCTTGAATAATGAGTTCCGCATCAAAACATTCGGCATTTAGCGAGAAGTAATTGGCGTAAAAAGCCGCAGGAAAATGGACTTTAAAATAAGCGATCCGGAATGCCATTATGCAATACGCGACCGCGTGGGCCTTGGGAAATATATACTTGATTTTCTTGCAGGATTCGATGTACCAGTCCGGCACGCCATATTCCCGCATGGCCTGCTCGTGCTCCGGAGCCACGCCTTGCCCTTTACGCACGGACTCCATGATTTTAAAGGCCACAACCGGCTCCAGGCGCAGCGAAATCAGATAGTTCATGATATCATCCCGGGCGGAAATCACGGTGGCCAACTTGGCTGTCCCGGCTTTTATCAAATCCGCCGCATTATTCAGCCAGACATCCGTCCCGTGAGACAATCCTGAAATGCACACCAGTTCCGAAAATTTAGTCGGACGGGTAACCTCGAGCATCTGCCGGACAAACTCCGTGCCAAACTCGGGAATTCCCAAGGTCCCAACCGAGGTACCGATATCTTCCTTGCTTACCTGCAGGGATTCCAGACCGGAAAATATTTTAAGCGTGTCCGCATCATCCAGCGGGATGGAGCACACCTCCACGCCGGTCCCATCGCCCAGGCGGCGCAAAGATGTGGGATCATCATGCCCCAGGATATCGAGTTTAAGCAGGGCGTCATGAATGGCATGATAGTCAAAATGAGTAGTAATAATACCGGAAGTATGATCATCCGCCGGACGCTGGACCGGCGTAAAGTCATGAATATCCATATCATTTGGCACAATCATGATCCCGCCGGGGTGCTGGCCCGTGGTTTTTTTCACTCCGGCGCATCCCCGGGTAAGCCGGTTCACCTCTACTTCGCGCACCACCAGTTTATTTCCCTCCAGATATTTCTTCACAAAACCAAAAGCCGTCCGTTCCGCCACCGTGGAAATGGTCCCGGCCCGGAAAATGTGCTCCCGGTCGAATATTTCTTCCAGATATTTATGCGCCTGGGTCTGATATTCTCCGGAAAAATTCAGATCAATATCCGGCATCTTATCGCCTTTAAAGCCCATAAAAACCTCGAAGGGTATGTCAAAACCTGTTTTTTCCATCAGCGTTTGACAGGCCGGACACTGCCGCTCCGGCAGGTCGGCGCCGATCCCGGGTTCGGGATTCATTTCAATCCGGCGGCATTGCGAACAAAGATAATGCCCGGGCAAGGGATTGACTTCGGTAATTCCCAGCATGGTCGCAGTCAGCGAGGATCCCACTGAGCCGCGGGACCCGACTAAATATCCATCGGCGAGCGACTTTTGCACCAACCGGCGGGCGATAAGAAAAAGCGAGGCGAAGCGATGATTATTAATCGCCATTATCTCCCGGGCCAGGCGTTTTGCCACCAGGTCGGGAAGAGGTTTTCCATAAACCTCCCGCGCCCGGGCAAACGCCAATTGTTCCAACTCCTCTTCGGCATTCGGCAGCCGGGGCGGATGAAAAGTCCGCTTCAGTGGTTCAATTATTCCCACCCGGTCCGCAATTTCCCAGGACGTTTTAATCACCACTTCGCGGGCCTCGGCCTCTCCCAAATATGCGAATTCCGCCAGCATCTCGTCGGTGGTTTGAAAAAACAAAGGAGCCTGCAACGCGGCATCCGCATAGCCCATGCCGGTATGCAGGATGGATCGAAATACCTCGTCTTCCGGTTCAAGAAAATGCACATCCCCGGTGGCGACCACCGGCACACCCAGTCGTTTACCTAGTTCATAAATCCGGCGGTTCAAGTTTAAGAGCTCATCTTCGCTTGCCAGTCGTCCCTCGCGAATCAGAAAGCGGTTATTTTCCCTCGGCATAATTTCCAAATAATCATACCTCCGGGCAATAACTTCCAGTTCATCCTCCGATGCGCCCTCGCGCATGCGCAGGAAGAGTTCCCCCTGTTCGCAGGCCGAACCCAGCAACAACCCGCCGCGATACTTCTCCAACTGCGATCTGAGAATGCGGGGATGCCGGTAAAAATGCTTTAGATGCGAGTCGGAAACCAGGCGGTAAAGATTTTTTACTCCCGGAGGCTCGGCGATTAAAATGCTGATATGGTAAGGACGCTGTTTTTTTTTGCCCAGCCACTCATCCTCGATTAAATAGCCCTCCATCCCATAGATTATTTTAACGCCGTATTTTTTTCCGGCTGCCAGGGCTTCGGGAAAGGCCTGGATTACGCCATGGTCAGTAATGGCGATGGCCGCATGGCCGAAATCCGCTGCTCTGGCAATCAGTTGCGTGACATTAGACAGAGCGTCCATGGCGCTCATCTTGGTGTGAGCGTGTAATTCCACCCGTTTCTCTATACTGGCATCCAAACGTTGCGGCCGGGAGCCTAAGGCAATATCCCGGACCATGAGGCAAAGATCCCGGGAGTATTTATCATGCTGGACCGCGCCCCGGAGTTTCACGTACGCGCCCTGTTTTAATTCAGACGAGAGCTGCTGATTGGCATCCAGAAAAAACCGGGCATTTAGGCTCCCGGTCTTATCATAAACATCCATCAGGATTAATTGTCGCCCGGTCCTCAAGGTCTTGCGCTCGAAGGCGATCACTTCCCCCTCGATAACCACTTGCTTTTCCTCTTCCAGGATGCTTCCCATCGGCACAGACGGAGCCGCTAGCTTGCGGCCGTGGATGATTATCCACTGGGAGCGTCCGGGAGACGCGGATTTTTTATCCCCGGCCGCAGGTATTTCCCGGCTTTCGGCCAGACTTTTTTCCAATTCCCGGTGGATTCGCTGCTGATAGAGCGCTTCCTGTTTGCGGAGCGCTTCTCCGCAGTCTCCTACTTCAAAGCGAACCGATATGTTTTGGTGTAAGCGCTCAGTTAAAAGACGACTTAATATTTGCTCTCCTTTATGCCGTTTGATCGCTAATAAAAACATTTCATTGGGCAAAACCATCCGGATCCGGCTGCCGTCTCCATTGGAAATCCGGGCCGGCGAAAGATAGGTTTTCGCCAGGCTGACCTGCCGGGAAAAAACATCCAGAAGATCCTCCCAATGTTCCTTGAGATACTGCTCCGCCGATGCCGCGGCCCGGGCGTAATGCACATCCCAGACCAGTTGCAGCGGGGCATCAGCGCTCAGCCGGCCAGCCATAGCAGTACGCAGGGATTCCAGGCCCTGACGCGGCAAAAGCCGGGAAGCATTCAGCTGAACAATCAGCATGGTCTCTCGAGGGGATATCAGGATGGAACGGGGTTCAATACTTAAAAGCGGATTTTTAAATTCAGCCTCAATCTCCAGGCTGTCGATCAGACGGTGTAATTCGGGAGGCGCTCCTGGAAGTTCTAAGATTATTGCTTGACTCATGTAAAACACCCGCTGGAGAATTTATGAAAGTTGAAATTATAATGCATATTAATATTAACCGTTGGTTAACGTTTTAGGCCGCCGTAGGGGCTTGCGCAATTAGTCCAAAATTCAAGTATTCCCCTCCCTTTTTGCGGCCTGTCCTGGCTGATTTTGGCCAGGGGAGGGGATGCAGGGGAGGGTTATAAAAGCCTTTAAAATCGCACCCTCACCTAACCTCTCCCCTCGAGGGAGAGGAATTATTTATATTAAAATCAACTAATTGCTCAGGCTCCCAGGAATTAATCAAACGCGAAATATTCATAGGCGAAAAAATGAATGGCTAATATTTCATGGAATTATAGAACCTCAAACCCGGATTGGTCAAGGTTAAATCCGCGACGATGGGAATCCGGGGACGTAAGCAACTTTGGTTCTGCTGCAAAACCTCCTAAGAAGTCATTGCGAGCGACCGGAGGGAGCGCGGCAATCTAATTTTATCCTTATAAAATCGAGATTGCTTCGTCGCTGCCCCTCCTCGCAAAGACAACAAAAAGGGTTTTGCAGCAGAATCTTATATTAATGTCTATAAGCTGACATAAAAATATTATTTTCATCTAATTATTCCCATTTTTCGTGTCTTTATAAAGATTTCTCTGCTATTTGGCAATGTCACAACAATGCGGCAGATACAGCCTCCACTGCCTAACAGAATCCCCTTGCCATCTCTCCCATCCCATAAAATTGTATTCTGATAACCGGCCGGGTTACCGCGCCCGCCTTCTTCCCCTGCCCGGAAATGGAACTTCCTCAGGCGATCACCCAGATAGTTATATATGGTTATTTCCACATCCGCATCCTGATTTAATACATAGGTTATTCTTGTTTTATTGTAAGGCGGTGAAAAAGGATTCGGATAATTACTCACCTGGGATATTAAATCATCAACAACTGCCATCGTAATTGTGGGAATGGGAGAACATGTCGGCGAAGATATAATCCCCGTACCTGTTGGGGTTGGCGAGATGGTAGGCGTAATAGTTTGGCTGGACATTATCGTGGCGGTCCCGCTGACAGTATAAGTAGGCGTAGAAGTCATGGTTTCAGTCGGTGAATAGATAGGTGTCGCGGTTTGGGTCGGGGTCCCGGTACCTGAAACAGTAGGCGTGTGTGTCGGCGTGTGAGTTGCTGAGCTGGTCGGCGTATTGGTTGGCGTATCATTCGGCGTGGCCGTGCTTGTTGGCGTATTAGTCGGTGTTACTGTTTGTGTGGCTGTGCTTGTTAGCGTATTAGTCGGTGTGTCTGTTGACGTATCGTTCGGCGTGGCTGTATAAGTAGGCGTATTGGTGTTTGTCCACGTTCCCGTAGGCGTTGGCGTGGCAGTCGCTGTTCCCGTTCTTGTCGGCGTGGCAGTCGAGGTTGCAGTACTTGTCGGCGTATCTGTAGGGGTTGCTGTGCTTGTCGGCGTAGATGTCAGGGTTGCCGTACTCGTAGGCGTGGCAGTCGGCGTGGCTGTTGGTGTTGCCGTACTCGTAGGCGTGGCAGTCGGCGTGGCTGTTGGTGTTGCCGTACTCGTAGGCGTGGCAGTCGGCGTGGCTGTTGGTG
>JAUVAV010000027.1 GCA_030591525.1 candidate division FCPU426 bacterium | reverse complement strand
TAATTGTTGGTGCTGTTATAATCCTGGATAAGGTGGGCCACATCAGTGGTAACGCCGGTGGACGGAACGTTTAAATTCCCCGGCGTAAAGTCAAAAGTCCCGTCAGCCTGATACCCCACAGTATGTACGGCATCAGCGGCATCCATATACTTATATGCTACTGCGATTACCGAGGTTTTATCAGGCTTGGAAAGAAATGTAACTATGCCCTGGCTATAATCCACAATGTAATCAATGCCGGGAGATTTATAATTAAAATTAAGGGTTCCATCCGGCCGAATGACTCTCACCGTATCCGCCGTAATATTCTGTGTACCCGTAGTATCCGCTACGTAAATCTGGACAGAACCCGAGACAATTCCATGATTTTTTTCAGCGGACTCATACCCCGGCAGATCAGGATGGTTGACCTGTCCGGGCCAGGACTTGGTAAGGTAATAATATGCAAAAGCCACGAAATTGATATCCTGGATATCCTTAATCTGCTTGGAAGTATTGCCCTTAAATGTTTCTACCGCCGACTCCCCCTTGGTCTGGGCGCCAATGGCGGTAAACCGGAATCGATCCAGTCCGATCTTAAACTTGGCCCCGAAAAGGCTCTTGTTGTATCCGGCAAACTCCGTCCGCGGAAGATCCAGCAGAATATCACCGAAAGCCGCCTCCTGTATAACCTCGTCCGGATCCCCGGCATAGACAATAGAGATTTTCTGCTGTTCTTCCGTGGTATCGTCGTAATCCACGTCCACGGTGATCTTTTTTCCCACCTTGCCTTCCAGCTTAACCCGCAATTCCTGCTCCAAAATAAATCCTTTGCTTAATCCTGAAGTCAGGGAGGGCGAACGGAGATCAGAACCACCATCCTGGGTATTCAGGGGAATGACTTCAGTATAACCAATATCAATTTTTTTCCTTCCGGAAATAGTAAGGGAGGATTCCGGGGGAAGGCCGGGGATCGCGGTAGACAGCAGGCCGGTTTTAGGTATCGCGATGGGAGCCCGGGGCGCAGCCTGAACCGTAACCGAGGCCTCGCCTTCTAATTCCCGCTGGTCCACGGCTATAATCCGGTAATTATATATTTGTCCCAAAATTGGTTTGCGGAGGCTATTGTTTTCAGAATCGACATACCGGGTCTTGCTCACCAGGGTTTTATTCAGCGGCCCTTCAAGTTTTTCCGGATCCGAGCCCCGGTATATATTGTAGCCTTTAACCGGAAAAGTTCCCGGCAAAGAAGCGGACCATTTTATCTCTATCATATCATCGGTTTTTCCCGTAGCTGTCAGATTAGCCGGCGCGGAAGCGGGCTTAAAGGGCATGGCCAAGACCTGTTCGGAAGGTTGGGAATGATTACAGAGTTTGTCCTGGGCGAATATCGTGTAAAAATATTCCACCCCGTTTTTAAGTCCTTCGTCGGGTGGTCCGCTATCCCGGTAAGATACGGCTTCCAGAAGTTTTGGGCCGATTAAATTGCCAATAACCCCGGACTGGGAGGAACGATGAATCGTGTAGCCGGCCAGTCCGTGTTCCCCGCCGGAAAATACCGGGAGCCATTTAAGTTGGACCGAACCGTCTCCGGCCTTGGTTTCCACTCCCAGCGGAGGGGATAATTTTGAAATATTATAAATTTCCAGGACTTGAGACAGGGATGAAGTATTTCCCTGGGCATCGATTGCGATTACCGCATAAAAATAATGCTTATTCGGCTGCGGAGGGATACGGGATGTGCTCCCGGAATCCAGAAAATACTCTTCACTAATCGGCTGGAGATTAATCGGGTCGGGCCAGGGAGATCCGGGAGGTCCCGCCGGAATTGCACTTTCCGAGCGAAAAACCTGGTACATTATTTTGGCTGTAGCGGTTACCCGGACCGGTTCCCAGGCCAGCAGCACACGCTCTCCACCAGCTTCAGCTTCCAAACCAAGCGGCGTCGGCAAAGTTGTGCCGAATGCCGCCCGGGAACCGGTGGTATTACCCGTAGGTTCAGGAACAGCCAGCACCTGAGAGTTGGCGGTATGGCCCACAGGTTCGGCCGGGTTTAAGCCCGGCATACTTGATGCCATGGGGGTTGTGACGCCGGCTTCGCGTGGCTGAGCAACACTCAATGAAGCAAAGGCCAAGCAGCAGGGAATAATTATGGTTAAAGCTTTCCTTACGGCAGACAAAAAAACCTCCAAAATACGCGGCGATTTCGCGCGTATCGCGTATGCAAAATTATCATTAAATAATATTATCCCAAGACCTGACGAAAGGCGCAAGAATATTATCCGGTTATAGGCCATAAAATTAATCCATGAAATCCAAATTGAATTTAAAATCCCCCCCTTTGGGAAAGGGGTATTTGCTGGAAACGCAGCTATACTTAAAAAATGCCCCCTGCCCCCCCTTTTTTTTCTGTAAAGGGGGGTAAAATAACTTGTGTTTCTGGTTGGTTAAATTTTCACAAAGCATAAAATAACCAATTTGTCCTGCCAGTGATCTCTTCTTTCTCTTTTTTAACTATTTCAATTTAGATTCCAGGGTACTTGACAGAATGACAGTCTAAGCCTAAAATTGTGCGAAT
The DNA here is from genome assembly GCA_030591525.1 of candidate division FCPU426 bacterium. Taxonomy (GTDB): domain Bacteria; phylum Oederibacteriota; class JAAXVQ01; order JAAXVQ01; family JAUVAV01; genus JAUVAV01. The sequence continues at coordinate 39,835 of JAUVAV010000027.1, read as the reverse complement.
TATCATAGAATTTCCAGGAGTTTGCAATTGCAGAACTATCAAAAACTTTTTTGGCTGATGCTTTCTCTGCTCACCGTTTTACGTATGATTTGTATCGGCCTTTTCGAATTATGCCCGGACGAGGCATACTATTGGACCTGGTCGCGTCATCTGGACTGGTCCTACTACGACCAGGGCCCTATGCTGGCCCTGGTTATCCGTTTTTTTACTTTACTCACGGGTATGACCAATGAATGGAGCGTCCGGCTGGGATCGGTTGTTCTCTCCTTTTTTACTGCCTGGATGTTCTTTGACCTGGTAAGGCGGCTTTTTCAGAGCAGCCGTACGGCCTGGTACGCTTTCCTGGGGCTCCAATCCGCATTGCTCTTTTCGGTCGGGGCAGTTTTAATGATGCATGATTCCATTATGTTGAGCGCCTGGATAGGCGCTCTTTTATGTTTTTACCGCGCCCTGTTTGAAAACTGGAGACCCGGCTGGATTTTAGGCGCCTTGGCCGTAGGTTTCGGAATCCTGGCCAAATACACCATGATCATGTTTATTCCTGCTCTGGCTTTATTTCTACTGCTCTCACCATCTCAAAGAATCTGGTGGCGCCGGCCGCAGCCTTATCTGGCAGGTTTAATCGTTCTGGTAATGAGTTCACCGATTATTTTATGGAATGCCGCTCATGCCTGGTCTTCTTTCGGACATATTGGCAATTTAGCCGGAACCGGCCAACACTTTTCCCTGTCGCTGAAAACCGTCTTTAATTTCCTCGGCGGCCAATTGGGCGTAATAACACCTTTGCTGGGAATCTTCTGCCTGGCCGCACCTGTAATTGCCTGGCAGCAATGGCGCAGACGGAATACCAACTCACAAAACTTTCTTTTCCTCGTTTGTTTTTCCGCGCCCCTGCTTATCTTTTTCCTTATGCTTTCTTTCCATAAAAATGTTTATGCCAACTGGCCGGCTCCGGCCTATCCGGCCGCCCTGGCCATCCTGGCCGGTTGGGCCGTTCAAAAACTCGAAACCAGGCGCCGCCTTTTAACCGCGCGCTGGATACTCGCGGTACTGCTAAGTGCGTCCCTGCTTACCCTAACCGTACATCTGGAATCAGTCTGGTCATTCCTTCCGCTTAAAGGCCGGGCAGCCCAATCCCTGGATCGCATCCGGGGGTGGTCCGGGATCGGCGCTGAGACCGGACGCCGTCTGGAAAAACTAAATAACTCCGGAGGCACCGCCCCCTTTCTGGCCGCGCGCCGTTATCAACTGGCCGGCATTCTTTCTTTTTACACGCCGGACCACCCGGATGTTCAATTATTCGCCCGGAATGAACCGGCTAAAAATCAATATCGTTTCTGGAACCGTGCTCCGGAGCTTTACGGCCGGGATGCGCTTTATGTCTGCGAACATGCCTGGGAAATCGACCATATCCGTTCCCGCTTTCTTTCCCTTGAGCCGCTGGAACCTTTTATAGTCCGGCAGGGCACTCGCCTTGTCCGGGAAATCAGATTTTATCATGCGCATAAATTCCTCCGTCCGCCCGAAGAGCCGGATAATCGGCGATCGGAGCCCCAGCTGTGAAAACCCTGCCGGCCTACGTAATCCGGGAGCATATCTTTCCCTTCCTGATGGGAATCACCATTTTCACTTTTCTCCTGATTATGGATAAGATATTTACGCTTTCCGACCTTATTGTTAAATATGGCATCTCGGTATTTGTGGTGGGAAAACTGCTGCTATACATCCTGCCTTCCACCTTTGCGATTACCATTCCCATGGCCTGTCTGGTAGCGGTCATGGCCGCTTTCTCCCGTCTAAAAAACGACCAGGAGATTATGGCCATGAAAGCTTCCGGTATTTCCATGCTTCCCTTGGTGGCCCGCGTCCTGATAATTGGCGCGGGTTTGAGCGTAATAATGATATGGTTCAACAACACCATTCTTCCGCAGGCTAATTTTGCTTACCGCAATCTTTATTTCAATATTGTCAGCCAGCGGGCCGCCATAGTCATTCGCGAACATGTTTTTGTCGAGGATTTTGACGGTTATGTCTTCCGCGTGGGAGATAAAAACCCTGTCACCGGCGAACTCCGGGATGTTGTGGTTTTTGTAAAAGGCAGCTCACCGGACGATCCTATCCGTACCCTTATGGCGCAGCAAGGCCGATTGATCACTGATGATAAAAACCGCCGGGTGGTGCTCAAACTGGAAAACGGCTTTATGCAAATTGTGCCGCCGGACGATCCTGAGGCCTTTTCCCGGATCGACTTCCATACAAATTTCCTGGATCTGGATATTAACCGTGCGTTAACGGATAAAAATCAAAACGCCGGAAGAAGCGCACGGGAGATGTCCATGGCTGAAATCAGAGCGCAAATCCGGCAGCAGAAAAGTAAGGGCGAAAACACAAATTGGCTGCGGGTGGAATATCATAAAAAATCATCAATTCCCTTTGCCTGCCTGGCTTTTCTTTTACTGGGGGCTCCTCTGGGAATACTGGCGCCGCGGTCCGGCCGCTATTTAGCCTATTTTTCCGGCGTGCTATTAATATTTCTCTATTATATTCTTCTTTCTCTGGGTGAAACCCTTGGTTCCAAAGGAAGCATCCCGCCCTTTTGGGCAATGTGGTTCCCCAACTTTCTGCTAATCGCAGCCGGACTCTATGGACTGGCATGGACCATCAAAGAGCGTGCCCCTTTCTTTGCGCACCGGCCGTTTAATGGGAAAAAATTGCTATGAGTACCCTTTCCCGCTATCTCCTAAGGGAATTTTTCAAACCCCTGGTTTTCACTATCCTGGTTTTCATAGGTCTTTACATTATTTCCCAGCTAGTGGATGAAATGCGGACCTTTGTCAATCATCACCCGCCCCTCTCCCTGATTATTCTCTATTATTTTTACCGCATACCCTATTTTCTGGTCCAGATTCTGCCTCTGGCCTGTTTGCTGGCCTCGCTCTTTGCTTTGGGACAATTGGCCAGGAATAACGAGTTGATTGCCATGCGCAGCTGCGGCATAGGCTTCTACCGGGTAGCCTTTCCGATTCTGGCAGCGGCTTTGCTGATGGTAGGAATGGTCATGGTGTTTAATGAAGTAGTAATCCCTTATACTAATCCCCGGGCCCATCATATTAAGCGGGTAAACATTGAGCACAAGGCTGATCAATCATTTCGTTCCCGCCGGGATGGGGTTACGCGCAGCGCTTCCGGCCGCCGGATCCTGCATATCAAACACCTGGATGCCTGGGCCGGACACATGCTAGGTGTGATTTTATTGGAATTGGGCCCTGGCCAGACCATCAAACGCAGACTGGATGCGCCTCGGGGACGCTGGTGCGAGGGCCAATGGATATTCGAAAACGGGGTGATGCGCCGCTTTAATTCCAAAGGAATGGTCACGGAATTCAACAAATTCGAGTCCCTCAGCCTCCCTTTTAAAGAAGCCCCCCGGGATTTTATCCGTGAAGAAAAAGATTCCGATCAGCTGCTGGCCATGACTTTAAAGGAACTGCGTTACCGTATCAATTTGCTTAAGGAAACCGGGAGCGATCCCCGCAAGGAGGAAGTCAATTTTCACTTGAAGCTCTCTTTCCCCTTTGCCAATTTCATTTTAACCCTGCTGGGCGTTTCCCTGCCCTTTATTTTTCCCACCGGAAAACGGGCTATGATCTGGGTGGCTATCGGCTTCGTATTAACCTTATTAACCGGGTTTTTCTATATCGGTTTTATCGCCGTAGGGAGTTCTTTCGGCAAAAACGGAACTCTGCCCCCCCTACTGTCAGTATGGATTGCCAACATAATCTTTGGTTTCCTGGGCGTATATCTCATGCGCAAGGCGCAGAGATAAAGTAGGGGCCGGCTTCCATGCCGGCACGCCCTTTGACCCATCCCTAAGGGCGGAGATGGAACTCCGCCCCTACAAAAACCAACTCACCTTTTCAGATATCTGTAGGGGCCGGCTTCCATGCCGGCCCGTGCTTTCAAGTTCACGCTGATATTCAATGGGCGGCCACAGGGGGCCGCCCCTACAATTCACATGCTTGCTTATCCGGAAATTTGTAGGGGCCGGCCTTTAAACCACCGCTAAGGCGGAGATGGAACTCCGCCCCTACGAAAACCAACTCGTCTTTTCAGATAGTCGTAGGGGCCGGCTGCTATTTTATTTTTCAAACATTTGCAGATCAAGCAATCGTGAAGCGTGAATCACTCGCATTATGATTACCTTGGAACCTTTGATTTTAAAAATAGTTCGATAATTGCCAAAAATAATATGATGGTAAGTTTTTCTCAATTCTTTTGTTTCCGGAATGACGCCGCACCGCAAAGGACATTTTTCCAGTGAATCAACCTGACGTTCTATTTCGCCAACCCACTTTATTGCCGCTTTATGATTATCACTCAAAATATATTCGAAAATTCCCTGGATATCAAGTTCAGCTATTCGGGTAATTTCAACCTGATATTTTCGCACTGTGCTTAAGCTCCTTCAAAAAATCCCGCGCTGGCCGAATACGCCCCGCTTTAACTTCGGTTTCGGCTTCGTTTAACAGAACAGCGATATTTAGTGCCTTTAATTTTTTCTCAAAAACTTCCACATCAAGTAAAACCGCATCAGGTTTGCCATTAACTGTGACAATGATCGGCCGCCCCGTACAATGCATCTGTTTGAAAATTTCATTAGTTTTTTTCTTTAAATCAGAAACCGATTTAATGTCTTCCGTAATACTCATAGACATCTTATTTCACATCCTTCCTGGTACTATATTTGATACTATTTATGATACCATGATTGAGTATAAAAGTAAACCAGTATTTGCAACCCTAGCATCTAAATTGAAATGGTTAAAAAGAGAAAAAAGAGCTCACTGGCAGTAGGTTATATGGAACACATCTTGTTTTACCCCCCTTTACAAAAAAAGGGGGGGATTTTAGCTTCAATTTAGATTCCAGGATGCAATATATCAGTGAAGCGCTGTCCTACATATTCTCAACGGAAATTATGCGGTAACGCTGCAGACCGGCCGGAACTTTAATTTCAACTGCCTCTCCCACCTTCTTGCCAACCAGGCCTTTACCGATGGGCGATGTAATGGAAATCCTGCCCTGCTCGAAATCGGCCTCAGCCGGCGAGACTAACATATACCCCAATTCCACATCCCGATCAATATCCTGGAGGCGCACATGCTGACCTATGGAAATTTGTCCGGCGGGAATACTGGATTTATCAATACACCGGGCTTTAGCCAGCTGATCCTGCAACTGACTAATGCGCAACTCAAGCTTAGCTTGTTCTTCTTTGGCCGCGTCGTATTCAGCGTTTTCGGAAAGATCTCCGTGTTCACGCGCCACTTTAATCGCTTGTGTAATTTCGCGTCTCCGGGATCCGGTAAGCACAGCCAGTTCGTTTTTAAGTTTTTCCAACCCTTCCGGAGTTAAAAATATCTTTTCCATAATACCTCCTAGGAGTTTGAGCATTTAGTCATAGACTATTTGCTCAAACTCCAGAGCAATTGAAAATTGACCAATAGAGCAATAAAAAAACTCAATTGCGGTCTATTTTCTATTGTTCAATTGCTCAGAAATTTTTAAAAAAACCGACTAAATGCTCAGGCTCCAGAGCATTTGAGATTCGATAGTAGAAATTAGATAAAATATCTCAAATGCGGTCTACTTTCTACTATCTACTCTTAAAAAAACCGACTAATTACTCAGAGTCCCATCACATTATTCCGACGCAAATTCACGGATATTCTAATCCAATATTAAAAAAATGTCAAATCCTGTAGTCTGTACTTGCTTTTTAACCCTCGGGAACATAAAATATGCGCATAATGGAATCTAAAGTTTCTTTGCTTAACCGGTTCTTCACTGCCTCCTGGTTGCGAATATGCCGGAAGCTAATTTGGCGCAGCAAAATCAGAAACAAAATTCTGGTGTTGATTTTAGCGCTTACCTCTCTGCCGCTGATCTTATTCGCTTGCCTGACCGTCCGAACCTGGGTGGGGCTGGTCTTTCTGGCAGGAGCGCTTTTATATTCGATGCTTGGCGGAATCTGGTTTGTTTCCCGCCTGCTCAGACCACTGGAAGAATTAGAGGCCGGCATTAAACTCCTGGGCCACGGCCTATTGACTGAACCCCTGCCCCAACATTCTCAGGATGAAATAGGACGGCTGACGCACACCTTCAACCAGATGACTAATACGCTAGGGACCAGAAACCTCGAAATCGGACAAAAAAACCATGAACTGTCCTTTTTCAATGAAATCACCACTATTATAAACCAGTCCCTTAATCTTCATACCATCCTGGAAAAAAGTCTGCATAAAATTCTGCAATTGATGCGCGCTAATACAGGTTGGGTATACGTTTTCGATCCCCGCAACGGGAAATTAAACCTGGTTTCGCACCTGGGCTCGCCCTCGTCTTCCCGCTGCTTAGCCGACCTGGAGTTGTCGGGAAATCCTATCGGCGCAGCGTTTTCTTCCGGTAGATCCTGTATCTTGCGCGACGTTCACGAGCTGCAGGAAATAACCGATGATCTTGCCATGAATAAAGTAAAGAATCTCCTCTTGTTTACGCTGCGCACACAAAAACACTGCTTGGGCATCATGGCCATTGGCAGTCATTCCAAACATTTTTTTCATCAATGCGACTTGGAGCTTTTATCCCGGATTGGGGAAGAAATTGGAGTATCCGTGGAAAATTCCCGGCTTTACGCCGAATTATCCTTGAAAATCAAGGAGTTAGAGGTTGTCAATCACGACCTCCAGGAATCGGATCGTTTAAAGAACCAGATTCTTTCCAATGTCTCCCATGAATTAAGAACGCCGATTACTTCCATTAGAACCTATATCGACCTCTTCTTAAGCGACCGGATCGGAAATTTGGACGAGTTGCAAAAAGATAAATTAGGTATTATTAAACGTAACATTACTCATCTTATGCTACTAATTAACAATCTGCTGACTCAGGCGCGTTTCCATGATAACCATGGCCGCTTAAAAAATATGGAAATGGTGAACATCCACGAGCTGATGGATCAGGTCATTGCCGATACCGTTGAAATATCGCAGGCCAAAGGATTAGAGATAATACGTCAGGGAATTCAAGAGCCGGTCGTGGTTCGTATCCGGCGGCATGAAATTGAACAAGTTCTGCAGAATTTAATTTCCAACGCTATCAAGTTCACGGCTAAGGGAACCATCACCCTCGGCCTAAGCGTCTATCGGGGTCGTCTTCCCGGCTCCCCGGTGGAACAGTCGGAGCAGGAATTACTTGAAATCAGCGTGCAGGATACCGGTATCGGTATTCCCCGCAATTCTCTCAATAAAATATTTCAGCGTTTTTATCAGGTAGATGCTTCTTCCACCAGAAAATACATAGGAACCGGTTTAGGGCTGGCTATTTTAAAGGAAATCGTTGAAGCCCATGGCTCTCAAATCTGCGTAGAAAGCCAAGTTGGCGCGGGAAGCCGTTTCTGGTTCAGTCTGCCGGTTGTCAATCTCCCCCAAAGAACCGTTGCGGTGCTTTAACTATTTAACACCCTTTTAATCCCCTTGAGGGCCTGTCTGGTTCTCTCCAGATTTTCAATTAAGGCAAAACGAATATATCCTTCCCCCTCTGCTCCAAAACCAGTCCCGGGCGAGACCGATACTTTGGCCTCGCGCAGCAAACGCATGGAAAAATCCACTGCGTTCATATGCCGAAAGCGTTCGGGAATAGAGGCCCAGACAAACATCGTCGCCCGGGGTTTGGATGTTTCCCAGCCTAAGCGGTTTAACCCTTCCACCAGAACGTCCCGGCGCTCGGCATAAGTTTGCACTATCTCTGCCACGCAATCCTGCGGGCCGTTTAGGGCCCAAAGACCCGCAATTTGGATAGGTGTAAATATGCCGTAATCCAGATAGCTTTTTATACGACCCAGCAGAGCCACGGCTTCACGGTTTCCTACCATGAACCCGATCCGCCATCCGGGCATATTGTAGGTTTTTGAAAGTGAGTAAAATTCCACGGCCCGCTCCTTGGCTCCGGGCACTTGAAGTATGCTGGGGGATTGATATCCCTCAAAACATAGTTCCGCATAGGCATGATCATGAATTACCAGTAAATTCTCGGATCTGGCCAATTCTAATACCCGCTCAAAGAATGCCAGGTCCACGATGGCACCGGTAGGATTATGCGGGTAGGAGAGAACCACTGCCCGCGGTTTGGGCCAAGTATTTTTACAAACCTCGGCAATTCGCGGAAATATGTCTTCCCCCGGCCGGCCAGAAACGCCGATCACATTTCCCTCGGCCAATACAATGGAGTAAGCGTGAATGGGATAACAAGGTATCGGCACGATTACCGAATCGCCGGGATTCAGCAAAGCCAGCATAAAATGGGAAATGCCTTCCTTGGCGCCGATGACAGCGATGGCTTCGGTCTCGGGATCCAGATTTACCTGAAAACGCCGCTGATACCATCGACAAACCGCTTCGCGCAATTTAAAAATTCCTTTGGAGGCCGAATAACGGTGGTTCTGCGGTTTCGCGGCCGCTTCCACCAGCTTGTCTACAATATGGCGGGGCGTAGGCATGTCCGGATTTCCCATACCAAAATCAATAATGTCTTCTCCCCGTATTCTGGCCGCTTTGGTCTCCGCCACCACCCGTGCCAGAACATAAGGTGGAATACGACCTAGTTTATTGGAAATCATAAGCTCACCGGCTTTGTATTCAGACGGGCCATTTTATGTAATTCATCGTAGCGTAGTTCGATAGTTTCTTTACGCAATCGGGAAAGACACTGCACCGAGAAGTCCTCCACAGTAAAAGAGGCCATAATCGTCCCCATCACTGCTGCTGTTCGTATAGTTTCGAAATTTATTTCTCCCCGGCGCGCCAAAGCCCCGATAAAACCACCGGCAAATGTATCCCCCGCTCCGGTGGGATCTTTCACGGCCGCCAGAGGAAAAGCCGGAATAATTCCGATTTGATCCTCCCAAAAAACCAAGGCTCCATGCTCCCCTTTTTTAATAATTATCCCCCGCGCGCCCTGCCGGCGCAGCCATCGGGCCGCCTGGATTAAATTAGCGGCTCCGGCCAACTGCCGGGCCTCTTCCTGATTTATAACTACCATATCAACCGCTGCCATAGCTTCAATAAGTTTATCCCGCTGCTGGTCTATCCAATGATTCATGGTATCCAGTAAGACGAAACGCGGTTTATGCACCTGAGTCAGCACCCGGGACTGAAGTTCAGGGTCGATATTGGCGAGAAACACAAACGGGGTTTCCTGGAAAGACGGGGGAATTTTCGGCGAAAATCCGGCAAAAACATTAAGCTGGGTTTTAAGGGTTTGCGCTGTTCCCATGTCATGCTCATAACAACCCGACCAATGAAAAGTGTTACCGGGCATTTGCTCCAAGCCTTCCAACTGGATTCGATGCTCGCGTAGTAATCGGATGTGAGCTTCGGGAAAATCTTCTCCAATCACTCCCACAATTCCCGCAGGCGCGAAATATCCGGCCGCCAGGGAAGCATAAACGGCCGAACCTCCCAAGGCGTTGGTTACTTCGCCAGCCGGAGTTTTTACATCATCCAGGGCTATGGAGCCTACAATCAGAACATCCATTTAATCCTCCTTGTAGATATCAGATATTGTTAAAACCTTTGCATATTTTCGATATGGTGACCGCAGGCTTCAACTTCTCGAAAGTTGGGATATACACCCACGGGATGTAGGGGCGACGCATGCGTCGCCCCTACCACTGCCGGCTATATCCAAACTATGTTTAATATATTACAATCCTTCATACTCTTTCTTCAATCCCTTGAAAGCTGTGATATACCTCCCACGGGATGTAGGGGCGACGCATGCGTCGCCCCTACATAAACCGCCTCGCCTTTTCCGGATTCGTAGGGGCCGGCTTCCCTGCCAGTCCGGCCTTTAACCCATCCGAGGGCGGAGATGGAACTCCACCCCTACGCTGATTTTCTTTAAACGGCCAACGTTTTCTTTCTCCGTATTATACATGCCATTAACTCCCCCGCTAATATCACTAAACACAACCAGGGAAGCCAATCACCATAAACCGTGTAACTGGTTAGAGTCGTACGCGGTCGGACATCTGTCACCAAAACCCCTGCATGGTTCAAGGGCAATGATTTTATTAGTTTCCCGCGGGAATTATATATCCCGGAAATTCCGCAAGCCGCAACCCGTATCAAGTATCGTCCGGTTTCCGCCGCACGTAAGGCGGAAAAAACAGCATGCTGCGCTGGCGCGGCGGTCATGCCGAACCATTTATCATTAGTGATTACCACCAGGATTTCAGCTCCCCGGCGTGCCAGCTTAGCCGTATATCCCGGAAAAATACTTTCAAAACAAATTAAAGCTCCGAACGATATTTTTTTTCCTTCGGACGGACACACCAGCAGCCGGCGCTTACGGCCGGGAGTAAAACCTTCTCCAACATACCGTTTTACAACTTTGTGCAAAAAATAGAAGATGGTATGCTTGAAAGGAATATATTCCCCAAAAGGGACCAGATGAACCTTGGAGGTAACTTGACCGACCTTTCCGGAAGGTTCAATCAATATTACGGAATTAAAATACCGGTAATTCCCCCTGCCTCCCGGCTCAACTTTATCGCTGCCCAGTAGCTGGCAGATCCCCCAAGCTTGCGACCAACGACGGACATAATCGGCCAGGTTACCATCCAGATTGAATATTCCCGGAAAGGCGGTCTCCGGCCAAATAACTATCCGGGCGCCCTGGTCTGCGGCCTGGTTAATCAATTCATGGTATCGGTCCAGAGTCGTTCTTTGATATTCCTGGTCCCAGACCTGATCCTGATCGATATTACCTTGCAGGGCGGCCACCGTAACCGGTGCCGAGCCGGGATGACGACGAAGTTTAACTTTTTCATAAACCACTCCTCCGGAAATCAGCACTAACAGCAGACCCCAGGCGAGCAAGCGCCCTTTGATGGTAAATTTCCGAAGCGGTATAGTCTTAGGGATAATTGATTCCTGGCCGGCCCAGCCGGGAAACCAGCGCCCTAATATATAATGTCCGGCGGAATTTGCCAAGACCGTTATAAGCGAAAGCCCCCAGACGCCGGTTACCGGTGCCAGTGCCATTAAGCCGGTACTTTGATGATGCGCATAGCCTAAGCAGACCCAGGGAAATCCGGATAATCCATAGTTTCTTATAAACTCCAAGCCCACCCAAAGAGGCGCCGCTGCCCACCAGGCCGGAACTCCGCCTTTAAGCAAAAAATGATATACTAAAATAAAGACAGCCGGGTATAAAGCCAGGTACCCGGTTAAACCAAACCAGGCTAAAGGACCCAAGGGATGCATAGCTTTCATGGGCACCATCCAAATGATCGCCAGGCCAAAATAAATGAAACCATATATAAACCCCCAACGCCAGGAAGCCGGAAAAGCGCGCTCTTCCCGGATTGCCAGCAGGGGGATTAGGCAGCCATAGGCCAAAACGCCTCCCCACCAATTCATACCGGTGAACAAAAAATTCGGAAAAGCCAGTCCCGCCATTAGACCGCCGAAAATGCTTAATAATAAGTTCCGATACCGCATCACCCTGTACTCCTCACCCTAGGCTCCAGAGCATTTGAGATTCGATAATAGAAATTAGATAAAATATCTCAAATGCGGTCTACTTTCTACTATCTACTCTCAAAAAAACGAGTAATTGCTCAAACTCCTAGTCCTGCTATCATTTTAAGTAACCATGCCATGGTTAAGCCCCAACTCTCCCGCACCAGTTCCGGCAAGGTGATGACTTCCGGAGAAATAACAGATACTATAATTACAATGACTATTAAGTTCATCAGATAGATAAAACCCATGGAAAAAAATAACCCGATTTCCCAAATATCACTCTGCCGATCGTGCAGGGAATGAAGGGTTAATGCCAGATGCAACGCCAAGGTAAATCCTATGAGAAAAGCCGGTATGGAATAAAATTTGGGAGCCGCAATAAAATAAACAGGCAATATCAGAAAAGTATAGATCGGAAAAAAATACGGAGCCAGCGCGATGAAAAAGTTGGTTTTGGAAAGAGTAACCTGTCCCCCTTCCTGGGAAACCAGCAATGATTTGATTTCACCTCCCAAAATTACAGCCCAGAAGGCATGGGTCAATTCATGCCCCATCACGTGGATAAAAACCGGTTTCCAGAGAAGCAAATGCATTACCAGGTAAACGCCAAAACCGGTGATAAATGCCAGTTGCGCCTGCGTCACAAACTTAAATTCCAATAAATGCCGCAGCAGAACGCAAGTGCCGGGAACCGCGGCTAAAAACAACAAGCTTCCTATGAGCCATTGTCCCCATGGCCGCGGTTTTGATTTTCTGGATTTACTCCGACTGGTCATTATAGCACGCGCTCAGGCCAACATCGTTTGATTACGCCCATTCTCCTTTGCGCAATACAAAGCTTTATCCGCGGCTTCGACCAGTTGTATGGGAGACTTGCCGTCTTCCGGAAATTCCGCCAGTCCTATGGAAATAGTCACATTAATTCCTTTTTCATTTACTCGGAAAGAGATATTTTCAATATATTTACGCAGGCGTTCAGCCGCAATTAAAGCGAGACTTTTAGAGACTTCCGGCATAATGACCGAGAATTCCTCTCCGCCATACCGCGCGGCAACATCAACGTCCCGGAAATTTTCCCTAATCGCCTCGCCAATTCGATTAAGAACCTTGTCGCCCTGGACATGACCATAAGTGTCATTAATCTCCTTAAAATGATCGAGGTCCATCATGATTAAAGTTATCTTGTTTTGATACCGTGTCGCCCGCTTGATTTCATCCTCCAGGCGCAGCTGGAAGTAACGTTTAAGATAAAGTTTGGTCAAATCATCGGTTATGGCCTGTTCATAATACCTGGCATTTCTCAAGGCCAGCGCGGCTAAGGATGCCAGGGTGGCGAGAAAATTTTTTTCTCCCTGTACAAACTCCTCGCCGGATAATTTTTTACCCAGGAGCAGCATACCGATAACCTGGTCTTTGGCCGTCAAAGGAGCAATGATAAAAGTCTTATACTTATTTAAAAAATCCATCTCGGTCTTTAAATGCGGCCTCCCCTCCAGGGCGGAAAATAAAAAAGGCTGTTCATTCAAACGCAGCAGACTCAGGAACTCCATACTAAACCGGCAAGCTTCCGGTCTCTTCGGATCCTTCCGCAGTCCCTTGGTATATTGGCAAACCATTCGGGTCTCGCCCTTCTCCTCCAGCAGCATAATGGTCATAACCGTAACGCCTACTTGTCCCATGGAAGTGAAGCAAGTGATTTTCAGAATAGTTTCCAGCGAAAGAGTGGAATTCAGTTCTTTACCGATACCAAAGAGGGTAAAAAGATCATATATTTTTTTATCGAGCTCCCGGTAGGTTTTTTCAATAATGTCCGCATGGGAAGCCAGTTCCTGATTGGAGTTCTCCAACTCTATGCGTTTCATCTGATCGTCCAGTATAATCCGGTTGAAATTGTTGGCCAGAACTCCGATTTCGTCATCCCGAACCATGGTTATTCCGTCTTTGCGAATTCCTTGCAAAGTCTCCCGGGTCTCCCGAAGCAAAAGCTTTATCGGCTTAAAAAAACGGAAAAACAACTGATAAATAAGCAAAACGGCTACAACTATCAGCAAGCCGTTAACCACTAAAATTAAAACTCGATAACCGGCAGTCAGCTGCCGAAGACCTATTATGGTGGATAAAACCAGACCCAGGGTTAAAAACACGCTCCCATAAATAGCCAGCCAAAAAACACTTTGTTGCTGTTTGATTCCTTTAAAGCAAACCAAGGATATCTCCTTTTTAATCCACAGCCGCGAATTCGCGCCTTTCAAGGCGGGGATGAAGCGGGAAAGAAATAATGCTTTTCTACATCTCGTATCACCCTACCCCGCCCTCCGGGGAGGAGGTAGGTTAAAATCGCTTGATCATACGGAGTTCATTGCAATGTAAAGCTTTATGATACGTCACCTCATCCATCAAGGTTTTAATCAAATAACGCCCTAAACCGCCGATCCGCCGTTCTTCAATATGCTTTTTAATATCCGGAAGGGGCAGGCGTTCGCTGTCAAACGAGCGTCCGTAATCCTTAATGACGATTTCCAATTTATGGGCATAAATCCAAAGATTAACTCGTATTTCCTGGTAGGCATCAAACGAGTAAGCGTGTTCTATCACGTTCGCCAAGGCTTCATCGAGAGACATTTCGATTTGAGTGATTTTTTCTTCGTCTATTTTTTCCTCACTGCATATCCCCATGATAAAATTCCGGACATGATTAAGGTAATTAACATCGCTGGGAATTTTAAATTCCAGGTGTTTGACAAAATCGGCTCTTTTCGTATTACCGGGTTTTAAAGGCACCACATGGCCAAACCAGTCCACAAAATAGATTTCATTGCATTGAATGCATCGAAAAAAATCGGTTTTACCTGCAATATTATTTTTACCACAGCCGGAACAGACAACTACAATGGGAAATTTAGCCGGTTCTCCCTGCGCTTTGGGGCGTATGGTAGTTTCACCCCAGCCGCACTCATCCCAAGCGAAAAACTGCAACGGACCGTTACCGGTTACAATTACTTTGCCTTCCCATAAACCATGCTTAAAATCAGTTATCAGGGTAGGTGAAACCATACCTCTATCCACGATCAAATGAGGTTTTCCCTGGTATGCTTCTATCAAATGATCGGAGGCATCATAAGCCGCGATTTCCAAGATAAATGGCTTTCCGGAAATAACCTCCGCTGGGGGGGACGTCAGCACAAAATGATGAGCATAGGCAGAAGTTTGCTGGTTCAGGAAAAATTGAACAGCTTCCGATTCATGCTCAAAAATTTTATACCGATATTCCGCCGGCTGTACTTTTTCTAATAATTGCTTGATTTTCTTAGGCACTTCGGCGAGATTAACATCCTCTAGGCCATCCGGGTTATGCATCATTCCCGCCAAAAGGCCCAGACCAAAGGAACTGATGCTGGTTAACTGTGAAAAATTAAGGACAATTTTCACTGCACCTTCTCCTGAAAATGGTTTCAGGAAACCCTCAAACTGATTGAACGTAGTTATGTTCAGCGAACCTTTAAAATCGAGAATGTTTACTTCATTCCGTCTGCCGGCATATCGCGAGTAAATTTCCAGCTTTTTCATCTCTTCACTTGGAAAAACCTGATTTAAATCGGGCTTCCCGGCATCCTTTCTCCCTACCTGCAAAGGATTATCTTTATTTTAAAATCAGACGCTGCTAAACTCCCTGCAACACTTTAAATATGGGGTCGAATCGCCAATGCTTCTCAAACTCAGAAATGGTGTTGCCTCTCACTTGAGCGAGAAGGCATAGGGGGGAATAGAAAAAACTAATGACCTTCCTGAAATTTAGCTACCGCCGCGGCTTCATCTTCCACTATTAAAAACAGCTCGGAAAATCCCAAAAGATCAAAAACTTTGTAAATTTTAGGCGAAAGATTCGTTAACATGATGTCACCCTGATTGTCCCGAATTTCATCAATTACGCCCATGAAAGTCCCTAATCCAGCACTGCTAATATAATCGAGTTTACCCAAATTCACAATCAGTTTGAATTTTTTTTCCTTTATCAGAAAATTAAATACTTCCTCGAGTTCCGCGACCGTATACGCATCTAGGAAGCCGGCTACATCAATTACTGTGCACCCGGAATTAAGGGCCGAATCCCGGACACTTACATTGATTTTCTTCATTAATACACCTCCCCGCCTCGATTATTTCGAAGCGAAAGTTTAGCACAAATAAAATTGCATATAAAGTAATTTTTACTCTAGAACAAAATTATTTCCCTTTTTCGCATAGTACTTATTCCACCTTAACCGTTACCAGGGTAATATCATCGTGCTGGCCGGCTCCGGAAGTAAATCCCATTAACTCGTTAATAATAGTATCACTTAATTCTTGGGCGTCTAAATAAACATTTTTGCCCAATATTTCGGCCAGCCGCTCTTCGGAAAATTCTTGCTCCTGCTTATTCATAGCCTCGGTAACTCCGTCGGTGTATAGAATGAAGGTATCGCCTGACTTTAGCTTGAGATTCACGGGTTGCAATTTCTTATCAAAACGTTTCCCTTCATCCAAGCCTAAAGCTATTCCGGCCGGATTAAATAATTCAACTTGGCCGTTTTTATGACCTAACATCATGGGATTATGACCCGCATTGGAACAATCCAGCGTCTTTTTTTCATAATCCAGCACTAGGTAAAACATAGTCACGAACATTCCCCTTTTAATATCTCTAAACAGCAGGCGGTTGGTTTTTGACAATGTTCCGCAGGCATTGCCTAAATAAGTCTGGGAACGCAGGATACTCCGCGTCATCACCATACCCAGCGAACCAGGCACGCCTTTACCGGAAACATCGGCTACCGTTATGCCCAGTAATTTGTCGTTGATCCTGTGGAAATCATAATAATCACCGCCCACTACTTTAGCGGATTTATAAAATGCGACGATTTGAAAACCTTCCAGGGCAGGATATTCTTTGGGCAGGAGAACCGACTGGATCTTACGGGCGGTTTCCAGTTCCTGCTCCATCTTTTCTTTTTCAATAATTTTCTTTTGGGCATCCTTTAAATCAACTGTCATCCGATTAAAGGAACTCGCCAGATTTCCAATCTCATCCTGACTCTCCACCTTAATGGTATAATCCAGATTTCCGTGGCCGATAATATCGGCTCCGGCCTCCAGGGCTTTAATCGGACGAACAATAACGCTGACCAAAATCATGGTTACAATAATACCGAGCACCACAAAAATAACTGCTAAAACAATAATTTGCATAACCGCTTGGCGGATGACGGTATCAATGTGGGTTTGGGAGAGACCGATATGCACTTCGCCCAATTTGACTTGTTTTTTCAGAAGAATCGGGATGGCAACATCTACATTTTTATCGCCTTGGTAAAGAAATACCTCGGAAACGGCAATGGAGCGGTTCTGCAACGCTTCCACGCCCGGGGGCCGGTGATAGACGGAGCCGGATTTCTGCAATTTATTATGCGCTACGATGATGCTATCATCATCCACGATTTGCGCATAGGTCACGCTTTTATTTTCTAAAGCATCTTTTACCAGTGAAGCCAGGGATAGGATTTCACCGCGCAACAGGGGCTTGGCCGCATTCGCGGCGATATTCCGGGCAATAGTTATGCCCCTTTGCTCCATCTCGTTGCGCAGCGCCACTTGCTCGCCCTGGAGAGCAAAAAAACTAATAAAAATGATGGTTAAGGTTAATAGCAGTGTAATGGACAAGCCGAACTTATACCGCAAACCGCCTTTTTTATGCCGGGATGACGAAGACCGGGATACCTTTTGCGGCCGGACCGGGGAAGTCGTCGTGTTCATTCCGTTCCAATCCCTCTTTTTTCCATTTCCTTTAATTCCATTTGCGCCTTTACAATAGAGCTTTTAGCTTCTTCGTTTTCAGGATCTAAAAGCAGGATTTTCCGCCAGACTTTAATCGCCCCCTTGTTTTTTCCGTCCAGATAAAGCGAGACTCCATCATAATAAAGTTTTTTGATTTTTTCCTTGCTGACTACTATTTGAACGCTGCTGCCGTTAAGTTTGGATAAATGCTCCCGCGCTTCGGCGTTATCCGGATCAAGCTCAAGTATCAGATTAAACTTTTCTTTGGCTTCCGGCAGGCGTCCGGCATTGGCCAGTTCAATTCCCCGCGACCGTAGCGCCTTAACGTTTTCCCGCAGCCGCGTGCGGGCTTTATATAGCAAATTTTTTATTCCCTGGTTATTACTATCCACTTCCAGCGCCTGTTCCAGGCAGGCGATGGCTTCCCTCAGCTTGTCCTTGGAAAACAATTCAATCCCCTTGCGATAACTTTGCTCCGAACGTTTTTTTTGTCCGGTGGGTATACTATTAACATACTGCCGGGACGCTTTTTTTTTCGATCCGGTTTTAAGCGTGCCTTTAAAACCCTTAAGCGCGGCCTGCCGATTGCTGCGGTTGACACGCTTGGGGCCTTTTGCGATCCGTCTTTCCTCCTGCTTTTGATTGTGCAAATTAATTTTTCCCAAACCAGCACGGGCCCGTTTATTTTCCGCATTCAGCTTCAGCGCCTCGCTCCATTCCTGTTGGGCATCCCGAAATAATTTCTTTTGATAAAAAGCATCGGCACGATCATTCCGTAATTTCACTTTCGCCGCAAGTCTTTTCTTCGCGGTTTTGATGAATTTTTTAGCATTGGCGTTATGCGGGGCCAGCTTCAAGACCCGTCCCCAATAACGCAAAGCCTTATTATAGTCATTACGAAAATAGGCTTTACTGCCTTTGCGGAGATAATAATCAATCGCCTTAGACTTAACGGCATCATAATCCCGCTTAGCCTTACGATCATTAGGTTTAAGCTTTAAATTAATCTGATAATAATACAACGCTTTATGGTATTCGCCCTTATCCTCGTAGGCCGTCGCCAATTGATTAACCGCTGCGGGATAATTTTTCCTGAGTTTAACCGCTTGCTTGTATTCCCTAATGGCCGCATCAAGCGCAGCCTGCTTGTGAGCTATCAATCCCAATACATAATGAGGTTCCGCTTTTCCGGGATCTCTTTTAGCCGCCTCTTTCAAGCGCCGGCCGGCTTTTTTAAAGTCACCTTTATAATAATAGGCCAAACCGACCTTGGTTAGGAGGCAGGCATTTAAATGCCGGCGGTTATTGATTTGGCAATAAAATCTTATTATTTCATCATACTTTTTACATTTTATATAAAGTAAAGCCAAACGCTCCTGAATTTTACCGCTTTGCGGTTTAATTTTATGTAAACGCCTATAGGTTCTAATGGCATCATCGAATTTGCCCAGTTTATAATAAATATATCCCAGCTTAGTAAGGGCATCGATATTTTTAGAATCTATCCTAAGACTTTTCTGCAGTTGGCTAATCGCTTCCGAATAGCGCTTTTGATTGAAGTAAACCAAGCTCAAATTATTCGAAGCGTCGATATCTCCCGGAACTAATTCCAGAATTTTTATCAGATATCTTTTCGCTTTATCATATTTCTTCAGATGTAAATAGGCTGTTCCCAGCAAAAGTAATGCTTCACTATCCTGAGGATTAATTTTAACGGCAGCCTGCAAGGGAGCAAGACATTTTTGATATTTGCCGCGGTTATAATATTTTAACCCCTTATTGAATTGCGCATCGGAAGCTTTCGTAACGGAGGAGGTATTTCTATTGGTTGAATTATTAGCTTCGGCCGGATGGTATATTAGAATCCCGAAACAAAAAAAAACCGGAAAAATTATAGATATTAAGATTTTTTTTTGCCGATTGCAGAACATTTTATCGGCCTTCTTTCTTAAATTTACTTCAAAATAAAGAGAATCATTTCCATTTTTATTCTAATATTAGATTATCACTATTTAATATTTTTGTCAACTATTATTTTGATATTTTGTGAATATTGTGAAATATTATTGTAAACCCACTGTAGGTATTTCGTCATTTTACTGCTATGAGTTGATGAGTAGGTTTTGATTGATGAGGTCTTGAATTACCCCGCACTAAAGTGCGGGGAATTTGATCCGAACTGGTGAGCCGGGAGAGTCTCGAACTCTCGACACCCGCCTTAAAAGGGCGATGCTCTACCAACTGAGCTACCGGCTCTTAGTTATTAATTCCTGTTGCGGAAAGCTATTTTATCGGACACCCCGCATTTTGTCATTCTGAGCCGAAGGCGAAGAATCTCCAAGAGACCTGATAATTTAGGCGTTTTCGTAGAGATTCCTCACTGCGTTCGGAATGACAAACTTAAGAAAACAATCTTTCCGCAACAGGAACAGTTAGATTATAAATCATCCATATGGATGGTTTGATCACGCGCCTCACCTAATGATATAAGTGATGTTTTAACGCCAACTAATTCCTCTATACGCTCTATATATCTTTTAGTATTGTCCGGAAGATCCTGGTATTTTCTAATACCGGAGATATCTTCTTTCCAGCCGGGTAATATCTCATATATGGTTTCAAGCTTATCGGTTTTTCTTAAGGCCGCCGGAATAGCTTTTACTATCTCATGGTTTATTTTATAGGCTACGCAAATATATAATTTTTCTATTCCGCTTAAGACATCCAATTTAGTTAACGCCATGCTCTCAAATCCGTTTAGCATTTTAGCCCGGCGCACTATAACCGCGTCAAACCATCCACATCGGCGCGGACGCCCCGTGGTGGCTCCGTACTCTTTTCCGCGTATGCGAAGATCCTCCCCACCTGCTTGCAGTTCAGTCGGTAAAGGACCCGCCCCCACCCGGGTAGTATAGGCTTTCACTATTCCCAGTACTTTCTCCAGCCGGGTCGGCCCTACCCCGGTTCCCGTACTGGCGCCCCCGGCAAGGGTATGCGAGGCGGTAACAAAGGGATAGGTTCCAAAATCAATATCCAGAAAGGTTCCCTGAGCGCCTTCAAAAAGAACCATCCTTCCGTCATCCAACATGCTGTTTACTATCTCAGCAGTATCATCTACGTATTCACTTAGCCGCTGTCCTAAGGATGCATATTTTACTATAGTATCCTTGATTTGCAAAGGGGGTAACGAAAAATATTTCTCAAACATAAAATTAATTTCTTCCAGATTTTGTTCCAGCCGGCTTTTAAACCCGTCTGGTTCTATGATATCCGCCATCCGAATACCCGTCCGGCCGAATTTATCCTTGTAGGTTGGTCCGATTCCCCTGTGCGTGGTTTCGATTTTGAGTTTTCCCCGCTTAGCCTCGTAAGCTTGGTCCAGAGCACAATGGTATGGCAAGGTAACATGGGCAAGTTCGCTTATCTTCAGATTTCCTCGTACTTGAACTCCACTGGCTTCCAAAGCTTCAATCTCTAAGAGCAAGCTCACGGGATCAATAACTACTCCGTTGCCGATTAAACAGGTGGTTCCGGGATGCAAAATCCCCGAAGGAACCAGGTGGAGAATATGCTTTTTCCCATCGAAGACCACGGTATGCCCGGCGTTATTCCCGCCCTGATAACGGATCACGGCATCGGCATTTTGAGCCAGCAGATCTATTATTTTCCCTTTTCCCTCATCGCCCCATTGAGCTCCGACCACTACTATGTTAGGCATTATGTATACTCTTTCCAATAGTTAGTTTCTGTTGCGTAAAGCTGTTTTTAGCGGACTCCCGCGTTTTGTCATTCTGAGCCGAAGGCGAAGAATCTCCAAGAGACCTGATATTTCAGGCGTTTTCGTGGAGATTCCTCACTATGTTCGGAATGACAAACTTGAGAAAACTCGCTTTCCGACACAGGAATTATTTATAATTTCACCAGCTTCATGGTTTTAATTTTCGCGGCCCGGTATAGATCGGCCAGCAATTCCTTGGGAACACCCGAATCAAGATTCAAAATGCTGACAACTTCCCCGCCCAGTTCATTGCGGCCCATATGCAGCGCGGCAATATTTATACCGGCATCACCCAGGATAGTCCCCATTTTTCCAACGATTCCCGGCTCATCATGATGCGTGAAAACCAACAAATTACCTTTGGGACTAAAATCCGTGTGATATCCCAAAACCGACACAACGTACGGCTCGCGCTTCTTGCCAATCAGGGTTCCCACAATTTCACGGGTTTCCTTCTCGCTTTCCACGCATACCGCAATAGTGTTTGTGAAATCCTTGGTATCTTTCGAGGTGGTTTCTATTATTTCAATACCTCTTTCCTTGGCCAGAAATCTGGCGTTTACGTAGTTTAAGGCCTCGGAAAGCACGATTGAAAGCAAACCTTTAACCGCTGCCACAGTCATGATATCCGTGGGATAATCACAAACCTCCCCGGCAAATTTAACCGTGATCTTCCTTAATTTACCATCCAGCAGCTGGGCTTGGAAGCTTCCCAGCCGGTCTGCCAGTTCCAGATAGGGAGCCACTTCTTTTAAAAGCTCCGTCGATAAAGAGGGTATATTCACGGCATTACGAATCACTTTTCCTTTGAGCGCGTCCAAAATTTGTTCGGCCATGATTACCGCTACCTTAACCTGGGCCTCTTCCGTGGAGGCGCCGAGATGAGGGGTCAGAATGACATTGTCCAAATTTAAAAGTCCTTTATCCGTCGGTGGTTCGCTCTCGTAAACATCCAGGGCGGCGGCCGCAATCGTACCGGCCTGCAGTGCATCCCGCAAATCATCCTGCCGGATAATTCCCCCGCGCGCGCAATTGATCACGCGGGCCGAAGGCTTCATTTTTTCAAACTGAGCTTTTCCAATAATTCCCGAAGTCTCTTGGTTTTTGGGCGTATGCACGGTGAGGTAGTCCGCCGTAGAAATAATCTCGTCCAATGAGGCTAATTTAATATTTAATTTATCTGCCTTTTCTTCGGTCAGAAAAGGATCATACGCCTTAACCGTCATCCCAAAAGCCAGCGCCCTTTTTGCCATTTCCCTTCCAATTCTACCCAACCCGATAATTCCCAGGATTTTTCCGTATACTTCACTCCCCATGAATTTTTTCCGTTCCCACTTCCCCTTTTTAACCGAACTATCGGCTTGCGGAATATTCCGGGACATGGCCAACAAAAGAGAGAAGGTGTGTTCCGCCGTAGAAATGGTATTGGCGTCCGGGGTATTCATTACAATTATACCGCGCCGTGTGGCCTCCGGAATATCTATGTTATCGACCCCTACTCCGGCCCGCCCAATGATTTTCAATTTTTTCCCGGCCGTTAATACTTCCGAAGTTACTTTACTTGCGCTCCGGATAATCAAGGCATCATAATCCTTGATTATCTCCAACAGTTCCTCCGGCGGGACTTTTTCCCTCGCATCCAGTTCAATTTCAGGATCAGCGCTTAAAATTTGCTGCCCTTCCTTTGCCAGGTTATCACTAATTAATACTTTATACATGCATTTCCTCCATAATTATCGGTAATATGTTATACATTCGGTTTAATATATTGCCTGGATTCCGGCTTTCGCCGGAATGACGGCTAGGATGTCACCCCGGCGGAAGCCGGGGTCCAGGAAGACAGTAATATATTGCAATTATTCCGCTGCAAACAGCACCTTTTCCGCCGCAGTAACCCCGGCGCCGATCTCCATAACGTATCCTTGCTCATTTAAGGCACGCTCAATGGCGGCCACGGCCGCAACTACATCCCAATCATCAGCATAGCCTAAATGCCCGACACGAAATATCCGGTCTTTTAATTTACCCTGGCCGCCGGCTAAAGTGATGCCATAAGTATCCCGGACAGTCTTAAATAATTTTATTCCGTCAACACCCTCCGGCACACAAACCGAGGTCACGACATTGCTCGGCCGGCCGGTCGCAAACAACTTCAGACCCAGGGCCTCCATGGCTGAGCGGACGGATTGGGCCATGCGGGCATGACGCTTCCAGATATTTTCCATCCCTTCCTCCTCAATGAGGCGAAGGGATTCGGCCATTTGCATAATCAGAGATACCGAGGGCGTATAAGGCGTATTCGCCAAAGCCTCGGCTGTCATGGCTTTATGGGCTTTTTCCCAGCTAAAATAATATTTTGGAATTTTGGACGTTTTTGCCAGTTCCCAAGCCCGGGAAGAAATCGTCACTCCGGCCAGCCCGGGTGGAATCATAAAACCCTTCTGGGCCCCGGCTATTACTACATCGGCTTTCCACTCATCTGTCTTCATAGGAGTAGCCCCCATACCGGATATGGCATCCACAACCAGAACCGCCGGAGTTTGGGCTACAATATTGCCAATCGCGCTGATATCCAAATCTACTCCGGTGGAGGTTTCCGAGAGGGTGGTAAAAACAACCTTTATTTCCGGATGGGCTGCCAGCCGTTTTTTAATTTCCTGGGGATCACTTTCGCCGCCCCACTCGACTTCATAATGTTCTACTGATATTCCATAGGCTTTGGCAATGGCGGTCCAGCGATTGCCAAAATTTCCGCATGATGCCGTTAAAATGGTATCGCCGGGGGAACAGAGATTTACTACCGCGGATTCCATGCCGCCCGTACCAGCCGCCGGAAAAATCAGCAGGTCATTGTTGGTCTGGAATACTCTTTTCAGCCCGGCAACGACTTCCGTTAATATCTTACGAAATTGCGGTGTCCGGTGATGGATAATTGGCTTGCACGCCTCAGCTAGAACTGATGGCGGAATATCCGTCGGGCCCGGGGTCATTAAACGTTTTTTAAAGTTCATAGTTCGTGCTTCTCCTTAATACTTATTACCAGGGCGGACATGGAAGTCCGCCCCCTACATAAAACCATAAGACCAACACACAAAACATTTCCGCGATTATTTTAAACGTAGGGGCCGGCTTCCATGCCGGCCCAGCATTTTGCATTAGGCGAACGGGCGGACATGGAAGTCCGCCCCTACATAAAACCATAAGACCAACACACAAAACATTTTCGCGGTTATTTTAAACGTAGGGGCCGGCTTCCATGCCGGCCCAGCATTTTGCATTAGGCGAACGGGCGGACATGGAAGTCCGCCCCTACGGAACCTCCGGCCTGCCTTACATAACCGCCGGAGGCGAAATACCGTTTTGGTCAACCGGCTGTTTCGTTTGTTCCCGGGCTTTTTTTGCGTAAGCTTTCCGCGTTTTAACCTGGCTTCTCTTCTCCCGCGCCAGAACGACCTCCAAAACCTGCTGCATATTCTGAACTAATTTAATCTCCAGGCTTCTGGTTACTTCTACCGGCAGATCCACTAGATCCTTCTGATTTTCATGAGGAATAATAACAGTTTTAATTCCCGCCCGCATGGCTGCCAGCAGCTTTTCTTTCAAGCCCCCGATGCCCAAAACCCGCCCCCGCAGGGTTATCTCGCCGGTCATAGCAGTATTTTTTCTTATGGGAATCCCCGAGAACGCTGAAACTAAAGCCGCCGCCATAGCAATTCCAGCCGAAGGCCCGTCTTTCGGTATGGCACCTTCCGGCACATGAATATGAATATCCGAATTATGGTAAAAATCAGGCGGAATATGAAAATCCTTCGCATGCTTGCGGGCATAACTTACGGCCGCCTGACCGGACTCTTTCATGACATCTCCCAATTTTCCTGTCAATATCAATTGTCCCTTTCCCGGCAGAGGCACGACTTCGATGGTCAGAATTTCACCGCCGTTCTCGGTCCAGGCCAGGCCGGTGGCTATACCCACAACATCCGCCTTTTCGCCTTTTCGCCGCAGTATCTTGGGAGGGCCCAATAATTTTGTCAGCTCGAGGGCGGTCAGTTCTTTTGCTTTTAAAGGTGATTTTTTTTCAACCTTCAATCTTGTCACTTTGCGCATCAGAGCCGAAATTTCGCGGTTCAAATTACGTACCCCGGCTTCAAAGGTATATTCTGCGATTATCTTTTCAATCATCGGCCGTGATAGCACCAGGTCTTTAGTGGTCAGGCCGTGTTCTTCCAATAAGCGTGCATTTAAATGCCTTTGCGCAATCTGAGTTTTTTCTTCCTGAGTATATCCCCGGATTTCTATGATCTCCATGCGGTCCCGCAGAGTAGGATGGATATTTTGAAAGATATTGGCAGTGGCAATAAACATTATGTTCGATAGATCAAAATCCAAATCCAGATAATGGTCGTTAAAAGCCTGGTTTTGCTCGGGATCAAGTACTTCCAGCAGGGCGCAGGCCGGATCCCCCCGGAAATCAGATCCCATTTTATCAATTTCATCCAATAAAAAAACCGGATTCCGGCTTTTGGCGTTTTTCAGGGATTGAATAATTTTTCCCGGCATAGCCCCAATGTAAGTACGCCGGTGCCCCCGGATTTCAGCCTCGTCGCGAACTCCTCCCAGGGAGATTCGAACAAATTTACGGTTTATGGCAGCGGCAACGGAACGGGCCAATGAAGTTTTGCCCACGCCCGGCGGTCCCACCAAACATAAAATCGGCCCTTTCATTTTGGGAGCCAGCTTCCTTACTGCCAGATATTCCAGTACCCGGTCCTTAACTTTCCTAAGTCCATAATGATCTTTATCCAGAGTACGTGCCACTATCCGAAGATCAAGCTTTTCCGGGGTTTGAAACGACCAGGGTAAGGCTACTAACCACTCAATATACGTCCGGGTTACCGTAGCTTCCGGAGACATGGGCGGCATGCGATCAAGCCGCGCCAATTCTTTCGTAGCCTTGTCTTCTGCTCCTTTTGGCATTTGGGCGTTTTTTATTCGCTGGACCAGTTCCTCGTTCTCGCTTTCCACGTCTTTTTGACCAAGTTCCTTGCGGATAGCTTTGATCTGTTCGTTTAAATAATACTCTTTCTGGGTAATATCTATCTGTTTGCGTACGCGTCCCTTAATCCGGCGCTCAATTTCCCGGAGTTCAATTTCATTATATAATAATTCAGCCAAAGCCTCCAGGCGGGCCAAGGGCTTTACCATTTCCAGCAGTTTTTGCTTTTTATCGACCGGAAAAGGAAGTTGCTCTGCCATGAGATCCGTCAACCTATGGGGATCTTTCATTCGGTTCAGCGAAGTTAGTATATCGGCGGGAATATTTTTGGATAAACGGGCATACTTCCCGAACAACTCCAAGGCATTCCGCATAGCCGTTTGTACTATCGCCCCGGTTTGAATTTCGTAAGGGCTAACTTCATAATCCACGGTAAAATAGTTGTCCCGGGCACGAAATCCCCTGATGCGTATACGTTCTTGTCCTTCGACCAGAACTTTAAAAGAATCATCCGGCATTTTCAAAACCTGGAGAATCCGGACAATCGTTCCTACCTCGTAAATATCTTCCAGGGCGGGATCATCAATTTGAGCTTGCCGTTGTGCGGCCAAAGCGATCTTCCGGCCCTGCTGCATGGATTCTTCCAAAGCCCTAACAGTTTTTTTTCGTCCTACAAACAGGGATACAATCATATTCGGATAAACCACCATATCCCGGAGCGGCATAAACGGAAGAACCTTTGGCTTTATTTTTGGTTTCATGCGATTAGGTCCATTTTTAGTCATGATCTTTCCCGGCCTTAAGCGATCTTGGCGGCCGCGGGAGGTTCCAGTATCAAACGCGGGTCGTTCCGGCCTTTGATTACTTCGGGACTAATAATGCATTCCCGGACATCAGTTCGGCTGGGTAGTTCGTACATTAAATCCAGCATAACATCCTCCAAAATAGCACGCAATCCCCGGGCGCCGGTTTCCCGGCGCAGGCTCTCCCGCGCCACTTCCTGTTGAGCAGCTTTGGTTATGGTCAACTTTACATCTTCCATCTCAAAAAATTTCTGATATTGTTTGATCAAGGAATTCTTTGGTTCCGAAAGAATGCGTACCAGCATTTCTTCATCCAGCTTGTTTAATATTCCGATCACCGGCAGCCTCCCGACAAATTCCGGGATCATTCCGTATTTAATCAGATCTTCGGGGCGGACCTTTTCCAGCAGTTGACTGGCGGCTGTAACCGGATCGCTGTGTTTTTCTGCGCCGAAGCCTATTGTTCTGGCGCGGACCCGCTGTTGAATGATGTTTTCCATCCCAATAAAGGCCCCCCCGCAAATGAAAAGGATATTCGAGGTATCAATTTTCAGATATTCCTGATGGGGATGCTTGCGGCCGCCTTTAGGGGGAACACTGGCCGTAGTACCTTCAATAATTTTAAGCAGGGCCTGCTGTACACCCTCCCCGGAAACGTCCCGGGTAATCGAAAGATTTTCGTTCTTACGCCCGATTTTATCGATTTCGTCGATATAAATAATTCCGCGCTGAGCCTCCTCCACGTCATAGTTGGAATTCTGGAGAAGTTTAAGAACGATATTTTCCACGTCCTCACCAACATAGCCGGCCTCGGTTAAAGTGGTGGCATCAACCAGCGCGAAAGGAACTTTCAGAATTCTGGCCAGGGTTTGAGCCAGCAGGGTCTTGCCCGTACCCGTAGGCCCGATTAAGAGTACATTGCTTTTAGACAATTCCACTTCGTCTTTCCGCTGCAGGCCATGTACTTGAATTCTTTTAAAATGATTATAGACGGCCACCGCCAGCAAGCGTTTGGCTTTTTCCTGTCCGATCACGTATTGGTCCATAAAAAGCTTGATTTCCGCCGGTTTAAGGTTTACTTTCCGGACGCCGGCCGATATATCCGTTGCCTCACGATCCTGGGCCAGGATATTATTACTCAGCCTTACGCATTTTTCGCAAATATAAACTCCCGGGCCCTGAATCAGCTTACGCACCTCGGTGGAATGCTTCCCGCAAAACGAGCATGCGATATTTTTAGGCGGATTATTGCGAACCATGGGCTTTGGTTTTTCCTTTCTTGTCAATCTTCATTACCTCATCGATTACTCCGTAATCCTGCGCCTCGGCGGCGGACAGAAAAAAGTCGCGGTCCGTATCCGCCAGGATTTGCTCTATGTTTTTCTGAGTATGGCCGGCTAATATCTTATTCATGCTTTCCCGCACCCGCTGGATCTCCTTGGCTTGAATATCAATATCCGGCATAGAACCCGAAAACCCGGCTGTCCCTTGGTGCAGCATAATCCTGGCGTTAGGCAGGGCGTAACGCTTCCCCGGTTCTCCGGCCGCCAGCAACACGGCCGCCATGGAGGCCGCTTGTCCCACACACAGCGTGGAAACCGGTGATTTAATGTACTGCATGGTATCGTAGATCGCCAAACCGGAGGAAACTATTCCGCCCGGGCTATTAACATACAGTGAAATTTCCTTCTGCTCCTCGGACTCCAGAAAAAGCAATTGGGCAATAATTAAATTACTTATTTCATCATTAACCGGAGTTCCCAGGAAAATAATTCTTTCTTTTAGCAGGCGGGAAAAAATGTCATAGGCCCTTTCTCCGCGCTGGGTTTGTTCGACTACCATAGGAATTAAAGCCATAACCTGTTCCTCCTTATGTCTCCTTGATGACTGCCTTACTGATAATGAACTCCAGGGTTTTATTATTACCCAGACGTTCCTGAATTTCAGTCCAATGCTGTTTTTGGGTAAGATAATCCTTTACGGCCTCCACACTTTGACGGGAAGCACGGGCCATCCTCCCGACCTCGGCTTCCATTTCCTCCCCGGTTATGTCTATTTTCTCGCCAATGGTTATTTCACGCAGCGCCAAGCGGGCTTTTAATAGTAATTCCACCTGCGCACGGTTTTGGGTTTTAAATTCTTCCGGCACAGTATCATTTACGTCCTCATTCCGTTTTTCCTGAACCTGGCGGTTCTGCCGGTCTTTAAACCTATCGGCTATTGACTGCTCGATTAAAACCTCCGGCACTTTTACCTGCGTGGTGCGGCCTAATTCCTGCATAACCTGGTCGCGAAGATAATTACGGTTTTGCTGCTCTTTTTCCGTTTCCAAGTCCTGTTTTAATCGCTCTTGCAAAACCTCCAAATTTCCGAAAGGCCCCAAATCCTTGGCAAAATCATCATTTAATTCCGGTACTTTTTTTTCCTGAAGCGCCTTTAACGTTACCGTAAATTCAATGGTCTGGCCGGCCAATTCCGCAGCGTGATAATCTTCCGGGAAAACACTCTCAAAGATTCTGGTTTCATCCACCGCCATGCCAACAAGCCGGCTTTCAAAATCTGCTATGGCCTGCCCGGAACCCAACTCCAGATTATAGCCCTCGGCTTTAACTCCGGGTATGGGCTGTTGGTGCTTACGGCCTACAAAATCGATTAACAAGACATCCCCGGTCCGGGAAACTCTTCCCACTACTGATTCCAACACGGCGTTATGCTGCCGGAGATTTTCCAGCACCTTTTGAATTTCATCCTGGGAAACCCTGATTTTCGAGGACTTCAACTTCATACCTTTATAATTAGAAAGTTTTACTTTAGGTAAAACTTCCAGGGTAAGCTGGTAACGCAAGGGTTCTCCTTTTTGCAACTCCATTTTCTCCAACCGCGGAGACTGAATGGGCACCAACTTTGTCTGGTCCAGGGCCTGCCGATAGGAGTGGTTAAAAAGATGGTCCAGAACTTCCTCCCGGATCTGCCGGAAATAGGTTTTGGCAATGACGTTTAAAGGAACCTTCCCCGGCCGGAAACCCGGCAGGGATGCTTTTTTTTGAAACTTAATAGTTTCTTTCTCAAATTGCCTATCTACCTCTTCCGGCGGAAGTTCCACTGTTAAAATTTTGGTAGTTTCACTTTTTTCTTTAATTTCGACTTTTAGCATAATTAATTGGTGCGAGGGGCGGGAGTTGAACCCGCATGCCGAAGCACTAGATCCTAAGTCTAGCGTGTCTGCCAGTTTCACCACCCTCGCTTATTTCCCGCTCCTTTCCTCGACATGATAATTCCCCCCCTGTGTCATAAAGGTTGTTTTCGAGCAATTTCACTAAATTTGTCATTTCGAGGCGCAGCCGAGAAATCTCCGAACGCCCTTTCAAATTAAGCGTTTCGTGGAGATTCCTCATTACGTTCGGAATGACAAAATAACCTAATTGCCTCAAAAACAGTTACGACACAGCCTCATTCCGCCGGGGGGGGGAATGTAAATCTGGTGGGTGCTACAGGGATCGAACCTGTGGCCCGCTGATTAAGAGTCAGCTGCTCTACCAGCTGAGCTAAGCACCCAAAAATTCATTCTGGCGCGCCTGAGACGACTCGAACGTCCGACCCACGGCTCCGGAGGCCGTTGCTCTATCCACTGAGCTACAGGCGCATATCTAATTCCCCGATCTTCAGAGCGGGGGAAATTGAATGCTCAAATGCTCAGATTCCCGCACAGCGGGAATCTGGGGTGGACGACGGGACTCGAACCCGCGGCCTCCAGGACCACAACCTAGCGCTCTAACCAACTGAGCTACGCCCACCATGGCAGCGGTTTAAATTTCCCGGCTAAAAGAACCGCCTTTTAAAAAAAGGACATTTTACGTGCAACCCTTGTTTTGTCAATGATTTTTGGAAGAGATATGTAAAGGGATAGTCCTCAGTTCAATTCACTTTAAATTCCACAATCATTTTTTTCAACTTCATTCCATCCTCGCTCAGGTTCTGTATGGCATTATTGATCTGTTGGAGCGAAACAGTTTGTTGCTCTACCCCCGCTGCCATGCTTTCAGCGCTCTCGAAATTATTCCGGCCTAATTGCTGAAAATTACGGATACGTTCCATCATGGATTTAAGCACGTCCGATTGTTCCTTCATATTGCTATTAACTTCCACCGAAAGGACCGCCGCCTCGTTTGATTTCCCCAATATGTCCTCCAGCGATTTACCGGCCTTATGCACGGCATCACGGCCTTCCCGGGCGGAAGTTGTCCCTTTGCTCGTTGCGTCACTGGTAGCCCTGGTTTCTTTCTGGATTTTTGAAATCAGAGTATGGATGCTCTCCGAAGCGGTAGCGGCATTTTCCGCCAATTTCCTTACCTCCTCCGCCACTACCGAGAAACCCCGCCCGGCTTCTCCGGCCCGGGCCGCCTCGATGGCGGCATTTAATGAGAGCAGATTAGTCTGGGACGATATATCGTGAATAGACTCTACAAAATTTCCGATTTTATCCATGGTAGTGGTCAGGTCATCCATACGCTTGTCGATAACATTCATATTTTCCGCAATTCCATTCATTTTCGAAACCGAAGACTGAACCGTTTCCCGCCCCTGTTGAGAATCCTTTTCGGTCTCTTCAAAAATATGAATGGCTGCTTCCGATTTTTGCGTGACCTCCAGCAAGTTCGCGGCTACTTGAGTAATCGTGTTGGTGGTCTGTTTAGTGTCCTCTTCCTGTTGCTGCAAATCATGAGTAAATGACTGAACATTGGCATTGATATTATCCGCCGTAGCGTTTAATTGCTCAGCGGTTGCGGAAATCTCTTCCAAAGAGGAATTCATGCGATCCATCAGGGAAACAGTATGCAAAATGATCTGCCGAATATTTTCTATAAAAATATTGAAATGTTTAGCCAATCTCCCCAACTCGTCTTCCCGGTTGATTGTAATCCGCCGCGTAAGATCGCCGCGCTGTGAAGCTATGTCTCCCATGATTGTGACCAATTGGTTGATCGGCTTTAAAAATATATCGGCAAAATACCGTCCTATCAAGGTACTCAAACCCATCGCTACGAGGAAAATCACTATTGATTGCATCGTAATCCTGGTTTGAGTGGCATGCAGGCTTTTTAACGACATACCGACATGCACCGTCCCCAAAGATATTTCTTGCACGCGAGTAGTATGACTTTCTTCCCGTTCTTTCATTTCTTCCAGAAGTTCCAACTCCAAGTTCGATTTAGTTTTAAAAGCCGCATCCTCTTGAATGCGGCTTGCGACTTGAATATCTACAATTACCTCTTGATTAGGGAGTTTATAATGTTTAATGCTTACTTTACCCGCATTACCGGAATAATCCTCCTGCCCCCGGTCTAAATTTATTTCATCCGCACCATTTTGAACTAATATTCGACCGTTTGAATCCTTGATAACCACCCAGCGTATGTCCGGCTCTTTCATGAGGCCGTCCACCAAGGCATACATAGCATTCTGATCGTTATTCTGCAGAGGCTTCCGGCTGTTAAACGCCAGATTTTTTGCTAGCGCTTCTCCCCGCTTCATAAATTCGGCCCGTAAAAAAGTTTTTTGCTGAAAATAATTGGGGACAAAACTTAATAAACAAACACCGATAACCAAAGTATAGACAAATAAAAATATAGTTTGTTTAAGGCTTTTGTGCTGCATTCGCATAAATTGTTTCAAAAACCTCCTTAACCTCATTTCCCCTCTGGTCGGACCCAGATTTTTGGGGGAAAGCAGGAAAATTCAAATTCTCCGCCTTTAAGGGCAAAGAATTTTGATTCGGGATGTAGAATGCTCCTCCCCGCCTTGCAAGGCGGGAAATTTCCGGCTAGCTTATTAAAGTTTCAATCTTAACCTGAAATGATAAGTAAAGATAGTTTTTTTTATCCTGCCAGGTAAAAAAACTATGCCTCGGCGCTCTGTAAACCAACCGGCGGGATTAATGCCATCGCTCTAGTCATGGCAGGCTTATTTTCTCCACCACATAATGTATTTTATAACCACTCTGAGCCCCGGCCTGCGCCGCGGCATAGCAGATCCGGCCATCATCCATAAATATTACATTTCCCTCAATAATATCATGATATTCCGGACCTTCATGCCCGTTGATAATCACCCTCCGTTTTTGGCCCTGAGAAGCAACGTATACTAAATAAAGGCTGTCCGGACTGAAAATAACCGGCCATATATCAGCATATGGTTTATGCTTTTTCCCATTAGACATAATAAATAATTTATTGCCTTTTTTAGCCCGGTAAACCAGCTTACTGCTGTCCGGACTGAAAACCGGCGGCTTCACATAATCGAATTTCGGCCCTGGCTTCCCATCTGCGACTATCAGCATTCTGCGTTCAATTTCCGCGGCATATGCCACCTGCCGGCTGTCCGGGCTGAAGACCGGGGTTTGTACACTGTCGAAAGGCTTTTCGTCCTGATTATCCAGCACTGCAGTCCACTGCTTGCCTTGCTTGGCCACGTAAGCCAAACGCCGGCTGTCCGGGCTGAAGACCAGGCTCACTTTCTGTATATCATTATATGGTTGTCCGGCTTTTTCATCCACTACTACCAGCTTTTTTTTACCTTCCCGGGCAATATAGGCCAGACGATTACTATCCGGGCTAAAAATGACAGAACTTTTTTCAATTACATCATACGGCGCGCCGGCTTTTTCATTTATGATTACCATTTCCTTGATTCCATCTACTACGGAATAAGCCAAGCGCTGTCCGTCCGGGCTGAAAACCGGATTCCCTGTCAAGGCGTAAGTTTTTCCCTTGATTCCATCCTTTAATATGTAAGCTTTCCGGCCGTTCTCCACTCGAACCGCAATATGTTTCCCATCGGAACTGAATACCGGCATCCCGATCTCATCGTAATTCCGGCTTTTCACGCCATTGACTACCAAAGACATTTTCGCCCCGCTCCGGGCAAGATAAGCTATCCGGCGGCCGTTAGTGCTGAAAACCGGCGGCCATACTTTTTGATAGCTTCGGCCTTGCCGGCCATTGATAACCATAAATTCCTTGCCGCCGTTTTCCGCAATATACACCGCCTGTTTACTGTCCGGGCTGAAGACCAAACCAGCTACGCTGACATAACGCTGACCTATCTTACCATCAAGGATTACGGACCATTTTTTTCCGTTCTGAACGCCGTACATTACACGCCGGCTGTCCGGACTGAAAACAAGTCCCGCAACTTGATCAAAACGACGGCTTTTATTTCCGTCCACCACCATTACCTGCTTCTTTCCCGCGGTTTGCGAAAAGGCGATTCTCCGGTTATCCGGGGAGATTTGCAAATCGGCCGGCACTTCGGCTTTTATTTCCGCCAATATTTCATCGGAAAGTTCCCTTTTCAGATTAATCTCCGGCGTCCCGGATTGACATCCCGCCAAACACAGTACGGATCCACAGATTACCAAGTATGTGAATATCATTTTCGCAGCCATTTTCATTCCTCCATTCATTAGGTATATATTGGCATGGTAAAAACACTGGCTTTTTTTCTTTCCGCCGCACGCTCCCGCCCTAGCTAATCCATAAATTATTTCGTCCAATTTTACCAAAATATTTTAAGGTTTAATTATATATCAGACTTTTAAAATGCCAAGCTTTAAAATGAGAATTTATACATTAGGGGACGCAAGCAACTTTGCAACTATGCGTGAAACGAAAGAACGCAGGAAGTAATCTACGCGCGCATAGTTGCAAAGTGATTCTGTTGCAAAACCCTTTTTGCTGTCTTTGCGAGAAGCGACAGCGACGAAGCAATCTCGATTTTATAAGGATAAAATCAGATTGCCGCGCTCCCTTCGGTCGCTCGCAATGACTTCTCAGGGGGTTTTGCAGCAGAATCCAAAGTTGCTTACGTCCTCTAATACAAGCTTGTCGTTACCCGTCTTAAATGCTAATATTAAATATATAATAGTGGCACGATATTACCCTCTGAGATTAGATATGTAGAGCCTGCGTTTTTTAATCGCATGATGTTTTAAGGGAGTAATAATGCTCATTTTATCCTCTTTTCGAATTATTTCCAGGGTTTTTTTAGCACTGATTTTCATACCTCTGGGTCTGACAACGGTGCGAGCTGACCGCGTTACCAATGGTTTAATCGCGCTATATAATTTTGAAGAAGGCAACGGCGATATTATTCATGATGTTTCCGGCGTCGAACCGCCCTTGGAGCTTATTAATAACACACCCTCGGCCACGAGTTGGATTCCCGGAGCGCTTGCCATTAATAACCCAACCATACTCGCCTCTTCCGGTCCTGCCACTAAAATATTTAACGCCTGCCAGTCATCAGATGAGATTAGTCTGGAAGCCTGGGTCAATCCTTTTAACACCACGCAGGAAGGACCGGCTAGAATCATCACCTGCTCTGACGGCGCCTCCTATCGTAACTTTATGCTCTGTTCGGATCTTACCCGATACGGCTTTCGCCTCCGAACCACGGATCCTGGTAATTCTGATAACGGCTGGCCTACCATGGAGACACCCGATGGTTATGTTACTACTGATTTGACCCATTTGGTTTGTACGCGGGATTCTTCCGGCAATGTAGTTATCTATGTTGACAGTGTTTCCCAAAGCACGGCCGTCCGGGCAGGCAATTTTTCCAACTGGGACAGCAGTTACCGGCTTGCATTAGCCCTTGAATTTGACGTTCTTCCGGATAGCCGATATTGGTTAGGCGAAATGCACCTGGTGGCAGTATATTCGCGGGCGCTTAGCCCGGCTGAGGTCGCCCAGAACTATGCTGCCAACGCAAATCCTACTCCCACTGCTACCATTACACCTTCGCGTACCCGCACGCCGACTCCAACGCCGGTTTTTACGTCTACTTCCACTCACACTCTGACCTCTACCCGTACCCTAACCCCTACTCCCACCCCCCGGGAAATTTTAAAACCGGATCAGGACATCCTCGCCTACCCGGTTCCGGCAACCGGCGGCCGGATTTATTTTTCCTACCGTTTAGGGGCAGGCGCTTCAGTCACCAATGAAATTTACAATTTGTTGGGCGAAAAAGTCATTACCCTCCGGAAAGAACACGCGGCAGTATCCCAGGGACAAATGATCTGGGATATCCAGGATGTTGCGCCCGGAGTATATTTGTACCGCCTGCGCATTCAATACCATAACGGCGAAACCAAAACCTTCCCGGTTAAAAAAATCATCATCGTTAAGTTAAGATAGTATTCCTGTTCCAAGCGCGCGGTTAATCCCAGCCTCAATATGCCGCAATAACCTTTATTATCAATAGTATTTCACTCTCTGTTTTTACAAAACAATGACAGGCCTGTGACATATACTTGATATATTAAAATTTAAATATTGGTATAAATAAAAGTATAGGCAATATTACTACTCCGGACCATGGTTACGCCGGGCTAATTTAGAAAGGAGGAAATACTAATGCTTATCGATTTTCTTCAGACTTTAAATCAGCAGCTTGAAGTAATTGAACCGGACCAGGAAGCAATTCAATTCTATGACGAGGATCTTTTTCATGATATTGCCAACAGTAATTTCAACACTGCCAAAAAAGCGCTTACCGCGATTATTAGAAATTTCAAGAGTGATCGTAATATCACAGCCATGGCCATTTTTCACATGGGATTGATTTATGATAGCCGGCAAGAACATGAAGCAGCCAAAAGGTATTTCAGACATATTGTCGTAAATTATCAAGATCAGGAAAAAATTTATCAGCAGTCCAAAGTCAAGCTAATGCCGTTTCAGAAGTTAAAATAAATTATCTGCTTCCCGACGTCAATTAAACCCTCCCCCCGCAAGTGGGACGGTACGCCTTATCCCGCATAAAAAGACTCTGCACGGCTATCCATTTTTATCATTGACTCCTTGATTTAATCTCTGTAATATTAATTCAGTCGTTAATGACATGGGCAGCTTAAATTTAGATTTGAAATCAAAAATCCAGTCAAACCAAAGCAAAATATCATCTTGAAACTTTATGGGATTTCGTTTTTAAAGTGCCAATTCTATGATTTCACACGGAGGAACACCATGAACACCAGATTTCTTCTATCTCTCCTGGCAATTATCTTATTCCTTTCCAACGCCAACCATGTATTGGCCGGCAGCTATCAGTTCAGCCGCGGACGCCTCCTTTATAATAACATTTTAAACGGAGCCGCCGCCGGAACCCTGATCGGTTTATCGGCCGGCCTTATGGCGTACGGCATGGAAAATGGCACGGATTCCGAATTAATCTTAATCGGCCCCGTTTATGGCGCTCTCGGTGGCGCCATCCTGGGAACCGGAATCGGTATTTATCAATTCACCGCGCCGGTATCCAGTAACCCTTATCCCCTAATGGAATACATTGCCGGCGGCACAGCGGTTGGAATGCTTATGGGGGCCATGGTTGCTACCATCGCTTATGCCCGTTATGATGACAGGGATTTTAATACGGAAATCGGCTTAGGCGGCCTGATTGGCGCCGCTTTAGGGCTGGGGCTGGTGTTTTTGGAATTCAGCGCCCCCGGCGGAGGAGGAGATGATCTTCTATCCGGCGAGATCGGCTTAATCCCCGAGATGGCCGGTCTACCCAACATGGTTCCGGAATTAAAACGCGAACCGGTTTTCGGCTGCCGGCTGGCAAAGATTAATTTCTAATCAAATATCCGCACTGGAAGCTCAATCCTCCGAAACATCATAATACTTCAGCATGGTCAACTGGTTGTAATTCTTAAGGCTTTCATATTTTACGCTATCCATCATCTGGTTGACCAGAAAATTCCCGACTCCCCGTTTGGAGCCTTTCAGGGCGCTGGATTTAAGGGAGATATCTTTCTGCTGGGTGACATCGAAAGGATCTCCGTAATCACGAATCTGGATTTTCAACTGCTTTTTCTGAAAATCCAGCCGGATCCGGAAAATCTGCCAGGGATCAAAATCATTGCCGTGTTCCACCAAATTATGCAGGATTTCCTCGATGGCCAGGGCCACCGTGTTGGTAGTTTCCTCGTCCATGCCTTCCTGCTCGCATAAACCGCTGATAGTCCGGCGGATAACGCCGATATACTTGAAATCAGCATTAATTTTTAGTTCCATTCCTTTGTAGCGGGTCTTTCTTCTTTTGGCCGTGCTTCCCGGCTTGATAGTGAAAACATGCGCCCAGGCATCAACCAAAAAGGTTTCGTCGCATTCCTCACAGCGGTAAATATCCGGCGCCTTTACCTTCACTTCATTCCGGCAGGTGCGGCAATTTACTTTTACCGGAAATTCAGCCTGCCCCGGTCTGGCCTGCAAATTTATCTTCAAAACGCTCTGTTTTTTTTCATGACTCAAACCAAGCTCGACTTGGCCGGTGCCGGTCATGACTATGCGGCCTTCCCATATTCCATGCGCAAAACCCGACAGTTCTCTCGGGAATACCAGACCGTCCGATACGCTTATCCGGGGTTTTTCTTTATAATCGTCTATCAAGTTTTGATCGGCATCTCTGGCTTCTACGCGCAGATTAAATTCCTCGCCGCTGAATTTTTTGTCAGCAACACAGGTTATATGGAAATGATCAAAGTCCTCGGTAATCTGGGTTTCCGCTTTCCAGGCTTTCAAATCCGACTCAGCCTTTATAAATTCCATTAGATGATCCAGTCCAATGGCTTCAAACACCTTCATGATTTTCGAAGAAGCGTTGCAGATTTTCATATCTCCTTCCGGCTGCTCCCGGAATTTCTGCAGTAATCCGACAAAGATGCCGACGCCGGCCGAACTAATATAATTAACCTTGGTCAGGTCTACCAAAAGACGGTAGTGCTCCTCTTCCAACAGAGTTTCCAGTTCCTTTTCAAAAACCGCAGCCGTATCGGAATCAATTACTCCTCTAACCCGGAGAACAGTAACCTTAGGCAGCAATCTGTTTCTTTGACAAGACATCTCAAGGGCTTGACTCATGATCAGCTCATCTCCTTTTTAAATTCTCTATTTTGCTGGAAAGTTTTGCCGCGGTTTTTTTATCACCCAAAGCCTGGGCGCTCGCGATATGCGTAAGGTCAATAAATCCCGGAATATTTTCCGCCACCAGCTTAGCGGCGGCTTTCGAATCCGGCGCAGAAACGATATAGGCCGCCACTGCGCGGGCCATTTCCAGGAATTGCGCGCCCTTATTTTCTTCTAAATGTGAATCTCCGTCTTTATCGGTCTGGAGCTTTTTCGAATAGGTTAAGCATTCAGCGCTCTGCTCTGCAAAAACGCAAGCCTCCAGTTTATCCTTAAAACCAACCCCGGCATTGTCCTCCAAGTACTTGTATTGTCCGAGATAATCATTGACTACCTTTATTTGCAGAACTTTGAGGACTATTTCCGCTTCCCCGCCGATCCGCTGATTATTAATAATAATTCGCTCGCTGTCTTTTTTTTGTTTTTTATTATAAACCCCAATTTTATCAACACATTCCGCAAACCAATTTTCCCTGACCGGAATAAATTTCTCACTAATTTCCATGGATATTGGATTTGCCTGTCTTACTGTTTTCCTCTCATCAATTTCTCGTGATTTTCCGGTTTTTACTTTTTTCTCATCTATGGGCGCAGGAATCCGTATTTCTTTCTTTTTAACTTTACCTTCCTTTGCTTCCGGCACTTTGACATATCCCTTTTTTGCTGCCTTGGCTTGCTCTATCCTCGCCTGCTCAGCCCTGGCCTCATCCACCTTGGCCTGCTCTATCCTCGCCTGCTCGGCCCTGGCCTCATCCGCCTTGGCCTGCTCTATCCTCGCCTGCTCAGCCCTGGCCTCATCCGCCTTGGCCTGCTCTATCCTCGCCTGCTCAGCCCTGGCCTCATCCGCCTTGGCTTGCTCTATCCTCGCCTGCTCAGCCCT
The DNA here is from genome assembly GCA_030591525.1 of candidate division FCPU426 bacterium. Taxonomy (GTDB): domain Bacteria; phylum Oederibacteriota; class JAAXVQ01; order JAAXVQ01; family JAUVAV01; genus JAUVAV01. The sequence goes on along the minus strand of JAUVAV010000027.1, from coordinate 10 downwards.
GGCCTCATCC
>JAUVAV010000007.1 GCA_030591525.1 candidate division FCPU426 bacterium | reverse complement strand
CCATAAAATTTCGGCCGGGTATTCGTTCGGCGGATTTGAGGTCAGTATTAAGGCCACGCCTAAGATTTTCTCGCCCGTGGGTATCAGGAAAACCACAACTTTTGCCGTGACCGCGGTATCCAAATATACCATCCAGGAGTGGGAGATGAATATTAAGGATCAAAACGGGGATATCGTACGCACCTATTCCGGAGAAGACAATCCGCCCAACCAAATAGTATGGAACGGCAAGGATGACCGGGGATTGCCGGCTCCGGATGGTAATTTCAGTTCGCAGTTGATTATTACCGATGCCAACGGTAAAGTTATTAAAACAAATATCGAGTCCGTTAAAATCCAGAGCGCGGTTCCGCTGGGCGGGGATGGCGGACTGGAGCTGGACTGATGGTCTGAGATGGTTTTTTAAAAATATCCTTTAATTACTTTACAGTCTCTATATCTTTGCGGTAAAATAATGCGGGATTAAAATTTTAAAAGGGGAAATATTATGCCGGGTAAAGCAAATTTCCTTACGGTTTTGGCAGGGTTGGCGATTTATGCAGTAGGAGCAAGTACGGGCTGGGCCGTTGATCTGGAAAAAGAAAAGGCGGCCAAGCAGGGTTGGCAGGATGCGTTTGAAGCCACGATCGCCGATCCCCAGGATAAGAGTCTGCCGGGATTATGGCAGGAATATTACAAGCAGTTTCCCAGAATGGCCCGGGCGCCGCGGGCCTTGTATATGGCGGCGGAAACCCGCTTTCAACAGGGTTTTTATGAAAAGGCCTCCAAGTCATTCCAGGAATTTCTAAAGCGGTATCCCAACCAGTCTTTTTCCCCTTCCGCCGGCTATCGTCTGGGTGAGTGCGCTTATAATCAAAAGGATTATAAAGGCGCCCTTAAGCTTTGGCAAAGCTTTATGGAAAAGTATCCCGGTTCTTTTTTAAGGGCCGAAGCCTATTACGGCCAGGCCCTGTGTCATATCGCGCGCCGTAAATGGCGCAACGCCGCGGCTGCCATTGAACGGCTTACCCGGCGTTTTCCTCATTATAGGACGGAAAAAAAGGTAAAAATGCCCCTGGGTCTGATTTATTATTACAACCAGCAGTACGCCCAGGCTTTGCAGTATTTCCAGTGCGTGGAAGGCGATGCGGCGGTTTATTATGAAGGCCGCTGCCTTGAAAACCTGGGCCGTTACCTGCCGGCCGCGGCGAAGTTTAAGAAAATCGTACAGCAGCACCCTGATTCCATCTTTGTACTGGATGCCGCTTACAGCAAGGCTGATACCTACTACAAGGGCAGGAATTATTCCGTGGCGGTCAAGGAATTCCAGGCCTTTATGGCAGCCTATCCTACCTCAAAATATCGCGCGAATGCCCTATACAAACTGGGAGTCTGTTATATGCGGCAGGAGGATTTCGCCTCGGCGCTGAAGAGATTTAAAGTTCTGCTGGCCGAAACCGAACGCTCCAGCCTGGCGAGCTACGCGATGTATCTAAAAGGAGAGTGCCTTCGTCAACTGGAACGAGAGGAAGAGGCGATCGCGGCTTATAATCAAACGGTGACGCAATATCCCAATACCTACGTTGCCGGCAGCGCGAAATTCAAAGCGGGCTGGACTATGCTGCGCAGCGGCCGGATCCCGGAAGCTTTAAAGACTTTCAAGCAATTTTTGACTACTTATCCTATTCATGAGAACGTGCAGCTGGCCACCTATCTGCTGGCGAACAGCTATTTTAAGCAGGAATTATACGGGCAGGCGGTTCCGATCTATCAAAGCATTTTAATGAAGTATAAATATTCGGATATTTCCGATGCCGCCCTGGCATCTTTGCAAATGGCTTTTTACATACCCCAGCAATATGAACAGCTTATCTCCACCACCCATTATATTCTTAAGGTGCTGGCCGCGAATTTTCCGCCTTCCAAGAGCACATGGCGCTCGCTTTCCTATTTCTATCTGGGCGAGGCTTACTACCACATGAATATGTTTTCCCAAGCCGCGGGGCAGTTTAAAAAAATCGTGGAAAATTTTTCGGATTCACCGGTTTTAAACTGGGCCCAACTAGGCCTGGCTTACAGTTATTTTGAATTGGGCAAGTACCGTCTGGCCCGCAAAACCGCCCAGAATCTGGCGGAAAGCGGGGATGCGCCGGCCAAACTGAAAATCTACGGTTCCCTGATGCTGGCACACGGCCTTTTCAACGGCAAGAAGTACGAGGACGCAATTGTAAACTACGAGCGCTTTGCCAAGGAAAACCCCAAAATGCCCGAAGCCGGGGATGCTCTTTTTTATGCCGGTCAGGCCTATTATCAGTTGGAGTATTACGCCAATGCCATTGATGCCTGGAAAAAAGTGGTTACCTATTACAAGAAAAGCGATAAGGCTCCGGAAGCGGCTTTTCGGATGGGAGAAACTTTTTTCAAGGCTCAAAAATATGATGAGGCCATTGCCGCCTATCGCCTGCTCGAGCAGTGGCCGGAAGATCAGAATCCTTATCGCAAGGAAATGCAGATTCATATCGCCCAAGCCTACTACAATGCCAAGCGGGATGACCAGGCGGTTGCGGCTTATAAAAAATTCATTAACGATTATCCCGAAGATCCCAAGGTCAAGGACGCCATGGAGGGAATACAACTTAGTTATTACCGCAAGGGCGCCACAGCCGATGCGGTTCCTCAGTTGATGGAATTTGTCAAGAAATTCCCGCGAAGCCGCCTGGCCATTGATGCCCTCTACCGGGTGGGGGAGATATATTACCAGGAAAAGAACCTGGAACAGACAATAGCGGCTTTCCGGCAGCTCATAGCCGATTATCCGGAGAGTTCACTCCTGCCCAACGCCCAGTATTATATGGCGGTGGCCTACGAAGGATTGGGGCAGCGCGATAAAGCGATCCGGAATTACAAAGCTTTTGTACGTAATTTTGGCACGCATGAATTGGCTCCGGATATACGTTTGCGCCTGGGCGGAGCTTATTTTGCCAAAGAGGATTATGAGGCGGCCATAGAAGCCTACCAGTCCATAGTGGATTTGGATTCCAAGACGGATTATGCCCCCAACGCGTTTTATAATATTGCCTTGTGCTATAAAAAGCTTAAAAAATGGCGGCAGGCAATAATGACTTATACCGAGTTCTACAAGCGGTATCCCAAAGATACCAGGGCTAAAGAAGCTCTTATCCAGATTGCCAGTACCTACCAGGAAGAAAAACGTTTTCAGTCCGCAATTAAAATATATCAGGAAATGCTTGGAAAAAAAGAATTCGCCGAACAAAAAGCTGAAATGCTGTATTCCATTGCCGACGCCTATATGCAGTTGGAAAATAAAACCGAGGCGGCCAAGACCTTTGAGAAAATGCGTTTGCTGCGGCCTAAAAATGAGGTTTACCGCTTAACCGCCTTGGCGAAATTGGGTGCGCTGTATGAAGAGACCCAGCAGTGGGGTCCGGCTTACGGAGTTTACGGGGATTTGTCCACCTCCGGAGGCAAGCCCGAGTGGACCCAGGCCGCGAAGAGCCGCTTATCGATTATAAAAATAGAGCATAAAGCCGCGGTAAATGAATTTCTGGCGAAAAAGACGGGTGCTGGTTCGAAAAAAACGGATAAAAAAAAGAAGTAAAATAACTGTGTCGTAAGCTGGGAGCTTGAACATTTAGTCGATTTTAATATAAATAATTCCTCTCCCTTGAGGGGAGAGGTTAGGTGAGGGTGCGATCCCTCCCGTCAAAAAGGGAGGGGAATACTTGAATGCTGGACTAATTGCTCATTCTCCTAGTGGGAAAATATTAGTACCTTAAGTGAACATTTATGATTGAAGAACGGAGATAAAACCATAAAGCAAATAACTTCAGGAGGGTAAAAAATGGATCTCGGTAATCTTGATTATATCCAAATATTCCGGAGCAGTTTTACATTAATGATTCTGTTACTATGTTCGATTCTGGCCGTGACTTTTACAGTGGAACGCTTTCTTTTTTACCGGCGGGCCAAGGGGGATTCCACCCGCTTTCTTTCCCGGATAAAAATGTCCCTGGAAAATGATGATTATCAGGGGGCCATCACACTTTGCGAACGCGACCGCAGCCCGGTGGCCGCGGTACTGCGCGTGGGTCTGATCAATCACCAGCTGCCTTATAACCAATTGCAAGAGCTGTTGTCTGCGGCCAGGGAAGAGGAGCGGGTGAAACTGGAAAGGTATCTGGGAGTATTGGGGACTTTAGGTAATGCGGCACCCTTTATCGGATTGTTCGGCACCGTGGTGGGAATTATCAAGGCTTTTCATGATCTGGCTGCGTCCGGATCCGGCGGGCCTACCGTTGTGGCCGCCGGTATTGCCGAGGCGCTGGTGGCCACGGCCGGAGGATTGGCCGTAGCTATTCCCTGCGTTATGATCTTTAATTTTTTTATGCGGAAAGTAAAAACCATGTCGGTTGAGATGGAAGCCGTGGCCACACGCTATTTGGTAATGCTGGAGGTCAAGAAAGAAGAAGGCGGCAGCAGCCGAAAACGATAAGGCAAGCTGGGAAAGTAGAACTGCGTATTTCGGTCATTCCGGCATGATTTTAGCCGGAATCCAGGGACTTGATTGTAGCGGTTTTCAAGCAAAGTCCTGGATTCCCGCTTTCGCGGGAATGACAACCTTTTTAGTTCTGGGTGGGAGGTAAAAGCTGATGGGAATGGCAGGCGGAGAAGAAGCGATTACCGAAATTAATGTAACTCCCCTGGTGGATGTATGCCTGGTATTGGTTATTATCTTTATGGTAACCGCGCCCATGATCATGCAGGCCGGAATTATCGTGGCCAGCAGCCGGGTTGACGCCGCGGAGGGCCAGGTTTCACAGAAGGAGTCCGTGTCTCTGCGGCTTACGGCCAAGGGTATTTATTTAAACAACAAACCCGTAACCCTGGAATCGTTGCCCGCTTTGTTGACGGCGAAACTTAAGGTCAACAAAAAAAAAGTAGTAACCATTACCTCGGATGAGGATGTTAAACATGGAGTAATGGTTGAGGTGCTGGATATTTCCAAGCAAAGCGGGGCCGAGGGACTTTCCATTATGCGCCCCCCGGTTAAGGGTAAACTGGATAAAAAGCGGCGCAAAAAAGGGCGCCGGCGATAGGGAGGAACAGATTATGGGCGGTGCAGGTGGCAGTGCGGATGAACCGATCACAGCGATTAATGTAACTCCCTTGGTGGATGTATGTCTGGTGCTGGTTATAATTTTCATGGTGACGGCTCCCCTTTTCAGCCAGCCGATTATGCAAGTGGAACTACCTAAAGCCATTACGGATGAAGGCGAATCGTCTGAAAATATTACCATTACCATTGATGAGGACGAAAATTTGGCGGTCGACGCCAAGGAGGTTACACTCGAGGAGCTTAAACCCGAGTTGACTCTGAAATTACAGCAAAGTTCGGAAAAGTTTGTGATTATCCGGGCGGATAAACTGACCAATCACGGCATTGTTTTAAAGGTCTTGGATTTGGCCAAGGAACTGGGCGCGAATAAAATGGTATTCGCCACGGAGCATAAAAAGTAGGTAATATATTTAATTAGTTTTTGTTGCGGAAAGATCAATAAATTCCTCTCCCTCGAGGGGAGAGGTTATATCCCCTCCCGTCAAAAAGGGAGGGGAATACTTGAATTCTGGACTAATGCTTAAGCTTCTAGTTAGGGCATGGCTGGCAGTTGTAGGGGCGTTTAATTAAACGCCCCTACGCAGCGTGTGGCAAATAAAATAACATGGTTAGCTGGTTATATTATGATTCTACTGCAAAACCCTTTTTGCTGTCTTTGCGAGGAGCGGCAGCGACGAAGCAATCTCGATTTTATAAGGATAAAATCAGATTGCCGCGCTCCCTATTGTCGCTCGCAATGACTTCTTAGGGGTTTTGCAGCAGAATCTATTATTAACAAAGTATAAGGAAGCATGAATTTATGAGCAGGATACGGGTAACTATCGAAGAAGATATGAAATTCGCAGCAGACTATGATTTGCCTGGTCTGACCAAAGGCGGAACTTTATCGATTTTGATGCATGCCGGTATTATGTTTCTGGCCGCTTTAATATCTCAGCAACAGCAGCAGAGCGATATACAATTGACCGAGATTACGCTGGTGGAACAGATTATTCCCATACCCGAACCGCTGGCGCCGCCGCTGCCCATGGCGCCGCCGCCGGAACAGAAAAATGTATGGGATTTTTTGAAACAGGTGATACCTTTAAAGGCCGATGACATGCTTGCCCAAAAACTACCTATGGAACTGCCAAAAAAGCAGGCGGAGCTGGCCGCCCCGCTTATGCCGGATGCGTTAAAACTTGGACAGAAAAAGGATTTGGATAAACCCGCCATGATAGGGAAACCTTTAGATCTGGTAGGCCGGAAGGCGGTTAAAGGGCCGTCGGCTATGAATATCAATCCCTTGAAAATGGGTAAAAAGATGGATTCCCTGGCATCAAGTGCCTCCCGCCTTCCCTCTGGAATCAAGCTCGGTAAAAAAAGCGGTTGGCTTCCGGGAAAGCAGGCTCCGATCGTCAATGCCCAGAGGTTTGCGCGGCGGGCAAATCTTAAAGCCCGGGGAGGGGCACTGGCTGATATGCCGACGATTAAAAAGCCGGCGGCTAAAAAGAAGCAAATGGATTTTTCCACGGCCAATTTGACGATTAAGCGGCAAGGCAATACTTTTCAGATTTTCGGACCGCTGAAGAATCGCCGCATATTGGAGAAATATCTTCCTAAATACCCGCGCTGGGCCGAGGAGCAGGGTCTGGAATGCACAGTTTCCCTTCATTTTTTTGTTTTTTCCAACGGGCAGGTTAAATCTAATTTATACGTGGAGCAAAGTTCGGGATATTCAGAAATGGACAAGCTTGCGATTAAAGCGATGAAGGCTTTTAGATTTGCGCCTCTGGGAAGCAGTGAACGGCAAGAAGAACAGGAAGGCGTAATAATCTTCTATTTCCGGCTGTCGAGGTGAAAGCATGATCAAACGTGGAGAAGTTATTATAACCTTAAGCTTATGCGGGTTACTGGGTTTATCCGGCCCGTTATTAGCGGCGGATAAAAACCAGCCGGCCGAAGCTTCGGAAAAACCGGCAGCGGCTGATGAATCCGGACAACAAGAGGTGGTTATTCGGGGCGTCCACCGGTTGAAGGTCAAGGTGGAAAAACCGGAGCCAGATGTTTCTTTTGATGTCGACGAGATAGCGGTTCCTTACGTTAAGACGGAGAATTACGTCTTGGATGTTACACCGACCGCGATGGCTCGTCCGGGCGTATCCATTGTGAGTAAGCTGAACAGCGTACAGGCGGCCTCGCCCTTTATCCAGTTATTTAAAAGTCCGCCGATTCTGACGCTTCGTCCCCGTTATAACAGTAAAGTGAAAATTGCCAAATGGCGTTTGCGGATAACAGATAGTTTTGGAAATGTTTTTAAGGATTTTTCAGGCCGAAGCAAACTACCGAAGAAAATCAACTGGGATGGAATGGGAAAAAACGAAAAAATGCTTGACGTGGGAACATCCTATTCTTACATTTTTTCCATTATAGACGTGGCTTCCAACCCTACCAGCCAGATGGGCAAGCCAATTATTCTGGAGTCCCTGCTTTATGAGCAGGGCGGTATAACCGTGGCGCAGATTGTTTATGATGTTGTATTGGAAAGAAAAGGGCGTAAAACGGAAATTACCAAGAAAGGTGCGCTATATTTACGAGAGGTGGCGGACCTACTGACGGCCAAGCAAAATTATCCCCTGGTAATTGAATCCTATGCCAAAGATATTGATGCCGCAAAAACTAAAGGGGAAATGATCCAGAAATATTTTGAAGAAAGACTGCTGCTTTCCAAACAGAAATTTAAGTTGGCGGCACAAAAATCCCGGGTTGAAAAAGTGATCTTCAAAATTCGCTGAGAGTAGTATTATTGGGCCGGCATGGAAGCCGGCCCCCTACGAATTATGTAAGTCTGTGGTTATCTTGTTTTTGTAGGGGCGGACTTCCATGTCCGCCCTTAGAAATACGGATACGGTTGTTTTATCGGGCCGGCATGGAAACCGGCCCCTACAAATCATTTGAGTCTGTGGTTATGATGTTTTTGTAGGGGCGGACTTCCATGTCCGCCCTTACAAATCATTTAAGTCTTCGGGGCGGGGTGAGAGTCCCCACCGGCGGTGAAAGCCCGCGAGTTCCCGGCTGTTATATTAATCGGGAATTGATCCGGTGTAATTCCGGGGCCGACCGTTAAAGTCGGGAAGGGAGAAGGCGTTTTTAATTAATGCCCCGAAGCCACGGCTGCGGGGTTTTTTTATGTGGACGGCGCAAGATAAAAAATATATGACAATGGTTTTAGATCTGGCCCAAAAAGGGTATGGACGGACCTGGCCCAACCCCATGGTGGGGGCCGTGGTGGTTCAAAAAGGCCGGAAGGTAGTGGGCGCGGGCCGGCACTATCGGCCCGGCGGCCCGCATGCTGAGATCCATGCTTTGCGGCAGGCCGGCCGCCGGGCGCACGGGGCAACCCTTTATGTTAACCTGGAACCGTGTGCGCACCAGGGCCGGACTCCTCCCTGCGCGCCGGCCATTATACAAGCCGGAATTAAACGGGTAGTGGCGGCAATGAAAGATCCAAATCCGGAAGTTTCCGGCCGCGGGTTTCGCCGGCTGCGGCGGGCCGGAATTAAGGTGGAAGTCGGACTATTGGCCGGGGACGCCGGCCGGTTAAACGAGGTATTTATTAAAAGGATTACCACCGGACGTCCTTTTGTAGTTTGTAAAGCGGCACTCTCCCTGGACGGTAAGATAGCCTGTGTTGGCGGAGCATCCCGCTGGATATCCGGACCGGACGCCAGGAAGCATGCCCACCAGCTGCGTGCGCTGGCGGATGCGATCATAGTAGGAGGACGTACGGCTATCAAGGATGATCCTGAGTTAAGTGTCCGGCTGGCCCCCGGCGTGGCCTCTCGTTGCCCGATCCGGATTATTCTCGAGGGACACGATAAGATACCGGCGGATCTAAAAATATTTAAAACCGCGGAAATACAACGAGTTGTGATTGCCAACGGCACCAAGCAACCGCCGGTCCGGAAGCCGGGAAACCAGGTAGAGGTTTGGCATCTTCCCGGCCGGCAGGGCCGGGTTGACCTGGAAGAGCTCTTGCTGCGTTTAGGGCAAGCCGGAGCGAATTTCGTTTTAGTGGAAGGCGGTTCCGAGGTTCATGCCGCTTTTTTAGGACTTGGCAGTCCCGGCCGCCGGATACTGGCGGACCGGATAGAATTTATTCTGGCTCCAAAATTAATCGGTGGGCGTCAGGCGGTGGGGGTAGTCGGCGGTCTGGGAGTGGAACATCCGGACCGCGCGGTTTTATTAAAGGATGTATCATGGAAGCCGCTGGGCCGGGATATGCTGGTAACGGCTACGCCGTATAAGACGTAGGGGCGGGCCTCCGTGCCCGCCCGATGATAATATGCATAATTTTTAATCCCCGGGCCGGCATGGAAGCCGGCCCCTACAGCAGGCTTTAGCTGTGCAGGAAGGAGCTCCCGTATGTTTACCGGCTTGATTGAAGAAATCGGAAAAATCACCCGTTTTATTTCCGGAACGGAAATTTTATCCTTGTCCGTTTTGGCACCGGAAATATGCTCTTCTGATATAAAGCCGGGTGATTCAATAGCGGTTAGTGGAGTATGCTTAACCATTGTGAAAATCCAGGACCAGGAGTTTACGGTTCAAGCTGTGCCCGAGACCGTACAGAGAACCATTTTGCCGGACTGGACAGTGGGCGAGAGAGTAAATCTGGAACGTTCGCTTACCCTGGGCGGCCGCCTGGACGGACATTTTGTTGCCGGCCATGTTGACGGCACTGGAACCGTAACCGCGGTCAAGCAGGAAAAGGGAGCCCAAAGGTTGGAGGTGCAGTTTCCCGGGAATTTAAGCCGCTTTATCGCTGAAAAGGGCTCGATTGCGGTTAATGGGGTTAGTTTAACCGTGGCTGAAATAATGCCCGATAACCGTTTTGCCATCGCCCTGATTCCTTATACTCTGTCCCGAACTAATCTGGGAGGCTTGGTTAACGGGAAGCAGGTAAATTTGGAAGTGGATTTATTGGCCCGCTACCTGGAGCGTATAAATACGGCGCAAATCGACAAATCAGACTTGACGCTCGAAAAGCTGGCGGAAACCGGATATGTATAAAAAGAGGTATTAATATGCAAAAAATCAAGGACGCTATTGACGATATACGCAACGGACGAATGCTGATTGTGGTTGATGATGCTGATCGGGAAAATGAGGGAGATCTGCTGATGGCAGGCGCCAAAGTGACTGCTCAGAATATCAATTTTATGGCCAGGTATGGCCGGGGCCTGATTTGCGTGCCCATGACCGAGGAAAGGCTGAGTAAGCTGAACCTGGGGGCCATGGTGAGTGAAAACGCCGACCGGCTGCGAACCGCGTTTACAGTTTCGGTGGATGCCCGGCAGGGGATAACTACCGGAATATCGGCGCATGATCGAGCCCATACTATTAAAACTTTAATCAGCCCGCATACGCAAAGCCGGGAGCTTATAAAACCCGGGCATGTTTTTCCCCTGCGCGCCCGCGAAGGGGGAATTCTGACTCGGGCCGGACATACCGAGGCGGCTATTGATTTGGTCCGCCTGGCCGGACTACCCCTGGCCGGAGTGATCTGTGAAATCATGAATTCTGATGGGACCATGGCGCGCCTGCCTCAGCTTAAACGCTTTGCCCGGCGTCACGGCTTGAAAATCATCAGCATTGCCGACTTGATCAGGTTCAGGCGGCATCATGAAAAACTGGTGCAACGAGTGGCGGAAACCAGGATCCAAACCCGGTGGGGAACATTTAAGCTTATGGCGTATGAATCAGTGGGTGAACCGGGAACTCACCTGGCCCTGGTCAAGGGATCTCTTTCCAGACCGGGAGGGAAGACTCCGCTGGTAAGGGTGCATTCCGAGTGTTTGACCGGTGATGCACTGGGATCCCTGCAATGCGATTGTGGAGAACAATTACACCGGGCTTTAACTATGATAGAGAAGGAAGGAAACGGCGTCCTGCTTTACATGCGTCAGGAGGGACGGGGAATCGGACTGGCGAACAAAGTTAAGGCCTATCATCTTCAGGAACAGGGTCTGGATACAGTACAGGCCAATGAAAAGCTCGGATTTCCGGCTGATTTGCGGGACTATGGAACCGGGGCGCAAATTCTGGCTGATCTGGGTTTGAGCCGCATTCGGTTGCTGACCAATAATCCCCGCAAAATCGTGGGTCTGGAAGGATATGGGTTGAAAATTGTTAAGCGGGTTCCTTTGCAGGCGGGTGTGACAGAGTGCAACCGGCGCTATATTAAAACCAAGAAAAAAAAACTCGGGCATATGTTGGAGGTGTAGAGAGGTGGCATATATCAGACATACGTTAGGTTGCAGTTATAGGGGCGGCGCATGCGTCGCCCCTACATTCTGTGGGTGAAATATTCACATGCGGAAAAGCGAATGGCAAATGTATTACAAATCAAGGAGGTCAGATGATGAAAATTTATGAGGGTAAATTAATTTCCGAGGGAAAGAAATATTTCCTGGTAGTCAGCCGATTTAATGAATTTATTTCCACTAAATTACTGGAAGGCGCCAAGGATGCGCTGCTGCGGCATGGGGCCCAAGATGAGCACCTGGAAATGGCATGGGTTCCGGGAGCGTTTGAAATTCCCTACATAGCAAAAAAAGCCGCCGCCTCCGGAAGGTTTGATGCTGTAATCTGCCTGGGAGCGATTATTCGGGGAAGCACTCCCCATTTTAATTTTGTGGCTTCGGAAGCGGCCAAAGGAGTGGCCCAGGCCGCATTGGAAACCGGAGTTCCCATTATTTACGGAATTATTACTACGGATACCCTGGAACAGGCTATTGAAAGAGCGGGTACTAAAGCGGGAAATAAGGGTTTTGCGGCCGGTCTGGCTGCGATTGAAATGGTGAATTTATATGGAGAAATAAAGTAAAAGAGGCAGACTATGGTAACTTATCAGTCATGGTACTAACATGACTGATAAGTTACGAAGCATTTGAACCTTAAAGATGATAATAATATTCAAATGCGGTCAATTTTAGATTTTCTATTCTCAACGCTTACTTTATCACAATGCGATTTTAGTACCATAACTGAAAGGTTACAGACTATGGGACGCAGGCGTCAATCACGGGAAATGGCTTTTAAAATGCTTTTTCAGGTTGATATGGGACAATTAAAGGTTAATGAGGTTGTTTCTTATTTTACTTCCGGACAGAAGGCTTCGCCTGAAGTTCTGGAATATGCTGAAACCTTAACCCGCGGTGTTATAAGCGACTTGGACCAAATCGACCGCTTGATCACGAAACAGACGCATAACTGGGAATTTAACCGGATTGCCGGCGTGGACCGTAATATTCTACGTATGGCGGTTTACGAGTTGCAACATTGCCCGGAAGTGCCCGGTAACGTGATTATGAATGAGGCGATTGAAATGGCAAAAAAATACAGTACTGAGGATTCGGGGGGGTTTATCAACGGAATTCTGGATAAGCTGAAAATACGGCCGCCGGAGGCGTAGCAGGAGACAACCGTCCCCTCCTCTAGGGGCGGCTTTGAAACCCGCCCCTACATTTTTAACCTTGACATTTCTGTTTTTTGTCCGTATATTTAAGCAAAAGTGAAAATATCCTAAAAATAGGGATATATAAAGCAGAAGCATCCGCTTCTCGCCCGGCGGCGCCTTAGGCAGCCAGTCCGGGCTGGGGATAAATTTCCTGGAGATTAAGGTCTGAAAAAGCGGATGATATTATCATCCGCTTTTTTTTTAAATAAAATCAGGAGGTGAAATTATCCAAGAACAAAGAATTAATGAGGAAATTAAGGCCAGGGAAGTAAGGGTGATCGCGGCGCAAGGCGAGCAGTTGGGAGTTATGCCGCTGCGTGAGGCCCTGAATTTAGCCGAAACACAGGATCAGGATTTGGTTGAAGTTTCTCCGGAAGCAAAACCACCGGTTTGCAAAATTTTTAATTACGGAAAATACCGTTTTGAACAGAGAAAACGCGAAAAGGAAGCCCGTAAACGCCAGCATATAATTCATGTAAAAGAGATTAAATTTCGTCCTAAGATCGATCAGCATGATTATAAAACTAAAAAAGCCCATGTTTTACGTTTTATCGGGGAGGGAAATAAGGTTAAAGTAACCATTATGTACCGGGGCCGGGAAATGGATCATATTGAATTGGGACGTAAAATCCTGGATAAGCTGGTAGGTGAACTGCTGGATAAAGTGATAGTGGAATCCATGCCTCGCGTAGAGGGACGGAACATGGTTATGATGATTGCTCCGAAAAAGGTTGATCATCCGGTTAAGTCCGCCAATAAAAGCGATTAATTTCCCAACCAGAGCTAATTAATAATTAAGGTATTCATTTAAAACCAAAACCAGTCAACATGTTTGAGATGTGAAGAAAGGAGAAGGCAGGAGAATGTATAAACTTAAAACTAAAAAGAAGGCGGCCAAGCGTTTTCGTGTCACTAAAAACGGCAAAGTGCTGGCCAAGGCCACCGGACGCCGGCATTTGCTGAGTGATAAGGATCCAAAAAGCAAACGGCAAATGCGCAATAATATTGAGATTAAAGGTCAAGTAGCCAAAAATATAAAAAGCGTAATGCCATATAGTTAGTACTGATTACGGAAAGCCCGGTTTTAGCGGACTTCACGCATTTTGTAGTAATATATTAGCTATCCGTTATGGCTTCATCGGCAGCTGTAGGGGCGACGCTTGCGTCGCCCCTACAGCCCCGTGGGTGGCACTGAAAAAAAGCAGGAAATATTCACCTGCGGGAAAGCTAAGGGCTAATATATTACGTTCGGTAAATGATAGGGTTTAAAGAAACTGCAAGGAGGATGTTGAGTTATGCCGAGAGTTAAAGGGGGCGTGACAACCCGCGCCCGTAAAAAGAAAGTTTTTGATCGCGCCAAAGGATACTGGGGCGCCAAGAAGAACCAGTTTCAGATGGCCAATGAGCAGGTGCGCCACAGCCTTAAATACGCTACGCGTGACCGCCGCACCCGGAAAAGGGATTTTCGCGGACTTTGGATTGCCCGCATTAATGCCGCTTCCCGTCAAAACGGGCTTTCCTACTCCCAGTTTATCAGGGGATTAAAGATAGCCAATATAAATATTGACCGCAAAATTTTGGCCGAGTTTGCCTTTAACGACGATCCGGTTTTCACCGAGATTGCCGCCCTAGCCAAGCAGGCTTTGGCCGCCTAATACAAGGGTTAATTTTCTGTCCTCCTTGCTTCCTCTTTCCAAGCGCGGATGTGGAAAAATCCGGGCTTTGCACTCCAAGCAGGAACGGCTGACCGCCGGGTTTACGCTGCTGGAGAGTGAACGGCTGTTGGAAGAAGCGCTGCACGAAGGCCGCCCCATAGAGGCAGTAATCGGGACCTCGGATTTTTGGACCCGGAGACCGGATTTGATTCATAGCCTGGCGGCCGCCGGTATTTCCACTTCTATTGCATCACTTAAACAGATGACATGGCTTTCCGTAACCGAGCAGCCCGGGGGGATTTTAGCCGTGGTGCCGCGTCCCGTATGGCGGGAAGAAGAAATATGGCAAAAGGCCGGCCATATGGAGTTTATAGGCGTACTGGGTGTCGGGCTGCAAGATCCGGGAAACCTTGGGACTTTAGTGAGGACCTTGGCGGCGGCCGGGGGAACCGGTATGTGGCTGAGTTGTAATTGTGTTGAACTTTCATCGCCGAAAACTTTACGCGCCTCGGCCGGGTCAATATTTAAACTGCCGGTTATAGAAGACGCGGACCCGGCCGCAGTGCTGGCCCAATGCAAAAGGTTGGGTATTCAGACTTTGGCTGCGGTTCCGAAAGGTGGAAGACCTTATACTGCTTCTGACTGGACCGGATCGACCCTGCTGGTTCTGGGCGGAGAGGGGGGAGGTCTGGGGCCGGAAATAATCCAGGCCTGTGGGCAAGCAGTGCAGATACCCATGCCCGGCGGGATGGAATCCTTGAATGTCGCCGTGGCCGGGAGCATTATGGTTTACGAAGCGCTGCGTCAGCGACGCCTTGTGAATGCCAGGAAACGGGAGGTTAGAGAGTGAAGGATCGGTTGGAAGCGATTTACCGTGAGAGCCGTGAGGCGGTGCAGAAGATTTCTAATCTCAAAGCTCTGGAAGAAATCCGGGTTCAAATCCTGGGACGGAAAGGCCGCCTAACCGCCTTGCTTCATGGTCTTAAAGATCTGCCATCCGAAAAACGGGCAGCCGCCGGCCAGGCGGCCAATGAGGTCAAGCATCAATTGTTGCAATTGATTGAGGAACGGGTGATTAAGTTAAAAAATAGCGGTTGGGCCTCAGATCAGGAAGGGAGCATAGATCCTACGCTGCCCGGACGGCCCCCGGAAATGGGGCGGTTGCACATTTTGAATCGCACACTGCGGGAAATCGAGGAAATATTTACGGCCATGGGATTTGCCGTGGTGGAAGGCCCGGAAGTGGAGACGGATTACTATAATTTTGAATCCATGAATTTCCCGACCGAGCATCCGGCGCGGGATATGCACGATACTTTTTTTATTTCGGATAAAATTCTCTTGCGGACTCATACCTCTCCCGTGCAAATGCGCTTAATGGAAGAACAGTCTCCTCCCATCCGTGCGATTATGCCCGGCAAGACCTACCGGGTGGACGATGACGCAACTCATTCTGCTATGTTTCACCAGGTGGAAGGATTGCTGGTGGACCGGGAGGTCTCTTTTGCGGAATTAAAAGAGGTGTTGGCTTTATTTATACACCGTATCTTCGGAGAAAAGGCCCGGTTGCGTTTCCGGCCGAGTTTTTTCCCCTTTACCGAGCCTTCGGCAGAAGTCGATATGACCTGCGTAAAATGCGCCGGCCGGGGCTGCTCTTTATGCAAGGGAACCGGATGGATGGAGATTTTGGGAGCCGGGATGGTGCATCCCGGGGTTCTGCGGGCGGGCCGCATTGATCCCGAGGCCTACACGGGTTTTGCCTTTGGGATGGGGGTGGAACGCATAGCCATGCTCAAGTACGGTATCGACAATATACGATATTTTTTCGAGAATGATTTGAGGTTTCTGGAGCAATTCTAATTCTAATATAAAGGGCGGGCACGGAGGCCCGCCCCTACCAATGCATAGGATTTTTATTTTTTCGTAGGGGCGGACTTCCATGTCCGCCCAACCGCAGGGCCGGGTCGTGTCTCCGCCCTTACTTTAAAACCCGTCTGAGTTTCGGGAAGGCGGCCAGACATTGCCGGGTCAAGGGACGGGTGGCTTTCAACAGGGGGGCGGACAAAGTGGAATGCTGGACGATCCGCCAACGGTAAATTCGCGACAAATGTTCCAGGGTGGTAAGCCCGATTATCAGTAGTCCGAGGATAAAGCCGACGCCTAATGCGGCGCCCAGGAGATGATCGAGCCATTTAAGCCGTATGACTTCGAAAGCCTTGGAAATTAGTCCGCCCAAAATGGAAATCGTGACGGCTGTAACGAGAAAAAGTACCAGCCATGATAAAATTCGGCTGACCGGCAAGGGAAACTGCCGGAAGGAGTCCATCAGTTGGGGATAGTAATGGTTGGCTATTAATATGCCGGCAATAAGGGATAGACCCATTCCCGCCAGATGGATGGCCCGGAGTTTCCAGCCCAGTAGAAATCCCAAGGCTAGACAGACTATGATTATGATATCTAAAAGATGCATATTGCTCTCCAGATTTTTAAATATTTAAAACGTATATTAACACTTAGAATTATTTTTGTCCAAATTAAATTTAGGGCCGGTCCCACCGGCCTTTCCAGTTTCAGCTTGCCAACCCGGAAGCCGGCGGGTATAATCTGCCCCTGAATTTGAGGAAATTAACTACGGGATAAAACTATGGGTGAACAGGAAAAAAAACGGATTATCCTTAAAGTTGCTTATAATTATTACCAGAGCGAGAAATGGGAACGTGCGCTGGAGGAGTATAAAAAACTTGTGGACCTGGATCCCATGGATTTTCTTATCCACAATATGATAGCTCAGATTTATATCCACCAGGAAAAAAAAGAACCGGCCATTAATGAATTCATGAAAGCCGTCAATCTGCTGCGCGCAACGAACAGTTTGGATAAGGCGTTGCAAACCTTGCAGCATATTTTAAAGCTGGAGCCGGAACGTAAGGAAACAAAAATTAAAATTGAGGAAGTGATCCGCGTCCGTTTGGTGGAAGTGGATGAATTCATACTTCGCGGATCTTTGAAAAATGCTGCTGAAATATGTGAACGCCTGGCAGAAAAAGTGCCCGGCCATTCTCTGGTAGCGGATAAAATGGCCGAGATTGAGACCCGGAGGGTGGAGCAGCAGGCCCGGCGTTCAAAAGCCACCCCGGCACCTGGGGATGTTTTCCAGCCAACCGGGGAGGCTTCCGGCAAAGATGCAGAGGGAATGGAGAAGAACGCCGAAGTGGTGAAAAACCTCTATCTTCTGGCCGCGCGGTATGAAGAACGTCAAGCCTGGGATGAGGCCGTAGAAACCTATATTACTATTCTCCGTCTGCAACCTCAAGACGCCGAGGCCCGCCGGAAATTGCACGACTTGTATCACAAGATTAGCCGGCATGATAAGGCCGCCACGGTTTGGACGCGGATAAATTCTGAAAGCCAAAAAAGTATCGAGCGGGCCAAACAGTTGGCCAAGGCCGGCCCGTCATTGCCGCCGGCCGGCGAATCGAATAAATCCAAGGAGAAAATGGAAAAACTAAAGATCAAGGCCGAGGAACAGCTGCGGCATGCCGTTAAGCATAAGCGGAACCGGGATAAGACGCAAAAGAGGAAGATGCCGGAGGCCGGGAAAAAATCCGCGTCCCAGCAGACACAGGCTGAAAGTAAAAAGGAGCGGGAATTGAATGAGATTATGACCCAGGCCGCTATGTATATCAACCAAAATCTGCTGGTCGAGGCCATGCAGCTTTGTCAACGCATATTGGAGCTGGATTCCCAAAATGTGGATGTACGCGGACTGCTAAAGCAGATTTACGCTAAGAAAAATTTGTGAACTGAATCTATTGGCATGTCATTCCAGCTGAAATCCGAGTATCGGCCCAGCGGTGATCAGCCTCATGCCATAGACGCTCTCTCTTGCTACCTGCAGAACGGATCACCGGCCCTTACCTTATTAGGGGTTACCGGGTCGGGTAAAACGTTTACCATTGCTAATGTTATAGAGCGCCTGCAGCGTCCCACCCTGGTTATCTCCCATAATAAAACCCTGGCGGCCCAGCTTTACGGGGAATTCAAGGAATTTTTCCCCGAAAACGCGGTACGTTATTTTGTCTCCTACTATGATTATTACCAGCCGGAGGCCTACCTGGCCGGATCCGATACCTATATAGAAAAAGATGCCTCGATTAATGAAGAACTGGACCGTCTGCGTTTGGAAACCACCCATGCCTTGATGGAATGCCGGGACACCATAGTAGTGGCCTCGGTCTCCTGCATTTTCGGGATCGGTTCGCCGGAGATCTACCGCAAAATGTATCTGCATCTGGAAACCGGACAAACCCTGGCCCGGGAAAATTTTCTTCGCCGTCTGGTGGAAATGCAATATCTCCGGGGCGATCTGGATTTTTTCCGGGGCCGCTTCCGGGTCAAGGGCGACGTAGTGGAGATTTTCCCGGCCTATGATGAAAACGCCTTTCGCCTGGATTTCTTCGGCAATACTCTGGAAACAATCAGCCGCATCGATCCCCTGAGCGGGGAGACCAAGCAGAGGTTGCAAAGTCTGAAAATCTATCCTGCGCGCCACTACGTTATGCCCGGTGACCGGATTGAACAGGCTGTCAAGTCCATCCGGGCGGAGATGAAACAGCAGGTGCCGGAATTGGAAAAAGCCGGAAAAATCCTGGAGGCTGAGCGTCTCAAGCGGCGCACGGAATTCGACCTGGAAATGATCCGGGAGCTGGGTTATTGCCAGGGAATAGAAAATTATTCACGGCATCTGGACGGACGCCTGCCGGGAGCGCCGCCCTTTACGCTGCTGGATTATTTCCCCCCGGACTCACTGGTGGTGATTGACGAATCCCATGTAACCCTGCCCCAATTGCGCGCCATGCACAGCGGCGACCGTTCCCGTAAAAAAGCCCTGGTGGAAAACGGTTTTCGCCTGCCTTCGGCTTATGACAACCGGCCCCTCTATTTTGAGGAGTTCGAGCAGCGGGTAAGGCAAATGCTCTTTGTTTCGGCGACCCCGTCGGAGTATGAATTAAAGCGCAGCGGCTCATGCGTGGTGGAGCAGATTATCCGTCCCACCGGACTCATTGATCCCGCAATAACCGTGAACCCGGCAGCCGGTCAGGTTGATCATTTATTAGGCGAGATCCGGAAGCGGACGCTCAAGCAAGAGCGGACACTGGTAACCACGCTGACCAAGCGTATGGCCGAAGACTTGACCGGTTATCTGGCGCAAATGGAAGTGAAGGTCGGTTATCTCCATTCGGGGATAGAAACTCTGGAGCGAGTCAAGATTATTCGTGATCTGCGGGCCGGGGAGTTTGACTGCCTGATAGGCATTAATTTGCTGCGGGAAGGCCTGGATATTCCGGAGGTTTCGCTGGTTGCTATTCTGGATGCGGACAAGGAGGGTTTTTTAAGATCTGCCACAGCTTTGATTCAAACCATCGGCCGGGCAGCCCGGCATGTGGGGGGCGAGGTAATATTGTATGCTGATACTATAACCCGATCCATAAGCCGGGCTGTTTCCGAGACCAACCGCCGCCGGGAAAAACAATTGGCGTATAACCGGCAGCATAACATCACGCCTGAAGGAATACGTAAAAATATCCGGACGATCCTGGGCACGGTCAGCGAGATGGATTATTTTACCGTTCCTTCGGCCCGGGAAGTATCCGGGGAGTATCTCATGCCCGAGGAGATTCCCAGGAGGATAGTGGCCTTAGAAGCCGAGATGAGAAAAACCGCTTTGCAATTGGACTTCGAACAGGCGGCTGAATTGCGTGATCAAATTGCTGACCTGAGGAATTTGAATCCCGGCCGGGCTTTTCTGCCTTCCCCGTCTGAGCGAAGATCCCGAAAAAGAAAAATGCGCCGTGTTCCACGCCAAGTGGAAAAACGGGTCGCTCGCCGGCTGGGCCGGGAGAGCTAAGAAAACATGAAGCTCGAGGATCTTCGCCGCCTCTCTCCTCCCGACCTTCCCGGTGTTTATTTAATGCGGGACCAGCAAGGAAAAATTATTTATATCGGGAAAGCCGTATCCCTGAGTAAACGTCTGGTCTCGTATTTCCGCACTTCCAACCGGTTGGACCCTAAAACCCGGGCCCTGGTTTCCCGGATCAAGAGCCTGGAGTACCTGGCCACTTCCTCCGAAGTCGAGGCTTTAGTACTGGAAAACAACCTGATTAAAAAGCATAGTCCACGCTATAATATATTATTGCGGGATGACAAGAGCTATCCTTATCTAAAGCTCACAGTGCAGGAGGAATTTCCGAGGCTGATGGTTACCCGCAAGCCTTTTATTGATGAGGCGCGTTATTTTGGGCCGTTTCCCACGGCCTCGCTCAAGGATACGGCACGGTTTATTTCACGGCATTTCCGGCTCCGGTTATGTCAAACCCGTATAAAAGATTATTCCCGCCGAAAGCGGCCGTGCCTCTACCTGCAAATGGGGCAATGCGATGGTATTTGTGCAGCCGGGGTTCAGCCCAAGGTTTATGCCCGGCGCGTAAAAGATGTTGTGGATTTTCTGGAAGGCGGGACGGATTCCATCTCAAGTGGTATTCGGCGTGCCATGCAAAAAGCTTCGGATGAGAGGCGATTTGAGCAGGCGGCCTTGCTTCGCGACCAATTGGATACCATCCAAAAAGTACGGGCCCAGCCGGTGGTAAGTTCGCCCGGCCGGGAAGACCGGGATATACTGGGGCTGGCCAGAGCCCGGGGTTCCGCCACGGTGGAATTATTTAATGTTCGTGCCGGAAATTTAGAAGGCCGCCGGCATTATTATCTTCAGCACGTGGGTTCCCATCCAACCGCGGAAATTCTCTCGCGGATTATTGTCCAGTATTATTCCCGGCCGGTCTCGATTCCGCCGGAAGTGATTTTAACCGTCTATCCGCAGGATAAAAGCGTGATCCAAAAATGGCTGAAAACCCGGCGCCAGGGACCAGTGGCGCTGCGTTTGCCCGAAAATGCGGAGGAAGCCAAGCTGTTGAAAATGGCGGAGGCCAATGCCTGGCTATATTTAAAACAGAGTTCAGAGGATAATACCAACGACGGGGAGGAAGCAGAACCCAAGCTGCTGAAGGACCTGGCATATAGTCTGGATATTTCCGGCCTGCCCAGGCGTCTGGAGGGCTATGATATTTCAAATATTTCGGGGCAGGATGCTGTAGGCTCCCGGGTGGTTTTCGTAAATGGCAAGCCGGATAAATCCGCTTACCGGCATTACCGGATCAGGACTGTCAAGGGAGCCGATGATTTTGCCATGTTGCAGGAGGTTCTTTTCCGCCGGCTGCGGCGCGTATCCTCCGCTCATGAACCAAGGCCTGATCTTATCGTGGTGGATGGCGGAGCAGGTCAGGTTTCCGCCGGCCGGGCTGTATTGAGAGAACTGGAACTTGAACATCTGGCTATAGTCGGCTTGGCAAAAAAAGAGGAAAAAATATATCTACCCGAAAAAGCAGAACCATTATGCTTGCCACGGGCCAGTCCGGCCTTAAAAATTTTAATCCAGCTCAGGGACGAGGCCCATCGCTTTGCCTTAACCTATCATCGCAAACTGAGAAGCCGCCGGATGCATAGCTCAAGTCTGGATAGAGTGATTGGGCTGGGTCCGGCCCGGCGCAGCCTGTTGTTGCGGAAATTTGGCAGTGTAGAGGCTGTTCTGGAAGCATCGGAAAAAGAAATATCCGCCTTGCCAGGGATCAGTTTGGCACTGGCCCGGAGGATAAAAACACAGTAGGGACTGCTCCATATGCCGGCCCAGGCGTTCATCATGTATTGTCAATAACAGCAAATATATTTTGTTGTTGTGACAAATAAGTTGACAGTGTATATTATATAAAATATAATAATACTTAGATACTTAACAATAAAAATATAACTCAACTCATACAAATTTCACAATTTTTTGTGATTTTTAAAGTTTTATTGTTTTATTCGTCAGCCGGCGAAAGCCGGGGTCCACAAAAAGCTTTTAAAAAAGCCAATTTCTGGATTCCTGCCTGTCCTGGATGGTTTAGTCCAGGGGATGGTTTAGTCCAGGGCTTCAAGCATGCCGGAATGTGACAAAGAAATACTGCAAAAATATAAATTTGCAAAAGTCTAGCTATAAATATGTTTTTCAGCGCAATATCTCTTAAAGGGAGTGTTAAAGTGCTGATACGATTTCTTAAAATAAAAAAGATATACCAGTGTAACATTTTATTGATATTTTTAACCTCCCTCACACTTTCCTCCAGCGTCTATGCCGCTAATTTTGTAGAGACTTTCAACACAGATGTTTATAAGGACAGCGGTGAGACCACTGCAAATTGGGATACCTCACTGGGGCAGGTTTATCTTCATGCTTCCCATGTCTTCAGCCAGCCCGGCGGTCTGGTTAATTGGGGAGGCGAAATACGCGCTATCCATAATAATGGAAGTATTTGGCTGGTCGGTGGAAAAGGCGCGAAGATAAACAGCTACAACGGTTCTGCCTGGACCAATCTCTCGCCTGATCTTCAATCCTTTGGCAATAGTGCTATCCGTTCCATCTGGTATAATAACAATCTCTGGCTGCTCGGAGGTGAGGGCAAGAAGCTTAATTTCTACAATGGCAGCAGCTTTACCGATCAATCCGGAAATCTGGCAAGCTGGGTCAGCCAGAATATCAATGCCTTGCGATACGGCGGCGGAGCTTCTGAGAATTTCTGGCTGATCGCCGGGGACAACGGGCGGCTGAACAAGTACGACGGGACCTTTACCAGCCTGGCAGGTTCGACCGGATATTTTCTGAGCACGACAAACGCCTATGCCATAGGATTTAATGGTACCTACTGGCTGATTGGCGGCGACGGCGGCCACCTGTGCAAATACGAATCAGGCACATTTACGGATTTGAGTTCCGAATTGCAGAGCTCGGCCTTTGGAACGAACATCGTACGTACCATCGGATGGGATGGCAGCCAATGGCTGATCGGGGGCAGCGGCGGAAAACTGATGAAGTACGATGGAAGTACATTCACGAATTTATCAGGCAATGTATCCTCAATGGTTAATATTTTCGCGCTGGATTATAATGGAGATCAGAATTACTGGTTAATCGGCGGAAACGGAACAGGTCAAGCCGCTGTGGTTTATTCCTGGGACGGGAGTAACTGGAGGGAACAATCCGGTGATTTGGCTGGTTTTGGGAGCAGTAATCCGATTTATGCCTTGGAGTGGGGGAGCAGTGAGTGGCTCTTGGGAGGCGGCCAGGCCTGTTTAAACCGCCATACTGGTGATGCCGCTTCTACTACCTATACGGACCTGTCCGGGCAGATAAAGGATTTTGGGATTGAGGAGATCAATGCGATCGGTGCGGACAGCAACGGCCTGCTATTATTGGGCGGAAACAATGAAAGCTTGAACCGCTACAATGGGGTTTTATTTGAGGATATAAGCGATGCCCTGGTGGATGCGGACTGGAGCGGGGAAAATGTCCTGGCTCTGGATGGAAATGAGAATTACTGGCTGATCGGCGGGAGTTCGGCCAAACTGGTAAGCTACAATGGAACTTCTGCAACCGACTTGACCACGGCCTTGGGATTTGCGGGAAGTGTAAGGGCGATTCATTGGAACGGGACTGAGTGGCTGATCGGCGGCACTGGCCGGCAGTTGAAAAGTTATAATGGAAGCAGTTTTACAAATCTTGATCTCTCCGGGGTATTTGAAGCGACGGACGCGGTGCAGGCGATAAGCTCCGGGGGCGGCATCTGGATGATCGGGGGAGGTGCCGGAAAACTGGCAAGATACAATGGAACCAGTTTCACCGGCCTTGCCTCCGGATTTACAGATATCAATGCTATCGGATATGCGAATGTCTCGGGTAACCACCGTTTCATGGTAGGCGGCGTGACCTCGCCGCAGCGAGTGAGAGTTTATCATTTGAATTTTTTGTATTGGGAATGGATAACCCTGACCGGCTTTGCCAGCGATACTGTTAAGACTTTAGCTTACAGCGATCTGGACCAGTATTGGTTGATCGGAGGGGCCAATGCGAAACTCAATAAATACGACTGGGATTGGGGTACCACGGCCGTAGATATGTCCGATGAACTGATATATTTTGGCACCTCCTCCATTAACTCCCTGGAATGGAGCGGGGAATACTGGCTGCTGGGCGGCGGGGAAGCCCGCATTAACCGGTATGGACCAATTTACGAGCAGCCGAAATGGGCGCAATCAACCATTGTAGCCAGCTCAACCGAGTTTTTTTACTCTGTTACCTTGACCGCGATAGATACTATTCCTACCGGGACCGATGTGGATTATTGGATCACTGTCAATGGACAGTTGGCGGATCCGCATACTTACTGGATCCAGGCTACTCCGGGTGTGGCCACGATCTTCGACAGCGGCTATGAAGGAACCAGGCTGAAATGGAAAGCGGAATTAACCACGACTAATACCAATCTTTCTCCCCGGATTTCACAGATTAATCTGGAATACTGGCTTCCTCCCACGCCTACCCCGACATTTACCCCGACTTTTACCAGTACGCCGACACCGACCATTACCCCGACCTTGACTGCCACTCCCACTATGACCTTGACAATGACCCCGACCCCTACAGCTACGCCCAGTGTGACTTTAACCGGTACGCCTACCATAACCGCAAGCACAACACCTACTTTAACCTCCACTCCCACCTTGACGTCTACTCCGACGGTTACCAGTACTTTTACCTTTACCCCGACCGCGACCCCGACCGCGACCCCAACCGCGACCGCGACCGCGACCCCGACCGCGACCCCGACCACGACCCCAACCGCGACTCCGACCGCGACTCCGACCGCGACCCCAACCGCGACCCCGACCGCGACCCCGACCGCGACCCCAACCGCGACCCCGACCGCGACTCCGACCGCGACTCCGACCGCGACTCCGACCGCGACCTTTACGCCTACGTGCACTTCGACCTCTACGATAACCTCTACCAGTACACCGACCTATTCCGCCACTCCCACGGTAACTTCCACACCCACCATTACACCGACGTATACAGCTACTCCTAGCATTACTGTTACCTCGACTATATCTCCCACATCGACCAATGTTATTCACACATTAACAATTACTCCAACTTCCACCATTTCGCCTACTGTGACACCTACCCCTACCAGCACGGCCACACCGACTGACACCCCGACTTTTACGCCGACCTTTACCAGCACGGCCACACCGACTGACACCCCGACTTTTACGCCGACCTTTACCAGCACAGCCACACCGACTGGCACCCCGACTTTTACGCCGACCTCTACCAGCACGGCCACACCGACTGACACCCCAACTTTTACGCCGACTTTCACCGGCACGCCGACCTATACTGTGACCATTACACCGACCGCTACTCCTACGGCTACGCATACCCCGTCCGCAACCCCCAGCTTTACGCCGACTTTCAGCGTAACTCCGACCGTAACTGCGACCAGTACTGCGACCGCGACCAGTACCCCGACCGCGACCACTACCGCAACGGCAACCAATACTGCGACCAATAGTCCAACTCCTACCATGACTTCAACTGTAACGCCAACCGCTACGGGAACCTGTACTGTGACCATAACTCCCACCCCTACGGCTACTGCCAGTGTAACGCCGACACCTACCCATACCTGTACTTTGACCGCTTCACCCATAGTAACAGCTACGCCGACCGCGACTGTTACCCTGACCGCGACCTGGACCTGCAGCCCCACGGCCACGCCCAATGCAGATCATACTTTTGAGGCTGGGACCTTGATTATTCCCATGGATATCAACTCCGGCCGCACCAACCAGGACTACGGGATGTGGCGCGCCTATGGGCTGGTTTATGACCTGCTTAAAAACGGTATTCCCGTCCATTGGTCAATAAAATCCTATAAGGCTTATGAAGAAACCGACTTTATCGCCTCGCAGACCCAGTGTGTTCGTACCAGCGAGATATATAATAGTGCGGCTTACAATGGCGGCCCCTTTATTATTGCTCATTCCAATTCCACGGCCGCCATGGCAATTATTACGGCCTGGAACGAGAGCCAGGTAAATATTGTAAATGTCCATCAATATACAGATGCCGGGCAATCACTGGTAGCCCCGATTTTCCGCAAACTTTTGGCAGCCCCCAAGATCGCTTATTATCACAACAGCGATCCCAAGGGAGCGCCCAGTATGTTCCGGACCAAATATATGGGTCCGGCCGGAATACGGGATTCCCAAGGCGGCAACTGGCCGAATTCTTCACCCGATGTGCTGGATGAGGATGAGATTGCCGGACCCACTACCACTAATCACCATGACGGAGCCCTTTTCCTGGAAGCCGACGGTTTGCCGGCCTACGGCGCAATCGTAACCTATCATTGGAGCGCTTATCCCATCGGCCAATACGGCGGCGGCGGGGAACTGGGACCGGAGGAGGGCCTACTAGACTCCGTGGCCACGGACAATGCCATTGAGACCGTGGCGGAAATGGACACCTATCTGACCTATGGCAGCGCCCATATATACGCGCAATGCATTGCAGTGGAAGCTTTGGAAAATGATATTATATCCACGACTCCGCTCGCGCGCGCGGATTGGATCTACGGCGGGCACGGGCATTGGCTTACTACCAATGGATTCCGGCATACCGCTACCCAGCCATTAAGTTTTATCAATGAACTGGCGGATGCGCCGGCCGGCCAGGCAGTAGGGGACTGGACCACTTTGGATTCCTCGCATCTGGCCGCTTTCGGGCTGGCGGATGGAAGTATATTTTACGGCGGCGAATCCTCCATTATTGTCGTCGACCGGCTCAGCCTGGATGGTGATCCTGATTACGAATTTCCGCTTTTATTCATGAACGGTCATTATAAAGGCATTAGGACGGCGGGCAAGGTTTCTTATTTGACCGGCCATGAATCGAATCCTGCTCTGCCTTACAGCACCAGTACCAGCGCGCCCATGCTGCGCTATTACTACAATTCGCTCTTTGAATCGCCGGCTGCTTATGAAGTGGTTCCCAAGATGTATTTAACCAAAACCGGCCCAGGGGAAGCGGAAGTAGGCGAACAGATCACCTATACGATTTCTTATCAGAATGTTTCCGGTATTGCCTATGACGTAATCCTGACAGATCCTTATCCGGCTAATGCGACCTACATTTCATGCACCGGCGGAGGCATTCCGGGCGGCGGCGTGGTAACCTGGGACCTGGGAAACCTGGATATCGGGGACTCCGGCAGCGTGACCGTGACCTTTCTGTTACAGTCCGCCGTTGGGTGGGATAACCAGGCGCACGTGGAATATACAAGCGGGATGACGGAATTTACTGAATATTCCAACAACCTTCACACTACGGCAGTGGTTTATACTCCGACCGTGACCATTACTCCGACCGCGACCGGCACACCGACCCATACCGGAACGCCTACGCCGAGCGCCACGCCTACGTTTACGGCTACGTGTACAGCTACTTCCACCGTGACGCCGAGCTTTACCCCGACGCCGACCGCAACCGGCACGCTGACCCATACCGGAACGCCTACGCCGATCGCCACGCCTACGTTTACGGCTACCTATACTGCCACTTCCACCGTGACGCCGAGCTTTACCCCTACGCCTACGTATACTTGCACGCCGACTTATACCGGAACTTCTACACCGACCGCCACGCCTACGTGTACGGCTACGTATACTGCTACTTCCACCGTGACGCCGAGCTTTACCCCTACGCCTACCAATACATGCACGCCGACTTATACTACCACTGCTACCGGAACATATACTGCGACCGTCACGCCAACCCCGACTTCCACACCGACCATAACTTTTACAGCTACGCCCAGCCCGACCTTGACCGGTACCTCTAGCTTCACGCCTACATCTACGGTAACGCCTAGCCCGACTATAAGCTTTACCCCGACGCCCAGCCCAAGCCCAACCGGGACGCCCACTTTTACTTCCACAGCGACTTTGACTTATACTCTGACCAGTACCGCGACTTTCACCGGAACCCCCACGATTACGCCGAGTACGACCGGGACCTTGACTTTTACGCCGACCATGACAATGACCGCGACCTTGACCAGCACCATGACATCAACAATTTCACCGACTTCTACTAATACTCCGCATTTCTCGCCTACGCTTACTTTGACCATGACGCCCACAAATACGCCCACGTCAACTTATACGGTCACCCCGACCGCGACCATGACTTCTACACCTACGTCCACGCTTACCGGAACGCCGAGTTCTACGGCCACCCCGACCGTGACCATGACTTTTACACCTACGCCTACGTTTACCGGAACACCGAGTTCTACGGCCACCCCGACCGTGACCATGACTTTTACGCCTACGCCCACGCTTACCGGAACGCCGAGTTTTACGGCTACCCCCACTGCCACATTGACTTGTACCAAGAGTCCGACAGCCTCATATACCGCCACTGTCACGCTTACTGTTACCTCGACCGGGACACCGAGTTTGACCACAACGCCCACAGCCAGCCGGACGATTACCCTGACCTTGACTATCTCGCCCACGCCCACGGTTTCAGTGACTTATACGCCGACCCCGACCGGTTCGGCCACACCTTTAAACAGCGCTACGCCTACCATAACCCCGACTAATACACCTACCATGACATTCACCCTGACCATTACCGTCTCGCCGGTATTTACCCCCTCTGTGACCGCAACCCTGACGCCGGCTTTTTCGCCTACTCCCACCGGCACTGCCTGGATATGGGCTACGCCTACGTTCTCTTCAACGCCTACCCCCACTGCCACCCCAACCCTGCCGTCTGCGCCGGAGGCTATTCGCGTATTTCCGAACCCGTTTAATCCCCGGACCGCGGTGGGCCAGGTTTTGAAATTTGAGAATCTTCCATTGGATGCGAATATCCGGATTTTCACGCTTTCCGGAGAATTGATCAGACAATGGGATGCCGCGGCATCCCGGGAAACCTGGGATGGGCAGAATAAGCAGGGAGAGGAAGTAGCAACCGGGATATATATGTATATTATTACCAGCCCCGGCAAAGAAAAAATTGTTGGGAAAATTTTGCTCACGAGGTAAGCTGCTACTGGGGTAGGGATTGATGAAAAAACCCGTAATATATTAGCCATTCGGTTTTAATTATTCCCTGGATTCCGGCTAAAATCATGCCGGAATGACAACTAGGGCGTCACCCCGGCGGAACAGGCTGTGTCATAATAGTTTTTCAGAAGCATTTGTGTTACTTTGTCATTCCGAACGTAGTGAGGAATCTCCACGAAAACGCTTAATTTAAAAGGACGTTTGGAGATTTCTCGGCTACGCCTCGAAATGACAAACTTAATGAAATTGCTCAAAAACAGAGTTGCGACACAGTCTAGGAATACAGAGTTAATATTTGGTTATAACGTATGGCTAATATGTTACAAAAATCCTGTCCAGCTCAAGAATAAGGTAGTAATTTATCAGTGCAGTTAATTAAGCTTTTAACCGGACTTCCATGGAGCCGAAAATCACTAATTTTAATGCTGCTTGCTGTTCCCGGTCTGCCCGGATGCGCCTCGCTTACGCGTGTAGTTGAATTTACCGTGCAGGGCGAGAGCCGGGTGGTATTGCCCCGGGTGCAAAGCCTGGCCATACTGGACTTCGCCGTGCCTCTGGGCCGTAAAATTTACGGCCAGAAATTTGCCGATCTGGTAAGCCGGGTTTTTAGCCAACAAGATCAGTACCGGATTATTCTTCCTGCAGTATCCCGGCCAATACTGAGAGCGCGGCGTTTAGTCCCCAGCCATTTTCAAAAATCAAGAGTAATATTTCAAATCGGAGAAGAACTGCAGACCGATGCGCTGCTCTTTGGAGATCTTACCGGAATACGTCTCCATAAAGATGTTAAGTCCGAAACCTTTAGGCGCAAAGTCGGGGAAGAACGCCGGACCAGAAAAATTATTGATGCTAATGGGAATACGCGTGTGGTTGTGAAAATCATCCCGGTTTATAAAGATTTTTGGCGCAGGAAAATCACGCGAACCGTGATGATACAGGCCGGAGCCCGGCTGGTTAGAACCAAAGACAGTGCGGTTTTATGGGAAAACAGCATCCAAATACGCAGAAACTTCCTGTCCGTGGAGGAGGAAGGCGGTATTCGCAAAGGGAATTGGAAGCCGGAGCATGAATTAATCAACCAATTGCTAGGGCCGGCAGCGCGGCGTTTAGTAAAGGACCTGCTAACCCGAACCATTACACGCCGGCGCCGGCTGATTGACGCGGCCGGCCGGGACGAATATTCCCGTTTGGTGAAAAACGGCATCCGGAACGCCTGGCAGAACAACTGGGAGGAGGCCGGAAGTTTATGGCTCCGCGCAGCGGCGTTGGAACCCGAACGGCCGGAGGCCCGGGCCAACCTGGGGGTTTTGCGCGAGCATACCGGTAATTTTGAACAGGCGCTGAAGGATTATAAATTTGTGGCTGATAAACTGGGCCCGCCCTGGACTGATTATGCGGCCCAGGTTAAGGGCTTGCTGGATAAAAAGAAAAGGAACGCGACGCCAAAATAATTAAACATCTATCCCTTCAAATATGCCCGGCGTTTGGGTTCGGGAAAGCGTTCAATGGCATAACGCAGCATGGTTCGGGGCATGGTTTTATAATGTTGCCTGAGAAAGTCTTCCCCAGCTTTAAGATTCCGCTTGCCGATTTCGCGCAGCAGCCAGCCTACTGCCTTGTGAATTAAATCTTCGCTGTCATGCAAAAGTAACCTGGCTATTTTAAGCGTCTCGTCGAATTCCCCTTTTTTAATATAATGGAAAGTCGAGAGGATGGCGATACGTCTTTTCCAGAAGTTCCGGGAATGCGCCAGCCGGTTTAACAGCGTTTTGTCTTTATCCGCTAAATAAGCCCCAAGGATATGTTCAGCCGAGGCGTCAACCAGGTCCCAGTTGTTAATGAAACGCAGGTTGCGAAGATAAAAACTGTAGACAGCTTTTTGCCGGGCCGTGGGGCCGTGATTGAATTGTATGATTAGAATAAACAGTGCGACCTGTCTTTCTTCATGAATCCGGGACTGGATCAGAACCTGGAGGTCTTTAAGTTCCAGGGCAGGGAAAATTTTAGCCAGTTTTCGCAATTCCGGGACTGGCACGCCGATGAAGATATCATTCTCGCCGTATTCGCCCGGACCGGTTTTGAAAAAACCTTGCAATATTCTGGCTTTATGCGGATCAGCCTGTTTTTGCAGGCTTTTCCGGAGCGCGTTTAATTTCAACGACATAATTTTTTAAATCCCTTTCAAATGAATTTCGCATGAAGCGATTAAATTATACTATATACTCGAGTATTTCGAAATATTAGTTCTTATTTAGTTCCGGAACTACGTAGGGCAATGAGAGGCATAATAAACCGGGCGGTAGGAACAACAGGGATGTTTATTTGATTTCTCCGGTTATACGCGATTGAACGTGTTTATAATACTGGTCCCAGGGGCTTCCGAGCCGTTGGGCGGCATGTTTATAATGTTTTAGAGCCGGTTTTAAGTCGCCGGCTTTTTCATAATATACTCCCAGGTTGGCCCTGGCTTCGGGCCGGTCCGGCCGGAGTTTATAAGCCGCATGCCATAATTGTTTAGCTTGGGCAAAATTGTTCAGCCGGGCGGCTTGATTGCCTTGCGCGACTAATTGCGTGTAATGATCATGGGTATTGGCGGTTGCCAGGTTTCGTCGGAAATGCGTTGCTGAAGGGAGGTTTTTATCGCCTGCGTGATCTCTCTTTTTTGATGAATTAATAACCTCGGTTATCTGCTGGTGATATTCCGTCCAGGGTAAGCCTAATTTATCAGCGACTTGTTGGTATGCTTGTAAAGCTTTAAATGATTCTTCTTTTCTTTCATAGTAGACCCCTAAATTAGCGCCGGCTTCTACGCCCTCCGGTTTTAAGGCTTTGCCTTTTTCCCAAAATTCACAAGCGGTTTTCCAATTATCTCCAAACGCGGCATGATTGCCTTGGTTGATTAAATCGGCATACTCATCCCGTCCGGGGGCGGAAAGCAATAATAAGGCGGCCCGGATAAGCATTCGTTCCTGATAGGTGGATATCCGGCTTTTATAAAAATCAAAAGCAATCAAGTGATTATAAAACCCCAGATTCATTTTGACGATGTCAAGCAAGCGCGCTAAACTAAATAATCTGCCGCGTGTAATATTCATCAGCTTAGCATAATAACATTTCAAATTAGCATTCTGTATTCGGTTGCCGCCGGCTTGAATGGTTTCGAAATACCCCTCGGGGAGTTTCCGGGTGAAATGCCCGATTCTCCATCCATGCGAAACGCACGGTAAACGCGCCAGCAAAGGATCGGCTAAAGCTAAAACATCAATGATGTATACGCCGGGACCGGCATAAAACCCTAAAAAACCCACCAGAGGATATACGAAGACGCGCGCACCGCTGCTTCTAAGATTTTCGCCTGATTTTATCCCGAAATGAGATCCGGGCGATTTTCTTAATAAACCGGTCATTTGATAATATCCGCCCCGGGTGTCATCAATGGTGTGGATATTATATATCGGCATGATGTTTTTTCCATAGTCAGGATGGCTTTTCCAGGGATTAAAGGGCGAGAAAAAAACATAGAATAAAATTGAAATAATTACGATTAGATGTAATCGATGGGAATTAAACGGGATTTTAATAAGTAATATCACACTTGCCAAAAAGGGGGCGGCTAAAAAACGGCCGCTCATTGAGTCTCCACCGATTAATACTATATATATTAAATATAAAGCCAGGCCTAAACTAAGCATGCAGGGTTTAAGGTTTTTTCTAGCTAGAGGCAGGAATATACCTGAAGCAATCACTACCAGAGTTACCGGATCAAGGCGCCAAGAGTGTTCCAGGTATTTAAATCCCAGTTTTATTAAAGTGACAGTCTCGACCCCGGTATTTAATTTGGCATAGGCCGTATTAGGGAAAGGAAATCCATAATAAAACAGGGAAAACATCTCCCATAAAATAAAAGGGGAAAACCCGGCTAAAATGTAACCGGCGCGGGTATTAAGATTATATTTACGGGTTTGATAAAAAACATAAATCAAGGGAAGCGCGAAAAGCAGAAAATTATCCATGCGCGTCAAGAGGGCAAGGGAGGTTATCAAACTTAAATAGAATAATTGTCTTAAATCATGACGCTGGTTAAAATACAGGATAAGAAAAATTGCCAGCAATATATAAGTCAAGGGGTTTTCCAGCCCGGAGGTTGAATAATCAATGAAAGCTTTTGACAGACTTAAAAGCGCCAGTCCCAGGAGCGGCTTGAGATTAGTCCTGGTTAATTTAAACATGATTAAATTAACTGTGAATAAAACACAGGCGATACTTAAAAATATGCCGGTAAAGTAAAATTCGCGGGTGAAAAAATAAACCAGGGAAACTAAAAGCAGCCATAAAGGATGGGTGTAAGCTTGTACCCGCTCGCCGGGGTTCCAGACCAATCCGAAACCATTCATGGAATTATAAATGGTACGAAAAGTGATGTAAGCATCATCGACTATCCAGGCGTTCATTATCAATAAATAACCGAAAGAGAGAGTGACTAAACAGAATAAAAGCAGCTTATTTCTGAGCTTTAATTGCCGCCCGGGATTATCCGCCAGGGTATTAATCATAAGTGATTTCCTCATTCCGGGGTGTCCCCGGAACTATAGCTTTTATCATAGACCGATTTATATAACAATGTTAAAAAAGCAGCAGCCGGTTACCGGCTAAATACCACCTAAACCTTCTTGACACGCCTTAAAACCCCATGCTAAAATCCCATTTCAAATTAAATGCCTTGATTTTAAGAATTTCTTACCTCCTTCTTCCCTGATCTGAAAGAAAGGCATCTATTTCATTACATGGAGGCTTATATTATGGCGAATGAAAAATCCCGGGCCCTGGAATTGGCTATTTCCCAGATCGAAAAACAGTTCGGCAAGGGCACGATAATGAAATTCAGCGAGCGCCCGGTGATTGATGTCAAGGCGATTTCGACCGGTTCGATCTCACTGGATACGGCCATCGGGGTGGGCGGAATTCCGCGGGGACGCATTATAGAACTTTTTGGTCCCGAATCATCGGGCAAGACCACTCTGGCTCAGCATATCGTCGCGCAGACCCAAAAAGCGGGAGGGAACGCTGCTTTTATCGATGCCGAGCATGCCCTTGATCCGGAGTACGCCCGCAAGATCGGCGTGGATATTGATAATTTGCTCATCTCTCAGCCGGATTCCGGGGAGCAGGCTCTGGATATTGCCGAGACCCTGGTTCGTTCCGGGGCTCTGGATATGATTGTGATTGACTCGGTTGCAGCCCTGGTTCCCCGGGCTGAGATTGAAGGTGAGATGGGAGATTCGCATATGGGACTGCAGGCCCGCTTGATGTCCCAGGCCCTGCGAAAATTAACCGCGATCAGCAGCCGGGCTGCCACTTCCATTGTTTTTATTAATCAGCTCCGGGAAAAAATCGGCGTAATGTTTGGTAATCCGGAAGTCACGCCCGGCGGGCGGGCGCTTAAGTTTTATTCCAGTCTGCGTCTGGATATTCGGCGGATCGAAACCATTAAACAGGGCCAGGAAGCCGTCGGGAACCGGGTGAAGGTTAAGGTAGTGAAAAATAAGGTAGCGCCTCCTTTCGGAATGGCTGTTTTTGATATTATGTTTGGGGAAGGCATTTCCAAAGAAGGCGACCTGATTGATATGGGAGTAGCCCAGGAAATCGTGGAAAAATCCGGCGCCTGGTTTTCCTTTCAAGGCCAACGGATCGGCCAGGGCCGGGAAGCGGTTAAGGCCTTTCTAAAAGAGCACACAGAGACCGCGCAGGAGATTGAGAAGTTAATCCGGGAAAAACTTATGCCAATTACGCAGCCGGAACCGGAGAACAACAACAACGGGAAAGGGGCAAGCCCGGATCCGGAAGTGGCCCAAACCGCGCGCTCCGGACGACGCAATTAGTTTCGGGTCAGCCGGATCAGACAATTATCAGCGAGGGTAGTCTTTTAAAATGACTAATAATCCCAAACCGCGATTCCGTATCGGCCGGTTTTTGTACATCTCCGCGCTGGGGATAGTACTTGTGGCAGGACTGGCGCTCGTCATAGTTCCGCGTTTTATTCCCTGGGAAAAGATTAAAACCCGCGCGGAAGAAAAAATTTCCGAGACTATCCATCACCGGGTCACCATTGGTTCCATCCACTTTAATGTTTTTCGAGGGATCGAGATAAAGGATCTAAAGATCGAAAATGCCCGGGGTTTTTCCCAAGAACCGCTTTTGACCGATGAAATTGCGTCTCTCCAGTACCGTTTGCTGCCCTTGCTGGCGGGAAAAGTAATGATTAAGGCGGTTAAGTTAAAGCGGCCGCAGCTGCTGATTGAGAAAAAGGCAGACGGCCGATTTAATTTTTCCGATATGCTTCCCCCTCCTTCCGTTTCCGCGCCTAAACCTGAAAGCAAAATCAAGACCCCCACCCGGCTGCCGGTTGAATTGCTGATCGCCCGCGTGGAAATATCGGATGCTTCCCTGATTTATCGTGATCTCGCAAAAAAGAGCGAACAGCGCCTGGAGGATTTTAATTTAAGCATCCAAAATTTAACCCTGGCCGGTCTTACCCCGGTAAAAGTTAATTTGGAGGTAAAGCTCCAGAGCATGGGGCAGACCATTCCCCTGGCGGTGGAAACAAGTTGGCGCTTCAACTACCTTCAGGAGGAATTTATCCTGGAGGAGTTTATCCTGGATCTTCCGGGCGTTAAGGTGAGAGCTGAGGGCCAGGTGGAAAAAGTCCTTACCGAGCCGAGCCTGGACCTTTCCGGGAAAGTTAAGGCCGATTTCAACCGGGTATTAAACAAGCTCTTGCCGTTGCCAGTGCGGAAAAAAATGCCGCGTGAAATGAAAGTAGGTGGTACAGCGGAAATCGACTTTAAAGCGAAAGGCCCGGTAAAAGACGGGCCCGGAAAGTTATCATTTTCCAGCCGCCTGCAGATCGCGGGCCTGGAAGCGAGTTATAAAGATAAAGCATTACTGCAGGATTTATCCGCTGCGCTGATTATACTTCCGGATAAAATAACGCTTAAAACCTTAACCGGCCGGTTGGCCGGACAATCTTTCCGTGCCTCTCTCCAGGCCCGGGGATTTGATTTGCGGCAACCGGATACCTTAAAACCCGGCCGGCTGAAGGCCACTGTCAAGTGGAAGCTGGAAAGCGATTTGCTGGATATGGATGCCCTGTTGGCTCTCATGCCCAAACCGCCGGACCCGGCCAATACGGACCAACCTCCGGCGACCAGGACGGTTTTGGCCCGGCCGGAGCCGGATGCCCGGAAATTAATCCCGGCTAATCTCAAGGTGGATGGCGAGGCCAAGCTCGGCGGCCTGCGATTGGGAGCAGTCAAGCTTGGGGCTATGGATTTTTCCATGAATTTGAATAAACGCCGGCTTAAGAGTTCGGGAACGCTGCGGGGATATCAGGGAAGTATTAAAGACAGCCTGCAGTTGGATTTTACCGGGAAAGTGCTGCGCTATACCATTAAAACCCAGGTCCGGAACGTGAATTTGGAACCGCTTTTAAACGACGTAGTAGATACTTTTATAGCAGCCAAGCTCAAGAAGCCGGAACTGATTTCCGAGTTAAAAAGCAAAATGACAGGAATTCTGAGCGGACAAATGGATATTTCCGGAAGCGGTATGCACTCTGCCAAGGCCAAGCCGGCCTTGAAGGGCCAGGGCAGCTTTACCCTGAAAAAAGGATCTCTCCGCCAATTCGCGTTTCAGGATAAACTGGCGCAATGGTTCGGGAGTGATAAATTAAAGCAGGATATCCCTTTTGATCATACTGTTATGGAATTTTCCCTGGGCCAACAGATAGTAAAAGTTACGAAATTCACGGCGGAATCCGGGCCCCGGGGCGAAGCCGGCGATATTCGGATGACTGCCAACGGGAAATTGACCTTTAAGGCGGCTTTCCAGGATTTTAAACTGCGCCCGCGCCTGCATCCGAGGGCAGCGAAAGAGCTGTCGCCGGAATTTCGAAAATATAACGAGATTCTCAAGGATGACCGCGGGTGGGTCACGATACCAGTGGTTTTAAACGGACCGATTAAGAAACCGGGCGTGAAGCCGGATTGGGATTGGATCCGGAAACAATTCGCGGGCAAGGCTAAAAGAAAAATTAAGACCGCTGCCGATGAGGCGGGTAAAAAAGTCGGAAAATTTATAACCAAACAGAAGAATAAACCGCCGGAAGAGATCAAGCAGGATCTAAACCGGGAGTTGAACAAGGCCAAGGAGAAATTGAAGGATTTCAATTTGAAAAATCTTTTTAAATAGTCAGTAGCTGGGAGCTTGAGGAATTAGTCGGATTTTCAAATAGGTAATTCCCCTCCCTTTATGGGAGGGGATTAAGGGGAGGGTGTAAAAAGCTTTTAAAAACACCCCCACCTAACCTCCCCCCTCAAGGGGGAGGAATTCATTTTGACTTTCCACAACAG
This sequence comes from candidate division FCPU426 bacterium, assembly GCA_030591525.1. Lineage (GTDB taxonomy): Bacteria > Oederibacteriota > JAAXVQ01 > JAAXVQ01 > JAUVAV01 > JAUVAV01. Next base: position 49,448 of record JAUVAV010000007.1, on the reverse strand, counting down.
AAACTAATTAGTAAAAAAACCTATGGTAAGTCGTCGCAAAGGAAAGGTAGGAAGTATTAATGAAAGCAATAATTATGGCCGGCGGTTTTGGAACCAGGCTGCGTCCGCTTACCTGCAACATTCCCAAACCCATGGTCCCCCTGTTAAACCAGCCGATGTTGGAGCATATTTTCAATTTATTAAAGAAGCATGGCTTCACAGAGTTCGTAGTCGCCCTCTATTTCCAGCCCGAGGTTATACAGGAATACTTCGGCGACGGCTCCGCTTGGGGGATCCACATTTCCTACCTGCTGCCGGACTCGGATTTGGGCACCGCTGGCTGCGTCAAGCAAGCCGCGCAGTTTTTGGGCCGGGACACTTTTTTAGTTATTTCCGGCGATGTGCTTACCAACATTGATCTGTCCCGGGCAGTGGCTTATCATAAGGAAAAAAAGGCCCAAGCCACTTTAGTGCTGGGACGGGTGGATAATCCGCTGGCTTACGGAATTGTTATAACCCGCGACGACGGCCGGGTCTCCCGTTTTATGGAGAAGCCGGGATGGGGCGAGGTGTTTTCCGATACGATTAATACCGGTATTTATATTCTGGAACCCGAGGTGCTGGATAGGATACCCCCGGAGGAATATGATTTCAGCAAACAATTATTTCCCGAAATGCTGTACGCCAAGGTCCCGATCTACGGCTATATTGCCGAAAACTGCTATTGGAAGGATGTCGGCAACTTGACCGAGTACCGGCAGGCGCATTACGATGCCCTCCGGGCCGGGAAGGATTTGGTTGATCCGGGGCGGGGGGAATGGGTCAAGGGAAATTTAATCGGCGCAGAATGCTATATTGATCCTTCGGCCGAGCTGGAGCAAGGAGTAGTACTGGGAGATTATTGCTGGATCGGACCTAATGTGCGGATCGCCAACACGGTGATGGGAGCCTCCTGCCGGATAGGCGAAGGGTCAAAACTGATCGGCTGTATAATCTGGGATAATGTCTCCATTGGGAATGGAGCCAATTTAAAAGAGGTGACCCTGGCAAATGACTGCCGGGTCGGATCACGGACTTATATCGGCGTAGGGGCCGTGGTGGCGGAGCATTGCAGCATAGGCGAAGATGCCACAGTGAAGGCTGAGGTAAAAGTTTGGCCCTATAAAATTATCGAAGAAGGAACCACGCTCTCGACCTCCTTGATCTGGGGAGAACGATGGTCAAAACATATATTTGATGCCTATGGAGTCTCGGGTCTGGGAAACATCGAGATCACACCGGAATTTGCCGCCAAGCTGGGAGCCGCTTATGGCGCCTCCCTGAGTAAGGGAGATTTTGTTATTTCCAGCCGGGACCATCACAAGACCTCGCGTATTATTGACCGTGCCATCATGACAGGCTTGGCTTCAGTGGGGATTAATGTTTATGACCTGCGTGTTGTGCCTACGCCGGTGGCGCGTTATTCAGTGAGGGCACTTAAAGTGGCCGGTGGGTTTCATGTCCGCAAATCGCCTTATGATGCCATGATCATGGATATTAAGTTTTTTGACGCTCATGGCAAAGAACTGTCCGGCGCCAAGGAGAAAGGGATCGAAAACCTGTTTTTTAGAGAGGACTTTCCCCGGGCGGAGATGGAAGCGGCCGGGGAAGTTATGTTTCCTCCCCGGGCCCTGGAATACTACCAGGAAGGATTCATGCGCGTTCTGGACCATGATAAAATCCGGCGGGCAAAATTCAAGGTAGTAATTGATTATGCCTGGGGAAGCGCGGTGGGGATTTTTCCGCAGGTATTGGGCGATCTTCACTGCGAAGTTATCGCGCTCAACTCTTATCCGGACGGAACCCGTTTAACCAAGGGTCCGGAGGAATTCGACCAATCGTTGAAAAGGCTGGGAGAAATCGTGGGTACTCTCAAAGCGCATCTGGGAGTAATGATGGACGCCGGAGCGCAAAAAATATATATTGTTGATGATACCGGGAGAATCCTGGACGATGACCTGGCCCTGGCCGTGATGACGCTGTTAGTGCTTAAGGCCAAGAACGGCGCGCGCATTGGAGTGCCGATTTCCGCCTCCCGGATAACTGAAGATCTCGCGCAGCAGTACAACGGCCGGGTCCTGCGGACCAAGACTCCGTACACGGCCATTATGGAGGCGGCCGGCCGGCGCCGGCTGGATTTTCTGGGTGAGCCCCGGGGAGGATATATCTTTCCGCAGTTTCAACCGGCTTTTGATTCTATGATGGCTACGGCCAAACTCCTGGAACTGCTGGCCGGTGCCCAAGAGCCGCTTAGCCGATTGGTTGACCAAATCCCTCCGATCCACATGCTGCGCCGCCAAATAGCCTGTTCGTGGGAACAAAAAGGCGCTATTATGCGCCGATTGATTGAGGCTACGCGGTCAGAAAAAGTCCAGTTATTAGACGGCGTAAAAATTTGGCACGGCAAATCCTGGGTCCTGATTATGCCGGACGCGGATAAACCTTTTTTTCATATTAATGTCGAAGGCGTTAATTCAGAACAAAGCCAGCAACTGCTTCTGCGCTATACCCAAATGATCCAGGAATGGCAAGGATAGGAGAGTTGAATAGTGAGCATTAAATTCGGGACTTCCGGGTGGCGTGATATTATTGCGGATGGATTTACTTTCAGTAAAGTAACGGCAGTTACCCGGGCAGTGGCCCGTTACTTAAAAGCCCGGCGGCTGGCAAGCCGCGGGGTGTTAATCGGGCATGATCCGCGGTTCCTTTCCGAGGAATTTTCCCGGCATGCCGCTGTCATACTCAGCGAAGAGGGTCTCACAGTCCACCTGGTGGAAGGCCCGGCGCCTACTCCGGCCCTGGCACTGGGCATTCAGAATCTGGGATTGGCGGGCGGTATTAATTTTACCGCGAGTCACAATCCGGCGGTTTATCAGGGATTCAAGTGGTCGAATGCTTTTGGCGGGCCGGCAACCAAGGAGGAAGTCCAGCCGATTGAAAGAGAAGCCAACCGTTGGTTGGCGCAGGGGGGCGGCAAGCCGCCCCGGGGAATTAGGCAAGGGAAGATTATTATTTTTGATCCCAAGCCGGCTTATTTCAAGCGCCTTGATAAGCTGGCAGCTATGCCAATATTGCGCCGGGCCAAATTAAAAATCATAGCCGATCCTCTTTACGGCGCCGGACAGGGATATTTGGCAGAGGCCTTGCGCCGGGCCGGCTGCCGAGTGGAAGTATTGCATGATTGGCGTGATACCTTATTTGGCGGGAACGCCCCGGAACCGAATGCCGAGCATCTGCGGGAAGCCGCAGGGCTTATGAAAAAGCAGGGTTCTTGCCTGGTCTTGGGCACGGACGGAGACGCGGACCGCTTTGGCGTAATCGACGCGGATGGAACGTATATTACGCCCAACGAGGTTCTGGCTTTGACCGTATATTTACTGGTGCGGCATCGCGGCTGGCGCGGCCGCGTGGTGCGTTCAGTGGTTACCAGCCATCTGGTGGATGCCGTGGCCGGGCAGCATAACCTGCCGGTCGAAGTTACGCCGGTGGGATTTAAATATATTGGGGAGAGTATGCTGAGGGGCGGTTTTCTGGCCGGGGGAGAGGAGAGCGGCGGCCTGACCATTGCCAATCATATCCCGGAAAAAGACGGCATTTTAGCTTGCTTACTAATGGCTGAACTGGTGGCCCGGGAAAAACGGAGCCTGGGAGCCATATTGAAGTCCATCCATAGACGGGTCGGTACCATAATAACAGACCGGGTCAATGTCCAATTGCCCAACTCCGGGGCCGGGCTGAAATTGCGGCGGCGGCTGGATAAATACCGTCCGGACAAATTAGCCGGGCGCCGGGTGGTGGCAATAGACAATACAGATGGTTATAAATACCTTTTACAAGATGGTACCTGGCTGGCTATCCGTTTATCAGGTACCGAGCCGGTAGCCAGATTATACCTGGAAGCAAGGAGTAGGCAGGGCTTGAGGCGTTTAGCCGGGGAGGGACGCAGGCTCCTTGCAAACACTTAAATACCGGATTGAGCCTATACAGCGGGAAGTATTCAGTAATGGACTTACCTTGCTGGTCCAGCCGCTTCCCGGCCTGGTTTCAGTCTCCGTTGGGCTGAGCGTAAAAACCGGTTCCCGGGATGAAACCCGGCAGGAAATGGGATGGAGCCATCTTATAGAGCATATGCTCTTCCAGGGAACCCGGCGCCGGAGCATGCGCGAACTCGCGCGGGTACTGACCGCGGTCGGCGGTTATCTGGATGCCTGTACCGGCCGTGAGAATACCACCTATTATGCCAAGGTACCGGCCTCCTACCTTTCCCTGGCCCTGGATGTAATTTCAGATATGCTAACCAATTACCGATTTAATTCCAGCAGCCTGGAAAAAGAGAAGCGGATTATTCTCGAGGAAATCAGAATGTATGAAGACGCGCCGGACGAGTTAATCCATGACCGTTTTGCCCAAGCCCTCTGGCCCAATCATCCGCTGGGGCGACCGATTCTGGGAACCCGGGCCGGACTGAAAAACGTGACCTGCCGCGATTTGCGCAAGTATCTGCAGCGCCATTACCAGCCTCCAAACCTGATACTGGCCATTGCCGGAAATGTACGGCCCGCGGAGGCAAGCAAACTGGCAAAACGATATTTCGGAAAGCCGGCTCAGCAAGAAGAGAGGGCCGAGCCCGGCCCACCGGTTGCGGCCCTGGCCTTTAAGTCCCGGAAAGAGCATCGGCGTCTTGAACAATTGCATATCTGCATAGGATTTAAAGGGCTCCCCTATGAAGATAAACGGCGGCTGACAGCCGCGGCGCTCTCGAACATTCTGGGGGCCGGCACCAATTCGCGCTTGTTTCACGAGGTACGGGAGCGAAGAGCGCTGGCTTATTCCATTTATTCTTTCATGGATTTTTTTCGCGATACCGGAGCGGCGGGAGTATACCTGGCCTGTCACCCCCGAAAATTTAAACACGCCATGCAGATTGTTCACGATGAATTACGAAGTATTTCCACGCGTCTGATCACCGACCAGGAATGGCATGATGTTCGTGAGCAAATGCAGGGCGGTTTGTTACTTTCCCTGGAGAGTTCGTCATCGCATATGTGGCAGATGCTTCAGGAAGAGGATTATCTTCAGAAGCATGCCGGCATCCCCGCTGTCCTGCGCGCGCTGGGCCGCATTTCCAAACAGGATATTCTCGACCTGGCCCGTGATTTGTTCCTGGAAGCTCCCATGACCTCGGCCATGATCGGCCCCCTGCCCAAAACACCGTTTCCGGATATCAGCATATAAGCCTTACGTTATGGCATCACCGGCAGTGGCAGAGGCATTTAATTAAACGCCTCGGCGTTCGCATACTTTGTTATAATGACGTTTTTCGTAGGGGCGGACTTCCGTGTCTGCCCGCCCGTACGACGTAAAATTCATGAGCCGGCATGGAAGGCGGCCCCTACTGTTGCCGGCGGTTCCAGGACGAAACAGAAAAAATATTTACTGCGGTTTTTATGGTTGACAAAAAACAGATATTTTGATAACTATATATTGTATTTGATTTATTTTAGTACCCACTATATAGAGAAGGGGGATTAACACGAATGGCTACGAAGAAGAAGGTTGTGAAGAAGGCGACAAAAAAAGCAGCCAAGAAGACCGCAAAGAAAAAGAAATAATAAACCGGTAATAGTTTTAATAAAACAACGTAGAATGAAAAAAACATTCTACGTTGTTTTATTTATGGTTAAATATCCGTTCGGCCCAAGACAGCATTTTGGGTTGGGCGGGTTTTTTATTTGGCTTCTGGATGATCATTTTGATATAATACCAAAACTTGGATTTGGTATGGATGATTAGCGGCCATTACCGGAATAATATTTAAATGTTTGTTATGGCATCACCGGCAGTTGTAGGGGCGACGCATGCGTCGCCCCTACGCCACGTGATCAGATTTTTACGTGTGGGGAAGCTATAATTATTACGTGATTTTTATCACGAATCAAGATTGGAGATTGGATTGAAAGAGGAAACGACTTGCGCGTTAATTCCCTTAGGCGGACTTGGTGAAATTGGAAAAAATATGCTGGCCCTGGATTGCGGGGGCCGGATATTGGTGGTGGATGCAGGCATGACTTTTCCCACCGAGGATCAACCGGGAATTGATTTTATTATCCCGGATATTTCCTTTTTACTGGAAAACCGTGACCGGGTATTGGGAATTATTCTCACGCATGGCCACGAAGATCATGTCGGGGCGTTGCCGTATGTCCTTCGGCAATTATTAGTGCCGGTTTATGGGACGCGGATGACCCTGGGTATGGTACGAAATAAACTGGAAGAGCATAATCTGCCGGGCGAGGTCTCCTTGCATGAAATTAAGGCCGGCGGAAGTTTGACCTTGGGGCCGTTTCAACTGGAATTCATACCGGTGGCCCATTCCATTGTAGATGGGATCGGTTTGGGAATAACCACGCCCGCAGGACTGATAGTCCATACCGGTGATTTCAAACTTGATCCCACGCCGCTGAACAACGAATTCACTGATCTGGGCAAGTTCGGCGAACTAGGCCGGCGGGGAGTGGATATCTTATTGGCGGATTCCACCAATGTAGAACGTGCCGGGTATACGCTTTCAGAACGGGAAGTCGGAGTGGCTTTTGATGAAATTATCCGGGACGCTCCGCAACGGGTGGTAATCGCGTGTTTTTCCAGTAATATCCATCGCTTTCAGCAGGTGGCCAATACTACGGTGCGCTACCAGCGCTCTTTGGGAGTACTGGGCCGGAGTATGGTGAAAAACATGCGTACGGCGCAGGAACTGGGTTATCTTCAGATTCCTGAAAATCTTTGGCGGACCTGGAATGATCTGCTAAAACTTCCTTCCGAGAAAACCGTGGTAATGACTACCGGCAGCCAGGGTGAGCCGAAATCGGCGTTAGCCCGGGCTGCGGTCGGTGAGAACCGGGACCTGAAACTTAAGCCCGGGGATACCGTGATTATCTCGGCCCGGACCATACCCGGTAATGAGCGCCGTATAGGAAACATGATCAACCGTTTATTTCGTTTAGGCTGCCGGGTGCATTATGAGCGGGTAAGTGAAATTCATGTTTCCGGGCACGCCGCGCGGGAAGAACTGAAAATCATGCATAATATTATTCGTCCCCGGCATTTTATTCCGATCCATGGAGAAACCCGCCATCTCTATCATCACGCCGAACTGGCACGTGAACTGGGAATGCCGGAAGATAAGATATTAATTCTGGAAAACGGCGACCGGGCGGAGCTAACCCGTGAAACTTTGCGACGGGCTGGAAAGGTGAGCGCCGGAAATGTTCTGGTGGATGGCAAAAGCGTAGGCGATGTTGGTCACATAGTCCTTCGGGATCGCCAGCATCTGTCAGAGGACGGCATGGTGGTGGCAATACTGGGTCTGAACCGGCAGACCGGAGCCTTGTTGTCCGGACCGGACTTGATCACGCGTGGCATTGCGGACGGACATGAGACGGCGCGCCTGACCGAGGGAGCAGTGACGATCTTGCAGGAAGTGCTTAGCCAGGAAACCATGGAAGGTATTTTGGATATTCCGGTGCTGCAGGATCAGGTGCGCAGTGCTTTAAAAAGATACTTTAAGAAAGAAATAATGCGCTTTCCCATGATCATTCCGGTCATTATGGAGGTCTAAATATTTATTATGCGGGTTCTATTTGCACGTATCAGAAAAAAAAAGCAAGCGAAACAAAACGTGTCCGGCCGGATTACCCTGCGGGAAATATTTTCCGGCCGGCGCCGCAATGAGATTAAAGCTATTGCCTGGTGGGCGCTGAGCCTTCTACTGCTCGTTGCCATTTGGCCGCACTCCGCCGGGCAGAATGCTTTAGGTCCCAGCGGCGAAATTATGTTTAGAATAGGTTTTGCCTTGATGGGCGTATTGATTTACCTGCTGCCGGCGGGAACCCTGGTTTATGGATTCCTGGTATTTAAAGCCAGCCGGATTGAAAGAGCGCCCTTTAAAATGCTGGGTTTGATACTAGCGGTCTTGGCTTTGGGGATATTGGTAGAACTAATCCATGCCCGGACTATTCACCTGGCCATGGTTAAACAATTTTATACCTGGGAAGGCGCCGGGGTTTTTTGGAAAAGCCTTCCCAAGATTTTCAGAGTGTGGGGTGAGATTTCTATACCGGCCGGGGGATTGATAGCCGACCGCCTGGAAAGCCTGACGGTTACCGTATTCTCCACGGTGGGAGCTTACATTATCTGCGGAACCATATTGGTGATCTCTCTTTACCTGTTGGAAGCAGAGCCTTATCTGGTTAAAGTATTGCGGCGCGGGATAGGTTATATGCGCGACGTGATGAAAAAAACCCGTCAAGCTTCGCGGTCTCAATTTGATTATGCCGGCCGCCGGAAATCTTGCTCATCGCCGGATACTAATCGAGCTTCCTCCTCAAGCCCGGTTAGAGCCGGCCGTCTTTCACCGGGCAGCGAGCAGGCTGACAGCAGGACAGAGGAACGTCCGCCGATTAAAATCAGGGCGGCCAAGGCTGAAGCCGATATGTCAAATTTCCTGTCCGTGGAAAAGACCGATTCATGCTGCCGGGAAAATAAAAATTACTCCCTGCCGGGTTTGGAAATGCTCAACGCTCCCCAAGAGAATTCTGCGATTTCGGATGAATATTTCCAAAACATGAGCCGGACGCTGGAGCAAGCCCTAAGTCAGTTTGGAGTGGAGGCCCGAGTGGTGGAAGTTTGTCCCGGGCCGGTGGTTACGCGGTATGAACTGCAGCCTTCTCCGGGCGTAAAAGTCAACCGGATCATTTCTTTGGGAGATGATATAGCCCTGGCTATGCGTGCCGAGCATGTGCGCATTGAGGCGCCTATACCGGGCAAGGGCGCGGTGGGGATTGAAATTCCCAATCAGCAGAAGCAGGTGGTGGTTTTAAAGGAAATGCTGGCTATTGAAGGATTCACTGCTTCCGATTCGATTTTAACCTTTGCGGTCGGAAAAGACATCGGAGGCCGGCAGATCCTGGCGCAGCTTGAGAGCATGCCCCATCTGCTTATCGCCGGCGCTACCGGTTCAGGCAAGAGCGCGTGTATTAATGCCATTATCAGTAGTTTGCTCTATCGGGCCACGCCGGAGCAGGTAAAATTTCTTATGATTGATCCCAAGCGGGTGGAATTAACCAATTACAACGGCATTCCGCATTTGAAGAGTCCGGTGATTACCGACAGCCGGGAAGCGGCCATGGCCTTGAAGCTTTTGGTCCGGGAAATGGAGGAACGCTACAAGCTTTTCGCCGCCATGGGGGTTCGAAGCATTGTTGATTATAACCGGCAAGTAGCGGCCGAGGCGGCGGAACGCCAAACTATGGAACCGGAAGAATGCGCGGCCTTAGGGCCGGCGCCTTCGCATATGCCTTATATCATAGTATTTATCGATGAACTTGCGGATTTGATGCTGGTGTCAGCCAATGAAGTCGAAAGCACGATTACCCGTTTGGCGCAAATGGCCCGGGGAGTGGGCATACATATGGTATTGGCTACTCAGCGTCCCTCGGTCGATGTAATTACCGGCGTAATCAAAGCTAATTTTCCGTCGCGCATAGCTTTTCAAGTTTCCTCCAAGGTGGACTCCCGAACCATCCTTGATGCCAATGGCGCGGATGCCTTGCTGGGCCGCGGAGATATGCTGTATGCTCCGGCTTCGGCCGGCAAGCCGCTGCGGGTCCAGGGAGTTTTTGTCACTACGGCTGAGGTTGATAGGATTGCGGATTTTTGGAGAAAACAAGGGACCCCGGTCTTTGATCCGGAATTTTCCAGTGCCAGGCTGAAAACGGGCAGCATCGGCCTGGAAGGCGGAGCAACGGAGGATGATCTTTATGAACAGGCCGTGGCCTGGGTAGTACGCGCCAAACAGGCCAGTACCTCTATGCTGCAGCGCCGGCTTAAGGTAGGTTATTCCCGGGCCGCCCGCCTGCTGGATAAGATGGAAGAAAATGGAGTTGTCGGACCGCCGGAAGGAAGCCGTCCCCGCCGGGTATTGGTCCAGCCGGAAGAAGCGGGAATCCAGTCCGGAGATGCCAGGGAGGAAGCATGATTGCCAAGCGGGTGTGGGGCGTGGCAATACTGGGTTTATTGCTGATGGGGACAGGTGCGGGCCGAAAACCCGGGCTTACTCCCACAATGCCGAAAACCCCGGACCGGCCCGGGCAGAGCCATTCCACGCCGGAGCAGGCGACGCCGGCAGTCACGGCTGCTCCCCGGCCGGATCAGCCCGCCGGTCTGCCGGTTAGGCCGAGCCCAGCGGCTGATGAAATAACCACAGCTCAGCAAGCGATAAAAAATTTAACCGCCGACTTTTCCTTTAAAATTATCGGTGCGGCCCGGGCGGGACAGGATTTTGCGGCCCAGGGCAAAGTTTGGCTGGCTTCCGGCCGCCGCTACCGCGTACAGTATGAGCAGCCGGAACGCCAGCTCTTGGTTTCCGATGGGACCAAGCGCTGGCTTTACCTCGAAAAAATCAACCAGGTTCAGATCCAGGCGCTGCCTTCAGTCCTGGAGCCTAATGATATTTTTCTGGAGCTGGGCGGCGGTTTGCCGAAACTTATTTCGCAATGCCGGGTAAAACGCCTGGCTGCTGATGTTAAAAAAAATGGAATCCGGCAGTATGAGCTGATTCCCAGAGAGGGAGAGGCCTTGGGGTTTACGCGGGTACTGCTTTGGCTGGGAGGAAAATACTTGTTGCCTTGCCGCATGGAGATTGAGGCCGCGCGGCGTGTCCAGGTGGAATTTGGAAATGTGAAGATTAATTATAACCCAATGTCTTCTGCCTGGTTTAATTTTACTCCACCCGCGGAGGCGGAAGTAATTGAGATGTTCTGGCCGTCAAAATAATCAGGGGGTTAAACTAAATGAATAAACATTCCCAGCGAGTCGAAGCGGATGGAGGGCAAAACGTGATGCCGCCCGGCCGGGAGCAGGTGGAAATCGGAGAGCAGCTTCGCAAACAACGCAAGGCGCGGGGGATATCGATCATAGAAGTAGCGGAACATACCAAAATCGGCAAAAGGTATCTGGAAGGACTTGAGGAAGGGCGCTTCGAAATCATATCCTGCGACACTTACATTCTGGGGTTCTTGAGAGCCTATGCCAAATATCTTGAAATGGACGAGGAACAGATAGTAAATCAATACAAGCGTATGAAGCGTTTGCTGCCGGAAGCAGAAGAGGAACCACCCGAGGGCACGGAAGAGTCGCGCGAAAGCAATCAATCCACCTGGCTGCCGTTACTCTCTATGTTGTTTTTAGCGGGGTTGGGCGCCGGAATTTTTTTACTTTGGCCCAAAGCGGAGCATAAAGCACCTGCTCAGAAAGTTCACGTTCAAGATGAATCCGGCGCGGAATCTGGAGCCCAGAATGTCGAGCAGCTTCCCGGCAGGCAGGAAGAAATGACCTTAAAGATCAAGGCTAAGGAAAAAACCTGGATTACGATAATGGCCGATGGGCGACAAGAACCGGATATTACTTTAAAAGCGGGCCAGGAGAGGACCTGGCGGGCTAAGGAACGTTTTATGCTCTGGACCGGTAATGCGGGCGGTATTGAAGTGACTTTTAACGGCGAACTGCAGCCTTCCTTGGGCCGGCAGGGCGATGTCCGAAAAGAAGTGGTTTTTGAACGAAAACGGCCCAAACCGGCGCCGGAAGAAAAAAAATAATTAGGAGTCATTATGTCAAAAGAACATTCCTTTGATATAGTATGCAAATTAGACCAGCCGGAAATCGTTAATGCTGTGCAGCAAACTGAACGGGAAATCTCGCAGCGTTACGATTTTAAAGGCTCTCAGGCTCGCGTGGTATTTGACCAGAAACAAATGATTCTGACGCTTACGGCGGAGAGTGATTTCCGCCTGAAGTCCCTGGCCGAGGTGCTGGAGAGCCGGATGGCCAAGCGCCGGATTCCCCTGGAGGCGGTCGAGCGTGGCCAGATTGAAGTGGCCTCCGGCGGGAGCGCCCGTCAGGAATACCGGCTTCAGAACGGAATTCCCACTGAGAAAGCCCGGGAGATAGTCAAAATAATCAAGCAGCTAAAACTGAAAGTTCAGGCCGCCATTCAAAGCGATCAAGTGCGTATTTCCGGCCAGGTACTGGATGATTTGCAGCTGGTACAGCAAAAGATCCGCGAGGCTGATCTGAAAATCCACGTAGAATTCGTGAATTACCGTTAAGGGATGGTTTTGTAGAGACGCCCAAATTGGGCGTCTCTACCCTTGAATTCCTGCCTGTCCGGGATGACGCCCAAATTGGGCGTCTCTACTGGAGTTAAAATGTTAAATACCCGATATAAACCGCGTGTCTGCATAATCAATCTGGGTTGTCCTAAAAATCAGGTGGATGCGGAAGAGATATTAGGCGCGTTTAAACACCGGGGTTATAGGCCGGTGCATGATCCCGAAAACACGGATATCCTGATTGTTAACACCTGCGCTTTTATCCGGCCGGCGGAGGAGGAAACGCTCCAGGTTTTGGTGGAAGCCGCGGTTTTAAAGCGGCAAAGACGCATTAAAATATTAATTGCGGCCAGCTGTTTGGTTTCTAAATATGGCGAGAAAAAAGTCCGGGCCGCTATTCCGGAACTGGATTATGCCTTTCCTCCCGGGAAACTAGAATGCCTGGTAGCGGCTGTGGAAAAATCGGCTCTTGGCCGGAGGGTTGTCAAACCCGGCTTTTCAAAAGAGAGAAATGAACGCGTGCTGCTTTCCTCTCCCGGAACCGCGTATTTAAAAATCGCGGAGGGATGTTCACGGAAATGCACATTTTGCCTGATACCCGCCTTAAGAGGCCCCTTGCATTCCCGGCCGATAGATGCTATTGTCGGAGAAGCCGAAGCCCTGGCAGCCGAGGGGGTTCGGGAATTAATTCTTGTTGCCCAGGATATTACCAGTTATGGAAATGATCTAGGCGGACGTTTTGGACTGACGGACCTGCTTGACCGGTTGGTCAAAGTTCCCTCAGTACATTGGATACGTTTAATGTACGTCTATCCGGACGGGATTTCCGCCGGACTTATTCAGCGTTTAGCCGGCCAAAGCAAATTATGTAAATATCTGGATATGCCTTTGCAGCATGCCAGCCGAAAAATATTAAGACGCATGGGACGCTCGGGAAATGGAGATAAGTTCCTGAAATTAATCGCCCATTTACGTCAACAGGTGCCCGGGATTGCGTTGCGAACCACGCTGATCACCGGTTTTCCCGGCGAAAGCCGGACTGAGTACCAGGAGTTGGTGAGTTTTATAAAGCAGGCCCGTTTCGACCGTTTGGGCGTATTTCCTTATTGGCGGGAGAAAGGTACACCCGCGGCCACGATGTTAGGCCGGATTTCAGCGCCTCTGCGGAAGCGCCGGCAGCACGAGTTGATGGACCTGCAGGCCGGGATTAGCCGGCAACGGTTGGTTTCCTTTGTGGGCTCGAAAATGGAGTGCCTGGTGGAAGAGCCTTCGGGTCAAAAGCATATTATTGCTCGTACTTTTAGGGATGCGCCTGAAGTGGACGGCGGAATTATAGTGACCGGCCGGGCCCGGCCGGGTGAAATCATACAGGTTCGGGTAACCGGATCCACGGATCATGACTTGACAGGAGTTATACTTTGAGCGGATGGACGAGTTTTCAGCAGCTGAATTTACCCAATAAGCTTACCTTGGCACGCATAGCGGCCGTGCCGATTTTAATGGTTTGTATTCTCACAGATACTTTAGCCGGCGCTTACCTGGCCTTGTTGGTTTTTGGCGCTGCGGCGCTGACGGATTATTGGGACGGCCGCTTGGCCCGGGAGCACAACCTGGTTACCAACTTCGGCCGGATTATGGATCCGCTGGCGGATAAATTATTAATGGCTTCGGCCTTCATATCTTTTGTGCAGTTAGGCCTGGCGCCGGCGTGGATGGTGATACTGATTATCGGCCGTGAATTTGCCATAACCGGGATGCGGGTATTGGCAGCAGTGCAGGGGAGGGTAATCCCAGCCTCGGCTTCGGGCAAGCATAAAACCATCTCCCAGATTGTAGCCATACTCATGATTATGGTAGTTAGTGTGCTGGTAAAATCTCTGGAGGCCTGGGCTCCGCCCTGGGAGCAGACTTTACATGCGCTGGGTCTGGGAGGGGAAATTCTTTTATTGGTGATTGCTTATGCGCCGTATGCCTGTCTGTTCGTAGCGGCGGCGCTGTCCTTGTATTCGGGCATGGAATACTTGATAAAAAACAAAGAACTCTTCCGAAATCCCAACGAATGAAAATTTTAATCCTCTTGATTGCCACCGTGGGGGGAGCCGGCTATTTTCCTCTGGCCTCCGGGACCCTGGCCTCCGGTCTGGCAGTATTGCCGTATTTTCTTCTGCGGGGCCATACCGGTCTTTATATTGGTATTACCATAGCGCTATTTGCGATAGGTGTCTGGTCTTCCCGCCAAGCCGAACAACTGCTTAAGCAAACAGACCCCCACGCCGTGGTCATTGATGAAGTGACCGGCTATCTGATAGCCGTGGCCTGTCTTCCGCACCATTGGTTTTATCCCCTGGCCGCTTTTTTTCTTTTACGTCTTTTTGATATCTGGAAACCCTTCCCCATTAACCGTTCGCAGAATCTGCCGGGTGGTTGGGGCATAATGGTGGATGATGTTCTGGCCGGAATTTACACTAATCTGATTCTCCAAGCCGGGCGTTATTTTCTGCCTTTTTAGTTGAGTTCTGTTGCGGAAAAAATCTTCCTAGGAGCTTGAACATTTAGTCGATTTTAATAGAAATAATTCCTCTCCCTCGAGGGGAGAGGTTAGGTGAGGGTGCGATTTTAAAGGCTTTTATCACCCTCCCCTTTATCCCCTCCCGTCAAAAAGGGAGGGGAATACTTGAATTCTGGGCTAATTATTCAGGTTCCTTATACTAATTAGGTGCCTAAAATAAACCAAAGGATTGAAATATGCTGCGAACTAAGCAGGTTTATACCCTGGGCCCGGCCACGGATCAGCCGGGGGTATTAACCGGCCTGCTGCGCGCCGGCATGGACTGCGCGCGTTTTAATTTTTCCCATGGGTCGCATCAGGAACATGCCCGGCGCTTCCAGCTTTTAAAAAGCGAGGCCAAAAGATCGGGGAAAATTGTGGCCTCGATGCTGGATCTGACCGGGCCCAAACTGCGCATAGGCCGGCTGCGCCACGGCCAAATGGAATTAATTCCTTCCACAGAAGTCAGACTTACCGCCCAGCCCCTGCTGGGGGCTGATAAGGTTATTCCCATAGGGTATCCCCGCCTGGCCGAAGATGTTCAGCCCGGGGATCGAATATTGCTTGATGACGGGTTGTTAAAACTGAAAGTACTGCGGATTATCAAGCAGGAGGTTTTCTGCCGGGTGGAAACCGGCGGTCGGCTTAAAGATCATAAGGGGGTTAATTTACCCGGGATAGCCGTCAGCCTGCCGGCCTTGACCGCCAAAGACCGCATTGATTTGAAGTTTGGATTAAAATTAGGCATGGACTATGTGGCTTTGTCTTTTGTCCGGCGTCCGGAGGAATTGATAAAACTCCGGAAGCTGGTTCTCCGTGCCGGATCCACGGCCGGCATTATTGCCAAAATAGAGAAACCCCAAGCCATACCCTGTCTGGCAGAGATTATACAGGCGGCGGACGGTGTAATGATCGCCCGGGGGGACCTGGGAGTGGAAATGAGCCCGGAACAGGTTCCTATTTTGCAGAAGCGCATCATCGCTCTGGCTAATCAATCAGGACGCATGGTAATTACCGCCACCCAGATGCTTCAATCCATGATGCGAAAACCAACACCGACCCGCGCGGAAGCCTCGGATGTTGCCAATGCAATATTTGACGGGACGGATGCGGTTATGCTTTCCGGGGAAACCGCGGCCGGACTTTACCCGCGCCAATCCGCGGCCATGATGGCTAGAATTATTAAGGAAGCAGAGGCTTCGCCGGAGTATAATCGCCTAAACGCGCGCGCCCTCTTTAATAGCCCGGAGGACATGATGGTTGCGGCGGGAGTAAATTTGGCCGAGAAGGCCGAGGCCCGGGCATTAGTGATATTTACCAACTCCGGACGTACCGCTAAATTGGCTGCGCGGCAACGTCCCCGCGTACCGGTGATTGCTTTGGCCCATGACCCCGGGATTTGCCGGCAATTACAGTTATATTGGGGGATTCAATCAATAGTAATCAAGAACCAGCCGGATATCGAAGCCGTGGTTCAGGAGGCGGAAAAATGCCTGCTTAAAAACCGGATACTACGCCGGGGAGAAAAGATGGTCGTGCTGGCCAGTTCGCCGGTTAAAAGCCGGGCTAATTTTTTAAAAATCCAGGTTATAGGGCAACGTTAATAGCTTCTGACGATATGAAAAATACTGGGTTACAATTAATGAAAAAAGTAGTAACCAGAGTCAATTCTGTCTTCCTAGACCCCGGCTTTCGCCGGGGTGACACCTTGGTTGTCATTCCGGCATGACTTTAGCCCTGGACTAAACCATCCCCTGGACTAAACCATCCAGGACAGGCCGGAATCCAGGAGAGATATTAAGCGTTGGGACCTTAACCGGCCATTCCCAGTAAAAACCAGGTTTGAATTTGATTTATTAGGAATAATTTGATAAAATATCATTCTTGTCCAAATTAATCTGGAGCCCGGCTTTCGCCGGGATGACAAAACGCACTAAATGTTCAAGCTCCTGGTGGCCGTATCCTATTCCGGCTTACCCAAGACGGTGATTATGTATATGGAGGGTACGTTTATCATACTAAAAAAAGGTTTGCCGATTATTATTGTGCTTGGTATGGGATTGCCGATCTCGGTCTGGGGCGGAGACACGATATTAAAAACCGCCGGTAAAATATTACAGATAGGAATTGGCGCGGAAGCCGCGGGGATGGGCGAGGCGCATACAGCGGTGGCTGACGATGTGTATGCTCTTTATTGGAATCCCGCCGGTCTTACTCAGATTAAAATACCCCAAGTTTCCTATATGCATAATTTTTGGCTGGGTGAGATTCAGCATCTATGCGCCAGTTATGCTCATCCCCTCCAGGATGGCGGCATCGGCATCAATGCAAGTTATTTTAATTTCGGTGAATTTGAAAAAATCGATGTAGACCCCAGCGGATATCCTCTTCCGCTGGATGAGAAATTCAGTCCTTATGCTATGATTCTTTCAGCAGGGTATGGCAGCCGGTTGTGGCTGCCGGGATGCAGCCTGGGCGGCACCTTAAAAATGATTTCGGAAAATATTGATACTTTCAGCAGCGTCGCCCTGGCCGTGGATCTGGGATTGCAGACCAGGGGTGTAATCAAAAACCTGGACGCCGGCGTGATGATACGAAATCTGGGAATGTCTTTAGAAGGTTATAATTTGCCGCTAAATCTCAGATTGGGCCTGGCTTACAATTTAATAGATTCCCAAAAAGACGGCTTTAGAGCGGTAGTGGATCTTGAGGTGCCGTTTCCTCTGGACCAACCGTTTTATACGAATTTGGGTCTGGAGTATAAATATCTCGGAATATTAGCCGGACGTGTCGGGTACAAAATTTCAGAGATTAATCAAAATGGGGATATGGCCGGACTTGCGGCCGGGGTAAGCGTTTATTATCGGAGTTTCAGCCTGGATTACGCGTTTTTGCCTTTTGGCGCGCTGGGGACTACCCATCGTATTTCCTTTACTGCCGGGTTTGAATCGCAGAAAGGAAAAAAGCCGGCGGTCGGTCCGGTGAAACCTAAAAAGAAAGTCCGGAAGCAAACAACTAAACCGGTGAAGAAAAAAGCGGTGCCCAAGGATAAATCCCGGCAAGCGCCCTTGCGGGAAACTCCCAAGCTGGTAGAAGCGGAAGGCTTGGAAGAGATGGACGAGGTCTTGGTACCTAAAATTGCGCAGTTAACGGAACGAAAAGCGATTCAGGTGAAAGTGGAAAGCGTGTTGCATTCCCGTGAAAAGACCAAAATTGAAAAAGCGATTTTCAAATTAGAAGTGAGAGACCGGAAGCAGGTTGAACATTGGGGGATGAAGATATTAGACGGTAAGGGCCGGCCGGTAAAAGGTTTTTCCGGAAAAGGGCCTCCCGGGAAAATTAAATGGGAAGGTAAGGACCGTAAGGGGAAGGCTCTTTCCGAGACGATCTTCTGCACCTATGAGTTTGAAGTGCTGATGAAAGATGGTACGGTGGAGCATTTTACCGGCAAGGTAGTGGATCAAACGGTGCTTTTGGCCCGGGAGGAGACCAGGGAGGATGCCGCGGAAGCCAAGCTGCCTCTGATATATTTTGAAGAAGGCTCTTATGACCTGAGGTCCGCCAGTATAAAAATCCTGAAAAATGCGGCCAAGCAGATAAAAAGCAGGCCTTATATAAAAATTATCGTGGAAGGTCATACGGACAGCGGTAGAGAGAAAGAGGGGGAGTTTTTGCTATCCCAGAAGCGGGGAGATAGTGTGGTGAGGTATTTGGCTGCTACCTATAAAATTACGCTTCGCAATGTTAATGTCCGGGGACGGGGAAGCAAGCACCCGGTGGCGAGCAACCAGACGGCAGCTGGGAGAAAAAAGAACCGGCGGGTTGAAATTACTATTATTTACCGGAAGTAGCGTGAATATTCGAAAAAGGCCCTCCGCTTGAAGGAGATTTATCCATTGCTGAAAATTGTTGGCAGGCAGGGGATGCAGGCGGTTGATGCCGCGGCTACTGCTCAATATGGTATCCCTGGTTTGGAATTGATGGAACGCGCAGGGCGAAGCCTGGCCGAGCAAGCTCACTCCATGCTGGAATCGACGCCACAGCCTAAAGTAGCAGTCTTGGCCGGCAGAGGAAAAAATGGCGGAGACGGGTTGGTCTGCGCCCGCCTGCTGGCAGGATCCGGGATGCACGTATCCGTTATATTGCCGACCAAGAGCCGGTTGGCACCGGAAACCGCGGCTAATTTTAAACGGCTGAACCCGAAAAAAATAAAAATTATAAAGTTAAATAATGATTTTTCCGGAAAAACCCTCCAACCTTTTTTGGATGTGGATTTAGTGGTGGATGCTCTTTTAGGAATCGGAGTAGCAGGTTCACCGCGTGAGCCGGTAGCGAGTGTTATACGAACTCTCAATTCCATGCGCGTAAAGGTCTTAGCCGTTGATCTGCCTTCTGGATTGAATGCAGATACCGGTGAGCCCGGACGACCGACCGTGCGGGCTGACTTCACTTTAACCTTCGGACTGCCTAAAAAGGGACTTTTTCAACCGCAAGCTATGGCTTGGGTCGGAGCATGGGCAGTTGATTCCATTGGATTTCCACCGGAACTTTTATATCCCCAAGCTGATGACACAGCGTATTTCAATGACCCGGCCGCGGCCGTTATTTTGCCTCAACGCGCGAGAGACGCGCATAAGCGTACGGCGGGCAAGGTTTTAATTATCGGGGGATCAGCCCAATATCATGGAGCCTTACTGCTGGCCAGCCGGGGAGCCATACGAGCGGGCGCGGGATATGTTACCCTGGCCTATCCTAAGCCATTAGATCTGATAGTTCGTCAGCATGTGTTGGAAGAAATATGCTGCCCTTTGCCCGGAGATAAAAACGGGGATTTGGCCGGAGCGGCATTAAAACCCCTGCTAAGCATAGCCCGGGAGCAGGATGCCATAGTAATAGGACCGGGACTGGGAAGAACCTCCAAGGTTTTTCAGCTGGTCCGGGCCTTTATCCGGGAGGCTTCCGGACCTCGGAGCATAGTAGTTGATGCCGACGCCTTGCACGCTCTGGCCGGTGTCCAACGGTTAAGACGGTCACGCAGCCTTCCCGCCCTGATTTTAACGCCCCATGAAGGAGAGGCCGGCCGGCTGAGGGGCGTTCCGCCTGAAAAAATCAGGGCCGAACGCTGGGCAATAACCCGGGAACTGGCCCGGCGGTATGCGGCGACTATTCTGCTTAAAGGACCTCATACCGTGGTGGCAAGTCCGGAAGGCCGGCTTAGAATCATCGGGGCCGGAACGCCGGCCTTGGCAACCGCCGGAACCGGTGATGTATTGTCCGGCGTGGCAGCCGCCTTGTCCGCGCAGCAACTGGAGCCATACGACGCGGCGGCTTTAGCGGTTTATCTGCACGGCCGGGCCGGAGAATTGGCGGGGATGGATCCCGGTGGGCTGGGAGTTCGCGCGCGGGAGGTTGCTGACGCTATTCCCTTTGTCTTCCGGCAATTGCGCGGGAGTAAGGGTAATGCTAAATATGGTATGAAGTAAAAATGGTAAGCGCAGGTTTCAGCCTGCGCAGAATGGAATGAGGAGCTTGAGCATTTAGTCCGGAATTCAAGTATTCCCCTCCCTTTTTGACGGGAGGGGATAAAGGGGAGGGTGATAAAAGTCTTTAAAATCGCACTCTTACCTAACCTCTCCCCTCGAGGGAGAGGAATTATTTATATTAAAATCGACTAAATGCTCAGGCTTCTAGAATCCTGATTAATTATTCGCAGGCTGAGGCCTGCGGCTATCAGAACAGAAATATGTAGATTTTTTTGACAATGCGCTGAGAAAGAAAAGGAGGCAGTATGAAAAATATTAAGGCTCGGGATATTATGACTACTAAAGTTTTAACGGTTACGCCGGAAACCAGCGTGAAAGCACTGGCCCATTTTCTGCTCAAACATGCTATTTCCGGGGCTCCTGTAATTGATCAGAACGGCCGGATAACAGGCATCGCAACAGAAGGGGATCTGATTTTCCGGAATACCGCGGTTCATCTTCCCACGGTAATAACTATCTTTGATGCGGTTATTTATTTGGAAAGTCCGCATAAATATGAACCTGAACTTCAAAAAATAATCGGTGGAAAAGTCGAGGATATTATGACGCGTGATGTAATTACCCTCTCGCCGGACACCGGCCTCCAGGAGATAGCCACTATTATGCATGAAAAAAAACGGCACCTGCTGCCGGTAATGGACAACAACCGTCTGGTGGGAATTGTCGGTAAAGCCGATATGGTTCGGGCCATAGCCAAGGAGGAGTAATGCCTGGCCGGGAGCTCAAGACCGTAATGCTTTTTCTGGTGATATCGGGCGTCACGGGATGCGCCGGACTAATGAAACCTGCCCAGATTTTGGAAGTGACCATTACACCGCAGACCGTGTATCCCGGGAGCATAGTGACTATTCAGGTTAAAGCGCCGATCGGAACGCAGGCGGTTACCGGACGTTTGGATATGCCCGGTTCTCCGGTAGTACATCTCAAGACCAAAGATGAGGGGAGAACCTGGACTTTTACGACCCAAATACCCCTAACCGCGGTCTGGGATCCGGGACGCTATCAGATTGTAGTCCAGGGGCGGGCGCCGGATGGATCCAGGTGCCGGGGAGAGGCATGGGTGGCAGCTCCTTAAAATCCCCCGCTCTGAAGAGCGGGGGAGAAGCGCTAACGTATTAAAAAACTTGAGGAGGAAAAAAGCAGTGTCGAAATCCGCTAAGCAGAGCATAAAATCATCACGCCGGGCCAAACCGAAAAAAGCAGCTTCTACAACCTCGAAATCCGCCGGAACGCCCCCCGGACCGGAGGTTACGCTCCAGGCTTCACGCCGTTTCTGGCTGATTACCTTGGGAGGAGTGCTTTTAATTTTAGCCCTGGTTCAGGGATATGGTTACTTTACCGGTTGGGGAAACCCTCACAAAGTTATGCAAAGGCATTTCAAAACCGCTCGGAACCTTACCCTGGCTAAAAGGTATAAGGCGGCTATATCCCAGTATCAAAAAATCATGAAAAAAAAGCATGTAAGCCAGGAACAAATTCAGCAGGCCCTCATAGGTCTGGGAGATCTTTACTATGAACAAAACCAATGGTCTCAAGCGGTTGAAACCTATCGGCGTCTGCAGATGGAGGAATCCAGTGGAGTTATGCAGGCCTGGACGGGGTTAAGAATTGCTGAAAGCCAGAATAAGGCCGGAGATTGGGAAACGGCGCTTAAAACTTATGCGGAGATATCCCAAAAGTATCCCCAGAGTGACTGGGATGCCGAAGCCCGGCTGGGACAGGGTAAAGTGCTGGAAGATGCTAAACGCTGGGACAAGGCGGTGGCGGCTTACGCCGGTTTAATTAACGATTATCCGGGCGGATTCCTGGCGGCTGATGCCCTGGTGCATCAGGGCAGTTGTCATGAAAAGCTGGGAAACCGGGCGGAGGCCCGCCAAGCCTACCAAACCGTGATGGAGAAATATCCTGCGGCTATGCGTGACGAGGCCCGCCGCCGTCTCCAACGTCTGAATATGGGAAAGAAATCACCCGGTATATCGCAGTGGGGGAAATAATAGTAATAATAATATTTAACTTGTAATTCCCCGCAGCTTGCTGCGGGGAGAATTCATGAGCGGTTGACCGTGAAGCGATAAGTCCTTATAATAGCTTCATAAAGTGAAGCGTTTATAAAGGGGGCTGTAATTAAAATAAGGTTCTGCTGCCAAACCCCTATGGGGGGAGAGGCGTAATTCCGCTGCAAGCATGCGGGAATGACAACTTTGGAATAATCATTATGAAATATCCTCAAAAAACAGGTTAACGTAATGTCCGGTTTTCGTATTAATAGTCGATTACTATTTGTATTAATAGCAGGATTATCTTTGCTCTTGACGTCCTGCTATTCTGAGCATGTTTCTTTAGATTATACAGTTCATGGGGGCGCTCAGTGGAACACAGAGCATTCCGAAATTGCCTTGGTAGCTTCCAAAAGCGCATACCGACGTGCCAAAGGAATAGCTGCCTTTCCTGATGGTGGGATACCGGATTATTTAATAAAGGATGTAGGACTCTATATTTTTAATCCGAAAAATAAACAATTGACAGAGGCGGTAGATTTTAAGGATATAACAGAACTACTGGGGAATAGCAAAGGCAGGTATGATGTAAAAATTGCTTTTAATGATGCTTTAATTTATTACAGCATAAATCCTGTTTCGGGATGGGCTTTTTGGATTGAGCATTCAAACGACTCCTTGGAAGCGCGCTCTCTAAAAGAAAAATACAGTAAAACATATGCTTATAATATCAATGAAAAAAAGGTGTCTATAGTAGATTCATCGCTGTTCAGTTCTGTTTATCAAAAAAGCCAAGCAGCCAATAGAGCTAACCGGACCGAATTAAACAGGAAATTATCAGCGCTTCCCTTGGCGGATTGGGGATTGGTAATACAAGATATTTATCCAAAATCCGATAAGGCTTATATTGAGGAAACTATCTATTTGCATAACGGTTCTGCTATTACCCGGCGGGCGGTAATAGAACAAATTATATCAAAACTGAGCAAGCAGGAAATCAAGGACTTACTCAAAAAGATGGATGAATTTAAAAATAGCCTGGAAAGTTATGAGAAAGCAAAGTATGGATTTTCTTCAAAAGATACCTATAAATGGATTCAGAGCTTACTATAATCTAAGTATTATTATTTTGGTTATTAGTCTCTTTCCATTTAAAAATGTTTCAGCCCAGCAGAAAATCAACTGGGTAGATATTAGCCTGCTTGATACAATGGAATATGCTCAATTTGAAGTAAACCATAGCCATAATCATCGTTATCCGCCATCCAATTTATTCGATGCAGATTTTAATACTTGCTGGGTAAGCGGTCCGGATAAAAACAATTCTTCAATATTCATAAAATTGCCTGAACTTAATAGAATAATGATAAGCATTTTCGCAGGATACGGAAAGAGCAAAAAACTGTATTATCAAAATGGGCGACCTGAAAAACTAAGGTTTTCGGTTTATTTTGCGGTTAATCCTGATGGATATGTTTCTGAAAACAGAGTACTATATAAAGCTATTGGATTTCCGCCTAAAAAAACTATTCAACTGGACGATAGTTTTGGCATCCAATCGTTTCCGTTAAAATATTCCGCCCAGGAATTATCTGAGTTTAGAAAAAAAGTGCTGCACAACTATAATTCTATTAATAGGTTGCCCATAGCGGATACATGCTTTGTTTTGCAAATCGAAATATTGGAAACCAAATCAGGAACTAAATATGAAGATGTTTGCATCTCTGAAATATTCTTTAATGACAGTTTTGTTTCTCGTAAGAAAACCGCATCCAATAAAATTAATAAAGTTTATTTAAGTAAGGATAAAAACGTATTATTACTGGATGATGATAATCATGGTGTTGCCGTTTACAATGCTGCCTCATCAGTGCTGCAACTTATTGAAGTTTCGAAAGATAAGCAATGGGCGATTTTAATATCAATGCCCGCTGAAATTCAAGGACGGGTTGAAACGACCTATCTATTAGTTGATCTTACGAATAAAGAAATAGTCAATTCCTTAATTGAAGAAAGTGTCGGGAATTATGTGTCAGGGGAAATAATATGGTTTGAAACCGGTAAAAACGATAAGACTTACTTAATTTATGATGACCATAAAATAGAATTGAGATAAAATTCTGCTGCCGACAATGTATAAAAGTAGGGAAAGATTAAACCGCCCCCTATCACCTCGACGTCTGAATATGGGAAGTAATTTCCCCGGCATATTACAGTGGGGAAAATAGCGGCATAGCAAAGGCTCATAATGCGCAAAAAAAATAGTTGGCAGGAATTCCAAATAATCGATCTCATTCGTCAGCGAAGCGGCCGGTTGGGAGTAAGAGACCAGATTGGCATTGGCGACGACACGTCCGCCCATTGTGTAGATCCCCGGAAACTCGAGCTTATTACTTGTGATGCGCTGGTGGAAGGTGTGCATTGGGAATCACCCTGGTGTGATCCGGAATCCCTGGGTGTAAAAAGCGCGGCTGTGAATCTATCGGATATTGCAGCCATGGGCGGGACTCCGCAACGCGCTTTTCTCGTGCTGGCGCTGCCTGCGAAAACAGCGCGCCCATTTATAATACGCCTGATTGACGGTCTGGTCGGTGAGTTGAGCCGCTTTGGCGTTCGGCTGGCCGGGGGCGATACGGTTTTATCTCCCGGGCCGATAATGGTTTCTTTAACTGTGCAGGGAACAGCGGCGGCCGGCGCAGTAATCAGGCGGACCGGCGCCCGGCCGGGAGACCTGCTGTTGGTAACGGGTGAATTGGGAACCGCTTCCGCCGGGTTAGGCCTGCTGCGGCGTCCGCGGCTAAGAATTCCGGTGCGGGACCGGGTAGTACAGCGCTGGTTACGCCCGCTACCACGCCTAAGAGAGGGAAACTTATTGGCCCAATCGGGAAAGGTGCGTGCTATGATAGATCTCTCGGATGGGCTGGCAGGTGATACCCGCCGTTTAACTCAGGCCAGCCAAACCGGGGCCTGTATTTTTGCCTCTCAATTACCGGTTTCCCTGGAAGCACGCATGGCGGCCCGGGCTTTGAAATGCAATCCTCTGGACTTGGCCCTTTGCGGAGGGGAAGATTATGAATTGCTGTTCTCCTGTCCATCCCCGCATGCGCCGAAATTAATAAATAAGCTGCGGAAACGTACCGGAACCATATGCACTGTAGTGGGGAAAATCCTTCCGCAGCGCGAGGGGCTTTATTTAACCCGGCCCGACGGCTGTCGGGTAGATATGCCTTCCGGATGGGAGCATGGAGCAAGTGAAAAAAGGGATTTTTTGCCTTGACAGAGAGCGAAGAATCCGGTAAGTTATTCAACTTATTTAGTAAAGGTAATGTAATCGCAAGGAGGATTTTATTATGTCGACGCCTTTTCCCAAAACCGGGAAGGTCGAGCGGAAATGGTACCTGATTGATCTGGAAGGCAAAGTCCTGGGCCGGGCTGCCAGCCGGGTGGCTGCTATTTTAAAGGGCAAGCATAAGGCGATTTTTACTCCCCACCTGGATACCGGGGATCATATAATAGCCGTTAACGCGGAAAAAATCAGATTAACCGGCAAGAAACTCGATCAAAAAACAGATTTTCGTCATTCCGGCTGGCCGGGAGGAACCAAGGCTACTCCTTACCGTGTTCTAATGGAAAAAAATCCGCAGCGGATATTTATGTTGGCAGTCAAAGGAATGCTGCCGAAGAATTCATTGGGACGCGCCATGATAAAGAAATTAATGATTTATCGGGGATCCGAGCATAGTCAGCAAGCCCAAAAACCGGAAAAAATGGAGATATAAGATGGAAGAAAATAAAACGGTTAAACCAGACAAGGAAGCGGTGGCATTGGAATTTCTAGCTACCGGCCGGCGAAAAACCTCGGTAGCCCGTGTTCGTTTAAAGCCGGGTCAAGGAAATATTTTTGTTAACCATCGTCCGGCAGATGAATACTTTTCCCGGCCAGTGGATATCAGCCGGATACGCAAACCTTTTGAAATAACGGCCACTGTCAATAAATTTGATACTCATGTTAATATACGAGGCGGCGGCTTAACCGGACAATCCGGCGCCATATTGCACGGGATTACCCGCGCCCTGATTCGGGCTGACGGGGATCTTCGCAGCCCCCTGTCCAAAGCCGGATTTCTGACGCGGGACGCCCGCATGGTAGAACGTAAGAAATACGGTCAGCCCGGTGCCCGTAAGCGCTTCCAATTCTCCAAACGTTAATCCAAATCAATATTCCTGATCTGTTTTTGAATCGGGCCCTCTTTTTTAACCTGGTCCATGGATTTTTGGAATAAATCATCCAAATTTTTTTGCTTATTCTTTTCTTCCTCCCGGGACCGGTTGAATTTTTCCTCGGCTTCCCGGGGGCTGGCCTGGACTTTTTTTAAGGCGTCTTTAAACCGGTCGCCCGTGCTTTCCTGAATAAGAGGTTCCCGCGTCTCGATGATTTCGCCGGTTATCCGGTCGACCAGAATGGTTACCCGGCATTTCGGGCATTCAATTTTAAAATAATTCTCCATGAGGCACCTTTTCAATTTCAATTTTTTCAGGTCGGGCGGAACGCCAGCCTTTTTTTAGAAATAATAACAAAACCAGGGTTTGGGCGTCAATGGGATTTGTTTTCCCGCACGTGATTTCAATCCCCCCTACACCACTGCCGGTAATGCCATAACGAACTGCTAATATATTACAATGGCATTTGTTTTCCCGCACGTGATTTCAATCCCCCCTACACCACTGCCGGTAATGCCATAACGAACTACTAATATATTACAATGGAGTTCGTTTTCCCACACGTGATTTCAATCCCCCCGTGGTAGGGGCGACGCATGCGTCGCCCCTACATACGCCGATGAGGCTATAACGAAAGGCTAAAATATTTAAAATAGAATGGAATGGAGATTTAAATATTGACAAAATGGGGAAAGAGGGGTAAATTATCCCATGAAGTGGGGAAAAATCCCATGAAATGGGGAAGAGGATTTTGAGATTTCTTGGAACTTACGAACATACTCTGGATGATAAAGGACGCTTGTCAATTCCTTCGCGTTTCCGGGAAGTTCTCTCGGAAAATCAGCTTCCCGAGAGGCTGGTTATTACCCAGGGTTTGGACGCGTGTCTTTTTGGGCATTCCCTGGATGAATGGAAAAAATTTGAAGAGAAAATTATCTCCCGCCCGATGAATAAAGGAGATGACCGCTATTTTATCCGGCGTTTATTTGCCGGCGCTGTGGATTGCCAATTGGATAAGCAGGGACGAATAATGCTGCCCCTGCCGCTGCGTAAGTATGCCGGATTAAATCGTGAGGCCCTTATCGTAGGGGTTTCCAATCGCATTGAGATCTGGTCCCCGGAACGTTGGAATCAGTATCTGGAAAAAGGCAAATCGCTGGAAGATATTGCGGAGCAGATTCAGGATCTC
The DNA here is from genome assembly GCA_030591525.1 of candidate division FCPU426 bacterium. GTDB lineage: Bacteria > Oederibacteriota > JAAXVQ01 > JAAXVQ01 > JAUVAV01 > JAUVAV01. The sequence continues at coordinate 21,765 of JAUVAV010000007.1, read as the reverse complement.
TAGGGAATAGGTGGGCGGACATGGAAGTCCGCCCCTACATACCGGGGGTGGCATATTTCAACTTTCGGGGAGTGGAGAAAATAACGTGAAACATTCTTTTGCGGGAAAGCGAACAGCTAATCTATTACAAAAAAATAATAAAGGAGGTGAGACCGAGTTGTCCTTAAAACTTGTACGCCAGGACGAAGTTGCAGTTATTCATCTTTTGGGGGATCTTGACATGGAGGATGTTGTCAGTATCCGCAATGTGATAGCTTCGAATGTAGAAGGAGGATGCTATCAGTTCGTGCTGGATTTCACACGCGTACAGCATATCAATATGACGGGACTCGGCATCTTGGTGGAAAGTCTTCGCAAGTTGCGGGATTTAAACGGCGATTTAAGAATATCCAATTTAAATATACAGTTACGCCATGTAATGGAATTAACCGGGGTATTAAAAATCTTCCGCAGTTTTAAGCATCAGCAGGCCGCGGTTGCAAGCTTCAAACAGTTGAGCCGCGTTGCCGCTTGATGATACATTGTCCGGTCCTGGTAAAAGAATCCCTGGAGCATCTGGCTCCGGTGTCCGGGGGCTGGTGGGCTGATCTGACCGTGGGAGCGGGCGGACATACTGAGGCGATCTTGAAGGCCACTGAGCCCGCCGGCCGGGTACTGGGCATGGATCGCGATGGCGAGGTTCTGGCGCTGGCCCGGAAGCGTCTGGAGGTCTATGGGGATCGCCTGGTGCTGGTGCAAGGGAATTTTCAGGATCTGGCTGCGGTTGTGCAAGAGCAAAAAATCACAGCTTTATCAGGGGTGCTCATGGACCTGGGAGTTTCGTCTTTTCAGCTCGATGATCCGGCCCGCGGATTTTCATTTCTTAAGCCGGGACCTTTGGATATGCGAATGGACCGGAAACAGGCCATGACCGCGGCCGAGTTTGTCAATCACACCAGCGAGAAAGAATTGGCGGATGTTTTTTACCAGTGGGGAGAGGAGCGGCATTCCCGGCGTTTGGCCAAAATCATTGCGCGCAACCGGCCCTTGACCGATACCGCTTCGCTGGTTCGCCTGATTTGCCGGGGGGTTGGTTTTTACGGCCGCCTTCATCCGGCCACCCGGGTTTTTCAGGCCTTGCGGATTGCGGTTAATGATGAACTCGCCAGCCTGGAACGCGGACTTGAGGCCGCGGCCGGGGCTTTAAAAGATAATGGCCGCATAGTAGTGCTCAGCTTCCATTCGCTCGAAGACAGAATCGTTAAACATCAGCTGCGTGACAAAACCAGGTGGGAAAATTTAACTAAACATGTGATTCGGCCGGCCAGAGAGGAAATTCGCGCCAATCCCCGGGCCCGCAGCGCCCGGCTGCGGGCGGCGGTCCGGCGCCGGAGTAATTAAGATGAGCGGACGCAGGCTGCATAGCGGACTGGATCGTGAGTTTATCACAATTTATTTTATGCAGGGAACCGGCGGAAAACATAAAATCGCGGTCCGACGCATATCCCTGATAATGGGAGTTATTGTATTTCTTTTCGGCATGGTTTTCTTGAGGGTTTGGCAGGAAATGCAGGTGGTCAAGCTGGGATACGAAACAACGCAACTTCGCCGGGAATACGACACGCTGTTGGACCAACAGCGGATTCTGCTCAGCCGGCGAAATTCTCTGGCCAATCTGGAACGGATCGAAAACCTGGCCCGGAATAAATTGGGCTTAGACATGCCCCGGAAAGGCCAATTGATTTTTCTGGTCGATCCGGCAATCCCGAGCGAGGGCTGGCGGGGATGGTTTGACCGATGGATCGAGCAGGCGGAAGGTTTCAAGTTCGCGGTGCGGAGGCCGAAGCAAAAGACTGAATAAGGGAGAGCGGTCTTGCCAAAAGAGGCCATTGACAAAAGAATTAAATTCTTTACTGCCGGGTTTGGGATATTGCTGGCAATTATAACCTGGCGTCTTTTTGATCTTCAGATTATTCAACACCGGAAGTTTTCGCAGTTGGCTCTGCGGCAACAGGAACGTACGATAAAAATTCAGCCTCCGCGGGGAAAAATATTTGACCGCCGGGGGCGTCCCCTGGCGCTTAACCGGCAGGCGGCCTCATTTTATGCCGTCCCTTCAGAAGTGAAAAATCCGTCCCGGGCGGCGCGCCTACTTTCTCAGGAGACCGGTCTTTCCGCCGCGCGTTTGCAGCGGCGTTTCCGAAGCCGCCGGGCATTTGTCTGGATTAAACGCAAGGTTTCGGATGCCGGCGCCAAGAAAATTCGTGCCCTAAAATTGACCGGTGTCCACGAACTTTCGGAACCTACCCGGGTTTATCCGGAGGGCCGCCTGGCCTGTCATGTTCTGGGATTTGTGGGTTTGGACAATCAAGGGCTGGGCGGCGTGGAGCTTCAGTTTGACCGGGCCATATGCGGCCGGAGCGGAGTGCTGAGAGTCGCGCATGACGCCAAGGGGCAGAGGCTTCCCGCCTCTACCCGGATTTTTAAGCGTTCCGAACCCGGTCAGGATGCATATTTAACGATTGATAAGGTAGTTCAGCATATAACCGAGCGGGAATTGGCCCGCGCCATGGAAAAAAGCCAGGCCCGGGCGGGGTCGGTCGTGGTTATGAATCCCAACACCGGAGAAATACTGGCGCTGGCCAACCAGCCGAATTTTGATCCCAACCACTACAACCGGTTTCCGGTCGCGAACCGGCGGAACCGGGTCATAAACGATATTTACGAACCCGGATCAACATTTAAATTAATCACGGCCGCCGCCGCGCTGGAGGAAGGCGTTTTTAGGGAAGAGGATATCATTCATTGCGAAAATGGACGGGGAGTATTTGACGGAAGAGTAGTCCGGGATCACGAACCGCAAGGGCGGCTCTCTTTCCGGGAAGTAATAATCTTATCCAGTAATATTGGCGCTGTGAAAATCGGCATTCGTTTAGGCGCGGAAAAAATGGTCCGTTATGCCCGGGATTTTGGTTTCGGAAGACCGACCGGGATTGAACTGCCCGGCGAACGCACCGGCATGCTTAAAACCCATACGCATTGGAAAAATTGTACGCTAACTTCCGTGCCCTTCGGCCAGGGAGTGGCCGTTACTACCCTGCAAATAGCCGCGGCATATGCGGCGGTGGCTAACCAGGGCCGGCTTCTCCGGCCGTATGTGGTCAGGGAACTGAAGCGGCCGGATGGTGTCATAGTTAGAGCAACGCGGCCGGAAATACGCGAACAAGTGATCTCAGCGCGTACTGCGGAGAAGATGAAAAAAATATTAAAGGATGTGGTGGAAAGAGGAACCGGCACCTGGGCCCAGGTTTCTAATTATGCCGTGGCAGGCAAAACCGGGACCGCCCAGAAAATACATCCCCGCGGCGGATATGATGCCTTTCGGCATGTGGCTTCCTTTGTGGGATTTTTTCCGGTAGATAAGCCGAAATTGCTAATTGCGGTTATGATTGATGAGCCGCGCGGCCTGCAATGGGGAGGATTGGTGGCTGGACCGGTTTTCAAGGATATTAGCCGCCACCTGGTGGCTTATTTGGGAATTCCGCCCGGTCCCCAAAAAGTATATGCATTTGCCAAGGCCGGAGCCGGGAACCGGTTTGATTTAAAAAACCATATGCATTTAGTGCCCGGCTTAAAAGGGCTGGCGCTTGATGAATCCCAACGCCGGCTTAAACAGGCAGGATTACAAGCCGCCTGTTTGGGAAAAGGGAAAATAGTTTTGGAACAACGACCCGCCGAAGGCCGGCTGATTAATGCCGCTTCCCGGGTAGTGCTTTACCTGGCGGATACGGTGGAGGTTAAGAATCCGCAACGGAAGCTGGAGCAGGTCTTGGTTCCGAATGTCGGGGGGCAAACGCTGCGTAATGCCCTCCAAATTCTGGGGGCTTACGGCCTTCAGGCCCGCATCTCGGGAAGCGGCGTGGTTCATGGGCAGCAACCGAGCCCGCATACCCTGGCAAAAGTAGGACAGACGTGCATGCTTAATTGCGTTGCTCCGGAGAACCAACCATGATTAATATCCCGCTCTCGGTTCTGGCGGCGGGTATTCCGCGCGCCGTTTTATGTGGCAGCCCGGACGTGCTGGTGCATCGTATTACCGCTGACTCCCGCCATGTCCAGGCCGGCGATCTTTTTGCCTGTATACGGGGAAGGCATCAGGATGGTCATAAATTCGCGGCCCACGCGGTGCGGCAGGGCGCGGCTGCGATTATGGTTGAAAAGCATATTCCCGGGCTGAATTCTTTGAAAATCGGAATTTTAAAGGTTCCCCGGGTTTCCCAGACATTAAAAAAACTGGCTCCTGGTTTTTATAATCTCCCATCCTTGAAACTTAAAGTGGTGGGAATAACCGGAACCAATGGAAAAACTACGGTAACTTATTTTTTAAGATCGATCCTGGAATCCTGCCGCCCGCCGCAGCGCGTGGGTTTGGTAGGTACCATTCGGCATGAATTGCCCGGATATTCGGCAGTGGCGTTAAATACTACGCCCATGGCCTGGGAAATACAGAGCCTGCTTTTTAAAATGGTTGAAAAGCATTGTGATATCGCCCTGATGGAGGTTTCTTCTCATGCCCTGGCCGAGGAACGGGCTACGGGCTGTGAATTTGATGTGGCTGTATTCACCAACCTGACGCCTGAGCACTTGGATTTCCATGGCAAGCTGGAAAATTATGCGGCAGCCAAGCGCCGCCTCTTTACGCAGCTGGCAGAGCAGGGTTATAAGTCCGGGCCGAAGTATGCTGTCATTAATAGTGATGATCCCCGCAGCCGCGGCATGATACGGGCCGCCGGCCGGGCGCGAATTAAAACCTACGGCCTGAAGAAAGCGGCGGATTTTACGGCGCAAGCCATACAAATCAAGGCCCAGGGCAGCACTTTTCGTCTGATTACGCCCCAAGGCCGGATTAGAGTCCAATTGAAGCTGGCCGGAGAATATAATGTTCAGAATGCCCTGGCCGCGGCTGCCACTGCCCAATGTTTGGGCGTCTCGCTCCGTGGGATTCAAAAAGGCCTGGAAGCGGTTTCCGTGGTGCCCGGAAGAATGGAGAATATACCGGGGCCTGCTTCATTTAATGTGATCGTTGATTATGCGCATACTCCGGACGGCTTGTCTCAGGTGCTGCAAGCCGTCCGGAAATTTACTTCCCGGAAAATCATTCTGGTTTTTGGCTGCGGCGGAGATAGAGATACGAGTAAACGGCCTGCTATGGGCGAAATTGCGGCCGGATTGGCTGATGTGGCAGTCATTACCTCGGATAATCCCAGGAGCGAGAACCCGGAAAAGATCATCCGGGATATTGTTGCCGGCGCCCGGAAGCTCAGGCCAGGGGGACGCGGGATCCGGAGTTTACCCGAGAATAAAATTCTGGTCGAAATCGACCGGGCGCGGGCCATTAGGACGGCCCTGCGTTTAGCCGGCCGGGAGGATACAGTACTGATTGCCGGTAAAGGGCATGAGAAATATCAGATTTTGGCTCACCAAACCATACCCTTTGATGATCGCCGGATTGTGCGCCAGGAATTGGCGCGTCTGAATCGGAGAGGGAAATGCAAGGTATGAATTTAGGTCGTATAACTGAGGCGGTAAAGGGAAAATTGGCTAATGCCGCTCCCGGACGGAAGGTAAGCGGGGTCTCGATTGATTCACGCCGGATTCGTCCGCAAGAACTTTTTGTAGCGCTGGCCGGAGAACACGCGGATGGGCACCAGTATCTTAAAGCCGCAATAACCGCGGGAGCGGCGGCCGGACTTTGCCGGCGCGTGCCCCGGGGTCTTCCGGCGATTAAGGTTGATAATCCGCGGAAAGCGCTGGGAGATCTGGCAGCGGTTTACCGGCAGCGTTTTCCTAAAATAACCGTAGCCGCTGTGACCGGCAGCAGCGGCAAAACCGCGACCAAGGAAATGCTGGCCCACATTCTCGCCAGCCAAGGACAGGTATTGGAGAGTCAGGGTAATTTTAATAATGATATTGGACTTCCCCTGACCTTAGTCCGTATGAATTCCCGCCAGCGGCAGGCGGTTCTGGAAATGGGTATGAATGCTCCCGGTGAGATCCGGAGATTGGCCCGCATTGCCGGTCCGCAGGTGGGAATCATCACGAATATCGGAGATGCCCACCTGGGGTGTTTTAAAAACCGGCGGGCTTTGGCCCAGGCCAAGGCTGAACTTCTGCCCGGGCTTTTACCGGAGGGAGCCGCGATCCTGAATGCGGACGATCCTTTTCTGGCCCGGCTGGCTTCGCGTTATCCGGGATTGACTTTCGGCATGGCTCCGGGAGCGGATATTAAAGTGGTTGCTGTCAGGGTGAGCGACCGGGGCACGCGCGTGCGGCTAAAATTCCGCGGCCGGACCGAGACCCTGGGATTAAAATGTTTGGGAGGTCATCAGGCCTGGAACGCGGCGGCCGCTGTTGGCGGGGCCATGGCCATGGGCATGGATTTTGTGCCGGCTTGCCGGGCGCTGGAAGGCTATTACTTCCGGACCTCCATGCGGTTGGAAATATTACGCCGGGGGGGCCTCCGGATTATAAACGATGCTTATAACAGCAGTCCTCAATCCGCGGCCGCGGCCTTGAAACTGCTGGGCCAACTCCCCACCCGCGGAGAAAAAATATTCATCGCGGGCAGTATGCTGGAGTTAGGAAAATTCACGCAGCGGGCGCATCGGGAACTGGGACGCCAAACTGTCTTGGCCGGGGTGAGTAAGCTGATTACGGTGGGCGAAGCAGCGCGCGGCATTGCCGAGGGTGCCCGCCGGGCCGGCATGAAATGGATAAGGCGGCTTGATTCGGCGGAGGAGGCAGCCACGCTTTATTTATCCCGGATTTCATCGCCGTCGGCGCGGGATTTGGTATTAGTGAAGGGATCGCGTGCTATTGGTCTGGAAAGATTTGTGGCTGCGATAAAAAAGCGTGCGGGAGCGGAATGATGTATTGAGCGTTGAATGTTGAATAAACCATGCTTAAGCAAGCCGGCCGACGATATCGTTTCCGACTACGACAACGACCCGTTTTTTTCTTCGACACCCACGACTTCTCTCTGGCCCCCACGCCGCTTGCCATTCAACATTCAACGGTTAATATATCAGCGCGGTAGTTATCCGTACTCCCGGGAGGTTGCTTTTGCTGTATTATCTGCTTTTTCCGCTGGCAGAGGTGTGGTCGGTTTTCAATGTATTTCGATACATTACCTTTCGTTCGGTTTATGCGGCCTTGACGGCTTTTTTGCTCTGTCTGCTTTTGGCTCCCCCCATTATTCGCGGTTTGAAAAGCCGGGGAATAGGCCAGAATATCCGGGAGGACGGGCCGGATCGGCATTTGAAAAAAGCCGGAACTCCCACTATGGGAGGATTGATTATCCTGGTCGCAATGCTGACGAGCATAGGCTTATGGGCCCGCTGGGAGTATTATGCAGTGGGCGTAATGACTTTTGCCCTGCTCTGGTTCGGTTTGATCGGTTTTTGGGATGATTATCTCAAGATGGTTAAAAATCAATCCCAGGGTTTAATCGCCAGGAATAAGTTGGTGGCCCAGATATTGGGGAGTGCGATTATTATGGGGGTGATTATTTACTGGGCCGGAGATTGGGAGTATGCCACCTGCATGAATGTGCCGTTCGTCAAGCAGCCGATCTGCCTTCCGCCCTGGCTTTATTTTATTATAGGCATGACAGTAATCGTAGGCGCCAGCAATGCGGTCAATTTAACGGATGGCTTAGACGGGTTGGCCATCGGGTCTTTGGCACTGGTGGCCGGGACCTTTGTGGTCATGAGTTATATAGTAGCCAATGTGAAATTTGCCAGCTATTTGAAGATTATCTTTATTCCGGGGGGAGGAGAGATGACCGTAGTTTGCAGCGCCATGGCCGGCGCGGCCCTGGGGTTTTTATGGTTCAATGCTCATCCGGCCGAGATTTTCATGGGGGATACCGGTTCGCTGGCCTTGGGCGGGGTTCTCGGAACCACGGCGGTTCTGATTAAACAGGAGCTCTTGCTGCTCGTGGTGGGAGGAGTTTTTGTGGCCGAAGTATGCTCCGTGATTTTACAGGTAGTGGGATTCAAGCTGACCGGGAAGCGGATATTTCTCATGGCGCCTTTGCATCACCATTTTGAAATTAAGGGATGGTCGGAACCGAAAATCATTATTCGTTTTTGGATTGTGGCGATTATGCTGGCGGTGATTACTTTGAGCACTTTGAAGTTGAGGTAGAACATGAAACCCCTGATGGAAATTAAAGACCGCAATGTGCTGGTAATGGGTATGGCCCGCAGCGGTTGCGCGGCCGCTACTCTGCTGGCCGGACACGGCGCCCGGGTTACGGTTACGGACGTAAAAAAAGCCGAGGAGTTGGGCGCGGCAGTGGAGGAGTTGTCCCTGCTGGGAGTTAAAATCGAGACCAACGGACACCATCCGGATACTCTGAAAGCGGCCGAGCTTATCGTGATTTCTCCCGGAGTATCCCTGGAGCAACCGGTGCTGGCCGAGGCCAAAGCACGCGGCGTAATGATTATTTCCGAATTGGAATTAGGTTACTGGTTCTGCCGGGGACGGATCATAGCCGTTACCGGAACCAATGGAAAGACCACCACAGTGCACCTTTTGGCAAGCATGCTTCAAGAGGCCGGTTTAGCTTGCGTACTGGCCGGCAATATGGGAAGGCCTTTTACCTCGATAGCGGAAACCGTCACGGAAAAAGGCTTGGTTATATTAGAAGTCTCCAGCTTCCAGTTGGAAACCGTGAAGGACTTTCGGCCTCAAGTCGCGGCCATTCTGAATATTACACCGGATCATCTTGATCGTTACTCCGGCATGCAGGCGTATGTTGAAGCCAAGGCCGGAATCATGCGGAAGCAGACGGCCAAAGATATCCTGGTGCTTAATGCCGAGGATAAATTCACCCCCTTGCTATCCACCCAAGCACCGAGCCGGGTTCTGACCTTTTCCCGCGAGCATCCAGCGGAAATTGAGGGGGTCTGGGTTGAGAAAGGCAAGATCAAGTACCGTTTTTTCGGGTTGGGGCAGGGGGATTTGATGCCGGCCGATGAACTTCTCATTCCCGGTCCGCATAACCTGGAAAATGCCCTGGCAGTAGTTGCCATAGGTCTGACACTGGGTATTCCCGGCAAATGTATGACCAGGACTCTGCACCAGTTTAAGGGGGTTCCTCATCGTTTGGAATCCGTTGCCATACTGGACGGGGTCCGGTTCATCAATGATTCCAAGGGAACTAATGTGGATGCGGTCATCAAGGCTTTGCAAAGTTATAATGCGCCTATCATACTGATTCTGGGCGGCCGGGATAAACAGGGAGAATTTACCGGTTTGCGGGAGTTGCTTTCCGCGCGCGCGCGGGCGGTGGTAGTGATGGGCGAGGCGGCTGAAACCATCAGCCGTCAGATAAAGGATGTGGTACCGATTATCCGGGAAAAGGAACTTCCGGCCGCGGTTCGTTCCGCGGCTAAAATAGCCCGGGAAGGGGAAATAGTGCTTTTTTCTCCCGGATGTGCCAGTTTTGATCAATTTAGTAATTTTGAGGAACGGGGAGCGGCTTTTTGCGCCGAGGTAAAAAAATTATCCGGGGAAGCGAGTAAAAAGGTGGTATGAAAACCAGGGAAGAACAGCCGGGAAATGTGGATATAGTCTTGCTGGCGGTTAGCGCGATTTTGGCAGGAACCGGAATAATCATGGTGTATTCTTCATCTACCATTTTGGCCATGAATAATTTCGGGGATTCATATTTTTTCATTAAGCGCCAGATGCTATGGATGGCGCTGGGATTCCTAGCCTTAATGCTGACAGCCCGCTATCCTTACCGGAATTGGCAGAAGTTAGTGAAGCCCGGCCTGCTGCTTTGCTTCGTTCTGCTGACAGCTGTTTTGGTATTATCCATCGGCAAGACTGTGGGTGGGGCCAGGCGCTGGCTGGTTCTGGGACCGATCTCGTTTCAGCCCGCCGAATTGGTTAAAGTGGTGATGGTTATTTATTTAGCCGATATTTTAACCCGCAAGCGCGAAGACCTGACTTCTCTGGTACAAGGTCTGTTGCCGCGCCTGGCTGTATTAGGCGGAGCCGCCGCCTTATTAGTGATGCAGCCGGATTTAGGCACGGCCGTGATTTTGATTTTAGTAGGCTGCGGCATGCTTTATTTAGCGGGCGCCCGGTTCTCGCATTTGCTGAGTTTGGGTCTGGCAGCCTTACCCGTGATTTTTATGCTGATCTACCGGGCGCCTTACCGGCGCCGCCGGCTGGAGGCTTATTTGGATCCCTGGAAAGAACCCTTGGGGAGCGGTTTTCAGATCGTCCAATCCTATTTGGCTCTGGGCAGCGGAGGGTTGTGGGGAAGGGGTTTATGTGAAAGCCAGCAGAAACTTTTTTATCTTCCCGCGCCGCACACCGATTTTATTTTCAGCATCCTCGGCGAGGAAATGGGATTTGTGGGAACCTTTATTATCACCCTGCTTTTCGGGCTGGTGATCTGGCGGGGATTTAGCATTGCCCGGCATTGTCCGGAGACCTTTGGGAAATTGCTCGCGAGCGGAATTACACTGCTGCTGGGCGTGCAGGCGGTTATTAATATTGGCGTAACCACCGGCCTGGTACCGACCAAGGGAACAACCTTGCCTTTCATCAGCGCGGGCGGTTCTTCGCTCTTTTTTTCTTTAGTGGCGGTCGGGATTCTGCTCTCGATTTCACGCTCCTTGCCCAGGGAAAAACGATGAATACTAAACCCCTGGGATTGGCGGTGTGTGGCGGAGGGACCGGAGGGCATATTTTTCCGGCCCTAGCCGTAGCCGAGACCGTGCGGCACCTGGCGCCGGATCAGCCGATATTTTATTTTGGAAAAGCGGATGGCATGGAAAAGGAACTGGCAACCGGCCGGAAGATTCCTTTTTACGGCCTGGAATTAAGGGGTTTTTCAAGGGCCCATACGCGGCCAACGGGAATTTTTGCCTGGAATAATTGGCAAAGTATATGGAAAGCAACCGCCGGCTTCCAGCAGGCGCGTAGTTTACTAAAGGAATTAAAGATAGGCGCGGTTATGGGTACCGGAGGGTATGTCGGCGGTCCGGTGGTTTTAGCGGCAGTATCTCTGGGTCTTCCCAGCCTGATCCATGAAAGCAACTGTTTTCCCGGACTGACCAACCGGTTCCTGGGACGCTTGGTCAGGCGGGTGGCGGTGAGCCACGCGGAAACCGCCAAACATTTCCCGGCGAAAAAAACCGTAATTACCGGATATCCGCTGCGAGAGCGTTTAAATGAACCCAGCCGGGAGCAGGGCTGCATGGCTTTTAAGCTCGATCCTCAGCAGCGCGTGTGCTTGATATTTCCCGGGAGCCTGGGGGCCCGCAAAATAAATTCCGTCCTGGTGGAAACGCTTCCCCAGTTGGCCAAGCGCGTTCCGGATTTACAGTTTCTCTGGATGACAGGTGAGGCCGATCTGGCCATGGCTCGCCGGGCGGGTGAGAGCCTGGGTTCCCGGATTTCGATACATTCATTTATACATCAGGTGCCGGAAGCGTATGCGGCGGCGGATTTGGTTTTGGCCCGGGCCGGAGCGGGAACCGTGGCCGAACTTGCAGCCACCGGCAAGCCGGCGCTCTTGATTCCATATCCCTATGCCACGGCCCATCACCAGGAGCACAATGCCGCTCTGCTCCAGAAGCAGGGGATGGCCGAAGTGATGCCGGATAGGAATCTAACCGTGCCGGAACTCATGGAGAAAATCATTAAGGTATTGAAACGGTTGAATATTATGACCGGCCGGGCAACCGAGGTAAAAAAAGATTACCCCGCGGAGGCGGATCAGGAAATAGCCCGCTGGATGATAACCATGGCGGGCAGTCGAGAGTGAGGAGTGACGGTATGCGACAGCGCCAGAAAATTCATTTTGTAGGCATTGGGGGCGCCGGTATGAGCGGGATTGCCGAAGTGCTTTTAAATCTCGGACACCGTATTTCGGGATCGGATTTGAAGGCCTCCGAAATTACCCGTCGTCTAAAACGATTAGGCGCGCGTATATATATTGGTCACCGGAGTGAATATCTTTCCGAATCGCTGGACATAGTAGTTGTGTCAAATGCCGTGCCGGATACCAATCCCGAGATTCGTGCGGCCCGGGAGAAAAAAATACCGGTTATTCCCCGGGCCCGGATGCTTAATGATATCATGCGGCTCAAACAAGGCATAGCGATCGCCGGAACTCATGGTAAAACCACCACGGCCTCTATGCTGGCCTGGATATTGGCCCAGGCCGGCCTGGACCCGACGCTGGTAATCGGAGGAGTACTTAATAATATCCAGCGGGGCGCTTGCATGGGGCAGGGCGAGTTTTTTGTAGTGGAAGCCTGTGAGGCCTACTCGGCGTTTCTGCACCTGTTTCCCGCTGCCGTGGGGATCACAAATATCGACGATGACCATCTCGAGAATTACGGATCGCGGGCGGCGCTGGACGAAGCATTTATAAGTTTTATAAATCGTGTCCCCTTTTGGGGAGTGGCGGTTTTAAATCACGCTGATCCGGGTTTGCGGGCCATAAGGTCGCGGATAATGTGCCGGGTGCTTACCTACGGTCTCGGGCCGGAGGCGGAACTGCGGGCGGAAGGATTGGTGGCCGCGGAATACAGCCAAAGTTTTATGGTACTGCGCCGGCATAAACGCTTGGGCCGGATTCAGTTGAATTTGCCCGGGCGGTTCAATGTTTTGAACTCCCTGGCAGCTGTGGGACTGGCGCTGGAGCTGGGAGTTGCTTTTAATACCATTGCCCGTGCGCTGGAAAGTTTTACGGGTGTAAAACGCCGCCAGGAATATAAAGGCCATTTCAACCAGGCCCAAGTCCTGGATGACTACGCCCATCATCCCACCGAGGTGGCGGAAACTCTGAAAGCCGCGCGTGCGCTTAACCCGGGACGTTTAATCGTGGTGTTTCAGCCGCATTTGTTTTCCCGGACCCGGCGGCTGTATCGCGAATTCGCCCAAGCGCTGCTGCTGGCGGATATAGTCTTTTTGGCGGATATTTATCCGGCGCGGGAACGTCCGATTCCCGGAGTAAGCAGCCAGCTGATCGCGGACCAGATGCGGATTGAGGGCTCGCCAGTGTCTGTCGGCCCCCTCTCCCTGGCGCGGCTTTTGCCTAAAATCAGGCGGGAACTGAAACCCGGAGATTTATTGCTTACCATGGGAGCCGGGGATGTGTGGAAATTAGGAGAGCAACTAATGGCCCGGCCCGGCAGGATAAAAGACCGCAAGAGGACCAAGTGACTAATCCGGCCGGGTCTTTAAAAAAAATGATTTCCCGTATCGGCCGGCGTAAAATCAGGGTGCTGATGGGCGGGGATTCAGCGGAACGGGAGATATCACTACTCAGCGGACGGGCGGTTTTAAACGCCTTGCAGAGCTATAAACTCAATGTTTGCGGAGTGGATATTAAAAGTTGGCGCGATCTGCCAAAATTAGCCCGGTTGGGTACGGAAGCGGCGTTCATCTGTTTGCATGGGCCGGGCGGCGAAGACGGATCAGTGCAGGGAGTATTGGAATGGATGCGTATTCCCTATACCGGTTCCGGGGTATTGGCTTCCGCCCTGGCCATGAATAAATCCCGCGCCAAGCAAATTTTTCAGTCGGCCGGGCTGTTGACCGCGGAATGGGTGTGTCTCTACGACACTCCTCTTCCCGGGGGAGAAAGCAAGCGGAGACCGCGCTGCCCGGGGCGCGGAAGCATAAAGTTAAAGCTGCCCCTGGTGGTAAAACCCAATCAGCAGGGATCGGCCATAGGGGTCTCCATAATAAAAAGTTGGAAGGATTTCCCCGCGGCCTGGCGGATGGCCCGGAACTACGGCCCGGAAGTAATAATTGAAAAATATTGCCGCGGAACAGAACTCTCGGTCGGGGTGCTTCCGGGGCAGGTTTTACCGGTGATCGAGATTGTGCCTAAAAAGGATTTTTACGATTATGAAGCCAAGTATGTAACCGGTATGTCCGAGCATATTATTCCGGCCCGAATTAAGCCCGCGCAGAGAGAGCGAGCTCAGCATTTGGCGCTGTCGGCACACCGGGCTTTGGGCTGCCGGGGAGCTACGCGGGTTGATATGATACTGGGCTCGCGGGGAGAAATTAATATCATGGAAGTAAATACCAGTTCGGGAATGACTGCCACCAGCCTGCTGCCGGAAGCGGCGCGTCATGCCGGGATATCATTCGGGAGTCTGCTGATGGGTTTGATCCTGGAAGCTGTGGAGGGAGAATAGTGAACAATTACTACGGATGGACATATGCCGGTCAATTAGCCTCCGCTAACAAGCGTAAACAGCGCAACGCCGGACTAAATTATTACCATAAGCCCTCTTCGGCAAAAGGCGGCAGGCTTAATCTGATTTCACGTTTGGACCTGCCGAAAGCAGCCCGGATTTTCGGCCGGACCGGACGCTTGCTGGCAGCTGGGATTTTAATCACCCTGACCCTGCTGGTCACCAGCCAGGAGGTTTTACAAGCCGAGGTTACGGGCCGGGTCGCGGCCTGGTGGCAGGGAGTAAAGATACAGTTGGGCCGGGAACATAAGGCGGGCCAGCTCATATCCACCCGAAGGCAAGGGACCGGGTTTTCCCCCCAGCCGGGGGTGGCTTGTCAAACCAAGGCGGATTCTTCCCCGGCTTCGGAAACCTGCCGGATAAAGCCCTGGGCCTTGATTTCAGATCAGGGATTATTCATTTTGGATGGTGAGGGGAAGATCGGGCCCGGGGTCACGGCGGAAACTTTATCCCTGGGTCTTCCCGTAATAACCGGGATCCGGATTCGGGAAGAACCCGGTGTCATGGGCGTGGAGTTGAAAGCCAAGCTTGGGATGGATTTTATTCGTGGAATATTAACCAGTTCATTTGCGGATCAGCTTTCGGAAATTCATTTTAGCCAGCATCAAGCGGTGACTATATTTACACGAGATGCCATCAAGATACGAATGCTTAACCATCGGAACCTGGAGCGGGACCTGTCCCGCTTGGGGGCGGTTTTGGGAGATATCCGGGTAAAAAAAAAGCAGATAGCCTTGATAGATCTCCGTTATGATCAGCAGGTAGTAGTGCGCCCGAAGAAAGGGAGGTGAGGATATGTCCAAAGATACTAATGAAAATATTCTGGTAGGCCTGGACCTGGGAACCACGAAAGTTTGCGTGGTGATTGCCGAGGTGCAGCCCGGGGGTCATATTAATGTCATCGGGGTGGGAGAGAAGCCTTCCCGGGGAATGCGTAAGGGTGTGGTGGTCAATATCGAAAATACCATAGAATCCGTGAAGACCGCGGTCTTAGAAGCCGAGCGCATGGCCGGAGTGCACACGGGGTCGGTCTTTGCCGGGATTGCCGGCGGGCATATCAAGGGCTTGAACTCCCATGGCGTGATTGCGGTTTTTCGCAAGGACAAGGAGATTACCCGGGAGGATGTGGAACGAGTTGTGGATGCGGCCAAGGCCGTAGCCCTGCCGGTGGACCGCGAAGTAATTCATATCATACCCCAGGAATTTATTATTGACAATCAAGATGGCATTAAGGAGCCCGTCGGCATGTCCGGCGTGCGCCTGGAGGCTGAGGTGCATATTGTCACGGGTGCGGTAACCAGTGTTCAGAATATCATTAAGAGCGTGGAACGGGCCGGTTATGCGGTGGACGATATTATTCTTCAACCCCTGGCCAGCGCAGAGGCGGTGCTCAGCCCGGATGAGCGGGAGCTCGGAGTGGTGTTGGTGGATATCGGTGGCGGAACCACGGATATGGCGGTTTTTGTGGATGGATCGCTTTGGCATTCCAGCGTAATTTCCATCGGCGGAAATCAGCTGACCTCGGACATTGCCATCGGGTTGCGTACGCCGAATCATGAGGCCGAAGAAATTAAGCGTAAGTACGGCTGCGCCAAGGTTTCCATGGTGAAAGAAAACGAGGCAATAACGGTGCCGGGAGTGGGCGGGCGGCAGCCCCGGACTCTGCCGCGCCGGGAACTGGCGGAGATCATTCAGCCTCGTATGGAAGAAATATTGGAATTGATCGATATGGAAATCAAGAAAAACGGATTTGAAGAGAAAGCCGCGGCTGGTGTGGTTTTAACCGGAGGAGCATCATTGCTGGATGGAATCGAGCAATTGGCAGAGGAGATTCTCCAGGTGCCGATCCGGGTGGGCACCCCCCGGAATATCGTGGGCATGGTTGATATTATAAATTCACCTAAATTCGCAACCGGAGTGGGATTGGTATGCTTCGGCGCCAAGGGGATGGCTTCGGGAAGGCCTCCGAAATTTACTAATGAACACAATATTTTTAACCGTACTTTAGAACGCATGAAGGAATGGTTCTCGGATTATTTTTAAAACCGATAAAAATGTAAGGGGCTGGCCTCCGTGCCGGCCCGAGAGAAAAAGCCGAGCTGGAGCTCGGCGATCCCAGCAACCACAGGGGACGGAAGGCATGGAAAAAGGCATGAAGGGTAAAAGAGTTAAAAAAAAGGAGGTAAGCGACATGAAATTTGAAATGGAAGACGAGCTTTCGAAAAATGTAGCTAATATTAAGGTCATTGGGGTAGGCGGTGCCGGAAACAATGCCGTGAATAGAATGATTGACATTGGTATCAGGGGCGTGGAATATATTTCGGTTAATACTGATTCCCAGGATCTGCTTTCCGCCCTGGCGCCGATACGTCTGCAAATCGGACGTCAGCTTACCAGCGGCCTGGGAGCTGGGGCTGACCCGGAAGTGGGACGTAAAGCCGCGCTGGAAAGCCAGGAAGAACTTTCCGCCGCCATTGCCGGTGCGCACATGGTTTTCATTACCGCCGGGCTAGGCGGGGGGACCGGAACCGGTTCTGCGCCGGTAATTGCCGAGCTGGCGCGCAAACAGGGATCGCTTACCGTAGCTGTAGTTACGCGGCCTTTCAACTTCGAGGGACGTACCCGCAAAGAACAGGCTGAGATCGGTTATCAGGCCCTAAAGGATGTGGTGGATACCGTAATCACGGTTCCCAATGAACGGCTCCTCCAGGTTGTCAACCGGCAAACTTCCCTGGTGGAGGCCTTTAAGTTTGCGGATGATATTTTGCGCCAGGCCGTCCAAAGCATTGCGGAATTAATAACGGTTCCCGGTATTATCAACCTTGATTTCGCGGATATTAAAACCGTGATGGTGGAAATGGGTGGAGCCTTAATGGGCACTGGTACCGGCACTGGCGAACAGCGGGCTTTAAAAGCCGTCCGGCAGGCGATTAGCAGTCCCTTGCTGGAGGATATTAATATTGGGGGCGCCCGGGGATTGCTAATCAACATTACGGGCGGGAAGACCCTGACCCTGCATGAAGCCAGTGAAGCCTCTAATGCGGTTTTTGAGGTTGCCGGCAAAGAGGCCAATGTCATTTTTGGCACGGTGATTGATGATAGTTTAAACGACGAGGTAAAAATCACAGTGATTGCCACAGGTTTTGACTGCTGCCAGCAGTCCCGGGAAAACGATGCCGTACAATATCGTAACCAGAAAAACCTGGATATTAATGCCTATCTAAAGAACCGGGAATCTCAGCGACGGACAGCAAGCAGTGAAAACCTGTCTCTGCAACCGGTATTTTCCGAGGCTGATCTGGATATTCCCACTTTCCTGCGGAGAAAATTGGAGGTGCGTTGAAGCATGCGGCGTAAAGCAAGTCTGCATTCAGGCCTGGCGATAATCCTGGCGCTGGGTATCAGTGCGGCCGGCCAGGTCTGGGCGGCCGTCCCCGGCAGCCTTTCCGAGCCGGTGGGCATAAAGTTTGAAACTTTTCGGCGGGCCCAATCACAGATTATCCCGGCCTGGGGATCCAGAGGTACGCTTTGGATTTCACTCCAGGCTGCGGTTGAATATCTGGGAGGCAATACGAGCTGGCATGCTGTTACGCATAAAGCAGTGGTTAAAGGGCCTTCCGGCCGCCGGACAGTTATCACGCTGGGATATCCCAAAGCGGTGGTGGAAAGAAACAGGTTCGTCCGTCTGCCGCATTGCCCCCGCATGCATAAAGGACGGGTGTTGATTTCACCGGAAGCATTAGTAATTATTTGGAAACAGTTGGATAATCAGATTCCACTTTATGATCCGGGGGCCCGGACTTTTAAACTGGGAAAGGCGGCCGCTCCGCGGAAGGGTGGGAACCAGCAGACCAAGCCGGTGTCCCGGCCATCCGGCGTAAAAGGGCTGGTAGTAGTAGACGCCGGACACGGCGGAAAGGATCCCGGCGCGGTGGGGCCTTCCCGGTTGAAAGAAAAAGTCGTTACCCTGGAAGTTGCCAAACAACTTGCTTATTTTCTCCGGCAGCACGGTTTGAAAGTTATTATGACGCGTACCGATGACCGATATATTTCCCTGAAGGAACGCGCGGATATTGCCAATCGCGCCCAGGCGGAATTGTTTGTCTCTATTCATGCCAATGCCTCGCGAAATCGCAAGGCCTGTGGCAGCCAGGTTTTCATTTACAACCGGGAAGCATCATCGCGTAAGGCCGCGGAAACGGCCCGCCTGGAAAACCAGGATGCCAATTACCTGGAGATCATCAAAGACGATCTCCGCCAATCTGTGCACGAGAGCGCCAGCATTAATGCCGCCGGATTAGTGAGCCAGGAATACGAAAAAATCGGTGGCCTGGAAGTCCGGCGCATTGAGCGGGCGCCTTTTTACGTGCTGGCCAAATCGTATATGCCGTCCATTTTGGTGGAAACCGCCTTTATCAGTAATCGCAAAGAGGAGAGCAGACTCCGGAGCCGGGCGTTTTGCCGCAAGCTGGCCCAAGGAATTTCAAAAGGCCTTAAGCAGTATTACCGTGAAAAAGATAAAAACCCATAATCCGGAGGAAACCGAGGCGGTTGGGGAGAAACTGGCCCGGGATTTAAGGTCCGGGGATGTGGTCGGACTTTATGGGGGATTGGGCGCGGGTAAAACCTGCCTGGTACGGGGTTTGGCCCGAGGGCTGGAATCATCCGGGCCCGTATCCAGCCCGACCTTTACCCTTTTAAACGAGTATCCCGGACGTCTGCCATTATATCATTTTGATTTATATCGGATTGCAACGCCGGTAGAGGTGGAAGACCTGGGTTTTGAGGAGTATATTGCCGGCCCCGGCGTTTGTGTCGTGGAATGGGCAGAAAAAGCCGGGATTCTGCTGCCAACCGGGCATTGGAAAATAAAGTTTGAAATCCGCGGAAAAAAATCGCGTACTATAACAATTATACCGCCGCTAGGAGCCTGAGCAATTAGTTGCTCAGGCTCCAGAGCATTTGAGATTCGAGAGTAGAAATTAGATAAAACATCTCAAATGCGGTCTACTTTCTACTATCTACTCTCAAAAAACCGACTAAATGCTCAGGTTCCTAGGAAAAGAGGATGTAATATGATACTAGGTTTAGACACTTCCTCCGCCCGGCTTTCCCTGGCGCTTTGGGAGCAGGGGCGCATTCTCGAAGAACACGCCCAGTTTTCCGACCGGCGCCACAATGAAATTATTCTTCCGGCCCTGGAATCCCTGCTGTTTAAAATAAATCGCGTGCCCCGGGATATAAGCGGGATAGTAGTAGGCTTGGGTCCCGGATCATTTACCGGCGTAAGAGTGGGAATTGCCACGGCCCAGGGCCTGGGACAATCTATGGGTATCCCAGTGGCCGGGGTTTCCAGTTTTTTAGCGGTGGCAGCCGGAAGCCGGAGCAACACCGCCTTGGTTATTGCGGATGCCCGGCAAAAAATGCTTTATGCCGCTTTTTACCGGAAAAAAGAGTATGGATGGGAAACGGTCATGCCAGAGACCTTAATATCCATTCCTGATCTGGTAAAGCAGTTGCCGGCCACGGCGGTTAATGTAACCGGGCCGGGCGCCCAGGAGTTTTTTGAAGCGTTATTCCGGGCGCGGGGCGGAGAATTGCATTTACTTCCACAGGAGAGACATTGGCCCGGGGCGGGAGAGCTGGCGCCATTAGGCGAAGAGCGGATTCTGGCCGGTGGGATGTCTTGGGAGGATATCATGCCCCTTTATCTTAGAAGAACTCAAGCCGAAGAGGTGCGCGCCCGGCGTAAAGCAGAACAGGGCGGGGCATGACCAGAGTGCAAGAGCCTGACATCGAAATTACGCCTGTCCGACCCGAAGATGTGGATGAGATTCTCTGGGTGGAGGAAAGCTCTTTCACTTCGCCCTGGACGCGTGCCATGTTCGAAGAAGAAGTTAAAAACCAGGAACTCTGCCATTATCTGATAGCGCGGCAGCAAAATCATGTAGTTGGCTACATGGGCTTTTGGCTGGTACAGGATGAGGCCCATATAACCAATTTAGCCGTGCATCCGGCTTTCCGGCGCCGGCAAATCGCCAAACGCCTATTGCTGGCCACCATGAAATGGGCCATGCGGCTGGGCGCGCGGCGGGCTACTTTGGAAGTGCGGGCCAGCAACCAGCCGGCCATCCGGCTTTACGAAAAACACGGCTTTAAGCTGATTGCAATCAGGCGGGCCTACTATAACAATAATAAGGAAGACGCTTTAATTATGTGGGCTGACGATCTTGACCAGTTCGGCCCGGAAAAAATAGAATAAAGAGCTTGTAGGGGCGGACTGCTCTTGCGGTTGCATGAAAGAATTTGTAGGGGCAACCCCCTGTGGTTGCCCATCCGAGTGCTGCGAAATTTCTGGGCCGGCATGGAAGCCGGCCCCTACGGATGTATGAAAGAATTTGTAGGGGCGGACTTCCATATCCGCCCAGCCGTAGTATCCGCTCTTAATTTACCTATGCCTGATTATTCCGATTTTTCTTGTCTTTGTAACGGTCCGGCTGCCATCCTGCGGTTTAATCACTATGCGGCAGATACAGCCGCCAGTGCCTAATAAAATCCCTTTTCCATCTCTTCCATCCCATATGACTGTGTTCCGATAACCGGTAATGTTGCCTCGTCCGCCTTCTTCACCTGTCCGGAATATCAGTTTCCGTAATCTGTCGCCAAGATAATTATAAAACTCTATTTCCACATAGGCATCCTGATTCAAAACATACGTGATATGGGTAATGTCTCGCGGTGGGAAGAAAGGATTAGGATAATTACTGAATTCCGTTACCAATCTGGAAACCAGAACGACCGTAACTGTAGGCGTAATGGTCACTGTCGGTGTAATGGTTTGAGTAGGAATATAGGCAGTAAGAGTTATGGTAGGTGAAACCGTTTGGGTTGGTGAAATCAAAGAAGTAGGAGTTGTCGTAGAAGTTGGGGAATCAGTCGCGGACGGCGTAGATGTAGGCGTGTCTGTCGGAGTGTCTATGGGAGTTGTGGTGTATGTTGAGGTAGCAGTAAATGTCGGTGTGTTGCTCGGAGTAACAGTAGAAGTTGGGGAATCAGTCGCGGACGGCGTAGATGTAGGCGTATCTGTCGGAGTGTCTATGGGAGTAGTGGTATAAGTTGACGTGGCAGTATCTGTCGGTGTGTTGCTCGGAGTAACCGTATAGGTTGGTGTATCCGTCGCGGTTGGGGTGCAAGTTGGCGTATCCGTCGGTGTATCTATGGGAGTTACGGTATAAGTTGACGTGGCAGTATCTGTCGGTGTGCTGCTCGGAGTAACAGTATAAGTTGGTGTATCCGTCGCGGTCGCCGTGCAAGTGGGCGTGTCCGTCGGTGTGGCAGTAGAGGTTGGTGTGCAAGTAGGCGTATCTGTCGGAGTAGCAGTAGAGGTTGGAGTATAAGTGGGTGTGTATGTCGTCGAGTCAGTATAGTTTGGAGTATAAGTGTGTGAGTCAGTATTCGTGTCAGTATAGGTATGATTAAAAGT
>JAUVAV010000018.1 GCA_030591525.1 candidate division FCPU426 bacterium | reverse complement strand
GTTAAAGATCGTCCGGATGGATCGCAGTCTCTCCGCGTTAAAGATCGTCCGGATGGATCGCAGTCTCTCCGCGTTAAAGATCGTCCGGATGGATCGCAGTCTCTCCGCGTTAAAGATCGTCCGGATGAATTTCAGTTTCAACATAAATCACCTACCCATGATAAATTATACCGGTTTAGGCTTCTATATTCAATTAAAACCCTAGAATCTAAATTGAAATAGTTAAAAAGAGAAAAACGGGGGGATGGGGGTTTTTTTAAGTATAGCTGCGTTTTCAGCAAATCCCCCATTTCCAAAGGGGGAAATTGTAAATTTAATTTAAATTCCAGGGTAAAAGTAGCGTAGGCAGATATCTATGTTTTAGGTGAGACCGGCTTTAATCCCAGTATGCCGGCTATCCGCTTCATATCTTCCCAGACCAGACGCTTATTTTGAGGATGATACAACAAGGCTGCCGGATGAAACGTTGGTACCAGCGGTATATCTTGATAAGTATAAATTTTGCCTCTTAAACGCCCAATGGGTTCATTTGAATCCAATAAAGTCTGCGCCGCAAAGGATCCCAGAGCGCAGATCAAGCGGGGATGAAGCATTTTCAATTGCTGGATTAAATACGGTTGACAGGCGGCGATTTCTTCAGGTTTGGGATTGCGGTTTCCCGGCGGCCGGCATTTTAGTATATTACAGATATAGACCTGCTCGCGTTTCAGGCCTATGGATTCTATTATCCGGGTAAGCAGCTTGCCGGCAGCTCCTACAAAAGGCTTCCCTTCCCGGTCCTCGTCCGCACCCGGCGCTTCTCCCACGAAAACCAGAGAAGCTTCCGGATCTCCCTCGCCAAATACCACCTTTTTGCGCGTACCGGCCAGGCCGCATTGCGAACAGACCTGAATGTTCTTGGCCAAGGCCTCCAGGCCGGAATGCCCGGGTAGTTTACACCCCTCGTCGTAAGCAGGCTGGCCCGGGACATATCGTTTTAGAGATTTATGAAAATACTCCGATTTAAAACGCGGGGATGAAGCGGCTAACGTATTAAAAATAACCGGACTTCCGTCCTGCTCGATTAAATTTTTAACATAGCGCTTTAAGGCGCGCACCACCTGCAAAGCTTGATCACCCGGCTGAGATCGCATTACTGCTTCTCTATTCCGGCCGCTTCGGATCTTTTAGGAAGAATGTCCATCCCCAGCGAAAATAAGTGCGTTAGGCCGGCGTCTGTGGCTTTTGCCCCGGCCAGCGCATAATCTATCCGGATTTTTATCCCCTGATTTATAAAAAAACCGAAACCGGCGCCAACAGTAATCCGTCCCCGATCCAGTCCGGCACGGAGAGCCAGTTGCGGCAGGGGATAATATTCAGCGCCCAAGTGGTATCCGTATTCTGTGATTACGCGGCTGCTATGCGAAAACTCCAGTGTTCCCTCCATCGCCAGAACTAAACGTTCTACTAACCCGTATAATTCCAGCCCCATTCGGGTAAACGTCGGGACACGGTCATTATGTCCTTCGGCCCAGCCGAGATTCGTATACAGATCCTGAATCACAAAACCCCATTTTATCTTCGGAGAAACCGTTTGCCATGCGCTCAAATCCAGTCCAAATCCATTCGCTGATTCTTCCTCCAGGTGGTGCAGAATCAGCTTGGTATTTGCCCCCACAGCGAATCCCTGGCCCAGAGCGGCTGCCGCTGAAAGCAGGAACATATTTTGGGCGTCTCCAAAAGTCCGTTCCGGTTCCGGACGATTACTGGTTCTGGCCTCAATTTCCCCTCCGGCGGAAAAATTCATCCACGAGAGAGCGAATGCGTACCTCCCTTGATCGAAAGACCCATGGGGATGACAGTAATTAAGAAAATTCCAGGAGCGTTCCCAGCCGAGCAAAGCGGTCTGGGAGGCGATTCCATCTCCGGGAAGGTCAACCAGCGCCGCGGGGTTCCAATAAGCAGCCGTGGAATCTGTACACGCGGCGGTCCCGGCATTTCCCATAGCCAGAGCCCTGGCCCCTATGCCGGCGCGCAGGTAAGGCGCGGCCCCTCCGGCTGATTCTCCGGCCATCAGCCGGACGGACGGCAAAAGCAAAATAGTTAATATTATTCCTACTCGTAATAACATATAAGATCCTTTATGCTGCCCACGGGTTGTCGGGACGACGTATGCGTCGCCCCGACAAAATGCCGGTGATGTCCTAAACGAACGACTAATATAACTTTTTATCTTAATACGGCTATTTTATTCCTATAGCGTTTCTCATCCAGTTCCAGCGTAAAGGGGTAAACTCCGTTTGCTACTCCGGTGCCGTTTCCATTCTTACCGTCCCAGGCGATGATTTTCCCGGGCCAAGCCTCGCTGCCGGGCATCTCTATCTTCCTCACCAATCGCCCCATGGCGTCATAAATACAAAGCCGGACCCTTGAAACCGTTTGTCCTGGTTCCAACGGAATGACAATATAAGTCAACTCTCCGGTATTTGGATTATACGGGTTGGGATAATTGTACGCAGGCCGGCCGGATTTTTGGGGAGTAAAAGTCGTATTACGGGTTAGGGCTTGATATAAATTTGCTCTTCCCCATCCCAAATACTGGTTCCATCCGTCGGTATCATTTAATAAAGACCCGGTTTTTTCTGCAGTGGTAACTATCAGGTTTTCCACCTCATCCGGGGTGCGGTTGGAATCCTGCGCCAACAGCATGGCCGCTACTCCGGACACTATGGGGCAGGCCATCGAGGTTCCGATCGCATAAGCATAGGAGGAAGCACTGCTGTTAAAGGTGCTGAGAATTTTTTCGCTGGCCGGGCCTTCATCACCGCCGGGCGCCGCCACGTCAACATATTGATTGTACACCGAATAACCCGCCCGGCTGCCGCTATAATTGCAGGCTGCCACGGAAATAACGTGATCATAAGCCGCTGGATAGCAAACCGGGTTTCCTTCAAGCGCCTCATTGCCGGCCGCCGCCACAACCACACATCCCCCCTGGTAGGCATAAAGCACGGCATCTTTGAGAACTATGCCGGCGTCCGCGCCTCCCAAGCTCAGATTAATAACCCGGGCCCCGTGGTCCACGGCCCAGGTTATGCCGGCGGCTATAGTAAAATCATAGCCCTGGCCTTCGGCATCCAACACCTTGACGGGCATAAGTTTAACCGCATTAATATCCGCCACCGCCGTTCCGGCGACGCCGATGCCATTGTTGGTCTGAGCTGCGGCAATACCGGCCACCAGGGTTCCATGCCCTTGATCGGAGTCGTCATTTCCCTGGCCCCCGGAATTAATATAATCCCTTCCCGGAACCAACCGGCCGGCCAGGTCCTCATGATTAAGCCTAATCCCGGTATCCAGAACGGCAATCACTACCTCAGCGCCACTCGGGAGCAGGCTTTCCGCTACCGTTTTGTCAGCTGCTATCGCCTCCACCCACCATTGATCTCCGCTCTGGTAATATGCGTCATCCGGCCCGTTTATCAGGGGCGTATAGGCGGCCCGCTGATAATTCGGCTCCGCATACTCCACTAATTGCGAGGCGCGTAAAGCTCTCAACACTTTGTCCGGCGTCCGTCCGGTATTGAAAGTCAGGCGCTGAATTCCGAGCGGCTCAATCCGTCCGGAAAAATCCAATCCCTCTTGCGCCAGTAGCGCGCTGCGCAGAACCTCAGGCTGGGCGTCTTTTAATCCCATGCGCTCGGCTTCCTGTTCCAGTGTTGCTTGAGAAATTCCGGATCGAAATTTAACCAGCACTTCTCCCGGTTTAGCTTCTCCGGCCCCAGGAAGTCCGTTCCTTCCCTGCACCGGGTTGGCAAACAGGCCCAGGAGCGCCATGACCAGGAGCCACGAAGTTAACCTGGCTAAATTTTTATAGGATTTCATTTACGGTTTCGCTTGTTTAGCCGGCAGCAATTCTTCCACCTGATCAAGAATTATCGCCGCGGTTTGATGTTTATCCTGCCGGGGCAATTCCCGAACCGTGTCCGAAGCATCTATGAGAAGCACTCTGGCGGCCTCTGCGCCAAAGGCGTCCTCCGGCCCGGAAGCATGGTTAACGATGATTAAATCAAGCTGCTTGGCTTTTCGCTTGGCAATCCCGGCTTGTTCCAGATTATGGGTTTCCGCCGCGAATCCTACCAATATCTGTTTTTGCTTGCAACGTCCCATCTCCATAAGAATATCAGGATTTTGCTCCAGGGAAATGGCGGGCGGAGCGGAGTTCTTTTTAAGCTTGTCTGGGCAAGCCGCGGACGGCCTGAAATCGGCCACTGCCGCGGCCGCGATTACTATATCGGTTTCCAAAAACTCCGGCATAACGGCAGCCTGCATTTCCCGGGCAGTGTTGACCTTGATTATCCGCACACCGGACGGCGCAGGCAGGCATACCGGGCCGGAAACCAAGCAGACTTCGGCTCCCCGGTCTTGAGCCTCTTGGGCCAGGGCATACCCCATTCTACCGGTAGAACGGTTGGATAAAAACCGTATGGCATCCCATGGTTCCCGGGTCGGCCCGGCGGTGATTAATATCCTGCGTCCGGATAGACTCTTCCTGGAAAATAGCGCCTTCCGAACCGCCGCGAGAATCTTCCCGGGTTCGGCCAAACGACCGTCCCCCCTCTCACCGCAAGCCAGCTCTCCTGCGCCTGGTTGTATAAAGGTATGTCCCAAGGCAACCAGTCGCTTAATATTTTCCTGGGTTAAGGGATTATTCCACATGCGGGTATTCATGGCCGGCGCCCAAAGGATGGGCGCGTCGGCCGCCAATATGAGAGCGGCCAGCAGATCGTCGGCCCGGCCGGATGCTGTCCGCGCCAGAAGATCCGCGGTGGCCGGCATCAATAAAATAATTTCCGGCCACTTGGCAAGTGAAATGTGGGGAACCGGAACTTCGTCCCCGGAAAATAACTCCGTGGCCACCGGCCTTCCGGTCAAGACCTGAAAAGTCAAGGGGGTAATAAATCGGCAGGCATTCCTGGTCATGACAACGGTTACTTGGCAATTTTCCCGAACCAGGGCGCGCGTGATCTCCGCGGCTTTATAGGCAGCAATGCTGCCGGAAACTCCCAACAGCACCCGCCGGTCTTGCAGCATTACTTTATTCCTTTACTTCCGCCGGATTTTCGCCCTCTAGTTGGGTTTCCTTCATGTATTCATTCAATGCCATACTGCTGACTTTATCCTTGGCTGTCGCGTCCAGCGGCGCATCGCCTTCGGTGAATTTTCTGGCCTTAACCGACATACGGACTACTGCTTCGTACTTACTTCCGAGTTTATCAATAATTTTCTCAAAATCCAAATGATGCATTTTTACCTTTTCCTCCTTTTTTTATCTCTTCTGAACTTTAAGCCGTTCCGCGGTCAAAACCGCCTCGATCTGACGCACCGCCTCCGATAACCGCCGGTTGACTACTACATAATCATATTTTAAAGCCTGCGCCATTTCCCAGCGGGCGTGACGCAGCCGTCCGCTTATAGTTTTTCGATCATCCGTACCCCGGCCGCGTAACCGGGCTTCCAGAATCTTAAATGAAGGCGGCTTGATGAAAATCAATATGGCCTCCGGGTTACGTTGCTTGACGGCTACTCCTCCTTGCACATCAATTACCAGAACCACATCCCGTCCGGACCGTTGCTGTTTTTCCACCTCCGCCTTTAGTGTCCCGTAGTAGTGGCCATGGACTTGCGTCCATTCCAGAAACTGACGAGTCCGGATTGATTTTTGAAATTCCAATTTATCGATAAAATAATATTCCCGTGCCTGGCGTTCTTGACCGCGCGGCGGCCGCGTAGTCATAGAGATGCTTCGCTTCAGCCGACAGTTCCGCCGCAACAAACGATCACAGATAGTGGTTTTTCCGCCGCCCGAAGGCGAGGAGAGCACTATCAACCAGCCCCGCTTCGGCATCAGATTTCAGACACTCCGCCGCCGGCCCCGGATATATGTTTTATGCTCTAAAGCCATATTTTCACCCTCAAAACGCAACGCTATCGTCTCGGGCTGCAACGCCGAAAGAACAACATGGTCGGAATCCGTGATAATGATCGCCCGCGTGCGCCGGCCCTGGGTGGCATCCACTAATTTCCCGGCGGTTACGGCTTGTTCCCGCAAGCGCTTAATGGGCGAGGAATCAGGCGCAATGATCGCTACTACTCTGTGCGCCGCCACGGTATTGCCGTATCCAATGGAAATAATGTTATTGATCATAATTATTGATTTCCCATAGTAACCGATTGCTTACGTTACGAAAAATACTGTTCTGTCTTCCCAGGAGCCTGAGCATTTAGTCGATTATTTGTTATTTCGTCGTCATACCGGCGGAAGCCGGTATCCAGGAATCTGAATTTTAAAGCTTTTTCTGGCCCCCGGTTTTCACCGGGGTGACGAACAATACCGAAAACAAACTAATTGCTCAGCCTCCTAGTAATTTTATTCAATATTCTGAACCTGTTCCCGGATTCTTTCCAATTCTTCCTTGATATTCACCACATGGTGGGCAATGCCGGCATCTCCGGCTTTGGCTCCTATGGTATTAATTTCACGATTCATTTCCTGGATTAAAAAATCCATTCTCCGGCCGACCGGTTCACGAGTGCGCATTAATTTGCCAAATTGAGACCAATGCGCCGCCAAGCGCACCAGTTCTTCTGTAATATCCGCACGCAGATACTGCGCGCAAGCGTCCCGCGCAATTTGCTTAGCTTCCGGCGCTCCGGCCTTAAACAATCCCTCCAGGCGTTTTCGAAGAACCGCCGTTTGCTTCTTTTTCCGGGAGAAAAAAAGCCTCCGAACCGCTTGCGTCAAGCGCCGGATATTACTTAAGCGCTGTTGCATATCCACTGCCAGGCGGCGTCCTTCGCTGCGGCGCATATTTGCCAGGCCTTGCAGCGCCTGGTTAAGCGCCCGCATAACCAGGGGGCTGATTAAAGCCATACGAAGCGGACGTTCCTCTATCCGCACTACTTCCGGCAGACCGGCGGCCAATGAAAAGTCCGGCTCTCCTTTTAATCCTAATTTACGGCCGGCCGCGCGCAGAGCCTGTAGGTAACCCTTTGCCAAATCCATGTCCACTACTGGTTCGCGAATCCCGGATAGGGGCGTAAGCCAATGCAGGTATACTTCTGCGCGTCCACGTCTAATAACTTCGCGCAAACCTTCCCGGAGGCGCGGCTCCAATTCCCAAAGACCGGCCGGAAGCTTGGCCATTAATTCAAAATTACGGTGGTTGACGGTTTTGACTTCCAGCGCCAAAGCCCACTGTCCTTCCCGGGCTTCTCCCCGGCCGTAGCCGGTCATGCTTACCAGCATTATCCGCCTCCCAAATGTCTTGCCCGTTGACCCATGATATGATTGATTGCCACGGCCAGTATTAATCCCAGTCCCATAAAGCCCAGGGTATAGATCAGCATGGTTTTTATAATATAACCAGGTATCGGCATCAGTACCAGTACCGCCATAACCGCTACGGCCGCTAAAAACAGAACTCCGCCCAGCAACAGTTTAAAATCCTCGCCCGTATTGGCGGGTTGGTTTGTATTCCGGAATTCCGAAGATATTCGCAATGGATTATTAAATCCTATCAAAGAAGAGAGCTTAATTAAATCCCATCCCGCGCTGCGGGAAGTTAATTATATATCGAATCTTGTATTTTATCCAGTTATCAACATTTTGTCAATACAGTATTCTCTTTTTCGTATTTTATTCGTGTTTTTGGCTGTCCAAAGACATTTACGCCCTGAGAGTGCTGCGCCAGTAGTCTTCCGCCCCGGGGTAGCCTGAATAGTTTTCGCTGATAAATATACCCGCTCGGACCCCGCGCCAACAGCCTTTTTACTTCACAATCACCAGTTTGCGCACTTCATATTCCCGCACGCCCTGGCTGGTCTCCATGCTCAGGCGGTAGAGGTATACTCCGGACGCCACAGCCCTGATGTCCCAATGCGTGCGGCAGTATTCCGCACCGGTTGCCTGGTCCTCCAGCACCTTGCACTTCTCTCCCAGCACGTTGTAGATTTCTATACGCACTTTGGACGGACCCTCCGCATAATAGTAGAACCAGAGATCCTGCCCTCTGGCCGGCGAGGGATAGGTGATCACCTCGTCTTTTCCCGGGGCATACGGCGTGAGCGTGGGCGTTACGGTTGAGGTAGGGCTGATGGTCGGGGTCACGGTTCGGGTAGGCGTTATGGTATAGGTCGGGGTAGAAGTAGGCGTGTCCGGCGGCGTGTTGGTATTGGTCGGGGTCACGGTGCAGGTCCTGGTTATACTCGGAGTAACCGTTGGAGTCCCCTCCGTATAATGCTCGACAATTACTTGATTTCTAAAGCCATTATCTTCATACCAGGTTACATAAGGCGTGCTACCGGAAAAAGCCATGCCCGGATAGTTGGCACTCTGATTGCCGTTTATATTCAGGCTGCCGTTATCCTGCACCCAGTCCCCCTGAACAACGCAAGGAATCAACCATAGGCACAGAAGGATTAAAATTACTCCTGGCGAGCTTTTATTCTTCATTCTCCCTCCTCTGAAAGGCTATGGCTTGAGTGTCCCGCAATACATCCACCACATTGGCACGTAGCAAGCTTTCAACGCCCAGACTCCTGCGCAGTTTTGCCAAAACTTCAGTCCGCCTGTCAGGCAAATTGGCCAAATTCAGTCGCCCGCGCTGCCTTAATTTGACCTTAACCAACGAAGAGCATTACAATAATTAGCCGGATTTTATCCGGCCCCTTAAAGTAGTGCTAGATCTCTCTGTTTTTTTGCCTTCATGTTTCCAATTTTCTCAGGCTCCTCTGACATCATATATTTAATACTCTCGTCATAACCAACAATATTATATGAACAAAGTCCATATCGTTTTAATTTGAGCAGTATTTGCGGCGCTAATCTTTTGTGAATCTTAAATCTATGTAAAAATGCTTTCCCCAGCTTATCAATTTCAGGTCCATGGTCTTCATGTTCTTCTGAAAAAGTATGTAATCCTTACTGTAATATTAAATTCCTATTAAAAAGTGATCCTGCTTTAATAAATTCGACATTTGTCTTTCCCGTGCTATTTTTATCAATTTCTGTTTTGTTAGCCGCATATACTACCATATAACTATTGATGTCATGATCTTGAAAAGGAAGTGTTTTCCAGCCATCAATTGCTGCAAAATACACTGCCACACCCGGTGAATAAGTCCAATCTAAAACCGGACTGGGATGGCCATTATGTTGAAGAAAGCTCATGAATTCTTTCCGGTTTTTCGGCGAATCATCTGGATGTTTTAAATATTTTAATTTATGTGCATCATGCGCAACAATCAATTCATAGCTTTTTTTCAGATATTTCGAAAGATCATTTTTATTTAGCCGGTAAACATAATCTCCTTTTGGTCTATATAATGACGGGATCAAATCATATTTCGCTTCCGGCAACCCCCGGAATACCCAGCCTTCATATTTTTTGAGCTCAAATATTTGATCAATTTCATCTATCTTTTTTATAATTATTTCCTGCATAACACATCCTCCCTTTCAAAAAGCCATCAATTCAGCGACAGCTGTCTGCTCCTGAATCCCAACCTTCCGACTGCGACAAAACAGTGACTGGCCATCGGAAATATTGATATTATCAAACTTGGCGATCACATTTTCAAAACAAAATGCTCTGTGCTCCGGGATACTCTGGATCATCCCCGTTTGACGACATGCCCTAACCGATTAAGAATACCGGTCACCCCAGCCACGGCCGGGTGTCAGGCGAATACTAATTCTGCACAACTTATCATTAAGTAGTTGATTCCAAACTGAACTATTGCGCCAAATCAACTAAATACTTATCTTCATCATATCTAAAATCATAATTTAGTTTTTTAGTTTTCTTCCCTTTTTTACTTTCTACTTCAACTGCAACTCTCAGTGTAATATTCATATTCTTGTTAAGTTTGATATGTTTATTTTCAAACATTTTTTTAGTTGCAAAAAACACACCCTTGCCCCAGTAAGCTTTGTCCTGTTCAGGCTTAAATTTTATCTTCTCATTAATCTGAGCACTAAATACATTCTCTAGCTCTTTATTTTGAACCTCTAAATCGCATGAAACAATCGTGACCGAAATCACGTCAGGATCTTTACTATATGCTGATATATTTAAAGAATACTGGTCATCTTTACGATTTCTGAAAATCGGACAAATAACTGCTTCGTTTACTTTATATCTCAAGATTTTATCATCATCAAATTTTCGTTTCTCGGCAAAATGTTGTATATCATCGTTGACAAGATTTTGCTCAGTACTTACTTTAAAAGAACACGCAGTTAAAATCAAAGGCATCATTAATATTATTAACCAAGCTTTACTCATAGTAGTCTCCTTTACTAATGTTCTCCTCGAACATTTCCACCAATATAATACGGAACTAAATCAAACACCACATGATTAGTATATGTCGATGCTAAGTCAGACCATTCCAGCACTATTTCATATATGCGTTCGGGCTCTTTAGCAACATTGCAATAATTATAAGTCCCCTGGTATCTCGGGTCTTTTATTATTTCGTGTGTATCGCCATCATAAACAACTTCTCTTCCATCAATATTTATATATTTTAATTCGGGTTTCCCATATCCATTTTGATGATATTTAGCTTGTTCATATCTAATTGGTCTCCACCCCAATTTACCGTCAATTTCTTCGTATGATGGCAAATCAACATTCCTGCCCTCTCTTCCTTCAAAATGCCAGGCAGTGGCTGGATATCCAATTTTTCCAATCACATCTTTTGCGGCATCCACCCAATAATCCCACGAGTCCTTAGTAATATCCCAAACCCCATCAAGTAACCCGCCGGCTATGGAATCATCATCTTTTTGCTCAGGTTCATTGTCTGCAAGCCAGCCATCCTCAGTTTTTTCTGGATCCCTTAAAGACTTTTCCTTCTCCTCGGGTTCATCCATTGCCTCACTTGCTTTACTTTTTTCACTTTTCGTTTTCTGCTTGGCAGACGCCGTGAAATCCTTGAAGCGTTGCTTTAGATATATAACCCCTTCGCCTTTCACTCTATAACCGGCACTTTTATCAGGCCTTCCCAGGCTAACCTTAAATTCATAATCCGTCTGGAATTTAATGGTTTGGTTTACATTATCAAGAATTCCATGGCACATTGCTAATTGAATTATTTGCTTCATGGGAATGCGGGTTTTTTTTGCAGGCTCAAAATACCCCTCGCGCTCTGATGGCTTTTTGCTTGGTTGTCCAACTTCCCTGGGGGGGGTATTTTGTCCTCCCACACAAACATCTCCGGCCACTCTTCGCCGCATGTTGACTTCAATCGTGTTTTTATCTTCAGGATCCTCAAATCCTAAAAATAAAGTGACATTATATTCGCTTTTATGCTTAATTCTATCGATTATTTGGTATTGCGTGCTAGTTAGGGCCGCTATAGCCTTGGAAAGTTTTTCAGACTCTTTTTCCAGCTCAGGCTGTTTACCGCTTAGGGTGCCGCTCGTTGTAGCGTTTATCGTATATGGATTATAGAAGGTTATAACCGCGAGTTCATCTGAAGTCTGGCGCAGGGTAACACGTGTCAAGGCCTCGCCTTGCAACTGATAAAACATCCCCGGTTTTGCCTGCTCAAACTTTTTCGTATGAGCTTCCATTTGCGCCAAGACTTGATCACTAAGCAGCCCTCTCTTTTTCATCTTCGCCATCATTATTTTTCGGGTTTTTTCTTGCTCTTTGCGAATGGTTTCCGGCATCTCCGGCGGATGATAGAAGCGCCGCTGGTAGAAGCTCAGATTTTTTAACTCAGCCCTAAACCTGGTTTCGGTATGCAGCCAATAATTATTAAATGTCCCTTCTATATAACCCTCCCCTTCATTTATGCGCACTACTTCCTTTTGTTTATCCCGGAGCGCTGGGTATGGATGGTTTCCGAAAACATTAGAATTTCCCAATAATATTAAATTGAAACCAACGGAAAGGAATATAGTCTTAAGGATAACGAGGAAGTATCGCATTCTGTTTTCCTTGCTTTTATTTAAAACTTGAAATGAATTGATAGGAAATCGGTTCTCAAAAAAAGTTTAACTAAACGCAAAATAGCCATTTCTCAAGCCGGAAATCAATTATCTTTTTTATCCTTTAAATATTCCTCTATGCCCTTAACCGCGCAGAATTCGCCGCACATGGTACAAACCTCGGGTCTCTGGGGCTGAGCGCTCGCTCTCATTTCCCTGGCCCGGCTGGGCGAGATTGCCAGCTCGAGCTGTTTTTCCCAGTCCAGAGCCTTGCGGGCGCGGGCCATTTTCCGGTCCCACTCCAGCGCGCCCGGCAGACCCTTGGCAATATCTCCGGCATGGGCCGCAATCCGGGTTGCAATCACGCCTTCGCGCACATCTTCCACTGTGGGCAGACGTAAATGCTCTGAAGGGGTTACATAACATAAAAAATCAGCCCCAGCCGCAGCCGCAACCGCGCCGCCGATGGCACAACTAATGTGATCGTAGCCGGCGGCCACATCCGTAACCAAGGGGCCTAATACGTAAAACGGCGCCCCCTGGCAGAGCCTTTTCTCCAAAAGCATGTTTGCCTGAATCTGGTCCAGGGGCACATGCCCCGGCCCCTCAATCATTACCTGGACACCGGCCTGACGCGCGCGCGCGGCCAATTCTCCCAGGAGGATTAATTCCTGTACCTGGGCGCGGTCCGTCGCATCTTCCAGGCAGCCCGGCCGCAGGCCGTCGCCTAATGAAATCGTGATGTCATGTTCGCGGCAAATTTCTAAAACCGCGTCGTACTGCGCATAATACGGATTTTCTTCTTTGTGAAATATCATCCAACCGGCTATTAACGCTCCGCCCCGGCTGACAATATCCATCGCCCGGCCTTGGGAACGCAGACGGGCAATGCTTTCCCGGGTAACGCCCGCGTGGATGGTCATAAAATCCACCCCTTGTTCGGCCTGTTCCTGTACCGCGGCCAGCATTTCTTCCGGCGTCATGGCGGTAGTGGCGCTGGCACGCCGAACCGCTTTAACCGCGGCTTCATAAATCGGCACCGTCCCCAAGGGCTGCGGAAAAGCTTGCAGAAGTTTTTGACGAAGCTGTACCAGATCACCGGCCGTGGAAAGATCCATAATCGCGTCCGCGCCGGCCTCCACTGCGGTCCGGGCTTTGGCCATTTCCTCCTCAGCCTCAGCGCGGTCCGTGGAAGTCCCCAGATTCGCATTAACTTTGGTACGCAGCCCGGCACCAATACCCAAGGGGCAGGAATTTTTATGCGCCGGATTAACCGGTATGACGATCCGCCCCGCGGCTATGCCCTCCTGAATAAATTCAGGAGACCGCTTCTCCGCTTGGGCCACGGCTGCCATTTCCGGAGTTAGCTTACCCGCTCGAGCATGTTCCAGTTGCGTCATATCCTTTTCTTCCTTCCTGATAATATCTCTTTATCCCTTTTCAGGGAAATAAGCCTCTCTATAAAATCCCGTTCCAGATCATACGCTTGAAACCGCAGTCGTTTGAACCGCATACCGGTCCCGGCCTTTCTCATGGCGGAGATTTCTTCCAGTACGCGCAAAGCTTCCTGGCAACGCCTGAGATTGGCCTGTAGCAGATCCGCTGCCGTGCCTCGCTTTTTTTCAAATTTAAACTGGCTCCGGTTTCCCGGATCCTGCTCCGCCGCCCGGCTTAAAATCAGCGGCCGGCCGGTAGTAAGCTTTTTTTCGGCCGCCGTAATCCCATGACGAAGTGTTTTAAGGCGTCTCTGGAGACCGGCATCCTCCAATCCCAGGCGGGCCAGTTCTTCGGCTACGCGCAGGCCTTCGCGCGCTCGATTTAAATTCGCATCCAGGATGCGATTCAGGCTCTTATGCATGCTTTTTTACGCCTTTCTATAAAAAAACCCCGTGAGCCTTCATTGCAGACCCACGAGGCGTATTCATTCCCTGCCGGAAACCAGCGCTACTTAAGCGTTTCTTCGCCGCTGCTCTCGGAATCTCCTCGTGTGGTTTTTATGGCTCCGCCGATGCCCGATTTTTCCCGGTTCACGACCTTGGTAACTATCACGGTCGGGTTTATCTCCTGTTCAATCCCTAAAATGTTCTGGATATAATTGCGTATGCCCTCCTGGACTTTTTGGCTTACCTCTGCAATACTGTAATCCGAGAGCACGGAAATTCGCGCGCTTACTTTCAACCCTCGCCGGCGGAATATTACTTTTCCCTTGATATCCCGCAATCCTTCTATCTTGCCTTTTAAAACGCGGGCGAAATCTTCTATCGCCGGCAGGGATACTTTTACTTCGCCTATGGGATTCTGCAAGACCACGGTACGTTCCCGGCGCGAAGCCTTAATATTTCCCAGCACAAAATAAACTCCGCCGGCTAACAGGGACAGCCCGGCCAGCAAAGCCAGGGAACGTCCCATAACGCTTTCGATGGCATACGCCAACGGCCCGGCAATCGCATCGCCCAAAACCAGGAAAATTGCCGGATACACCGCCCCGGCCAAAGCCAGTATCCCCAATAACATTAGAAACGCGATTCCGATTGCCATCGTTGCTATATTCAAAGTTCGCATACTGATTTCCTCCCGCTGGATTTTTCCTTTTTATCGCAAGGGTGCAGGTTTTTTACCGTTTTTCATTTTAACGCCTTGCACGGAAATGTTAACCATAGCGACGTTCAGGCCGGTCATATCTTCCACCGACTCCCGGACATTGTCCTGGACCTTTTGGCATACACTCGGTATCTCAACGCCAAATTCAATTAACAGGTTTATCTCGATAGTCACTTCCTCATTGCGAACCTCGACCTTGACGCCGCGGCCCTGGGAAGCCTTGACCCCCAGCATTTCAGCAATCCCATCGACGGTTCCCTGCGCCAGGGAGGCCACGCCTGCTATCTCCAAAGCAGCCAGTCCTGCGATTACTGCTATCGCTTCATCAGAAATCCGGATAGTTCCCAACTCATTCTGGTTCTTATCCTGCATAACTCCCTTCCTCCTTGCCGCCCCGGCTTTTGATCCGCTTTTCTCCTGCCGGCCCCGCTTGGCCGGGCGTGATCAACTCCCAGGGTAATTGGTTTCCCGCCGTTCGGCCTGCCTGGCAGGTAAAAGTTCTATTGAATAAATATCAAACTCAGAGCCGGTTGTCCATAAAAAGTTCTACAAAATTCGTGGAAAATTTCCCGGAATGAAAGGCATTCTTACTCAATGCCTGTAAATGAAAGGGTATCGTGGTCTTTACCCCTTCCACTACGAATTCATCCAGAGCGCGCAGCATGCGCTTAATCGCTTCGTCACGGTCCGCACCATGGGTAATCAGCTTGGCCAGCAGGCTGTCATAATAAGGAGGGATCTTGTATCCGGCATAAGCATGCGTGTCAACGCGCACACCGGGACCTCCCGGCATGTGAAAACTCGTAACCGTTCCCGGCGAAGGCATGAAACCGTTGGCCGGATCCTCGGCATTGATACGGCATTCAATCGCATGCCCTTGGGGCGGGTGCGTCCCGCTAATCTTCAGGGGTTCGCCGGCCGCCACCTTGATTTGCTCCTTGATAAGATCTATGCCCGTCACCATCTCGGTGACCGGATGCTCCACCTGGATACGCGTATTCATCTCCATGAAGTAAAAATTAAGCTGTTTGTCAACCAGAAATTCCACCGTACCGGTAGTATGGTATCCTGCCGCCTGCGCTCCTTTCACCACCAGCGCGCTTATCCGTTCCCGGATTTCAGGCGTCATGATAGGCGAAGGCGATTCCTCAATCAGTTTTTGGTGTTTGCGCTGCACCGTGCAATCACGCTCCCCTAAACAAACGCACTTGCCGTACCGGTCGGCGATTATCTGGAATTCTACGTGACGCGGTTCTTCCAGGTATTTTTCAAGGTATACCTGGGCATTTCCAAAAGCCGCGCCCGCCTCGCTCTTGGCCGTCAACCAGGCGTTTGAGAGGGAAACATCCGTATGCGCCACGCGCATGCCCCGGCCGCCGCCGCCGGCTGAGGCTTTAATTATCACCGGGTACCCGATCTGTCGGGCCATGCGCAGGGCGTCATCTTCATTATCCACCGGTCCGTCCGATCCCGGCAGCATGGGCAAACCCACCTCTTTCATAAGCCGGCGGGCCTCTATTTTATCTCCCAGCCGCCGCATGGCACCGGGCGTGGGTCCGATAAAGGCCAGCTTGCAGGCTTCGCAGATTTCCGCAAAGTGGGCGTTCTCGGCTAAAAAACCGTATCCCGGATGAATCGCATCAGCATCCGAAATTTCCGCGGCTGAAAGCACGACCGGAATATTTAAATAGCTGGTATTAGCAGGCCCCCGGCCAATACATATATCTTCGTCAGCATACCGGACATGCAGCGAGTTGTTGTCCGCCTCGGTATGCACGGCCACGGTTTTAATACCCAGTTCACGGCATGCGCGGATGATGCGCAGGGCGATCTCTCCGCGATTGGCGATCAATATTTTTCTAAACATCACTCATCCTTTGCGCTCCACCAGGAAAAGCGGTTGGCCGAATTCGACCGCCTGCGCGTTTTCAACCAGAATCTCCTTGATAACGCCTTTCACCTCGGCCTTAATCTCATTCATAAGCTTCATGGCTTCGACTATGCATACTATGGTGTTCTCCTCAACCCGGCTCCCGGTTTCCGCATAGGGATTGGCTTCCGGGGAGGGTGCCCGGTAAAAAGTTCCTACCATGGGCGAAGTAATGGTATGAAGATTTGCGGGCAACGAAGGTGGTGGTGCCGCCGCCTGGGCAGGCCCCGGTCCGGCCATGGGAACCGCCACCGGCATAGGCGCCGCTTGGGGCAGGGGTTGCATAATGGATCCTGCCAGTTCCTCCCGCGTAGGCCCCTTGCGCAAATGTATTTTTACTCCATCCTGTTCCAGGTCAAGTTCCGTGATTTTCGCCCGGTTCATTATGGTAATAATTTTTTTTAGGGATTTTATGCTCAAAGGTCCGGATTCTCTTTCCTTCCTGGAACTGCGTTCACTCTGCACTCTTGCCACCGCCTTTCTGTGGTTGTCTGGTTGCTTACACCCGCTCAAGATATTGTCCGGTCCGGGTGTCGATTCTAACCACGGTTCCCGCTTCCACGAAGTGGGGAACCTGAACTTTCGCTCCGGTTTCGAGAACCGCTTCCTTGGTAACATTGGTCACCGTATTACCCCGCACCCCTGGTTCGGTATCAACAATTTTCAGCTCAACTTTAAAAGGAACCTGGATCGTAAGCGGCTCCCCCTGGTACATCATCATATCT
This sequence comes from candidate division FCPU426 bacterium, assembly GCA_030591525.1. Classification (GTDB taxonomy): domain Bacteria; phylum Oederibacteriota; class JAAXVQ01; order JAAXVQ01; family JAUVAV01; genus JAUVAV01. Next base: position 40,548 of record JAUVAV010000018.1, on the reverse strand, counting down.
ACTATGGTCTCTTCCTTTAACCAATTAAGCCTATCTCCCAGGGTTTCACGAGTCAAGGTGGTCTGTTCATACGTATCCTGGTCCATAAAAACGTATTCTGCTCCCTGCTGGTAAAGGTACTGCATTTTCTTTTCTTCCACTTCCGGAGATTGCAGTTTCTCCCCGGAATTGATGGTCCTGTCCACTACCGTGCCCTGACGCAGGTTGCGAAGTTTCAGGCGGATAAAAGCCCCGCCTTTGCCCGGCTTGACGTGATTATATTCCAGCACACAATAAAGATTGCCGTCCATTTCCAGGTAAGTCCCGGGCTTGGCATCATTAGAAATTACTATTCCCATTAATAAAAATCCTCCTGTTATATCTGCTGCAGGCGAGCTTGAGCATTTAGTCGGTTTTTTTAATTCCTGAGCAATTGAACAATAGAAAATAGACCGCAATTGAGTTTTTCTATTGCTCTATTGTTCAATTCTCAATTGCTCAAACTCCTAGGGCGTCCTCTGCCTACGATTGGCAGTTCCTCCGGAGATATTGAAAGCCCTTGGGCGGACTCCCTGCCCACTAAAATATCATCTTCTATTCGTATCCCTCCCCAGCCAGGTAGATAAACACCAGGTTCACAAGTAACTGTCATCCCCGCAGCCAAGCGGGCCGAAGATAATAAAGACAATCTTGGAGATTCGTGGACTTCCAGACCTATGCCGTGTCCTAAGCTATGAATAAAATATTTCTCTAGTCCGGCTTTGTAGAAAATTTTTCGCGCTTTTTTATCTGATTCAGCAGCCTTTTCGCCTGAAACCAGCATTTTTTCAGCACTTTTTTGTGCTTTTTTTACTATTTTGTACATTTCTCTCTGACGAGAAGTCATTTTAGCAACCACTACTGTCCTTGTCAAGTCCGAATTATACCCTTTATATTTACACCCAAAATCTATAATCACGAGATCCCCGGCCTTTAATCGGCGGCTGGTAGGCTGGGCATGCGGCAATGACGAACGTGGTCCGGAAGCCACGATAATAGGAAAAGCTGTTGCTTCTCCCCCGGCTTCCAGCATGGCCTTCTCCAGGCGAAAAGCAATTTCCCGTTCACACATACCGATTTTTATTTCCTGAATTACTTTGGCATAAGCCTGCTCAGCTATTCTTACTGCCCGGCGAAGCGCGGTAATTTCCTCTTGATCCTTGATCGCCCGGGCCTTTTCCACCAAACCCGAAGCCCAGCAGCCTTTTACTCCTTTTTTTAATTTCAGGAGCCGTTGCCATTCCTGAACCGTAACCTGCGCATCCTCAAAGCCCATGTTTATAATGCCCCAATTTTTCAGGTTTTCAGCCAGACACTGCAAAGGGCTCTTATGTGAAACAATTATCCGGACTCCCCGGCTTTCCTGCTTGGCCTGCTCGGCATAGCGGCCATCCGTAATCAGCCGGGTGCTGCGCCGGCTTCCCGGAACGGGCTTGCCCGGGATTAGTAACCACCCCGCACTGCCGGTAAAACCCGTTAAATACTGCCGGTTGATGGGATTGGCAATCCACAGCGCATCCCAGCCGCGTAATTGAACTTCCCGGCGCAAACGCTCCAGCCTGCTCATTGCAGGCACTCCCGATATAATTCATCATGCCGGTCCAACATAATATCCAGTCCGAACTTGCGCGTGCTGTTTAAAGCCGCTCTTCCCATGTTCCGGCGGATTGATTCGGACTTCAATATATTAACAATCTCCCGGCCCATGGCCTGAGGATTTTTGGGTGGAACCAGAATACCGGTTTTTCCGGGTTCTATGGCTTCACGCGCTCCTGCTACATCCGTAGCCACTACTGGCAGGCCGCAGGCTTGAGCTTGGGCAAAAACACAGGGCAGGCCTTCCCATAGAGAAGAAAGCACCAGTATATCCAGGGCAGCCATAAGGCGGGGAACATCCCTACGCCACCCGGCTAAAATAAACTTGTCCTGCAATCCCCTGCAGAGTATCTCCTGTTCCACGTACTTTCTCTGTTGACCGTCGCCCACTAGCAGAAAACGAGTCCGCGGCTCCCGCTCTGCCACATAGACCGCTGCCCGCACAAAATCTTCCGGGGCTTTTTGAGGCTTCAAACACGCCACCATTCCCACTAGAAGCGCCTCTGAGGCAAAACCAAACGATTCACGTACTGACCGCCTCACCTCTTCCCCGGCCGGAGCAAAAGCCCGAAGGTCCGATCCCGGAAGAATAACCGTATACTGTTTCTCCCTGCCAATCCGGTTTTTCAACCCCTGACAACGCGTGGCTTCCGAAACCGCTATCAAGCGCGTTGCTAAACGGGCCGCGATCCGTTCTACTAAAATTAAGCACCATCGCCAGAGCCGGAATTGATACTCATGAAAAGGCCAGCCATGAATTGTATGCAGCACGATTGGCACATTGGCCAGCCAGGCGGCTATTCGTCCCAGCACACCGGCCTTGGAGCTATGCGTATGTACTATATTTATCTTTTTACTCCGCATTAATGCCGCCAATCGGAGCAGGTTCACTATATCCTGTAATGGCCGAATCGGGTGCTTGAATCCTGGCCATAAATGCACTTCCACTTGCTCCAGGCTCCGGGCTTCCTCGTCCAGCAGCCCTCCCCGGCCGGCTACTAAATAGAGCTGATACTTACGGCGCGGAAGCTGGCGCAGAAGATTAAGCACCATCTGCTGGGCTCCGCCCAGTTCCAGGCGGGTAATCACCATCATCAGACGAATCGGTTCCACGCTTTATACGGCCCCTTTCATACGATAGCGTTTGCTTTTCCCGGTCTCCGGTGCTATACTAAAAATGTAGCTTATTGATTTGTCATCGCCAGGGCACAACCTCCCTAAAGAGGCTGGCCACTGCAAGGCGGCCAGAACGGGGCGAGAGACAAATTCAATTAATGTGACGCCTGCCGGGTATTGTTATCCATAATGTATTACAGCAGGCGTCACATTTTTTTATATCATTATCTTCCGCTGATTCAACCCCAGTGAATAGCCGGTCAATCAGGACGCCGCCGATGGTGCTTTTCTAAAAATTCACATGATAATTAATACCGCATTTCAGGATGAGGGGATTGGTGAAATCTCCGGCCTTCAACGGCGTCAGCATTCCGTGAAAAGACGCTCCCAGCTTGGAAATTTCTCCCAGCGGCCATTTAACTTCCAGACCTAAATTCACCAATGGTTCCAGAGATCTTTGATCTAATGACCCGTTGTTTCCCATATTAGAATTTTCCCTATTCACCCACTCCCAAACCACACGCTGAAATAAGTATCCGGCTCCGAAGCTGTTCTCGATCCCGATTTCCAGCGGACCCGCGTTAAATGAGTACATATATTTCGCCATTAAAGTGGGTCCCATAATTACTCTCTTCACTTTCCAGTCCTGGGTATAGGCCGTGGGCCAGTCAGCCAACACTGCAAAAGAATTCTGGCCCATCATCATCATGAAGCCGGGAGCCAGGCCGACCTCTAATCCGGGCACAGTTGGAATTTCAATTCCCCGGACCATCTCAGCCATAACTCCATAGGTGGTCATGCCGACAACCGCATAGGTGGTTTCATAGAATCCATCACCTATTAGGAAGCTCCAATTCAACCCCAGCGTATCTTTACATTGATTTCCGCTCCCGGCCCGGGCACCGGCCATAGCCGCAAAAAAAATAAACATGCCCAGAAATATTGAAATTAAATAATTTCGTGTTTTCATATTTATTTCCCTTTCCTATTTTTTCAGAACCGCTTGCTTACCTGCCAGAATGGCATCCTCCATGGCGGAGTATTCCCAACCACCCCAGCGTCCTACACTTTTTATTCCTTGCGATTCTAGGTAGTCCAAAATAATTTTACGGGCCGAGAAATGGTTTTTATCATAAATCACATATGCATATGGCAGATATTGCAAATATTCTTTTTCAATTACATCTTTTTTTCCCAGCAGCCCGGCTTTGATTAAATCCCGGCGCACCCGGCAGGCTAACTTCTTCCGTCCTTCCCAGCCGGTGCCGGCCTTGACGGCCACCTCGGCGCTCAACACACTGATCCCCCGGGGTGCCATCCGTCCATAGTTAGAGGGAAAACCCACCCGGTAGAAGGAATATTCCGCTTCTGGAAAATAGAGCCAGTGGGCAGGATGCCGCCGGGAACATCGCACGCCCAGGTTCACAATTATAACCGAGTTGGAACACAACTGCTGCGCAGCTTCCAATATCTTGCGGGGCGGCTCTTCCAGCATAGCCACTAACGCGGGTAAGGGCAGGGTAGAGATCAGCCGCTGCCAGGTGATTCTTCCCGGTCCGATTATATCCACGGTCCGGCGGCGGGGAGCCACGCTTACCGCCCGGGCATTCAGGCTTAGCCGGGAAATATTCGCAGCGAGGGCCTGCCCCAGGATTCCAATTCCGCCGGTCTGAGGATAACAAAACTCCGCGTTATATCCTCCGCCTTCCGGAATATCCGCAAACGCGCCTCTGATCACGCGGCTGCAATCAGGCTGGGGCACATAACTTTTCATCCACTCCAGGGTCAGATCAGAGGGCGGAATGGTCCAGAGTTTATGGTTATACGGTTCAAAGAAAAGCCGGGAAAGGCTCTTGCCAAAAGTCGCTTGGGTCCATTCCTGGAAATTACGCGGACGCTTTTTCATTAAAACCGCGGCTTCTAAATAGCGGCGGATGCAATCCCCTTTAATCTCCGGCAATAGCCCAAAGGTATTGGCCTGAATAGGGTAGCGCACCGCGGTATCCATGAGATGAACGCGCGCATCCCGCGCCAGGATTTGAAACCGCCCCGGTAAAAGTTTTTGGATTAAACGCTGCACTTCCCTCGTACGCAAATGCAGCAGGTGGCCGGCCCGGTCAAAGCTGTAGGGTCCCTCCCTATCCGTAACGCAAACCCCCCCGGCCTGGGCCTCGGCTTCAAATATTCTGGCGCCGGGCCCGGCATAATAGGCAGCGGAAAGTCCGGTCAGGCCTGCGCCCAGAATCACCAATCCTTCGTCCCGGCCTTGGGCGCTCATTTCGGCTCCTGCCTGGAAAAACCGCCCAGGCGCTCGGCTATGAATAATGCCAGCAGCCCGATCCCGAGATATATTAGCAGCGACCACTGCATGGTCATTTGTATCGAAGCGTAGGCAATTAATCCCAAACTCAAGCTCGCGCCCCATAGGATGAACACGGTTTGCTTCCGGCTAAGGCCCATTTTAACCATGCGCAGAGCCAGATGATCCGGGCTGCCCCGGAACATTGAGTCTCCGCGGCGATGCCGGATAAACATGATGAACAAAGTGTCAAAAATTGGCACGGCTAAAATTAAGAGCGGCGCCAGCACTGCCAGGGGATTAATCCTCGAGTAACTCTCGCCTACTGCCACCGCTGCGAGTACAAACCCCATCATCAGGGCCCCGGTATCTCCGAGATAAATACGGGCACGGGGAAAATTATGCGGAATAAAACCCAGTGCTGCTCCGCCCAGCGCTGCCACGATGTACATATCATTTAACCGGCCGTTCTGGGCCGCGATCATAAAAAAGACAGCCGCGGCAATTATGCTTACTCCGGACGACAATCCGTCCATGACATCTATCAGGTTCATGGCATTGGTTACGCCTACTACCCAGAAAACGGTCAGCACTATGGATAACATGGGCTGATGAATGAATTGAAGACGCATATTGCAAATAATTAAAATCAGCACCGCCGTGGTCTGCCCGATAAATTTTATCAGGGGTGACAGACTGTGTTTATCATCTATCAGTCCCAGAATAACTATCAGCGTTGTCCCGGTAATCACTCCTACTATGCCGATCACGGTCCCGTCCTGCCATAACTTTACTCCCACCAGGGATATCATGAACCCCAGGTAAACCGCCAGTCCTCCGAGATATGGCACGGGCTTCTCATGCCGTTTTAAACATTCATCCGGATGATCCAGTATCTTCAGCCGCCGGGCCAGCCATCCGGCTGCCGGGGTCAGTCCCAGACCTATCGCAAACGCTATCAGGAAAATATACAGGCTCGAAATCATATGTCCTTCCTTATTATTTTTGCGGGTGGGCGGACATGCCCTGCGGCAAGCTCAGGACAAGAAAGTCCGCCCCTACGTAAAACCTTATCATTGCAAATTTTACACCGGTAACTATTTATAGAACAGAAGAAATTAACCTTTGATAAAGTTTATCCATCCGACCGGCCGGCACGGACCAGTCATACTCTTTCCGGGCCAAATTTCGGGCCGCTTGGCGAAGCCGTTCCGCCAGACCGTCATCCCGGCATAGTCTGATTACCTGTTGGGCAAATTCCGTGGGTGTACTGCCAACCAGAAGATGTTTTTCACCCTCAACCTGGAGATTCTCCGCTACTATCGGTGTAACCACAGCCGGTATGCCGGCCGCAAAATATTCCAAAACCTTGAACTGGCGGCCAGTGGCTATGTCCAGAGGACAAATCGCAGCCCGGGCCTGGTGAAAAAAAGGCTCCAGCCGCGGTACTACTCCGGCAAATTTTACTCCCGCATATTGCCATGCCCGGTCCCGGGCCGCAGGTTTTTGGCCGACTATGGTCAGATGGGCTTGCGGCATTTCGGCCCGGATCCGCGGCCAAATCTCCTCGCAAAATTTCCTAAGCCCCTCTTGGTTGGGAACATACCGCATATTTCCAACAAAAAGCAACTCCGGCGTTGGCACCAGTTTAGCGCGAGGGGTTAAGGCTTTCGTATCCACGCCGTTGGTTATCACCTCGATATTCCCGGCCGCTCCGAGCTGATACAGGGCCTCGCGGTCCCGCTCTGAGGAAATCAGGCAGGTATCGAACTGTTTGGAAACCCATGCTTCATATTCCTCTAAGCGTTGTATTTCGCGCTTTAAATAGCGCTGCTTCCACCAGGGATTTTTTACTTTCGCCCGCGTTTGAAAATAGCGCGCCAGCGAATCCGTATAATCCAGTACTCGCCTCCCCGGATGGGCTTCCAGGGCATAAGGCGCCATGCGCAGCCGGTAGGCGTGACTCACATCTATGCTGTATTGCTTTATTGCCTGCCGCACTCTGCCCCGCATCTTCTTTGATTGAAAGGCCGCGACATTCAGCGGCTGCCGGCCCGGCCAGGCTTTTAAGCAGTTGCATATAATCTCCCCACGGGTTATCTCCACGCCCTCCACCACGGCGCATACTTTTTTTAATAGCTGCAGATTTTTTCTTTCCTCCGGACTTCGGAGAAAACAAAGCAGGTGTACTCGGTGCCCACGGGCCAAATGCCGGAGCAGATGGTAGGCGCGCTGGCGATCGCCGTCTACCAGGGGGTAAGGAACTATGGGTGAGAGAAAAAGAATATTCATTTGCTCCGCTTTTCTCACGGAAAAATCTGGCGGAGAGGCAGGGATTCGAACCCCGGGTACCCTTACGAGTACAACAGATTTCGAGTCTGCCGCCTTAAACCGGACTCGGCCACCTCTCCGTTTCTGGCTGGTTATCTTAATACGTTAGCCGCTTCATCCCCGGCTTGAAAGCCGGGGACCTTTTCGCGAAAGCGGAAAGGCGGTATTTACATAAATGATCCACAACTCGGATCAAATTCCCGCACTTCAGTACGGGGTAATTTAATCGAAGCCCAAATCCAGAGAGTCGAGAGTTGAAAGTAGACCGCATTTGAGCTTTTTCTATTCTCTACTTTCTACTCTCAAATGCTCTGAATTTCGCTCCGCGAAATTCTTGGTGGAGCAGAACGGGATCGAACCGTCGGCCTCCGCGATGCGAACGCGGCGCTCTCCCAAACTGAGCTACTGCCCCATGTGTGAAAACTGAAAATCGAAAACTGAAAAAACAGCCCTAAATAAATTTTTTCTATTCTCGTTTTTCAACTTCTCAGCAAATTTCATAATAGCGAAATTTGCTGGCGCGCCCAAGAGGAATCGAACCCCTAACCTTCTGATCCGAAGTCAGACGCTCTATCCAATTGAGCTATGGGCGCAAAACTACCGAAAATAGAGAATAGAAAGTAGACCGCATTTGAGCTTTTTCTATTTTCTACTTTCTACTCTCAAATGCTCTGATTTTTTCGCAATGCGAAAAAATCTGGCGGAGAGAGAGGGATTTGAACCCTCGAGACGGTTACGCCTACACGATTTCCAGTCGTGCTCCTTAAACCGGGCTCGGACATCTCTCCGTTACATTTTTTTGCCCGTTCGGGTTCTGACTTGCTTAAAAAATTCTTTGAGCAATTCTTGACAGGGCTTCTCCATTATCCCGGCTTTTATTCCGGGACAATGGTTTAATTGTTTATTACCCGCGACTTTAAGCACTGAGCCGCAGGCCCCGGCCTTGGGATCTGCCGCGCCATATACAATTTCTTCTATACGGAACCAAACCATTGCACCGGCGCACATAGCGCATGGCTCTAAAGTAACATACAGGCGGCACTCTGGCAAACGCCAGCTTTTTAAATGACGTGCTGCCTGTCTCAGGGCGATCATCTCGGCATGTTGGGAAGCATCCTGCCGGGCTTCCACTTGGTTATAGCCGCGGCCGATAACCTTGCCTTGGTAAACCACTACTGCGCCTACCGGAACCTCGCCGGCCTGATATGCTTTCCTCGCCTGGCGAAGCGCCAGGGACATAAACTTTTCATCTAAAGTAAGCGGCATATTTCATTGGGGAATATCTCCCCCACTCCCCCTGGGGTTTGACATCTTTAATTGTGCTCTGCTTATGTAGGGGCGGGCCCCTGTGCCCGCCCAATATCGAATATGCGTGATCATGAACCCAGAGGGCCGCCACAGGGGGCGGCCCCTACATTCACCAATGATATCATAACGCAAGGCTAATATATTACGAAAATAGAAAATAGACCGCATTTGAGCTTTTTCTATTCTCTACTCTCTACTTTCAAATGCTCTGATTTTTTCGCGTTGCGAAAAAATCTGGTGCGCCCAAGAGGAGTCGAAGCCCCTAGCCTTCCGATTCATAGTCAGACGCTCTATCCAATTGAGCTATGGACATAAAACCATCGAAATTTGATAGTAGAAAGTAGACCGCATTTGAGCTTTTTCTATTCTCTATTCTCTACTCTCAAATGCTCTGATTTTTTCGCTTTGCGAAAAAATCTGGTGCGCCCAAGAGGAGTCGAACCCCTAGCCTTCTGATCCGTAGTCAGACGCTCTATCCAATTGAGCTATGGGCGCAAAGCGGATGAGATTATAACCCCTGTGCCATACTCCGACAAGTAAAAATTTCACCTTTGAAAACACTTGCGGTAAGCAGGTTTCCCCATTATAATTAGCCAAGAAACCACTTGACGAAAGGAACGGTGCATATGCCCTCTGTAGAAATAAAATTATATCCTCCCACGGTTAGAATCATCTTAATAGTAGTGGCCTTGGCTTTAATCGCTTTAACGCTTAGGGTGATGACCAGTATTTCCAAACCCAGCCAGTATGTCAACGCCTATAAAATCGTAAGCCGCGGACCGCAATCCTGCTCAGTGTTTAAAACTTTACCCGTCCTGGATTTCAGAAAACATATTTATCTGGCCGGACCGATCATTTCTGCTGATCCCGAGAAAAAAAACTCTCCTTTGTTTTCTGATGCAGACCGGCCGCTTTTAGCCCCGGCCTTTTTTACCGATGACTCCGGGGCCGTGGAAGTGCTGGCGCCTTCCCTCCCGCTCTCTGCCCAGCCAGCGAATCACTACACCTTCGATCAGCCTCTGCACCTGCTCGGCTGGAGGATATCGGACAGCGGTCTGCGTTTGTTTGTGCTCGCGGCCTCCCAGGCTGAATTGCTGGGCCTGCTCGCCCAGAAAAATATCGGTTGGAAGTCCTCGCTGTTCTTACAAGGTTTCTGGCTGGCACTCCTGGTTTTTACTATTTTTTGGCTGTTTAACATGTTCCTGCTTTCCAATCCGTCGTTGCAGCCTGTACAGTTATTGATCGTCAATCTGGTCTTCCTGGTTTTATTCTTCAGTGTAATAGTATTGTCGGGCTATCCCCTGGCAAGCACCTTGATTCCGGCAGGAGGAATAATTGCGGCGACGAATTTAATCTTCATCCCTTTAGCTTTACTGCTCGGACACCGGCACCGGTCATAGCCAATCCTGGTAAGGAGGATTTCCCTTGAGACTCGAGGAACTGAAAGATCACATTAATCTCCAACCCGACCGTTTTGGGCGTTCGGTAGTTCTGGCTTCGGATAATGCAGTGCTATTCCTCTACAGCTTTAAACCCGGACAATCTATGTCCGACCATACCCATCCTTTTTCCGGCGAGTTTTTATCTGTGATTGAAGGAGAGGCTCTCATCTCGGTGGGCGTGGAATCGGTGCTGGCCCAACCGCATTCCGTGACTTTCGTCCCCCCCGAAGCGGTTCATTCCATTCATAACCATGGGACTACCCCTCTCCTGGTGACCAGCTTCATGTCCCCCAAACCTTAAGTCTCCGAAAGCTCTCCGCTTCTGTTTTTTCCGGTTGACTCCTCTGGATAATTTTAATATTATGTAGCCCGTTTATCTTAATCACTGCATTTTTCTGGAGGTTATAATGGCAGATGAGAAATTCGATGCCATCGTGGTCGGAGCCGGCCCGGCCGGCCTGACTGCCGCCATTGCCATGGCTCAAGCCGGATTGGAAGTAGCCGTGCTGGAGCGGGGAGCTTTCGCCGGCTCTAAAAATGTCATGGGCGGGATTTTCTACCGTCACCCCCTGGATCAACTGTTGCCGGAATTTTGGAAGCAGGCTCCGGTCGAGCGAGCCATTGTAGAGCAGCGCTATTGGCTCCTTGGTCCGAACGGCCATATGGGAGGCGGCGTCCGCAGCCAATCCTTTGCCCCTGAGACTCCCAACTGTTGGTCTGTTTTCCGGTCCAAATTCGACCGCTGGCTCTCCGAGCAGGCCGAGCAAGCCGGTGTTATGCTGCTTACCGAGGCCACGGTTGAATCCTTGCTGCAGGAAAACGGTAAAGTAGTAGGCGTGCATACCAGTCTGGACGACGGGGATTTAAACGCCGAGGTAGTCGTAATCGCAGACGGCGTGAATTCCCTGCTGCTCCGGGACTTGGGCGTGCATCCCGAAATCAAACCTAACCAAGTGGCCTCTTCGGTCAAAGAGATTATTTCCCTGCCCGCTGAAAAAATTGCCGACCGGTTCAATGTGGAACCGGGCCAGGGCGTGTCCATTGAACTTTTCGGATCATTTACCCAAGGCGCAGTAGGGCTGGGTTTTCTGTATTCCAACCAGGAAAGTATTTCTCTGGGGCTGGGCATCCTGGTCTCGGACCTGGCCCGGCTTAAGCTCAAAACCAGTGATATCCTGGAAGCCTTAAAGGAGCATCCCAGTATCCGCCCCTTGATCGCCGGCGGTAAAACCGAGGAGTACCTGGCGCATTTAATCCCGGAAGGCGGCTACCACGCCGTGCCCCGGGTATCCGGCGAGGGATGGGTGGCAGTCGGGGATGCCGCCATGCTGGTGGATAACCTGCACCGGGAAGGCTCCAATCTGGCTGTAAAATCCGGAATCCTGGCCGGCCAAACCATTGTACGCGCCAAAGAGAAAGGTGATTTTTCCGCCGCCGGCCTGGCAGGGTATCAGCAGGCCCTGGAGGCCAGTTTCGTAATGAAAGATCTTAAAAAATACCGGCGGCTGCCGCATTGGCTGGAAAGCAGTCCCCAGTTTTTCAATATCTATCCCGAACTTATGAATGATGCGGGAACTGAATTTCTTACCGTAGACGGCGCCGGCAAGCGGGAAAAGCAAAATCGCATTCTAAAAATGGTAAGCCGGCGTAGGGGCCTATGGGGCGCCGTCATGGACGCTGTAAAAGGAGGGCTTAAGTTGAAATGAAACTCGAAGATAAACTTTTCCTGGTAACCTTTAATGCGGACAATCAATCTCATATCAGCGTCAAGGACCAGGCCATCTGCGCCCAATGCCGGGAAAAACCCTGTATCAATGGCTGCCCGGCTGATTGCTGGGAACACGAAAAGGAAAAAAACGAGGTGCTGGTTTCTTTTGAAGGCTGTTTGGAATGCGGAACCTGCCGTATCATTTGCCCCCATGGAAATATCGATTGGAAATATCCCCGGGGTGGTTTCGGCGTAAAATACAAGTTCGGCTGATTTTATTTTATGCCTGCCGCTGCCCGGCCGCTATTGCTCGCTCTTCTGGGAAGCCCGTGCCGGGACGGCGCCAACTCCCGTTTGCTCTCGGCTTTTGTCCAAGCCGCCGGTGAATGGGAGGTGGTACGCTGCTCGCTTCCCGAACTAAAAATCCTGCCCTGCCTGGGATGCCGAACTTGTAAACAAAATCAACCCTGCGTACAACATGACCGGATGCCAAAGCTTTTTCAGCTGTTTGAACGTGCTCAGGCTCTGGTTCTGGCGGCGCCGGTCTATTTTTACGGATTTCCCGCGCAAACCAAGGCTGTAATCGACCGCTGCCTGCCTCTCTGGTATCTTGAATCTCAGCTCCGCGCCCGGCTTCGTCTGAAACGTCCCGGATATTTCATCTCCACTTGCGCCTCCCAACGCCGGGGTGAATTTGAGGTTATTGCCCGGGAAACCAAAGCCTTTTTCCATACCATCGGATTTCAATATACTCAAAGTTTGCTGGTCCCGGGCCTGGACGGGAAACAAGCCGCTCAACGGCTAAACCGGGCCTTGCTTCATGCCCGTACTTTGGGCCGGCAACTGCAACGCCGCCTTTAATATGTCCCAGTTTGTGTCTAAAACGGCAATCCGCGAAAAATTACTCCGTGCCCGCCGCGCCTTGCAACCTGAAGCCCGCCGCAGCTTCTCCCGTCGTATTGTTCAGCAGGTTTTAGTCCTCCCGGAATGGTCTTTTTCGCAATGCATCGGAATCTATCTTTCTCTACCCGATGAAGTTTCCACTACCGGGCTGGTGCATGCCGCCATCTCGGCGGGCAAGACGCTCGCCGCGCCGGTTATAAACTTAAAGACCCGCTCTCTGGTTTTCCGCAGTTTTAACAATCCCGACGATTTGCGCCCCGGCCCCCGGGGTATCTTGCAACCGGTTAACGGTTCTGTGATTGTGCCCGAAAAAATTGCTTTGCTGATTATTCCTGGCGTGGGATTTGATTTGAATTGTCATCGCCTGGGATATGGAAAGGGTTTTTATGACCGTTTTCTGCCTGAATGTCCCGGGTTCCGTTTGGGCCTGGCTTTTGAGGTACAGTTGATCGATTCGCTTCCTACGACACCGCTCGACCAGCCCCTGCACCGGGTATTGACCGAAAAGCGGTGTTTGTCCGCTTTAAATCCCTAGGAGTTATTGACTATATGACATCTGTATAAAATATTTGCTGTTTTCCTCCTTTTTACTTCCCAGGCTAACTTTTTATTGATATAACAATACATATTTGCGTAACACCGCCTGCGTTTACGCAGGCAATAATCAAAAGGGGGATTTCTATGAAAAAGCTTTTCAGTATTCTCATGGTTACATTATTTGTAGGTTGCATGGTCGCAGCCAACAGCCTGGCATCTGAGACTAAAGCCGCAGATGTCAAAGCCACAGATGTCAAAGCCGCAGATGTCAAAGCCGCAGAAGCCAAACCAGCAGAAGCCAAACCAGCAGAAGCACTGGTTGCTACTGATGCATCTCTCGAAATCATTGAAATTGCCATTGCTAAAAGCATTGAGAACCGCGAACCCCAGGAAGTGGCGGACACGTTTGCTTCTGATGTAGAACGTGTTTACTGTTACACCAAAATCAAAGGCGGCAAAGAAGGCGATTCCCTTACCCATCGTTGGAAAAAAGGAGATCAGATCATGGCAGAAGTTTCACTCAAAGTGAATGCTTCCCCCTGGCGCACCTACAGTTCCAAAGCCATCATGCAAGAATGGACCGGCTCCTGGTCGGTTGAAATCCTGCAAGGGGATGCTGTTCTGAAAACGAAAGAATTTACTGTTCAATAATTTTGGTTTGCGCTTAAACCCCGCTGTTTTTTTGAAATCCAGCGGGGTTTTTATTTAAATAGTTTTATTTAGTTTTAAAGGAAAAACTTATGGGAGACTGTTCCCTGCTGTGGGGATTATTAGCCTAAACCGACTGCTCCGGAAATCCTTTATGCCGGCTCTGTTTAAGATAACCTTCCACTTGCCGGGGAAACGCCCGGGTATCTATGGGCTTGGTAATTACCCCGATGCAGCCTGCGTGCTTGGCCTTTGCCTGATCGTTGGGCATAACATAGGCGGTCATGGCCACAATGGGAATCCCTCGCAATCTTTTATTTCGCCGGATTGCCCGCGCTAAAACATGACCGCCGATTTTCGGCAGTTGCAGGTCCAGAAGTATCATATCCGGGATCTCGATTTTTAAGCGTTGCCAGCACGCCTCAGAATCGATGGCTTCGTCTACTTGATAGCCATAAGCTTGCAATAGATCCCGTACCAATTCCATGTTCATGGGGTTATCTTCCACCACTAAAATACACGGCTGTCTTGCTTTCGCTTCGTCCTCCCGCTTCATGCCGAATTCTCCTCCTGATCCTCCTCGTTCTCGCTGACTTTCTCGGGCAATACTACAGAAACCGTGGTTCCCTTATCTTCCGCGCTCTGGATCCAAATTTGTCCGCCATGCAAATGTACCAGCTTTCGGGTAAGCGCCAATCCCAATCCGGTTCCTTCGTCTCTCCGCCGCCGGGTCTTCTCAGTCTGTTCGAATTCTTCAAATATCCGCGTCTGCTCCTCAGGCTTTATCCCTATACCGGTATCTCTCACTTGCAAGCAGAGGGAAGGCCCGGAGACTGTAAAAGCTTCGGCTCCCGGCCCGCCGTCAAAAGCTTGGCCCGCCGGTATTTCTTCCAGCGTAATGGCTACCACTCCTTTTTCATCCGTGAATTTAATGGCATTGGAAAGTAAATTATACAGGATTTGTTTAACCTTGGCCACATCGCCTCGCATAATCACATTTTGACAAAGTTGCGATTTTAATTCTATGTTTTTTTTATACGCCAGGGTCTTAATCACGCTCTGCACTTCGTCAATAACCCGATTGATGGAATAAGGCTCGACCATCAGCTTCATTTTTCCTGCTTCCACCTTGGTAATATCCAGTATATTATTAATCAACTGGAGCAAATGCCGTCCCGAGGTTAAAATGTTGGAAATATATTTTTCCTGTCGTTCATTCAACTCGCCGAACATTTTATCCTTGAGTACTTCCGCAAAGCCTATAATGCTGTTCATGGGCGTTCTTAATTCGTGGGACATGCTGGCCAGAAACTCGGATTTCATCCGGGACGTCTTCTCCAACTGCTCGTTCATGCCGATTAAACCTTCCTTTTGGAATTGCAGCTCTTCGGAACTCTCATAAAGCTTAAGGTTCTTTTCCACCACTTCCCGGGTTCTTTCTTTAATAATATCTTCTTTCTGCCGGTTGAGTTCCTTAAGATATTCGGCTAATTTTGATTTTTCCTGCGCTATTCCGCTTTTATCCTTAATAATAGTCTCCAGGCTCTGGTAGGAATTCTCCAATTGTTTTATCATAACTTGGAACTCATCCGCCAATTGTTCAATTTCGTCGTTGGTCTGCACCCTTAACTCCAGATCGTCGGGCCGGCGAAAGCGGCGGGCCGGGGGAAGCCCGCTTTCATCCCAACTCTCATGTTCCCGAGCCACGCTTTTAATGGCCCGGACCAGGCGCTGGATAGGCACTACTATAATCCGGGACAAATACAGGGCCAGCAGACTGCCGATAAATAGAAAAACGAGGACTAGCCCTATAACCGTGCCCATGGAATGCCTGATTTCCTGATAAAAAAAGGCGCAGAATACCAGGGACATCAGCAGCACCAGCAAAGTAATCCCCGCCGTAAATTTGCGGGTTAAACCGGTCTTGCTCGGCGGCGACTCTGTCTGGCGCTGGTATCCTGAAGTCCGGCGTTCTTCAGACTTTGGCTGGGCTGAGTTTTGATTTATCACAATAATATTGACTCCCTTCGTTCCAAAAATGTTCTCCCGACCGATATCTATTGCTTGGAGATCCCTCGTTTCACTCGGGAGGACCACCTCACGCAATCTAGCTGAAAATACTTCTTGGCAACACTTCCATTATATTTTATTATCGGCTTTTAAAAACATTATATTAAATTACTCCGCCCTGAGGGGCGGGGTAACACGAAGCCAAGGCGGGGAATTCGCGGTGACGTATTAAGGTTTCCCCCAAATACTCCCGCCGTCCTTGATTATGGGCTTTTCTATGCTTCCCATGGAAATTTCTATGTATTTATCGCCGATAACGCCGGAACTTTCCAGATAGGCCGTTGAATCCGAACGAATCCGCGGCTGAACGCTCTTTTTAATATCAACCGTTACAATTAAATGATAATCATCTATTTGGGGGGCGAATTTAATGCTTTTAACAAATCCCACCGGCGCCCCGGCTAACTTAACCGGCGCTCCAATATTAATCCCTTTGGCATTATAAAAAAGTATCTGTATGGTATATTTGGGTTCAAACAGACTCGTTTTGCTCTGCACCATAAAAAGACTTATTGCCAATAAGGCCATTATCACCAGAAAAAACGCTCCCACTCTTAAGCTGATTAAATACCGTGATTGCAACTCGAACATTTATTCTCCTTTCCGCCGGCCGGAGGCCCTGCCCATCCGGGAGCAATAACCCTTCAGTTCTCTCCCTTAATAAATTTATGTATAATTTCCGTATTCGATTGCCGGAATTCATCTACGGTCCCTTGGAAAATCACCCGGCCCTTATACAAAAAGGCGACTAAATCCGCGATTTTTAGCGCCACTTCCAGATCGTGCGTAACGACGACAGAGGTCGTGCCTTGATTCTTTTGCAATGACTTGATTAATTTACAGATGGAATTGCTTTTTCCCGGATCAAGACCGGCGGTTGGTTCATCATATAAAATTATTTGCGGTTCCAACGAGAGGGTCCGCGCCAAGGCGGCCCGTTTCTTCATCCCTCCGCTTAATTCGTTGGGATATTTATCGATCTTTCCAGCCTCCAAATGAACCTCGGCCATCTTTTGTAAAGCTCTGGCATGGAAATCCGCTTCAGCGAGACGGTTATGTTCGTACAAAGGCAGCACGATATTTTCACCCACCGTCATAAAATCGAATAAGGCGTTTTCCTGAAAAAGCAAACCGATTTCATCCCTTATCCGCCTGAGCTCCTTTTCCCGCAGATTAGTAATCTCCTCTTGGTTAATATATATTCTCCCGGAATCCGGTTTCTCCAGCCCTATAATTTGCCGCAGCAGGACGCTTTTCCCCACCCCGCTCTCGCCTAAAATCACAAAACTTTCACCCGTGGGAATATGCAGGTTTATGTCGCTTAAAACCATGGCTCCATCATAGGACTTGTATAATTCCTCTATCTTGATCAAAAAAACCTCCCGGATATTAGGGGCCGGCGATGCTCTAACGTATGGCTAGTATATTACTGTCCTTCCGCTTACAAAACCAGGATAAACAGTTTGGATAAAAAAAAGTCGGAAATTAAAATCAGGGTTGAAGCCGTTACTACCGAATTGGTCGTATACCTTCCCACTCCTTCTGTCCCGCCTACCGTGGTTAAGCCTTTGTAACATCCGACTACCGCGATAATAATGGCAAAAAATCCGGCTTTAAAAAGACCGGTGAACAAGTCCTTTAGCTCGAAAGCGTCTAAAGTTGCCGCCAGATATGCGCTGGAGGAAATATTTTTATGAAATACCGCGATTCCATAACCGCCTAAAATCCCGGTAAAATCTGCTATCAATACCAAAGCCGGCAGGCAGATCGCCAGGGCCAATCCGCGCGGCACCACCAGAAAGGGGATGGGATTAATATTTAAAGCCCGCAAAGCCCGGATTTGCTCGGTTACCTGCATAGAGCCGATCTCCGCCGTAAAACGCGCGCCGATCCGGCCTACCATCATCAAGGAAGCAAATATGGGCCCTAATTCCCTCAACATCGAAACACAGACAATCTTTGCCACCAGGGACCGGGCTCCCAACTTCCCCAACTCATCATGTATTTGCAAAGCCAGTACCATGCCGACAAATAGTGAAATTAAACAGACGATAGGGATGGAGTCCACGCCGATGTCCCTGATCTTCAAGAGTAGGCGATACTTTTTAAAAGAAAGTTTAAAAATGTGAAACAGGCTTTCCGCCAATAAAATGAGAGCCTCGCCGGTATGGGATATAAATCCCATCAATTTTTTGTCGAGTTGCTTAATCCGGTTTGGGAACATTTCTACTCCTTAGGGGACTGTCTCCAACAAGCTTTTTCTTCCCAAAATGTCATTCCGAGCGAAGCGAGGAATCTCTAAAATCCCTGGTTTTCAAGGAGATTCCTCGGTCGCTTCGCTTCCTCGGAATGACAAAAACAGGGGGATTATCTAAACCGCCCCGCAACCAGCGATTACCTCCCGGTTTCAGCTATTAACTTATCATACTCGTGCGGCTTAACCGGGCTCCATCCTTCATACCTGAATATCATAAGCAATTGGCGCCCTTCCGCGCTTTCGGTCTGTTTAATCATCTGGTCAGATAAGCTCTTCACCTGGTTCGTCGTGGTTTGATTCCTCAAATAGACAAAAGGATGAAATGGAAATTCCTCTGAGCTATATACTACTTTTAAATCCCGGCGCGCCGCGGGATTCAATCTGCACATGCTGGTAAAATCCTTGCCCCAGACCAGGGCGGCCGAGGAGGTCTTGTGCATCACATCCATCATGGCGGAATATGCGTTCCTCACATAAACCAGATGGAATTCTTTCTGAATATCTATCTGGTTTTTGAAGACGGCCCGGGAATAAAACCGGTGGGTTCCGGCATACCGGCTGGTGGTTGAAACTCTTCTGCCTTTTAGCTCCCGGGGAGTTCGCAAAGTATGGTTTTTTCTTGTAACCAGTATAATTTGATAAGTATCACGGTTATTCACAATCGGTTTCATGAATGGCACAAAACCATATTTTTTTCTTTTCTCTAAGAAAAAGCTCATATCCAGCATGGCAAAACCTGTCTGGTGCGTATTTAAAAAGGCATCCAGCTTTTCGGGATTTTGAAAAAAATGCGGGACCAGCTTGAAGGGTATTCTGGCATTAAGCCAATCAACAAAAGGCGCGAGGCCGCCGAGGACCTCGTTTTTGTCTTCTTTAATATCCGGTCCGAACATCACGAAATGAATATCTTCCACGGCCGGCAGGGAGCCGGGCAGGCTCAGGCAGAAAAAACCTATAATAATTATAGGCCGGAATATCCTTCTCATTGGCGGCGCTGCCGGGCCGGTGGTTTTTCACCCACCGTTTTTTTTAATTCCGCGAGTGCCAGCAGATATCCAAATATACTTTCTTTATGATTATACTGTATCTCCGCTTCCATAATTTGTGCCTCCAACACATCGGCAACTTCTTTGATGCCGATACGGTAGCCTTCAAAACAGAGACGGTAATGCTCAACCGCATCATCCGCGGCCCGGGCGGATTCCTGGATTTTTGCCAGTTTTTCCTGGGCGGTTAAATAAGCTTTTTTAAGTTCCATTATCAATCCCTGCCGGACCCATTGCTGCTTGGCCTTTAGCTTTTCCAATTCTCCTTCGGCCTGCTTTACCTTGGCTCCGGTAGTTTGGAAAAAATCAAAATGTTCATACGCCAGGCCGATGGTAATCCGGTAGGTTGGCTGGGGATTCCCTTGCAGATAATAATCCGGCTTATCGGCCAGATACTGCATTTCTCCGGAAAGACCCAGCATAGGAAAGTAATCACTGCGGGCTATCCGGATCATAGCCTCCAAGGCTTTCACTCCCAGTTGTATCTGCTGCCATTCCGGACGGCCATGGTATATTTCTTTGCTCAAGTGTTCCCATTGCAAATCCCGGACCGTATACTGCAGCGCATCTTCGGCCAAGTGTATCTCCGCCTCCGGAGAACGTCCCATCCTGAAATTCAAAGCACAAATTGCCAATTGGGCGCCGTTGCGGGCTTCGATGAGTTTTTCCTTGGCCAGGTGTAAATAGATATTATTTTTCAGCAAATCAATAGTAGTCACCCGGGTGGAGCCCCTTTGCAAGAGGCTTTTAGTGATATCCCGGGTGGCTTTCAATTGGCCCACCGTCTTTTCAGCAATACGGATACCTTCCCGGGCCAGCAATATCTGATAATATCTTTCGGAAACCGCGTAAATTACCTCGTTAATCTTTTTGTTCACCTCTTGCTCTGATATTTTAAGCTGCATCTTGGCAGCCTGCTGGTATCCGGATATTTTTCCAAAAGTATATATTGGCTGCAAAAGGGAGATCCGGGTGGAAAAATACTGTTCTCCCAAGGAATTGAGCGTAGCAAAATCCTCGGCTATATCATAACTGGTGGAATAAATCTTATCCCAGGAATAGGCGGCCAGGGGATACGTTTTTATACCATTAAAATCAAAATAGTATTCATCCCCCTTCCAGGTTATAGGATTGGCGTGATGTTCTGCAATATGCCCGCTCAATCCATCATCACTAATGGTAAGCGGCGTCCCGCTCTCTCCCCGATGGCGCAGGGGATTGACGGCAGGATCCGTACTTTCCAGTTTTTGCCGGGCCTGGTCCGCCGTCATATCATCCCCGGTTCCCAGCAGGCCGTCCGGGCCCAACATGACGGCTAAAATCGCCAGTCCTTCAACATCATTTATCATCTCACTAGCCGAGGTCAGACCCGCACTCCTGGCAAACACCTGGATTAGATCATCGGATATTGCCATTTTCGGCGCTTGCCCGTAACTGTACCCGACATCCATTTTAAATTTGGGCCAGTATCCGGTCCGGGCCTCCATCAGCATGCCCTGCCCCACGGTTACGCTGCCCCGCGCCTCGGCTATTTCCTGATTGTTTTCCAGGGCTATCTGAATGGCGCGCGGGAGATCGATTTTTTCCGTGGCTTCTCCCCCTGCCAAGAAAGGGCTTACCAGGAAGGCAAAGACTGTAATCGCACTCGCTAGACTTAATGGCTTCATATTTTCGCCGCCTCTGTAAATTGGTAATTCGTTCTTGTTGCGGAAAGCAAAATCTTCCCCTCTATATTAAGAGACTGTGTCACAATTCGAATTATGACGCACCCTTGATGGGAGGTGATTAAGAAGAGGGTGTAAAACATCTTGAAAAATCACCCGCTCCACTTAACTTGGTAATATCCTAACTATATTTAACGGAAAAATAAAGGTAAATCAGCAAACCTGTTTATAGAAATATTCAAATCGTTGTATCTCTATCTTTTCCTCCCTTGAGAGATTGTGTCATAATAGCTTTTAAAGCAATTTCACTCAATTTGTCATTTCGAGGCGTAGCCGAGAAATCTCCAGAAGCCCTTTTAAATCCAGCATTTTCTTGGAGATCCCTCGTTTCACTCGGGATGACGAACTCACGGAAATTGGCTGGAAATTGTTTTAGGCCACACTTCCTGAATATATTTTCCTCTTGGTTTTCATTTTTTCCGGCCGGTCCGGCGCATCGCCGTAGCGAGCTTGGCCACAGGGCGTGCGGCTAAGCTTTCCATGGGTCGTGATTTAAGCTGAAGCCGGTTTTTAATATCCTGGCCAATAGCATACAGAGTTGGAACCCAAAACAGGGTCAGGGTGGTCGCAAATACTATTCCCCAGAGCATGGCCATAACCATGGGTATTACAAAATGATCCGCTCCGCCAAAACCGTAGGCCGTAGGCAGCAAGGCCGCCGAGGTGGTCAGGGTTGTCAGCACTACCGGCCTCAGCCTGGTCTGGGATGCGTCCAGAATAGTGAGATGGGAACAACCTTCGGTCTCCCCTCTCTCCCGGCCTAAATGATTGATAAAACTAAGGATAATCAGGGCATCATTTACCACTACCCCGCTCATTCCCAGCATGCCGACCATGGCCAGAAATCCCATGGCCATACCCTGGAACCAAAATGCCAGAAAAACCCCTATTACTCCAAAAAATATCGTGCATAAAATAATCAATGGCTGGGACAGGGAATTGAGCAGCAGTACCAGGATAAAATAAATCGCCAGTACTGCCAGAATACCGGCTTTTAACATACTGGACATGGTTTTAGCCGATTCCTCGGCCTCTCCTCCGGCTTCCAGCCGGATGCCGGGAAAACGCGGGCCTAGTTCAGCATAATACTGCATGACTTTTTTATGTGCTTCCCGGGATGTGATTATCTGGTTATTCACATCCGCTGTAATGGAAACCACTCGTTGCCCCTGAAAATGCCGGATACCCTGCAAGGCCGGTTTACGTTCCAGGCGGATAAATTTCCTCAAGGGAATTAATTTTCCCATGCGGTTCTTCACCAATAAATCATCCAGCAGGTGTTTCCTCTTCCGGCCGGAAGTATCCAACTGTACGCGGATATCCACCTCCTCCTGCTTGAAGCGTACCCTGGTAACCACCTCACCCTCAAAAGCCAGGCGTACCGTACTGGCCACATCAGCCACTGTCAGGTTCAGGCTTGCCAATTTGGCGTAATCCATATGAATGATCTCTTCATCCTTGGTGTATTTTAGATCCGAACCAGGATCCAGCACTCCGGGAACACTGCTTAAATAACCGAGTATTTCATCCACTGCTTGTTTCTGAAGTTCGAAATCCTCGCCTATAATATTTAATTCCACCGGCCGGCCCACCGGCGGGCCGCCGGTATCCAGCTCGAAATTCACGCTTTTAATTCCTGGGATCCTTGCGGCTTGCTTCCTGAGCGTTGCTATGATTTCCATGGCCTCCCTCTCCCGCGCGCGATATGAGGTTAATCCCACGCTTATCAGGCCCAGGTTATCTCCGTGCATTTCATCTCCGCCGTGGCTTGCATCCAGACCGACCCAGGTCTCATAATAATCCAGCTCTTCCGGGGGAAGCGCTTTCACCAACTTCTCTATCTCGTCCACTTTTTTCATGGTGGCAGGATAGGAACTGCCGCGGGAGGTTTCAATATGGATAAAGAAATTTTCCGCTCCTTCCTGGGGAAAGAGCACGAATTTCATATGATTTGCAGCCAGGTAGGCGGTGGCGATTAGCAGGCCGATTCCCAGGATAATTACCCCATAACGCCTTTTCAGGACTTTTTCCAGCCAACTGCGATAAATCCGCTTGACCGGCTTGAACCACGGGTCAATTATAGCACCGCGTTTCTCCCATTTCGGTATCTTCCGCCCGCCGGCGGCCAAATGGCTCGGCAAAATAAAAAATGACTCTATCAGCGATCCCAGCAGGGTCCCGCTCACGATTATGGGTATCATGGTCACAAAAAGGCCCAGCATTCCCCCCATGGAAAGCAAGGGCAGAAAGGCCACAATCGTAGTGCTAATAGTTGCGGTAATGGGGGCTGCCACCTGGCCTACGCCTTTGAGGGCCGCCTGAACCGGCGGCAAGCCCTCCTCCTGATGGCGATGAATATTCTCCGCCACCACAATGGCATCATCCACCAACATGCCCATCACCAGGATAAAAGCCGTAAGCGCTACGGAATTAATGCTTCCGCCGGTCCAGGCGTGCGCCATAATCCCGAATGCCAGGGAGATCGGGATTCCCAGGGCGGTCCAACAGGCTGTCCGTAAATTCAAGAACATAACCAGTACGGCCAGTACCAGTACAAAACCAATAAGGGCGTTCTTTCCCAGGATGTCCAGGCGGCGGGTTGTCAGTTTTGTGTTGTCCCGAACCATCTGGATTTTCAAAGCCGGCGGAAATGTTTGCCGGTTCTTCGCGAGATATTTTTTAATGCGCTGCATAACCCGGATCGTATCGGCCGAGACCTTCTTGTGAATACGGAGCCCGATGCCGGGTATTCCGTTGGTGCGGTATTGGAAATGATCCTGCTTGAAATCATCTTCCAGCGCGCCCAGGTGCGCCACTGTTATGCGCTGCCCCTCGAAGTTTGACCGGACAATAACCTCGCCCACTTCCCGCGGCCGGTTGAATTCCGCCAGGGTCAGCACTGTGGTCTCATCCGCGAAAGCTTCCAGCGAACCCCCGGTCAACCGGATATTGCGGGCTTTTATCGCGGCCGCGATGTCCGGGAGCGAGAGGTAATAGGCCTCTAATTTATCCGGGCAGACCTGCACCCGGATTTCCCGGTCCCGGTAGCCAAGTTTATCCACGCGGGCAAGACCGGGTATCGCCTCTATCTCCCGCTCCATGCGCAGGGCCGCGGCCCTAAGCTCTCGCTCGGAAAGGTCCCTCCCGGATAACCCCAGAACAATAACCGGTATCCAGGACGTATGGATCTCGAAAACACGCGGCCGTTCCTGAATTTCCCGCGGCAGGTCTGCGACCTGATCGACCGCACGGCGTATATCATCCTTGACTTTGTCTTTATCTTTATCGTCCGGATCGATCCAAATTCTGATATAGGAATTATTTTCCATGGAGACGGAACGGACTTCCTCCAGTCCGTCCACTTCCATGATTTTTTCCTCCAGCGGTATGGTAACATTAACCTCTACATCCCGGGCCGAGGCAGCGGGATAAATAGTCTGGACGTGCATCTGGTCCAGGCTCACGTCCGGATATACCTGACGCCGCAGACCGGTCATGGCCATAAAACCTATGGCTACCACCAGGATGGAGATTAAATAGACCATCAGCGGGCGGTGGATAAAAAATTTAACTATTTTTTCCATAAATCAACTTCCTCTTTTTCACGTCCGGAATTTGCCGGTCCTTCCCGGCTTGCCTCCCCGGGAAGGGCTTATTATGACGCAAGATTTGCTTCTAAACAAGCGTGAAAAAACCAACCCTTACACAAAAAGCATTTGCACCTTTTGTCCCCCTAGGGTAAAATGTCGCCGCTTGAGTTGGGCTGCTTTTATACTTAAGTGTACTTTAAATAATTTTTCTACAGGGGGAAATACATGCATAAAACGACTTCCAAAAAATCCCGGTATTTTATGAACTTTGTCAGTCTTTTAGCCATGACCGCCTTCCTGGGCTGTGCCGGCGGGCAATGGAAATCCACTACTACGGCCGGCGGTAAAACCACTGTCTACGGCGATGCTGAAACCATAAAAAAAGAGCAGCAAAAACAAGAAGCTGCCGCTGCCCGGATTGAAAATATCAGAAAAGCGGAGAAAAGAAAACCTACCGACCCCATCGTGGTGGCTCTCTTCAAACCCGTTATTGCGGATAAACTTCAAAAATCCATTGACCAGGCCAAACTTTTCCAGCAGCTCCGGAAAGAATTTGAGCAAGATTCCATAATTCGTTTGGTGGATCAAAAAGTAGTCGATAACGCGCAAAAATCCTCCTCGAGCCGTTTTCGCTCGCGAAAAAAAACACCTCAGGTGGCTGCCGATGTCTCGGTTTTTACCAATGTGTATCCCAAGCAAGTCGCCGGGCGAAGCCGCGCTACGGGTAAAGTCGGTATGATGGCGGCGATTGTCTTCCATGGCCAGATAAATTCACATTACTTGCCCGAGGATAAGTTTAAGGCCGAGGAACGCGGAAATATTTTCCAAAATGTCAAGGTCACTAAAAAATACGCCGCCCAAGTCAAGAAAATTATCAAAACCAAAGTGACCATCCCCGGCGAGGCCTATAAGAAATCCACCCAAGACGAGAAAAAAGCGGCGTTTAAGAACTGGCTGAACTCCTTTAAGAAAAAGAAATAGGCAAGGTAATAAATTATGCAAAAATTTGTATCATTAATTTTCTCCGGCAGCGCCCTAATCGCCTTACTGTTTTGGGCTTCCCCTGCCGCATTCAGTGAATCAAGCCTCCGGGATAATCTCTCTTCCGCTCTGACTGTCCAGGAAAACCAGACCCAGTATGATAAATATTTCAACCTGGCTGATTATTATCTCGGTAAATACGAATTTGTGAAATCACTCAAAGCTTGCGAATTGGCGCTGAAATTCAAGCCCGAAGATTCATTGGTCCATGCCCTGATGTGTCTTAATTATTACGAAATAGCCGAGCAATTGAACGTTAAAATCAGCGAAGAAAAAGCCCTGAAAAAACGCACCTACGACCAGATGGCTAAAATCGCGGAAGCGGGTATAAAGCATGCCCCGCACCGCGGAGAATGTTATTTCATGCGCGGATTGGCGCATGCCCGTCTCTCCACGACCAATGGTATTATCTATAGTTTGTTCATGGCTAAAGGAATCGAACAAGACTGGCTTAAATCCCTGCAATACCCTTGCGAGTATACCACTCCCAACGGCGAAAATCTGTTTGCTTCCAGTCATCTGGCCTTGGGCTCCTATTACCGGCTCTGCCCCGCTTTTTTCCTGCTGACCTTGATTTTCGGCATCAGTGGCGACCTCGACAAGTCGGTGGACTACTGTAAAAAAGCCTTTCAACTGGATCCCACCCGGATTGAGATTGCAAAAGAATACGGCATCAGCCTGATTACCCGGGGGTTGAATAAAAAGGATGATAATGATATCGAAAAAGGCCGGGAGCTTTTAAACATGGTCTTCTCCCTGCCTTATCGCTTGAAAACCGATCCCGTGGATGTCGCGCACAGCAAAATGCTGCTTAATGATATCAGCTTATGTCCTGGTTATTCCCGCGACCAACAACAGGATATTTCCGAGGATTCCTACTTGAATAACCAACCCCTAAGCGGCCAAATCCCCGAAGAGGATGCCGTTCCGGAAAAAGAACTGTAATTGCTTAACTTGTAATTCCCCGTAGTTTGTTACGGGGTTCCCTTATTGAGTTCCCCCTTTGGAAAAGGGGGCTAGGGGGATTTTACAAATAATAAATCAGGTTAGATACCCCAGCTTGTTGCGGGGAGATTCATTACTCACTTCCTGTCAAAAAATGGATTTTTGCCAGCGGCCGAGAGGGGAATGCCATAGGCTATCTTGACTCCTTCGCCCAGCAATTTCAAAGACAAGGCCGCCATGCCCATAGTATACATAATGCGATTATCGGCATGCCGGCTGGCCGCCACTGCCACCGCCGACCCTATGGCGATTCCCAGGTCTCCGGTATTGAAGGCACAGACCGCTCCCGCCGCCTGGTTGGCCGCACAATTTTCAAATCCGCAGAACCCACAATATTTCAGGTTTAACGGTTTTACACAGGTACCGATTAATACTGCCAGTTCAGCGTGATGCTTGATATTCCTGGCATCGCGCAGAAATGAGGGAACGTTTTTTTTCTGGCCCAGGCGCTCCATCTCATCACCAACTGCCTGGATATCTTCTTTTTCCAGGATGGCTATTTCCAGATTATCCTCACCCCGGCCCTTAGGCGCGGTAACGGCCGCCAGCACCATGGCCTCAGCCACTGGCATTAATGCTTTTTTCTCTGTCTCACGGATCATATCTGTCTCTCCTTTGGTTATTGAATAAACTCCAGGGTGCTCCGCTGAACCCAACCGTGTCCCTGCCGGCCGAACCTTACTTCCACCCAGGCTTCTTCCTCCCGCCGCACTACTACGCGGATCCCTTCGCTTAATATGGAAATTGCTTCCGCCTCCCGATAAGGCCGGACGTACAGCTTGACTTCCGGGATCATGATCACCGCCCTTTTCCACCAGTATCTCTCTCCATACCGAGCTCCGGCCCAGAGGCCGGCTGTCAGGAATATAATTATAAAAATCAATAATAAAAAGCGCCATTTGCGAAATCGTCCGGGCCATAATATTATCAGGCTAATGATTATTAGCGCAAGAAAATAACTAAGCGAAGCTGTCCCGGCCAATTCATTGACCGTAAAACTGCGATAGATAAAAATCAGAGACTGTTTAAACCCGGACCATGATCCGCTAAAGCCGCTTTCTTTGATCAAGCGCGCGGCCTGCTTAAGATTGTACTTTATATCCCGATTCCGGGGCGCCCGGTGTAATCCACGTTCATAAGCCAGGATCGCCGGGCCTAATTTCCCCTGCCGAAAATAGGCGTTGCCCAGGTTATAATACAGCGCCGGATGCTTGATTTTGCATGCCAGGACTTTCCGGTATGCGGCCTCTGCCTCCTGATACCGGCCTTCCCGGTCCAGGGTATTTCCGCGTAAAAAGTGCTTTTCCGCCTCTCCGGCATATGCCGACCCCATTGTCAAAAGCGTTATTATTACGGCCAAATTAACTTTTTTTCGGAGTCCGTGATTATTTTTATGCGTTCGCCATATCTTTTCGAATTCCCGTATGGCCCGCTTTAAATCACGATGAAGCAGGCGCATATCCTTGGCCGGCAAGGTTACCGCGGCATAGCGTACGTACTCGCAAGCGGTCAAGGCGGCCTTAAAACGCAAGCGTAAGCGGGCCGGAATATTATATTGCTCAAAAAATTCCAGCAGCCGCTCTGCGCCTATATATGCGGTCGTGAGTCCGAATCTGGCTGCCAGATATTCCGAAGTAATCCTGGTTAAGCCCGTATAAAACTTGTCTACCTGGCCCTGCCGGATATGTTTCCGGAGTTGCCGTAATGAGCGCCTGGCTTTAGGATAGGCGCGTCGAATGCGCAAAACCTTGGGATCAGGCTGTGACCGGCTATATAAGTGTTGGCCTCCCCATACCAGTAGAATTACTCCCAGGCCCATAGCCTGTATCAGCCAGAAGAGCCTGCTCTCCACCATGAGAGGCCGGCTGGGCCGGAGCCGGACAGGAAGGCTGCGGTTGGGTTTTAAATTTAAGGCCGGCGGCCGGCAGCTTTCCCCGCCGGATACTTGAACCTGCGAGAGCGGCAAGACCTCAATTTCCGGAATCCGGGCTATGGCGGAGCGCCATTGCTGCTGTTCTGGATCGAAGTATCGCATGACCGCCTGGTTTAAACGTCCCCTTCCCGGAGAATGAAATATTACTTGATAACAGTAGGTTCGTTGGCCTTCCAACCGGCCGCCCGCCCGGCTGATCTGCTCGCTTTTTTCTTCCAGATACAGGCGGTAATGGGTATCTTCGCTCAGGAAAGGAGCCGGCGCCGTACGTACATTGCCCCGGCCGCTTAGCTTCACTTTTAAACGAACGGGGATTTCCACTTCGGTCCGGCCGGCTTCCCATACAGCTTGCAGCTCATAGTTCCCTACTAATCCATTTCCGGTTCCACTCCTTAGAGGCGCAGGATCCACGGGCAACGGTTTTACTGCCACTGTCAGGGGTTCAGTTGTATACGCTCTGGTTTTACCCTGCTCCGTTAAAGTTAACCTGGCTGGATCGATCGCCAGGGTCCCGGCCCTCACCGGAAAAAGCGCGGTCTGATAAACGCGTCCCACATAGCGTTGACTGACACCTGACGTCCTTTCCTCGGTCTTACGCTGGGGCAGAGGTTCTATCAGAAAACCGGTCATGCTCGGCGTTTGATAATTAATCTTCGTCTTATCACCGGCGCGGTAATGCCACCTGACGGTTAAAATTAATTGTTGATTGACATAGACCTCCTGGCGGGAGATGTTGGCTGTAAAATCAGGTTCTTGACCGCCTACCTGCTCAGTCTCCGGAGCAGAGGATTTAACGGCTTTGCGATTATACTTCCGTCCCAATCCGCGTCGTTGATAAACGTATCCGGAACGCGATGCTTCAATAGTAATTTTCAGTTCCTGCGTCCGGTACCACTGCCCACGGTAGCGGACTTTCACCGGTGGAATATTGTATGTTCCGGGTTGGCGGGCCAGAAAAACCGTCTGTTTAGTACGCACTTTCCATATCCGGCCATCCAAATTAGTCATAGTATCGGATTGATAAGTATTAATGGTATCAAATTCCGGTAAAAGCGGCTGTCCCCAGGAGGATATTTTCTTGAGTTCCGGAGCTATTATTTCCAGCGTTAGGGTAAAACTTTCATCCAAATGCGCCTTGCGTCGATCAAGCCGGGCCGTAAAAGAACGCAGAGATTCAGCCTGGTCTTCGCCGGCCTTCCCGCTTTCCCATAACGGTTCGGTCATTAGCTCTTCATCCCCAAAATCCGGCTCTCCCGCCTGCTTATGCCCGGAGGACGGGCGGCCGGCGGCGGCACTCCCGGCTCCTGAGGAAAGACAATATCTTTTTTTGCCTGGCCGTTTATCGGGATCTGCCGGAACGGGCATAACTGTCGGCAATACCGGCTCTGTTTTCCCTCCGGGGGTCTCCCAAACCGGTTCTGTGATTAATTCTTCGTCCTGATATTCTGTTTCCGCCCGGACCAGGCCGGCGCTTAAAGCCGCGGTCCCAACCATTACTACGCTGATTAATAAAATTCGCATAACTTTACCAGTCCGGGCCTTGATAACCGCTTTCTTCAGTATTGCTATGTGCCGCTTTCTTTTGAATCATGCTTTCCTCGGCCTCCAGTGAACGCAGCGTACGCATGGCATCTTCGCGGGACATGCCGGGCCGCCGCTTTCCATGTTTATCTTCCGAGGTTTTGGCCCGGTTTCCCTTATTCCGGCGCTGGGTAGTTCTAACCTGCTCCTCTCCGGGATTAGCCTGCTTATTTTCCCGGCCCGGGGTACGAACCCGGTCCCAGCCCGGTTTATCCGCTCCACTGCCGGGATCTCTTCCCTGCTTGCTCCCTTGGGTTTCCTCTTCCCGCCGGGCCGTGCTCGTAGTCCGCCCTTTTATCTCCCGCAGGATTAATTCCAGGTTATACCGCGCATCCTGGTCTCCGGAATCTAAAAGTAGTACCTGCTTAAAAGCTTCCGCTGCCTCCCGCCAGCGTTCTTTGGTTGCTTGTTTAATCCCAAGGTTAAATGCCGCATAGCCGAGATTATACCGGCAATCCTTCCATAAAGTTCCCTGGGCTTTGCGGCTTGCCCTGACAAAGGCCTGGTAGGCTTTACAATATTTATACTGCGCCAGTAAAACGCAGCCCCTATCATATTCTGCCAGGGGATCCCCAGGTTTGTTTTTCCTGGCCTGATCAAAACTTTGTTCCGCCCGTATCAAATCATTTTGCTTAAACGCTGCCATGCCTTTTTTAACCAGGCGTCCGGCAGATGCCCGGGCCCCGGGGACAGCCATGCCCCAGCACAACATTATTATTATCGCGGCCTTACCGGTTCTCTTGAAAAAACGGCTGACCCCTGCCCAATTAAATCCCCGGCGTCTTCCCCATAACAGCTCAAACCACAGCAAGCCCAGTACCGCGGCCAGGGGCCAGATATAATATTCTTTCCAGATTTGACAGCGTTCCGAGAACAACTCCATACGCTCCAGACGCTTTAGTTCTTTAATCAGCCCGTCAACCTCCCGTTGCCCCGGCGAAAGACGGGCATAGGTTCCTTTGCCCATTTTAGCCAGCCGTTTTAATAATTCCTGATTCAGCCGGGTCCGGGGAACAGTGCTGGTTAATGGTTGTCCGGGAACTACTTCCCCTGCCGGGGTTCCTGCGCCTAAGCAATAGACTCTAACTCCCCGGCTGACGGCCTGCTTTAATCGCCGGAAAGGTATTTTGCCGAAATTCTCGCCGTCGCTGATAATCACCATAACCCGGTGTTGCGCGCCGGTCCGCTGAAAAGCTTCCAGCGCCTGATATACAGCGCTGCCCAAATCCGAGCCTCCGATTGGCAGGCTCCTGGTATCCATAGTATCAATCAGCAATTTCAAGGCCGCAATGTCCTGGGTCAAGGGACACTGCACAAAGGAAACTCCGGCAAACTGCACCAAGCCCATCCGATTTTCCGATAGACGATCCACTAGGTAAAACAAGGCCTGTTGGGTTCGTCCCAGGCGGCTGGGCTTGATATCCCGCGCCTCCATGGAACGCGAGTTATCCACCAGAAATAAAATATCCAACCCATGCCTTTTAACTTCAGAACGGGTCAGCGCTGCCTGGGGCCGGGCCAAACTAAAGATCAAACCGGTAAGCGCCAACAGCAATGCCAGGTGGCTGATAAAACGCTTGCCCCGGCTGTTTCCAGACGTCAGTTGCGCGGCTAAACGCAGCTCGGCAAAGTCATGCAGGCGTTGGCGGGCCCGGCGGTCCGCCCACCACCATCCTATTATTAATATAGGCCAAAGCCCCAGTAAATAAAGCACTTCCGGGTTGGCAAAGCGAAACATGCGGCCCCTTTTCTTTCCGGCAGGTAAAATTTATCGACTGTATGGAATGTTACGGATTTAAATTGATTATCTCAAAGCCTGGGATAATAGGACAACTAAAAAGAGAGAAAAAAACGTCCCGGCCTTCAGCTATATTCTGAATAAGCCGTCAATGGCGAGAGGCTTTTTATGCCGCGCCTTCCATTCGGAAATTGCGCAAACGCAGGCGCCTTAATTGATCTTCCAGATTATTATCCAGGATAAAATCGCCAGATCGCTTCTGCCAGAGCCAAATAAAGCCTAATTGTCCGCCAGTACCCAGGCTTCTTGGTGCGTGGATTATGTCCTCTTCTATTCGGCCGAGTATTACGCTCTTTTTAAATATCGGGGATTCCCTGAATAGAATATTAACTTTCTCCATGGCTTCATTAAACGCTGCTTGACGGTTGGAATCCCTCCCCCCTGCGCGCGCTTCATGCTTTAATATGCGAATTACTACACGAGCCATTCTGCGATGATTTCTTTTACTCCTCTTCGCGTGCCAATGGTAATACGCTTGCGCTAAAGCTTGGGTTGGCGCCATTCTTTCCTGCAAACAGCCGGCCTTTTCCAAATAGCACCCTATGTTCGCGGCAAAATTGCCTTGTGCCTCCATCATCTCGGGCAATTTCCCCTGATAAGAAACCACCCGAACTTCTCCCTGCGCACTTGATGTTCCCACCTCTTCCAGAAGCTCACGGTTCTTGGCCAGTACGCTCGCGATCACAGGCTTTGCCATTTCAACTTTCTGTCCGTCAACTATAATATTCTCCACTACGCTTACCCTGCCGTTTACCATGCCGCCGGCATACTTTGAAACATCTTCGCCAATAGGCACAACTGCCACTTGTCCTTCCGGCATAGCCACGCATTGAAGCATGGCTTGCAAACGCGCGCTTTCCCCAGGACTTAGCGCCGCTTTTGATAAAATCTCGGCCAGAAATCTCAGGTTTTCCTGCATTATTGTCCCCGCCTGCGCCTTCCCCTGTAAACCCACGATCATTTGCTTCATTGCTTTACGGGTCAATTTATCAATCAGCAAGTGAGCCTGATCTAATCCCGCTTCATTCATAGGCACTCTAATTGGCCTGTTTACTCTTGCTATAGGCATGCCTTTGCGGCTTCGAATAATCAGGTCCGCGACATGGTTAACTTCAATCCGCAAACGCTCGTCCCGGCCCAAATCTCCGGCTGCCTGAACTGCCTGCGCGAGCTGGGTTACGGTCTGTAAAAGCAGCGGATCCCTGATACCGGCTTTATCTATTTGCAGCAAAGCTTGCACCAGCTCCGCATTGGAGGGCACCTGTCCATCTTTAAGCCTGCTGTCTAATTGGGGCTTGATTATTTCCCATAAACTACCTCCCTGGGTATCGATCGCTTGACGATATGTCTCTAACAGCTTTCCTAGCTCCGCTCCGGCTATGCCAAGTTGTCGTCCGCCGCGCGGTTGATAGTATTCCGCGCCTAAAAGCGGCGCGCCAAATCCCGGCAGCTTTTTAACCGGCAGACGATGGATTTCTTTGCCAAAATAATCCTGCGCATATATCTCTTCCTCGTCCGTCGCCTTTCTCAAGCTTTGAGCGC
Source organism: candidate division FCPU426 bacterium (assembly GCA_030591525.1). GTDB lineage: Bacteria > Oederibacteriota > JAAXVQ01 > JAAXVQ01 > JAUVAV01 > JAUVAV01. The sequence goes on along the minus strand of JAUVAV010000018.1, from coordinate 7,055 downwards.
AACTCCGCAATTTACGCCCCACCTGCCGGCTGACAATTCCGCTTACCAGATAATAATCGAGTTTGGCCAGCAGCCCTTTTTCGGGCGCCGGCCTTAGAATACTACTAAACCAGACGGGTATGGTAATGACAAAGACCGCGTCTTTAGCTTGCAGCTCTTCCGTAACTTCAATGGCGCCCGGCTGTCTTTCTTCAAACCCTGTCCGAAAAAGTGCTCCTACCCGGATACGGACATTATCCAGCATGTTGAATTTCGATCCAAAGATGGTTGCCTGATATTTGTAAATATTTTCACCCAGCACGTGCTGCTTAAACAACGGAGCATTTACCCGCGCTTGGCCTAAAAGAGCTCTTAATGTTACCAGCTCGTTTACTGGTTGCTTTAAGGTTATCTCCCGCAGCAGACGATTGGCTATCCGGTTCGATAATCGCCCCCATACCGATTTGCTCCACATTATTAGCCACGTCATCAGCCCGCTGCTTTTCACAACCATGCTTAATAACCCACCGGCTCCGCCCTCTCCCGGTCCTGGTTTGTCTTTTTGTGCGCGCTCGTTTTTTTTGTCAGGCAGCACGCTGTAGAGTCGTCTGATACGATGTTCCAGGCGGCTCTGCTCAGCTTGATATGATTCTTTCACTCGCAACGTTTTTGTCTGCTCCGCCTGCTCCCGCAATATTTCAATTGCTTGGTTAACCTCCCCTTTAAATTCCTCAAATGCTTCCCGGGGATTTTTCTTCCATTGGGAATTCATTTTTTCCTCAGCTTTATCCAATATTGCCCAGCGGTCAAACGTTTTGCTGATATAATCAGGGTTTTCCTCTTTAACCAAGGCGATTAATTCATCTGTGCTGATTTGAAATATGTTTTCCGGTTCTCCAAGTATTGCAATATGGTTCTCCGCTATTTCCAGCATCATGCGGGCAATTTTGCGCTGAAACGGCACCACCAAATGGTGCCCGTCCTCTCGAAGAGCGATCTGCATTTTTGATAGCGCGAGTGTCTGCTTTAATCTCGGAAATGAGCCCAACATGCTTTTTGCAGTTTCCCGCATTTCCTGCGTAGCTTCCAACTCTTTTTTTAGTTTTTCTACAGCCAGAGGCAATTTGGCCTTCCGGTCCTCCTCTGTTACTTTTAGCAATGCCTGGACTCGCTCCTGCCAGGAAATTTCTTCCCACTTGTTTTCCTGGCTCTTTTCAGCGGCCATTCGGCGGGCATAGCCGGTTATTAACATATACAAATCATTATCGTTTTCCTTAATTTCTTCTAACTGTAATGATCTTTTTGTGTCTTCTGCTTGATAACGCCTGCAAAAGTTGGCCAATAAGTATATGCCCGCTTCATCGCCCCCCTTCAGCCTCCCCTGTATGTCTTTTATATACTCATCTGTATCTGAAAGAATCCTTATATCTTCGCTTGTGCTTTTATATTTCATAGACCTATCTTCTATCGTAGTATAAATTTTCTTAAAATTGTTTTTCAATTCTCTCTTAATCTCTTCACTACCGCCATTAGAGAATATTTCCACGAGCCGGGCGTCGCTGCGGATACGTTCTAAAAGAGCGTATATCTCCTTGTCTTTATTGCTCGTCAGATTCAGAACCTTTCCTCCCGGGATATCCGCACGGTAAGGATGTATCCTCTCCTCGCGCGGCAAATCCTCCACCGCCACATTCCTTAAAACATTATGGAACTCTTTATCAATATATTTCAACTGATCATTAACCACCGTGTTTTCTACTATAGCATCCAGCCAGAATCCCATATGCATCCACGCGAATACTTCAATCAGGTTATCTATCAGTGCTTCGACATTGTCGTTATCAATATTCTCAATCTCTTCCATAAAACACGCCATTTTCCTGAATCCTTGCCAACGCATATCGAAAAGTTCCTGCCTATCCTCAAGATCTATCTTCTCCACGCCGTTAATAAAACCATAAATACTCTTTGGATCATTAACCTCTACCCGATGAAAGAAGCAGCGCCGGGTTTTAATTTTAAATTCACGCTCCTGGGTTTTTAACTTCCAAGACCGGCGCTTACTGAATTTATTATTTAAAATCCCGGTTAAACAATCCCAGGCTTTATAATAATAATCCAGTTCAAAGTAAGGGTAATAATTGGAATGGCGGCGCCACTGCCCTTCAAAGTCCTTCAAATATACTTTGGGACGCTTTTCCATACTCTCTTCCCATTTCCGGAAAAGCTCATGATCTCTCAGCTGTGCCTCTGTTTTTTTCCATTTCTCTGGATCAGTAACCCACATATCGAGACGTCTCTCCTGTTTTATAATAGGCCACTCTCCTAAATAAACCGTTCTTTTTCCCGAATCAAACGTCACCATCTTGCCGTCAAATTTTTTCAGTTGTTCCATTGCGCCTGTTGCGCCCACCATGCAGGGAATCATTTTTTCCTGCGCATGCGCTCCGGCATGTGAAGTTACACTGCCATCAGTTGTAATTACTCCTTTTAATTTGGCAAAAATGCTATTCCACTCATTATTTGTGTGGTAAGCAACCACTATCGCGTCCGGCCTTGCGCTTGTCGGCCCTCCTTTCGGCCCCTTTTTCGGCCCCTTTTTCGGCCCCTTTTTCGGCCCCTTTTTAAGTATGATTTGCAATTCCCCTGTAACTGCGCCGGTATAGGCGGTCTGCGAACCGGAAGGAAAAATAATCCGAGGCGTACCATCCGGCACTTTTGATTCATCTACTGTCTTAAATTTATGGGTTACTGAACCCTCTTGCGCTTCCACGTCACTGGAACTTTGCGAACGCGCCTGCACAATGTACACCTCGCCCTGATTATCAAAAACATACTCAATGTCTATGTCCTGCACCAAATCCTTTTCACGATAATGATTATGTATTGATTTAACTACCTGGCTGAGCTTTAATATCTCCTTATCCCCTAAAGCCGGCTCCTTCATCTCGATTTTTTCTACCCGCGTCCCCCCTTCCTTTGATTCCACTCGCTTAAACTTCTTTGTCTTAATCCACCTTTCTAAAATCTCAGTCCCGTTTAAACCCACCAGCCAGCTGTCCGTTTGTCCTTTTCCGTCCACCACGATTTCGCCGCCCCCTGGATTGCCGGTAATTAAGTAAACCGGCCGTTTAGTTCCCGGGTGCTGGGAAAAAACCACTCCCGCGGCCTGGGGTGAAATATATTCCTGCAGCAGTACCGCCATACTCGCGTCTTGGTGTTTAATATTGTTGCTGGTCCGGTAGGCTACAAATCCATCAGAGAAAAGACTGGCCCACACTTCAAGCACTTTCTTCGGCGCTTCTTCTCCCTCTATGATATGCGGAAATGATTCTGCCTCGCCTGCAGCGTTTAAATCCTCTAAGTCTTCAACATTTGACGAACTTCGAACTATGATATCGCGTCCCAGATTTTCGAAAATACTATTAATATTGTGTTTTACGTTTTTAGGTAATTCAATTTCCAGAATCTGATCTCTAATTCTTTCTGATATGATTATTATGTCTTTCTCTTCTTTGGCCTCATCCAATAATTTTACATCTTTCCGTATTGCTGGAACGCCCAAAACATATCTTTCATAAGCAAAGGTAGTTAATATCGAGGTGTCAGGGACATTTAATCCGGGAATTTGTCCTCTTAATCCGAGCAAAATATTCGTATTAGCGCCTTTGCCGCCCGAGACAGAGACCTTTTCGGCCAAGGGATCACCGGCATGTATGGTGTCGGGCAGAATCTCAGACCATACTTCAGTGTTCCCAAAATAGGGCCCGGTTAAATCCAGCGCGTATTTTTTAGGATTTTCAGAAAAATCTCTGTGCAGTTCGGCCCAGGAGACAAATTCCATCTTATCAGAATCCAGAATTTTTAAATAATCCTCATTTTCGATGTCCCGGGCTTGCGCGTTCTGCCTAATTTTATCTTCTTCCTCTTTAGTAAGCTGATAAACTAACAAGGTATTGTAATCATCATCGGCCACCGGATAAATGTATGGAACATCGGTATCTTTCTGTATTTGGCCGGCCAGCTCTTTTACCGCATCCTGTTTTATCTCCGGGTTTATTGAATAAACACATAAGCAGCGTTTTTCATGACTATAATCAATTAATCTTCCTTTAACTGAAGAGTGCTTCTTTTTTAACTCGTCATACGCCTTGACCAGCTTGTTTTCTTCATCCTGATTAAAAGCATAAAAATCATAACTGCTTAATTTATTATGATAACTATTGCTTTTGCCAATCTGCCGGAAACGGTTAGCCTCCGCCTCAATGCCAACTTCTTCTCCCAGCGCCTGGGCGGCTTCTTCTATAATTGATTGTCCCGGCTTCGGTTTGGCATTAGCTGAGACAGTGTACTTATCGGCAAATAGACGCTTATACGGTCCCCTCCGTTGCAATAGGACTTTTTGCATATCGGCACTCATGGCTAATATTTGTACGGAATTTTTACCTCCGGTTTTTCCAAACATGTCAGCGTGGAATTTCGCTACCTTTAGCATAACTTTAGCCGTGTAATAACAGGAAAGCATATCCGGATTATCCCTGTTTTCAATAGCGGTTTTTATCCTTGCAATTAACCCCTCAACTTTTTCCGGTTCAATCTGAGAATAGTTCTCCGCGCTAAATATCTCCCGGATTTCCATTAAATCATCTTGGATTTCGCGTAACTCTTCCTGCTCTGTTTTTCCAGTATCACGGCCGGCTTTCATCTCTGTCAATACCAGCCCTATCAGAACCAGATATCCCATGGGCAAGGCAGCGTTAATCAGTCTTTGATTAAATTTGCCCCGCAAATATACTCCCCGGCCAGCATGTAATAATCCTGTTTGCAACGCTGTAAATACCCTAATAATAGAAGCAATTATTGGTTTTTGGTTTTGCCGGATGATATGGGCGGCGTCCAGGGCTTTCCGCAAAGAAAAATAGACATTTATGCTATGCTTATCAATTTGCTTGGAATCCACCGGTGTAATCTGTTGGTTTGTTTTTTCCGTAAGCATGCCCTGCGGCGCAATAAGAACCACCGCCTGCTCACCGTCCCTTCGCAATGATGTCGGCAGAACTTTTACCGGCGTAAGCTCCGGCAAGCCTTTAGCTTTTGCCTCTGCCGGGCTAAGTAATCCCACCTTTACCCGGTTATGGGCTTTAAAATAACCGGCCATTTCTGTCTGCTGCTTCTGATTAAGCTTTAGGGTATGGGCCAGGGATTTTAAAACGAGTTCCATTTCCATGCGCTGGACCGGATTTTCCAGAGCCGCGCGCAGCGCTAAAACGGTCTGGTTCTGTTTTAATAATTCTTCTAAAGGCGCTGCTCTGTTTTGCAAGAGCCGAAAATAAGGATTTATAATATCCTGGCGGGTCAACCCTGGTTTTATTGCCACATATGAAACGCGCTGACGCTGCATCTCCTCCAGTATTTTATCGGTGTGAAATCCGCCGCAGATCATTACTCCCAGGCTTTGTTGCGAATTTTCTATTTTCTGTATCATCTGGCGCACAAAATGCCGGCTGCGCTCATCTGCCATGGCATAGAAGGCTTTTGCCTGGCTTATATATTCATCCAGCGCGTATATCTCTGCTCCGAGCGATGCTGCGTGCTTAGGTTGCCGGCCCCGGATGAATCCAACATATTTCCGTACAGTATAATTTTCCGGCGTTGACCGAATCCGCTCCAGTTCTTCCGGCGTGGCCGATATATTTAATAGTTTTTCTATGATCTCCAGGCGGCGGTATAAACTATCCAATAGCTGCTGTTCCTTGCTGGTATAATAATGCCTCCGGATCGCTATCTCCAAACCATCAAGTTCCTGATAAATTTTTTCCGGCCGGCTGTCCCGGGTGAAATACTCCTGCCGCAAATCAAGAAAACGCGTCAGTCCGGGATATTTGTTTATATCTTCCTGCCATGCGTCTGCCTTAGACTTTAAATAACCCGCGTATTTTATGAGCGCTGTTTTTCCTTCGCAATACAGCCGGCGTTTTTTGTCAAATTCCAATAGCCGAGGATTGTAAATTCCGTGCTTTAACTCATTTAAGACATCTCGCAGGTCATATACATATCCCTGGCTTTCCGCGTTTAAAAAGCTTTTTACAGCTTTGAGACTGGCCTGATATAATTCCGGCGGCTCTATCCCCGTTACTTGAATACGCCTATTCCCGGTAATCGCAATGTGTTCTGCGCCGCTCAGTTTTCCCTGTTTGACAAAATAATCGCTCACTGCTTCGCGGGTTTTTCTAACGGGAAATTCGCGGATCACCGCAGGATCAAGCGCACCAAAGGCGCCTTCCACTCCTACGAGTTTCAACCCATGTCGTTTTGCCAAATAACCAATCATGCTTGCGATGTTTCTTTGCACTTCGTAATTGCAATGCAGGTCTTCAATATAAATAATAGTTTTTTTCCCACCCTGGAATCCAGCCTTAAAAAGACCGGCTTTTTTCGGTATGGCGATTCTGCTTCCTAAATAATAAACTGGAGAAAATGATAGTTGAGAACTTTGATAATTGCATGTATCAAATGCCCAAGTTAAAGAGGGGAGCACAAAACTATATATTATTAAGAAAACTACAGCTTTAGATTTCATTCGCTAGGACCTTTTTCATTAAACTCTTATCCCCCAAAAAAAATGATATATTTATAATATATCACATAAACACCAACAAAGATACCTCCACGCCTCCGATAATATTTGATATAAGCCTGTTATATGCTCTGTGTTTTGTTTTGAAACGCCACGGCGGGTGAGAAGTTGCTGTTTTAGTGGATTTTCTTTAAAACAGCTTTTGACAAGAGGCCTATTAACCGGAGGGGCTTAATTATTGATTTTTTCCCGTTTTTATAATAACATTATTAAATCTCTCCGGCCTTTAGCTCAGCAACGCGAGGAAACTTAAGCATGTCAAAATTTCAAAATTATTTATGGTTAATTATAGTTGTACTCTACCTGGTTCTGCCGCTTGACCTCTATCCCGGCCTGCTGGACGACATCCTGGTCTTGGGTACTTACTTGTATTTACTCCATCGTTATCTTCAAAAGATCAAGCAGGCTAAAGAGACTTATCAGCGTACCAGGAAAGATG
>JAUVAV010000030.1 GCA_030591525.1 candidate division FCPU426 bacterium | reverse complement strand
GGATTACCGGAACTTCTGGTAATATTGGTTATCATCCTATTGTTGTTCGGAGCCAGGAAATTACCTGAAATCGGAAGGGCTTTGGGAAAAGGGATGAAAATGTTTAAAAAAGAGGCGAATGAATTCAAGGAGGCAGTTTCGGATATTGAAGAAGACAAAAAAGCTAAAAAAAAGTAACTCGCGTTCCGGCCGTAACCAGCAGCCGGAGCAGAGCATGACCTTCCTTTCACATCTGGAAGAATTGCGGCAACGAATCTTCCGGATGGTTATTACATTAGTGCTGGCGACGATTGGTGCGTATCTGTTTGCCGAGGAATTAATCCTGTTCTTTTCACGCCCGATTGAGGAATTGGTGTTTATCAAACCGTTTGAAGCATTCCTGGCAAAAATCAAAGTGTCCCTATTTGCCGGTTGCCTGGCGGCTATTCCGGTTATCTTTTATCAACTATGGGGCTTTGCTGCCAAAGGACTGACCCGAAAAGAGAAGAAAAATATTCTGGTGTATTTACCGCTTTCCGTTTTGTTGTTTTTTTCCGGAGCGCTTTTTGCCCATGCCCTCATCGTGCCCTTGAGCATACAATTTTTTCTAAGTCAAGCCCTGCCCGCCTTAACTCCCATGATTTCGATCAGCGCTTATTTTTCTTTCCTGTTTTGGATACTCTTGGTTTTTGGGCTGATGTTTGAACTGCCGCTGGTGGTTTTCTTTTTGTCCCAATTCGGCATGCTTACACCGGACACGCTGAAAAGGCAACGCCGGGTGGTTATCGTGTTATTATTCATGATAGCGGCTTTTTTGACTCCGCCGGATATCATTTCACAGATCCTGCTGGCCGTACCGCTTTGGTTGCTGCTGGAAATCAGTATTTTTATTGCCGGGCTGGTGTATAGAAAAAAACCTTCCCGGTAACTGATTCGTTTTTTTCGCTGGGACTATAGAAAATGAGATTAGTTGGAAAGCGCGTATTTTCTAATAACAATAATGTAGCTAATAAATACCCAATTACAATAATGAAATACACGTTTTTGTGCTTTCCAGCCTCGCTGCTTACTTACTGGTTACTGAAAACCAGCCTGCTGCAATAATCCCTGAAAATCAATCATTTTTATCGAAAGCCATTTATCTTCCAGAGGAGAATGCTACAACTGCAAATTGGCATGTATTTTGCTTTATCTATCATTAAGCAAGAATATAAAATGTCCCCCGGCAATTTAGGGACAGGGAGCGATTACCCGAGAGGAGAGAGTAATATGCGAAAAGTGGCGATCTACGGCAAGGGAGGCATCGGCAAATCAACCACCACCCAGAATTTGGTTGCCGGGCTGACTGAGATGGGAAAGAAAATAATGGTGGTAGGCTGCGATCCCAAGGCGGACTCCACCCGGCTTTTGCTGGGCGGACTGGCGCAGAACACTGTTCTGGACACCCTGCGCGAAGAGGGCGAGGATGTCGAGCTGGATGATATTCTGAAAGAGGGTTTCCATGGAACGATGTGCGTGGAATCCGGCGGTCCGGAACCCGGAGTTGGATGCGCCGGACGGGGTATCATCACCTCGATTAATATGCTGGAACAGCTGGGAGCCTACTCGGATGACAAAAAACTGGATTACGCTTTTTATGATGTGTTAGGAGACGTGGTTTGCGGAGGCTTTGCCATGCCCATGCGCGAAGGCAAGGCCCAGGAAATTTACATTGTTGTATCCGGAGAGATGATGGCCATGTATGCCGCGAATAATATCTGCAAAGGAATTATGAAATTTGCCGAGTCAGGCGGCGTTCGCCTGGGGGGCCTGATTTGCAACAGCCGCAATGTGGATAATGAAGTTGACTTGATTGAAGCCCTGGCCAATAAACTCGGCACCCAGATGATCCATTTTAATCCCCGCGACAATATGGTCCAGCGGGCGGAGCTGGACCGGAAAACCGTCATTGAATATAATCCCACGCATTTGCAGGCGGATGAATATCGGAAGTTGGCTAAAAAAATTGACGAGAATAAAATGTTTGTAATCCCTACGCCCATAGATATAAGTGAATTGGAGAAACTTCTCGTCAAATACGGCATTGCTAATTAATAAAAAACGAGGTGCTTAACATGAAAATGATTAGAGCGGTTGTAAGGCCGGAGAAATCCGGCGAAGTTTTGGAAGCCTTAATGGAGGCCGGTTATCCGGCAGTTACCAAGATATCGGTATTTGGCCGGGGCAAGCAGCGAGGGCTAAAAGTGGGCGAGATTCATTATGATGAACTGCCTAAAGAACTGCTATTAGTTGTAGTGCCTGACAGTGAACAGCAGTTTGTGCTGGACGCGGTTTTGAAATCAGCCCGCACCGGATCTGCCGGCGCTTTCGGCGACGGCAAGATATTTGTTTCCCCGGTAGAGGAGATATATACCATCAGCTCCGGAATTAAGGAAACTTGAGTTTGGGAGCAGGGGCATCCCTGCAATACTTACAAATTTCCGGATAATGCGGCACAAATGCCGGCACAGAAAGGAATGTAATTATGAAAGAAGTAATGGCAGTAATCAGAATCAACATGATGAATACAACCAAAAAAGCGTTGGCTGAGGCCGGCATTTCCTCTTTTACCGCCACTGGCGGCGTACACGGCCGGGGCAAAGGGAATGTGGATTTCAGGGTTATGAACGGAGCCCGGCAGGGATATGAAGAAGCGGTATCCCAACTGGGCGGGGAACCGCGCTTGGTCGCCAAACGCTCATTGACAGTAATTGTTCCTGACAACCTGGTGAAAAAGGTAGTAAATACGATTATGGAAGTGAATCGTACCGGCAAACCCGGCGACGGCAAGATATTTGTAATGCCGGTTTTGGAAGCGGCGCGAGTACGCACTGGTGAATGCGGAGAAAGCATTTTGGATACTTAGTTACAGGAGGGAATAAAATGGGAAAAACCAGTTTGCCGGATGCGGCTAAAATCAAAGACGAACTGCTGAAAGTCTATCCCACTAAGGTAAAGCGTAAACGCAGTAAGCATATCACGGTAATCAGCCCGGAAAAAGAAGGCGACAGTATCCAGGCTAATGTGAGAACTGTTCCCGGAATTATTACCCAGCGCGGCTGCTGCTACGCAGGTTGCCGGGGCGTGGTGCTCGGTCCGACGCGGGATATTGTGCAAATCATACATGGCCCGGTGGGATGCGCGTATTATAGTTGGCTGACCCGCCGCAACCAGACCCGGCCGAAAAGTGCGGATGCGCCGAATTATATGACCTATTGTTTTACGACTGACATGCAGGAAGAACAAATCATCTTCGGGGGAGAGAAAAAACTTAAGCAGGCGATCCAGGAAGCCTATGATTTACTTCATCCTAAGGCAATTGGAATTTTCGCAACCTGTCCGGTAGGACTGATCGGCGATGATGTCCACCAGGTGTCCAGGGAAATGTCAAGGGAGCTGGGGATCAATGTATTCGGGTTCAGTTGCGAAGGATATAAAGGGGTCAGCCAGTCAGCCGGGCATCACATCGCTAATAACCAGCTCTTTAAACATGTGGTGGGGCTGGATGATGAACCCATAGCCGGCAAGTATAAGATCAATCTTTTAGGCGAATATAATATCGGCGGAGATGCCTTTTTGCTGGAGGAGATGTTTGCCGAGTGCGGGTTTACGCTGGTTTCCACATTTAGCGGCAATTCATCTTATGACGATTTCTGTAAATCGCATAACGTGGATTTGAATCTGGTTATGTGTCATCGTTCAATCAATTATATGGCGGAGATGATGCAAGCCAAGTTTGGTATTCCCTGGCTGAAGATAAACTTTATCGGGGCGCAGGCCACGGCTGATTCGCTGCGTATAATCGCCCGTTATTTTGGGGATTCGGAATTAATTGACGCGGTTGAGAAGTATATTGCCCAGGAGATGCCGGAGGTTGAAAAAGCTCAGGCCGAGCTGCGGCCGCGCCTGGAAGGCAAGCTGGCTCTGCTTTTTGTGGGCGGATCGCGCGCTCATCATTACCAGGAGCTTTTTAAGGAAATTGGGATGAAAGTGGTTGGCGCCGGATATGAATTCGCGCACCGTGATGATTATGAGGGGCGCAAAGTATTGGACGGTCTGGAAGTGGATGCGGACAGCCGGAATATCGAGGAATTGAAAGTTGAAAAGGACAACACGCGTTACCAGGCGCGTCTGAGCGCGGAGAAAAAGCATGAACTGGAAAAACAGGGAATCACACTTAACCATTACGAGGGCATGATTCCCAGCATGGAAAAAAATACGCTTTCCATCGATGATATCAGCCAGTTTGAACAGGAAAAACTGCTGGAACTGTATAAGCCGGCCATATTCTGTGCGGGTATCAAGGAAAAGTACGGAGTGCAGAAAAACGGGATCCCGTGCAAGCAACTGCACAGTTATGATTACGGAGGGCCTTATGCCGGGTTTCGGGGAGCTATAAATTTTTACCGGGAAATCGACCGGATTATAAATACCCGGATCTGGAAACTGATTGACGCGCCCTGGAAGGAAGAGGAGCAGATCAGGGCGGATTTCGCGGCAAGCTAGTACTTTAATCATAGGAGAACTCTCATGTTATTAAGACATACACCTAAAGAGATTAACCCCCGGAAGGCTTTAACCATAAACCCGGCCAAGACCTGTCAGCCCATAGGCGCGATCTACGCTTCCCTGGGAATCCACAAATGCCTGCCGCACAGCCACGGCGCGCAGGGATGCTGCGCCTATCACCGCAGCACGCTGACCCGGCATTACAAGGAGCCGATTATGGCAGCCACCAGTTCCTTTACTGAAGGGGCCTCGGTATTCGGAGGGCAGGCAAATCTTTTGCAGGCGCTCGATAATATATTTACCATTTACAATCCTGACATTGTTGCCATACATACGACCTGTCTTTCGGAAACCATCGGAGATGACGTGCCGCAGATTATCAGCAAGGCGCATGAAGATGGAAAGATACCGGAAGGCAAAGTGGTCATTTCCGCGAGCACGCCCAGTTATGTGGGCTCGCATATTACGGGTTTTTCCAATATGGTTAAAAGCATGGCCCTGCAGCTCTCGGGCGGTGAAGGCCGAAAAAATGATCAGATAAACATTATTCCCGGATGGGTGGAACCGGCGGATATGCGCGAGCTAAAGCGTCTCTGCCAGGAGATGGGCTTAAATACGATTATGTTTCCTGATACTTCGGGTGTGGTTGATTCACCGCAGACCGGGAAGTTTCAGATGTATCCTCAGGGCGGAGTCGGTCTGCATGAAATGCGGCGTATTGGTGACAGCGAAGCGACTATCGCATTGGGGAAATTTACTTCTCAGGCAGCGGCCGAGGCCCTGGATGCCAAGTACAAGGTTCCCTGTCAAATTCTCGATCTGCCGATCGGGCTTAAGGCAACGGACCGCTTTATTAATGCCCTGCGCCCATATTCCCGTCTGAAAGTTCCGGAGAGTATTAATTACGAGCGGGGACGGCTGGTGGATATGATTACGGATATGCAGCAATATCTGGCTGGGAAAAGAGTGGCGCTTTTTGGCGATCCGGATCAATTGATATCGCTAAGCGAATTTTTAGTGGATCTGGATATGCGCCCGGTATATGTCCTCACCGGCACGCGCGGCAAGAAATTCCTGCGGCGCATGCAGGAAATTTTGGGCCAGGCAGTACCGGAAGCCAAAGTGCAGCACGCCGGGGACATTTTTCTGCTGCACCAGTGGATAAAAAACGAGCCCGTTGATCTGTTGCTCGGAAACAGCTATGGGAAATATATTGCCCGCGACGAGGATATACCTTTTGTGCGTTATGGTTTTCCAATTACCGACCGGGTAGGGCACACCTATTTCCCGAGCGTGGGATATCAGGGCGGAATGCAGTTGCTGGAGAGAATACTGGGGGTTTTGTTGGACCGTAAGGACCGGGATACGCCGGAAGAGAGTTTTGAGCTGGTAATGTGAGTTAAAGAGCGCGGAGGCGAACAATGGGAACTATACTGAAAGAACGCAAACAGCAGGTGTTTCGCAAAGGTGAAGACGGCTTTGCCATGGCCTGTGAGCGTAACAGCGCGGCCGGTTCTGTAAGCCAACGGGCCTGCGTGTTCTGTGGTTCGCGGGTAGTGCTTTATCCCATTGCGGATGCACTGCATCTGGTGCACGGTCCTGTCGGCTGCGCGGCCTATACCTGGGACATCCGTGGTGCGCTTTCCTCCGGGCCGGAACTGCACCGCATGAGTTTTTCCACGGATTTACAGGAGAGGGACGTAATTTACGGGGGAGAAAAAAAACTCTATCACGCGCTGTGTGAACTAATTGACGCGCATAGTCCCAAAGCGGCTTTTGTTTATGCCACCTGTATAACCGGAATTATCGGAGATGATATTGATGCGGTCTGCCGCCGGGTGGAAGCAGAGAAAAGCATACCGGTATTGGCAGTGCATTCCGCGGGTTTTAACGGGACCAAACGCGACGGGTACCGGGCAGCTTGTGAGGCTATTTTTAAATTAGTCGGTACCAGGTCAATTCCGGAAGTATACCCATACAGTATCAATATACTTGGGGATTTCAACATTGCCGGCGAAACCTGGATCATCCGCGAATACTATAAGCAGATGGGAGTAGAAGTTATTGCCACTATTACCGGGGACGGCCGCATTGATGATATTAAGCAGGCGCATACTGCCTCGCTTAATGTGGTGCAGTGCTCCGGTTCCATGCTGCATCTGGCCAAACTGATGGAAGCCAAATACAATATACCGTTTATCCGGGTATCTTATATAGGTATTGAAGATACTTCGGAAGCGCTTTGGGAGGTAGCCCGGTTTTTTAAAGATGAGAAGATTATAGAGCGCACGCAGCGCTTAGTGGCGGAAGCAACTCATAAGAGCATGTCCCTGGTGAATAGCTATCGCCCCCACCTGACCGGCAAGCGGGCCGCAGTTTATGTGGGAGGGGCGTTTAAGGCTTTCTCCCTGATCAAGGCCCTGCGCTTGCTGGGCATGGAGGTCGTAGTGGTGGGGTCCCAAACCGGCCGGGCTGATGATTATAAACGCCTGCGTTCGATGTGCGATGAAGGCACGGTTATTCTGGATGATTCCAATCCGGTGGAGCTGGCCGCTTTTTCCCTGGAAAAGAAGGTGGATATTTTCATCGGCGGGGTGAAGGAACGACCTCTGGCCTATAAACTGGGCATCGCATTTTGTGACCATAATCATGAAAGAAAGACCGCTCTGGCCGGATATGAAGGCATGGAAAATTTCATCAAAGAAGTTTATGCCTCGATCATGAGCCCGGTTTGGAGATTATTCCGGCGCGATTATGCGGGCGCGCCTGGCGGAAGGTGATGAAAATGCAAACCACAGCGCCTAGCCATACTGCTACCAGCAATCCCTGTAAATTATGCTCCCCGCTGGGAGCCTGCCTGGTTTTCAAGGGCATAAAGGGCGCTTTACCCCTTTTGCATGGGTCCCAGGGCTGCGCCACTTATATCCGGCGCTACCTGATAAGCCATTATAAAGAGCCGATTGACATCGCCTCCTCGAATTTCACGGAGACCACGACGGTTTTTGGAGGTAAGAATAATTTGACCAATGCTTTGAAAAATATTTGTACCCAGTACACGCCCGAGCTGATAGGCGTGGCCACGACCTGTTTGAGTGAGACCATTGGAGATGATGTGCCCCAATATCTGCGTGAGTTTAAGTCTGAGCAAGAACCCAACGCGCGCCTGCCGCATATTGTTCCGGTATCCACGCCCAGCTATCAGGGCACGCATATGGATGGTTTTCACGCGGCTATCAAGTCTCTGGTAACTTACTTCGCTGCGCCGCTTCCACGAACTCAGCGCGTGGTCTTGTTTCCCAACATGGTTTCATCAGCCGACATTCGTTATCTTAAGGAACTGCTCGCGGATTTTGCACTGGACCATATCATATTGCCGGATTATTCCTGTACTTTAGACGGAGGGCCTTGGGATGGGTATCAAAAGATACCGTCAGGAGGAACCTCGGTGGAGGATTTGGCAAAATTGGGCGGTTTTGCTTTTGCCATTGAGCTGGGACGAAGTCCGGCCGGCCAGGAGAGCGCAAGCGCTTATCTGGAACATAAATTTACGCTTAAACGCTACACTACCGGTTTGCCGATCGGCATCCAGGCCACTGACGAATTTATGCAAATCCTGGAAACAATAAGCCGGCAAAGCCCGCCCCAAGCCATACGGGAGGAGCGCGGACGGCTGCTCGACGCATACGCGGACGCGCATAAGTATTGCTTCGAAAAAAAAGCCGTGGTCTTCGGCGAAGCGGACATGGTTGCTGCCATGGCCGGTTTTCTTCTGGAAACCGGGATAATCCCGGTTCTATGCGCGACCGGCTCCCACAACGGAATTCTGAAAGCGGAATTGGAAAAACTGTCTTGCCAATCCGGCCGTTCTTTGGAAGTCCGCGAGGGAGTGGATTTTGAAGAGATACATGATATCAGCAGAAAATTGAAGCCGGATTTTATGCTGGGCAACAGCAAAGGGTATTCTATAGCGCGTAAGCTGGGCATTCCGCTGGTAAGGGTGGGGTTTCCCATACATGACCGGATTGGCGGACAGCGGATATTGCATCTCGGCTATCGGGGAACCCAGCAGCTTTTTGACCGGATCGTGAATACGATTATTGAAAACACGCAAGCGCAATCTCCAGTTGGTTATACTTATATGTGAGGATTAATACTATGAATACTCATCCCTGTTTTAATGCCGAGGCCCGGCATAAGTACGCCCGGGTGCATCTGCCCGTAGCCCGCGGATGCAATATTCAGTGCCGTTTTTGTAACCGCAAATATAGTTGCGTTAATGAAAGCCGGCCTGGAGTGAGCAGCGCGGTTATTTCCCCGGCTCAGGCCCTGGAATACTTTAATTTGATTAATAAAATCATACCGGATGTTTCCGTGGCCGGCATAGCCGGCCCGGGTGACGCCTTCGCCGCTCCGGAACTAACCCTGGAGACCTTGAGACTTATACGGTCTAATTATCCGGAAATATTGTTCTGTATTGCGACTAATGGTTTGAACATCATGCCTTATATACCGGAGCTTAAATATTACGGCGCCACGCATATTACTATCACGATTAATGCGGTAGATCCCGGCATAGGAGAACGAGTCTACGCCTGGGTGCGCGATGGAGAGGAAATCTATCGGGGATATGAGGCTGCGCGTTTACTGAGCCTGCGGCAACTGAAAGCCGTGGAGCAGCTTAAACAAGCCGGCTTCACGGTTAAGGTAAATTGCATACTGATTCCCGGGGTTAATGATACGCATATCGAGAGTGTGGCCCAAGCGGCCGGCCGGCTGGGAGCGGATATTTTTAACTGTATGCCCTTGATCCCAGTGGAGGGAACTGAGTTCGAGAATTTGACACCTCCTTCCCCTAAACTAGTTTTTGATATCCGGCAGAAATGCGGCCAACACATAAAACAGATGTATCATTGCCAGCGCTGCCGCGCGGATGCGGCCGGCCTGCTGCATGAAAACCGGAATGCGGAGATAAAGGAAATACTGGACCGGGTCTCAAAGAAAAAGCGGGAGCCGGCTGGAATGGCCTGTGCAAATTAAATTTATTTAAAAGGAGCATGTTTATATGAGCATAAAAAAACCTAAATACCATTTCTTTGTATGTTGCAGTTTTCGGGCCAATGGAGAACCTCAGGGAATTTGCCATAAAAAGGGAGCGGTTTCCCTGGTGCAATATCTGGAAAGCGAGCTCGCTGACCGGGGAATGACCGATGCCGTGGTCTCCACTACCGGCTGTTTGAAAATGTGCGACCAGGGTCCGGTTATGCTGCTTTATCCGCAGGCGCAATGGTATGGAAACATAAGTGAAGAGGCCATTGATGAAATTCTTGACGCCCTGGAAGAAGGGGCAGTGGCGGAAAAACATCTTTTAACCTGATATGGGGCAATATCCGGATATTAGTATTCGACCGGCCGTTTCAGCGGATATTGAGGATATGCTGGTTCTATTAAAAGAGCTGTTTGCGATTGAAGAGGATTTCACTTTTAACGAAACAATTCAGTGGCAGGGATTGTCCCTGCTGTTGGCAGATAGTAAAGATAGATGTGTCCTGGTGGCGGAAAGCGCTCACAAAGTCATTGGCATGTGTTCTCTGCAGACGGCGATTTCAACCGCGGAAGGACACCGGACGGGAAATATTGAGGACGTGGTCGTGGTCTCCTCCTTTCGCGGCCAAGGGGTCGGTCGCAGGCTATTGGCTGCCATGGAAGAATGGGCCAGGGCGCATGGCCTGCGGCGGATCCAACTGCTGGCAGACAGCGGGAACCACCGGGCGCTGGATTTTTATAAAAGGCAAAACTGGACAAAAACCAAGCTTGTTTGTTTGCAAAAAAGACTGTAGGAATGATAAGCCTTATGAGAGCGTATTCGACAAACATTTAAAGATAGATTGCCACGCGCCCTTCGGCCGCCCGCAATGACGATATTTCAAGGTTTTCTGTCATTGCGAGGAGCGTTAGCGACGAAGCAATCTCACAAAAGTGACTTTGTCAGACAGGCTCGTGATTAACATATATATTTGAAGGAAAGCCGGTTGCCATGAAAGAACTGAGAGAACAAATACTTAAAGTTATCTATGAACATAAGCTGCCAGACGGAATTGTGCGGGTAAGAGCAAAAGTGTTATCGCCCGAGGAGGCGATAGGCAATCCTGAGCATAATGATTATCCCATACAAAAAGGCCGGGAGAGATTGATGCAGGCTGAGTATGATGGCGCTCAGGGCGTGGCCTTCACGGACATGTTCGGCAATTATGAAGGCTCCCTTTATGAAATAATAAACATGGAATTAAACAACAATTTCCGGCGGGCAATTTTTGTCGCAACCATTAACGCGGTTTTATGCCGCCTTGGTTTAATAGATAAAACCGGCCACTGTAAAGACGCCGGACCGGTTGATTGTCAAAAGCAAGTAGTGGAATTTATTAAGCAGCGATTTGAAAATCCTAAAATATTTATGATAGGTCTTCAGCCCCGGTTATTAGAAGCATTAAGCGATAAATTCGAGATTAGGGTAACTGATCTGGATAAAAGTAATATTGGAAAAGAGATTAACCGGGTAATTGTCGAGTCTTTGGAAACTACGGAAAAAAATCTAAAATGGTGCAGCTTAATATTTGCCACGGGCTCTACTTTTGTTAATGAAACCTACCAACAACTTATAACTACGGGTAAGCCGGCAATATTTTACGGCGTAACCGGCGCCGGCCCGGTATATCTTATGAATCAAAAGCGGTACTGTCCGGAAGGGGTGCAAAGAAAGCGGGGAGAGTGACTTATGCGAGCGCCGGCAGGATGGACAAACCAGGAGTTGTTTCCTCTTTTTTTAGCCTTAGCGCTGCTGATAACCGGCGTGGTTTGCGGTTGCGGTAATGCCGGCCAGGCCGCCAAACCGGAAATCATGGTATTTGCCGGCGCGGGAATGCGTCTGCCTTTAAATGAAATCGGCCGGGGTTTTAATGAAAAATACCAGGTAGAAGTGGTCTATGATTATGGCGGCAGCGGAAGGCTGGCCAATAAAATCCTGGCCGGCCAGGCGGGGATTTTCATTCCCGGCGGTGAGAAATGGGCGAAAATCCTGAAAAAAAGAGGCTTCCTGGAGGATTATAGTCCCCTGGCTTTGCATATACCGGTTATTATTACCCGCCCAGCTGATAACCGGATAAAGTCTTTTGCCGACTTTTCAGATCCAAATAACCGGATTGTATTAGGTGATGCCAAAGCCTGCGCTATAGGCTTGGCTACCACTGTGATCCTTGAGAAAGCCGGACTCGCGGAAAACGAGCTTAACCTAAAGGCCAGGGCGATAACCGTCAAGCAACTGGTGCATTGGATTGAGAACGGAAACGCGGATGCCTCTATTGTCTGGCAGGCGGACGCGCTGCAATCCAACCGGGTGAAAATTATTGAGATTCCGCGATCAATTAATTACCTCGAGATTATCCCGGTTGGCTGGACAGCCAAAGCTAAACCGGAGGTGTTTTTATATATCCAATATCTTTTGAGCGCTGAAGGCCGGGCGGTTTTCGGGCAATATGGTTTTACGGAAGTGGAATAAATGAGAAACCTGCTGTTTAATCTAATGATCTCCATGTTAAGCGGAATCTTTATATGCCTGATTTTATTTCCGCTTTTCGCTTTGTTTACAGCCACTTCCTGGAGTGAGCTGGCCGGCCAGTTTAAATCTCCCTTGATCGTATCTGCCATAATTATTAGTTTTCAAACCTCACTCACCGTAGTGCTGGCGGCCCTGGTCTTAGGCGTTCCCATGGCATATCTCCTGGCCACGAAGAAATTTCCGGGCAAGGAAATACTCGACACCCTGGTTGATCTTCCCATTTGTATGCCCCCGCTGGTGGTCGGTCTGGCTTTGCTGCTTCTGCTGGGCGGTGAGAGCAAATTCGGCGCTTTTTTAAGCGGCCGTGGAGTTGACCTGATATTTTCCAGGCCCGGTATAATTATGGCACAGCTTTTTGTTGCCGGCCCATTTTTGATAAAATCCAGCCGTCAGGCATTTGAAGCAATAAATGAAAATGTGACTAAAGCTTCTAGCAGCCTGGGGGCCTCGGAATTCCACACTTTCAGAAAAGTACTCCTGCCCTTGGCTCGCAACGGCATCTATGCCGGCATGGTTATGACCTGGGCCAGAGCCTTGGGGGAATTCGGCGCCACCTCCATGGTAGCCGGCTGTATTCCCGGCAAGACCGAGACCATGACCCTCGCGATTTTCGGGTATGCCATGTCAGGAGAAATGGGATCCTCCATAGCCATTGCCATGCTGCTGATTGTATTTTCTTTTACCTCGTTGCTGGTGTTTAAATCGCGCATCAGGAAACAGCTCCCCAGCACGCAAAGGATATAAAATGGATATTGCGTTAAGGCAAATCTCTAAAAGCTATGATGGCCGGCCGGTCCTGGAAAATCTGGACTTGGATGTAGCAGCAGGTGAGTTTCATGTTTTACTGGGTCCCAGCGGCGGCGGCAAGACTACCATGGTTTCGGTTATCGCCGGTTTGACTAAGGCGGATATTGGAAGTGTTCTAATCGGGGGCCGTGACGTAAGCCTGCTTCCGCCTGGCCGGCGGAAAGTCGGTCTGGTTTTTCAGGATTATGCTCTGTTCCCGCACTTGGATGTTTTCGATAATATTGCTTACGGGCTCAGGGTCAGGAAACTGAGAGAGGCAAAAATCGCACAAAAACTTAAATATTACCTGGAAAAGACCGGTCTGGAAAAAGAAAAGCATACTTTCCCCCATCAGTTGAGCGGCGGCCAAAAACAGCGTGTGGCCCTTCTGAGAACGCTGGTAACCGAGCCGGAGGTACTTCTACTGGATGAACCTATGAGCAGCCTGGATGTCCTGACCAGGGAACAAATAAGCGCTGAATTAGTAAATATCCATCGAAAAACCGAGCTTACGACTATCTATGTTACTCACAATCAGGCAGAGGCTTTCTCTTTAGGCGACCGGATTTCAGTGTTGCATAACGGTAAAATAGAACAAATTGAAACACCGGAAGAATTATTTTATCATCCCAAGACCGAGTTTGTAGCCCGCTTTGTAGGGATTAATAATATCCTGAAAGCGAAGGTGGCCGCAACCAACCGGTATGAAGCTGTGATGGAAATTAATAATGAAGGCTTGAGTCAAGCTTTCATGCTTAGAGCTAAAAATTATCCGGTTTTTAAAAAGGGAGAAGAGATCAACCTGTGCCTTCACCCTGAAAAAATAGATTTAAGCAAAAAAAATGAAGCCAGGGACAACGGCGGGAATCGAATATGCGGAAAAATAGCCGAGCGAACAAACCACGGCAATGTTTTTAAAGTAACCATCGACATTGGCGGCCTGGCATTACACGCCGTTATTCCCAAGTCGCTTTTTAATTTTCAAGTATACGAAGATGTGTGGGTTGATTTTGCTCCGGATGCGCTTCATCCCTTGTGCGGCCGCAGGTGCCGGGAGCCGGAATTCAGCAGAAAATGCCATAATATATCTTCGCCTGAATTAGTGGGAGTTTGCCGGACAGACGCTTGACAGAACCGTTAACCATTTTACTGGGTGCAGCGCCGGTTTTTTGCATTGTCAGCGCCATGACATCTGACACCGCTGCAGGAGAGTAGTACGGAAAAGATGTCTAATTTACACATTCATGTAAATTAGACTTGTCTTTTTTACATGTATGTGTAATAATGACACACTATGGAAAGACATTCTCTCGTTAAAAGACATTTAGAATCAATCGCATTTTCTGATATTTTTTCCCGGCAAATGAGATTAATTGCCGGGCCCCGTCAGTCAGGGAAAACAACGATTGCTAAAAATCTGTTAAATCTTTCTCAATGCCAAAAATTTTACTACAACTGGGATAAAAAAGAAATTCGTGACCGCTATAGAAAAGAAACGGATATTTTAGCCAAAGATATACTGGATTTTCCTTCCCCGGAAGACTATTGGATCTGCTTTGATGAAATTCATAAAATGCCGAAATGGAAAGACATTTTAAAAGACTTTTTTGATACTTATGAGGATAAAGTTCATTTTATTGTTACCGGAAGCGCCCGGTTGGATATGTTCAGAAAATCCGGAGATAGTTTGGTGGGACGCTATTTCATGTTTAAACTCAACCCTTTAATTCTTTCCGAGGTATTAAGCAAGAACGTGGCGACTGTTTTACCGGAAAAAGACGCAAATAAACAAATCGAAAAATACATATCTGATAAAAAGTATGAACAAGCAGTCATGGAAAGTATGTTGAAATTCAGCGGATTTCCCGAGCCGCTTTTAAAGGGAAATGCGCTTTTTTCCAAAAAATGGCATAATAATTATGGAGAAAGAATTGTAAAAGAAGATTTGCGCGATCTATCCTCAATTCATCAACTGGAAAAAGTAATGGATGTTATGAATATATTGCCCTCCCGGATAGGCTCGCCGCTCTCGATAAACTCCATAAAAGAAGATTTAGGATTGAATTTTAATACGGTTAAGAATTATATTTATTATCTTATACTGACTTATGTATTGTTCGAGATTTCTCCGTATCAAAAAAGAAAAAGTCGTCTGGTTCAAAAAGAGAGAAAAGTCTATTTCTATGATTATGCCATGATAAGCAGCGAGGCCGAAAAGTTTGAAAACTTTGTAGCCCTGGAACTGAAGGCCCGGATCGATTTATGGAATGATTTCTCGGAAGATCATTACGGGCTTAATTTTGTCCGCACCCGGGATGGAAAAGAGACGGATTTTTTAATAACCCGAAACTCCAAGCCTTTTTTCTTGTGTGAGGCAAAATTATCCGCCGTGAATATTGATAGACATCATTACCTGCATGCCAAGCTGTTATCCGATATTCCATTTGTCCAGGTAGTGAAAAAGCCCGGGGTCTTAAAAGTAGAAGCGAATCATTTTTATGTCGTATCGGCTTCCAGGTTTTTTTCCTGAACGGGCGGCAGGCCTTTCTTTGGATTGGTGATAGGCACCTAATAGGCATAGAGTAAAATGAGTTTTACTTATATTTTAAAACAAGTCCTGAACCTACTTCCTGTATAGGGAAGTGTTTTCCAAGTTCTATTTTCGCCTTGAGATCTGTACAATGACAGGGATGAAAATCCATAATCTTACAGGATTCAAGATATTTGATAGTCTTTTCCAGAATTTTTCTTTTGGTATTTAAAAGATGAAATCCGCCAATAACATCCAATATTTTTTCCATCCCACAGACCTTCTTTGCATATTCAATTATATTTGAGATGCCAGAATGAGAACATCCGGTAATAACAACTATCCCTTTTTTTGATTTATATACTAATGCGCTGTCATCCATTAAATAATCAGGGGATTTTTTTCCATTTTTTATCACTATCCCAAGCGGTTCTTTTGCTTCAAAATTATTCTTTCTGGGTATCTGGCCCAAAAAGCACAGATTTTCAGTTAACCATAAGGGTTTTTTGGATAGGTTTAAATCAAAATATTTCTGTATTTCCTTTTTCCTCTGCTTAGTTCCAATATCGCCAAAACCTTCATAAATTTTCTGGTTAAAAATAAAAGGATGAGCCACTAACCTGATATTTTTTGTTCTTTGGCCGGCAAAATTAATATATGGTTCTAGGCCGCCGGTATGGTCAAAATGCCCATGGGATAAAACAAGGCAATCCGCTTGCTTTAAATCTATATTTAATTTTTTTGCATTTTTTATAAATATATCTGAATATCCAACATCAAAAAGTAATTTTTTATTATTATCTTCAATCCAATAAGAAACTGCCGGCTCAGCGAAATAATATTGATCAATTATTGTATTGTTATCTACTAAAACTGTTAGTTTCATAATTTTATCATCTTGTAAACCCCCGTTATAAATGACATGAACTTAAAAAACAAAGGAAGTTTCATTTAATATGTTAGCCGCGAATTCCCCGGCTTTCAAGCCGGGGATGAAGCGGGATAGTAATAATGGTTTTCTACAGATCATATCCAATTCCCCGCTCTTTAGAGCGGGGAATTGGATAATAGTAGAGTTCGCGGGATTTCTAACGGGGTAAAGTTTTGCAGCCTTATTCCAATAAGATTTAGTATTGACCTTACCCCTGGCATAATCTTTGTGCCACCCTTCAGGAACAGGGATATCTTTATACAACTGCTCACGTTTGGCTTCAAACAGCATTCTGGGTTTTTTCATAAAATCAGCGGCGCAAATAACCTTTTTGCCGGTTTTAAGAGACAGGCGTTTTAACCATTTGAGCCCTTCAAGATTTCTCATTAGGTGATGGTCAAGAATTAAGATATCAACTTTAGAGGAGAGCCGTTCGGCATTATGCCACGCGGTTTTAATTTTATTTTTAGGAAATTCAGATAAATAAAGAGGAGGACCGCTTGCCAGTACTATATTTGGAAACCAGGATAATATTTTATCAATCGCTCCATTATTAAGGAGTTGAATATCCGAGGCATGCACAAATACTAAATTATCCTCCTTGATTCTGGTCATCATAACTGTATCGGAATCATTATTTGCTTCTCCATGAGGAACCAGTCTGGAAAAACTTAAAGATTTATAATTCCTGCCTTGCGCATTTTTTAACTTAAAAACTTTTGATAAATCTTTATAACGTTCAAGCATGGTTGGGGAAAGAGAATCAGAACCTTTGCACCAGAAACTCACGTCTCGTTTTACTTCAACTTTCTTTAAACTTAGCTGGTAAGGATTTGCGTTTTTTAGAGGAATATGGTCTCCGTGATAATGGCTTATAATTATGTCCGTGGCTTCTTTCCATCTATCTAAAATCCTTTTTTGTATTCTTTCGTCTACTGCTATCTGAAAAGGATGAGGAGGCAATCCATATCTGTGATAACCTAAAGCTATTCCCGGATCAATTAATATTTTTTTGTTTTTAGTTTCTATAAAACAGCATAAACCTCTAACCCCCAAAGATTCCGCTCCCAGGATCTCAATTTCCATTTTTATCTAATAACCTTAAATACATAATAAATAAGCTGAAATCCAAAAAGCAGGAGAACAACTCCACAAACTATCTGAAAAATCTTGAGCAATTTATTTGACCTGAGTAGTTTTCCTGGAATGATACCCATCAAAACCCCCAGCACTATAGGCGCAATTGCCGTGCCGGCTGCAAACAATACCGCATAAAACATGCCTTTAAGAGGAATGTTTTCCGCTACACAACCAATATAGGTGAGAATTGCCACATAGGGAACACAGGGGGCAATGCCCATTAAAAAACCAAAGAGGAACATACTTTTGAGATCTTTATCTAATATACTCTTTCCAATGTGCAGCTTAAATCCTTTGCCTAAAGTAATAAGTATCCCTAATATTATCATGAAAAAGGCCACAATTAAATAGAGCCAACCGGATTTTTGCGGCGGAAAAAACCGATTAATAAAACCGAAGGCAACAGTTGCAAGTCCACCCAAAATGGCAAGTGCTAAAAGTCTGCCACCTGAAAATATCAATCCCACTTTTAAGCCGCCCTGCCAATCTTTTTTTGTTGCCCCAATATAAGGCAAAAGCAAGGGAGCAGTAAAGGTGAGACAAGGCCCCCAACCCATAGTAAAACCGGCTATCAGTAATTTTACCCCGTTAGATAATAAATTTGCCTGACCCATTTTTCTGAAATCTCCCCATTTCCCATTAGACATAACAACCCAAATTATCCAACCGGGTTTAAAGAATTAGAAAGCATCCTTTATTTTTATCTTTTTTCCACAACCGGCAGGAATAAATTCTCTCCCATAAAATTTTTCGAAGACTTTCCTTGCAAGGCCGCCGGAACAATGACATGGAGCTACTTTTTCAACATTTTCTTGCTTGATTTCTTTAACGATTCCCTTTATCTGCCAGGCATTCATCCAGCATAAATGAAAACCGCCCAATACTAAATAAACATTAAGCTTAAGCATTTCTTTTGCTTTTTCAACTATAGCTACAATCCCGGGATGAGCACAACCTGTAATTATTACTAATCCTTTTTTTGTTTTTATTACCAGGGATTCTTCTTTTATCCAGGTTCCGAGTTCCCCGGTAGAATAGGCGTTTTTACAGATTTCTGTGGAACCATGAACCTCAATTAATTTGGCGCCCGCATCCTTGACTTTATCCTTGACGCTTTGCGGCAAAGAACTTGGCAGGTAAACGGTGACCAAGGCATTTTTCTTCAAAAAATGGGATAGCCCGCCAATATGGTCATAGTGAATATGGGAAAGTATTACTACCTCAATGTCCCGGGGGTCGATTTTGAGCTTTGCCATATTTCGAAGAAGCACCAAACCCTCACCCCCGACATCAAAAAGAATGGTTTTCTCAAGTCCTTCTACCAAACAGGAAAAGCCCCATCTTGTTTCTAACTTTTCATCATAGGGATTATTATCATAAACTATGGTTAAATCCAAATCCTTGGCAATCGCCAAAGGTATGAATGATACAGTAAATATTAAAAACAAAATTATTCTGTTCAACTTATACATTTTTCTTACCTTCCTAATTAGTTCTTGTTGCGAAAACAACCTTAAGTAAAATCAATCATGTCATTTATGAAAAAGCAGGGCAAGAGAAAAAATAAGTATCTCATTCCGAGGCTCTGCCGAGGACCGTATGGGTATTAGGGTCAGGTCTTGAAATATAATAATGCATCTACTAAACCATCCTTATGGCCAGACCACTGCGCATTGAATATCCTAATGCAATATATCATGTGACTTCTCGGGGAAAAGCCCGAGGGAAGATATTTGGCTGCGACCAAGACAATGACAACCGGTCTGCGCAGCATAAGCATCAGCCGGGGGTCTAGCTTCCGTAATACCTATCTTTTATCCGGAAGCATGAATATGAAGGGAATGGCACCCAGAGCCAATACTGCTGACAGCTTGTATGTGTTTTCCAGCCCTATCCAGTCGCTGATAATTCCCACCAGCATGACTGCCAGGGCGCCCATTAAAAAGGTAATGCTCATATAAAGTCCATTAATAAATGCCGGGCGCTCGGAATTGATGTCCTGAACAACGGCCAGCAAAACCGGGCCAGACGCAAAAATTAAAAACCCCAGAATAATAAGCAGGGGGATGGTAATAAAACCGTTCCCGCTGGCTAAAAACCACATAAAAACCGGGGAGGTAATTGCGATTATCATCAAGGAAGGCTTGCGTCCTATCCGGTCGGAAATCGATCCGAAGAACAAGGTTCCCCCAGCTCCGGCAAATTGAAGCACAACCAAAGCAGC
Source organism: candidate division FCPU426 bacterium (assembly GCA_030591525.1). Taxonomy (GTDB): domain Bacteria; phylum Oederibacteriota; class JAAXVQ01; order JAAXVQ01; family JAUVAV01; genus JAUVAV01. Next base: position 15,655 of record JAUVAV010000030.1, on the reverse strand, counting down.
GCCGCCCATCCATAAGGACTTGCCTTGCAAATGCATATAGGTGGGCAAGAAGGCGGTTAGGGCTGATTTCATAAAACTGCTAAAAAGAGCAATGCCGGCCAGGATGGCAAAAAAATCCAGATGTTTTTTCAAGGTTGACTTTAATCCCATTCTTTTGTTCACAACTTCGCGGGAAATATTAATATGGCTTAATTTAAAATAAAGAACCAAGGAAGCAATAATTCCCAGAGGAATTAATCTATATGTTCCCTCCAGCCCCCATAAAGAGACCGCGCCTAATATGGTCAAAGGTCCCAGGGTACGGGCGGTCTCGCCGCCGAGCATATACAGGCTCATGCCTTTTCCCACCTGGTCTCCGGCCAGCCGTTTAATTATAACCGGTGCCGGAACGTGAAATAAAGTAGCGCCAATACCCATGGTAAACAACAGGATTGCCAAGACCGTATAAGTCGGTGCCGCGCCTAACAGGCTCATGCTGATAGCGGTTATGGCCGGAGCCGTAATAATAAAAAAGCGCAAATAATTTTTATCAACGATTATTCCTACGAAAGGATTTAAAAGTGCCGGCAATCTCTGCAGTACCGAGAGAAATCCTGCCTGCGAATATGAGAGACTTAGTTTGTCGATTAGCAGCGGTAATAGGGGCGCTAAAAAAGAAGAATAGATATCATGAACCAGATGAGCACCGGAAATCATCAGGATCTTACCTGACTGAAATTTACCCGGCTGCTTTCTGGTATTATTCTTCGGCAATTGCGGCATGATTTCTCTCCCAGACAGACTGAAGGGCTTCAATTTCCCCGCTCTGAAGAGCGGAGAATTGGATATGATCTGTAGATTAAATAAATGTGTATCCCGCATTTCGCTTTTTTAGCGAAATGTCCCCGGCTTGAACATGCATATCAATAATAATCTTCATCTCATGTCACGAAGTCAAGCCGGGGATGAAGCGGGTAACATATTAAAGCATGCGGGAAGGACATACTTGCTTTTACGTAAGGTTATTTCCGCAAAAGAAAATTGACTACAGCCTCTTCCTTTTCCATGTTTTCCACTATATCATCTTTTGCATGAGAAAAGAAGGGCAGACACATAAAAAATTTGAGGGCTTCGGGGCCAGGCACCGGAAATTAAAGAGGTAAAAACCAAGGCTCAAAGAAAGAAGTGTATTTACGAAGCGCATACAAAATATGGATATACTTTAAAAGAGATTGCCGATCAATTACAAACCCATTATACTACGGTCAGTAAAGTGATAGCCGAAGAGGAAAGAAAACAAAAATGATATTTCAAGACCTGACCCTCTGCTTTCCTTCCGTACGGTAATATTTAGAAGAGTGGATAGTTAGTTAATAAGTGGAAGGGGTTAATCCATGGAAAAATTCAGGATGGAAAAAGATTTTTTGGGTGAAAGGGAAGTGCCGGAAAATGCCTTGTGGGGTATTCATACTGAAAGGGCCCGGGAAAACTTTAAGGTCTCTTCGCGCCGGGTACCCCCACGGCTGATTCATGCTTATGGCGAGGTGAAATTGGCCTGTGCCCGGGTAAATCAAAGGTTGGGATACCTTGAGGAGCATAGGGGTAACGCTATTCAGGCGGCGGCCTCGGAAGTGTTGGCCGGTCAATGGGATGAAGAGATTGTGGTGGATGCTTATCAGGGCGGCGCCGGGACCAGCACTAATATGAATATCAATGAAGTGATTGCCAATCGCGCGCTGCAAATTATGGGTAAAAAACCGGGGGATTATACCCATTGCGATCCGCTTGATCATGTAAACCTGCACCAATCCACCAATGATACTTATCCTACCGCCTTGCGGATTGCCGTATTTAAGGCCTTAAAAGAGCTTGAAAAGGAAGTAACGCAATTACAAGCGGCGGCCCAGGAAAAAGAACAAGAGTTTTCTCATGTGTTTAAAATCGGACGTACGGAATTAATGGATGCTGTTCCCATGACCTTGGGCCGGGCCTTTGGCGCCTGGGCGGAAGTATTAGCCCGCGATCGCTGGAGGATTTTTAAATGCACTGAGCGTATCCGGGTCGTGAATTTAGGCGGGACTGCTATTGGGACAGGTTTGGGTGCACCCCGTAAGTATATTTTTCAGGTTGGCGAGGAATTGCGCGTTATAACCGGCCTGCCGCTGGCGCGGGCGGAAAACCTGCTGGAAGCCACTCAAAATCAGGATATTTTGGTCGAGGTTATGGGTATGATTAAAACCCATGCCATGAATTTAATGAAAATGAGCGGTGATCTCCGCTTGCTTAATATGGGGCCGGATGCCGGTATCGGGGAAGTAAGACTGCCGGCGCTGCAAGCCGGCTCTTCGATTATGCCCCATAAAGTTAATCCGGTAATACCGGAGATGCTTACACAGGTGGCCATCCAGGTTTTTGGATTTGATCAAGCCATAACCTGGGCCGCTGGTTCCGGACAACTGGAGTTGAACGCCTTTCTTCCGCTTATAGCTTTGAACATGCTGGAATCTCTGGACCTGTTGCAGGCGGCCGATCATTTAGCAGCGGAAAAGTGTTTGCGGCAAATCCAGGCCGATGAAAAGAAGTGCCGTGAAAATGCCTGCCGCAGCCAGGCAATAGCCGCTGTATTGGTGCCACTGATTGGATACCACCAGGCCGCTGAAGTGGCAAAACTCATGCAGGAAAAGCAACTCCCATTTGAGCAGGCGGCGAATGAAATTGCCGGCTTGACCTTGGAAAAATGTCAAGCTTTGCTGGCGCCGCAAGCCGTCAATGCGCTCGGCTTTGTCGAAAAAAATCAGAAAAACATCAAAAACAAAATTTCTGGTTGACAAAAAATAGGATAAATGGCACAATTAGAATCGGAAACGAAAATGTTCGAAAAAGTTTCAAAGGAGTTGTATTGATGCCGGAGAGAACAAACAGAAAAGGGATTATCGTAGATATAGCCCAGGAGCTTTTCTCCCGGTTTGGTTTTCTTAAAACAACTATTGATGAAATTGCCAAGGCCGCACGCATGGGCAAAGCTTCTCTTTACCATTATTTCCGGAACAAAGAAGATATTTTCCGGGAAGTTATAAATAAGGAAAGTGAAATATTAAGCAGCAAAATCAGGGAAGCGGTTAATAAAGAGGAAACACCACAAGGAAAAATAAAAGCTTTTATTATAACCAGAATGAAATATTTAAGCGAGTTGGTAAATATTTACGCGGCTTTAAAGGACGAATATTTAACTCACTACGCTTTTATAGAGAAGGCGCGGGAGAATAATTATAAGGAAGAAATAGAAACCGTCAAAGCGATATTAGACGAGGGAATAGCCACGAAGATATTTATAGCGCCGGATGTTGAGTTGACCTCGTTTGCTATTATTTCTGCTTTGAAGGGCCTGGAATATCCCTGGACCATGAAAATTCCGGTGCCGGAGCTGGAAGACAACCTGAATAAGCTATTAGAAATATTATTTAACGGGATAGTGAAGAAATAGCATATATTTTTTTGGGCTGAAACCGAACAGAAAACGCATATGTTTTACATTGTACTGTATGACTTTGGAAAGCAGGAGGGAAAGCATGCGAAGATTTGCCGATTTTGTACTTAAGTTCCGCGTAGCAATTATTCTGGGAACAATACTATTGACCTTGGGGCTTGGGTATTCTGCCAAAGACCTCCGGATTAACAGCGATATTTTGAGTTACCTGGACCAGGATGATCCCTTGGTAATGCTTTTTAATGAGGTTGGGGATAAATTTGGAGGCAACGCCCTGGCTATGATTGCCCTGGAAAACGAGGATGTTTTTAACTATGAAACGCTAAACCGGGTTAATCGCATTACTGGAAAATTCCAGGAGCTGGATAATGTTTCTTTGGTGATGAGCATAACTGACATTATGGACATAAAGAAAATTGCGGGCGGCCTGGAAGTAGGCAAGCTTATTGATAAAAATAATATTCCCCAGGCCCCGGAAAAACTAAAAAGCATAAAAGCATACACCCTTTCCAGGGATATGTATCGCGGCAGCCTGGTTTCGGCTGATGGTAAAATAACCGTGATCATTGTCCGCCTGAAAGCAGAAGCTGATAAAGTAGCCCTCGCCCATCAAATGAAAACGATAGTGCAAAATACTCCGGGCCGGGAAAAAATATACTATGCCGGCATACCCTTTCAGATGACTTTCCTGGACAGGATAATCAAGGCTGATTTGGGTAAACTCGTTCCTCTGGTCATCTTACTTATCATGCTCACTCTTTATTTTAGTTTTAAAAGCCTGCGGGGAGTTTTTCTGCCATTGATTACAGTGTTGATCAGCACGGTCTGGACTCTGGGATTAATGAGTTTAATGAAAATACCTCTCAGCATCGCCTCCAATGCCATTCCGGTTTTGCTGGTTGCTATTGGCAGCGCCTATGGAATTCATATGCTTTCTAAATACAACGAGGAGATTCATCGCGGGGAGGATAAAATCCAGGGAATAAAAGACGCCTTGAGCGAGGTAGGTGTTCCTATATTCTTAGCCGGCATTACTACCTTGATCGGGTTCCTGGCATTTCTATCTTCCAGTTTAAGCTTGATCCGGGAATTCGGCGTTTTTACGGCCCTGGGCGTGATGTTTGCCATGATTATTTCAGTGACTTTTCTGCCGGCTGTTCTTTCTTTTTTGAAAGTCAGGGAAGTCAAATTAAATCACGGCGGCATAGAAGATAATTGGTCAACCAAAAGCATGGAAAGACTGGGGAAATTTGTACTCAGGAATGAAAAGCTCTTTGTGGGAATATGCATAGCTACCGTAGTAATCGGATTTTTCGCAATACCGCGTTTGAACCGGGAAGTTAATATGGTTGATTATTTTCAAAAAGACAGTGAGATCAGACAAGCCGAGGAGATGATGCAAAGCAAACTCGGCGGTTCTATTCCAATGCAGATATTAATCGAAGGGGATTTGAAAGATCCCTTTGTTTTAAAGGAAATAATTAAGTTCGAGAAATATCTGGAAGCCCAACCCCATGTTAATGATCCTCAATCCATTGCCGACTTGATTTGCGAAATGAACCGCGTGATGAACGGACATGCCACCATTCCCGGGACCAGGGAAGGGGTGGCGAATCTATGGTTTTTTATCGAGGGTCAGGAGATATTGGAGCAACTGATAAACAGCGAAGCCACGGAAGGCTTGGTGCAAGCGAAATTAGGCACAGTAAATACGAAGAAACTAAATGTTTTAGTCAAGGCGGTTGATAAATATATTCAGGAAGAACTGAAGACCGATATGGTCAAATTCAGGATTTCTCTTGCTTCCGATGAACTGGCTGATGAGCTGAAAAAGGAAAAAGCGGAACGGATATTATCCCAGCTAAAGCTGGATATCGAAAAAAGAGGAAGTGAATTCGCGATTTCTGGTGAAGAGCTGAAAACGGTAATTATTGCAAGTCTGACCGTTGGGCAGGAGGGTTTTAATCCTGATTCCATAAAAACCATAGCCGCGAAAATCAATGCTTATTTACATAGTGAGGAGGCGGATATTCAAATAAGCTCGGAAAAAGTAATGGCTGGTATTGTCCGGGACATTGGGAAAAAGTTGCCGCAAACTACTCCTGACGAAAAGGATATTATTAATCTGCTTGGGAAAAATATTCCCGAGAGGTTATACGCTGAAGATCCGGAAGCGTTGGAATATACTGCCACATCGATCGCGGCAATTATAAACGAAGAAAATAGCTGGAAAAAGGTCAATCAGCTCATTGAAAAACTAAGACCGCTTTTTCCGCAAGAACTTGCTGATAATAAAGGATTCATGAAGGACCTGCGCGATGATGTCTGGGAGATAAATGAAGATTGGGCCGTCCTGACAAGTTCCCGCTATACTGAAATCTTTAAAAATCATGACTATCCGGATGAGAATAAAAGCAGCCTGATGGCGCAACAAACAGGAATGCCTATAATTTATATGGATATTGATAAGAAAATAATGCGAAGCCAGGCCCTAAGTCTGAGTATTGCCATTTTCCTGGTTTTTGTTTTGCTTACCTTCCGGTTAAAATCCCTGGTCGGCGGATTGATTTCGCTATCCCCCATCGTGCTTACTATCCTGGCGGCTTTTACCATAATGTCGATTTTTAGTATACCGCTGGATATAGTCACGGTCCTGATAGGCAGCGTGGCAGTGGGTATTGGCATCGATTACACCATTCATTTTCTAACCAGATTCAAGGAAGAATTCAGCAGTTGTAATTCGGAAATTGAAGCATTGAATACGACTTTGGCAACCACCGGCAAGGCGATAGTTATTAACGCGGTCTCGGTAATGCTGGGTTTTCTGGTGCTGGTTTTGGGAAATATTGTTCCCATGCAAAGATTTGGTTACCTGATCGCTTTAACCATGGTACTCAGCGCTTTGGCCTCGATTACAGTTTTACCGGCCTTGATTTTAGTAACCCGGGCGGGATTCATAGGTAATTTCGACCGCCTGTCCAGAAAAATAGCCTCCGGGCTGAAGGACAAAGTCAGACAAAAGGTAATAGAGCAAAGAGAAAAGCTGGGAAAAATCAGAATAAAAAAAGGAGGAGTTTAGAATGAGAAAAAAAAACTTGTTGGGAGTAATACCAATAGGGATGTTGATGTTTGTACTAATGGCGCCGATGGCCCAAGCGAAAGAACCAAAAGCCCAAGCGTTGAAACTTAGCGCTCTGGAAATACTGAAAAAGGCCGACAGTGTGGCCAATGCGCCTCAGGATCAGGAAATCACCCTGGAAATGATACTGATTGATAAGAATGGGAAAGAAAAAAAGCGGGAAGCCAAGATGTGGCAAAAAGGCAGTGATAAAAGGATGATCAAATTCATATCACCGGCAGATGTGAAAGGCCTGGCCTTTCTGGATTTGCCTGATGATGTTATGTACCTTTATCTGCCGGCCTTCAGAAAAATCCGGCGGATTGCTTCGCATGTAAAGAACACCAGCTTTGCCGGTACGGATTTTACCTATGATGACATGGCCGCCATTAATTTTGCCGATGAATATGATCCCGAGTTCGTTGCAAGCGAGCCGGAAGAGGAACGAGCTTCTTTTGAATACTATAAGCTTGAGCTAAGACCCAAAAAAGGAATTAACAAAGATTATTCAAAATTAGTCATGCGGATAAGAAAAGATAATTTTTATCCAATTGAAATCCGGTATTATTCAAAGCAAGGAAAGCTCTGGAAAGCAATGGAAAGAAGAAAGCTGGAGAAAAAAGGAAAATATTGGGAAGCCAAAGAGGCGGAGATGTGTGATCTCAAAAAAGAACACAGAACCAAGATGATTGTTCTCCATAGCAAGTTTGATCAGGACTTGAAGGATGAATTATTTACCCGGCGTTATCTGAAACGGAAGTAGAAAGTTTTTTAAGTTAAGGAGGATTTGAATATGCGCAAATTAATGATTTTGACGGGAATTATGATTGCAGGCTTGTTTTTCAAAGCCGCATTTGCCGAAGTAAATATAAGCGGCTCTGTGCTTACGGATAACCGCTTCCGGGTGGAAGAAGAAAATAATAAGTTTGTCCGGAACGAGAACCGTTTGACGCTCAAACTGGATTCGGACATTTCCGGAGCCCACGCTTATGGGGAAGTCTGGTTAAGAGGATGGGGAGTGCCGGGCGTGTTGCAATCAGGCGATTTGCAGGAACCCGGTAAAGAAAGAGTTATTCCCTGGGTCCTGGATTTCAGGGAGGCTTATGTCGATTTTTACAAAATATTAAGCAATAATCTGGAATTACGCGTCGGCCGGCAGAGGATTGCCTGGGGAACAGCGGATAAGCTTAATCCCACGGACAATATTAATCCTGATGATCTGGAAGATATAATGGATTTTGGACGCAAGCTGGGAACGAATGCGGTGAAAATGACTTATTACTTAGGAGAATTCAACGTCACCGCGGTTTATGTTCCCATATTCACTCCGGCCGTGCTTCCTTCCCAAGACTGGGCTTCAGCGCTTTCGCCGCCTTTTACCCTGCCTGCGGGAATGCTGGTAGAAAATTTTAAGGACGTCATTATTTTACCGGAAAATAATCCCGGTGAAAGCTCGATGGCAGCCGTGAGAATAGGGGGTAATCTGTTTAATTATGATGCCTCAATCAGTTATTTTTATGGAAGAGATGACCTGCCTTTAGTCAACCAGGTGGGAATAACTCCGGCCGGATTGACGAGTGTAAATGTGAACGCTGAAATGATTTATCCCAGGCTGCAGGTGATCGGCCTTGATTTAGCCGGGGCGATTGGCAAAGTTGGTATCTGGGCCGAAGGGGCAGCCTTTTTACCGGAGGAAATTAAGATGCTTACGGATTTATCCGCCCTGGGAATGGGAGTTCAGCCGTCTATCGCACTGGATGCAGAACCTTACTTTAAGTATGTGGTGGGCGGAGATTATACCTTCAAAAACGGTCTTTACATAAATGCGCAATATTTACATGGGTTCATACATGAACGAGGCAAAGATAATTTGGGAGATTATTTAATGGCAGGCATTGAAAAGAAGTTTTATAATGATGAATTGAAAGTCATGCTGGGTTTGGGCGGAGAGATCAAGGATTTTAGTGCCTGGGAAGACAATTATGCAATCATGATTTTTCCTGAAGTAAGCTATTATCCTGTGGACAATACTGAAATAATCCTGGGCGCTTACTTGATAGATGGTAAAGACACTACCAATTTCGGAAAAGTTAAGAACAATGACGAGCTATATTTGAAATTAAAATACAGCTTCTGATATTTTTGGGGTTTTAAATAGGAGGTTTTTATGGGTTTCCCGGGAAAAGCCATCTGGATGGATGGGAAATTGATGCTATGGGATGAGGCAAACATTCATATTCTTTCGCATGCGCTCCATTATGGCTCCTGTGCGTTTGACGGACTTCGCATGTATGCCAATTCCAAAGGTTCGTTTATTCTCCGCTTGCAGGAACACATGCAACGTCTTTTGGATTCAGCCAAAATATATCGCATGGACGTTCCTTATAGTTTGTATCAACTTTGTGAGGCGGTTAAAGATACCATAATCGCGAACGAGCTGAAGGCGGCTTACATTCGTCCCTTCGTATTTCGCGGGTATCATTCACTTGGTCTGAACCCTTTTAACTGTCCGGTTGTGACCGCGATCGCGGCCTGGGAATGGGGCGCCTATCTGGGAGAAGAAGCGCTCGAAAAAGGCATCTCGGTCCGGATTGCATCCTGGAACCGTCCGGCGCCCAACACCATGCCCTGCCTGGCCAAGGTGGCTGCCAATTATATGAATTCGCAACTAATTAAAATGGAGGCTATTCAGGATGGCTTTGATGAAGGAATTGCTCTGGATTCCTTTGGCTATCTCTCCGAAGGTTCGGGTGAAAATCTCTTTATTGTGAAGAACAATATGATTTTCACTCCGCCTTCGTGCTCAAGCATCTTACCGGGCATAACCCGGCACTGTGTCTTTCAACTGGCCAGGGAACTGGGATATAAAATCAAACAGCAGGTTCTGCCGCGCGAGAGTATTTACATTGCGGATGAAGCTTTTATGACCGGAACCGCGGCTGAGATTACGCCCATTACCCAGGTGGATAAAATCAAAGTCGGCGGGGGACAACGCGGGCCAATCACGAAAGCCATTCAGGAGGCTTTCTTCGGCGTGTTGCGCGGGGAACGTGAGGATACTCACGGCTGGCTGGAAAGGGTTGGTTGAGCGTAGCGTTATGCAGCCGGATAGCTTGTTGAATATACTCTTTTCTTTCTGCTTCTTTTCCATTATGGGCTGGATATTGGAGGTCTTTTACCGCTCTTTTCGTAACCAACGCTTTACTAATCCGGGTTTTTTAAAAGGCCCCTATCTTCCGCTTTACGGCACAGCCGCCCTGATGCTTATGGTCTGTATTCCTCTTGTATATGCCTGCCATATTGTTATCAAGGTTCTTTGTTACTTTTTGATAACTACCGGAGTTGAACTTGTTGCCGGCTTTATTGCGTATTACTTTTTTAACTCCCGCCTGTGGGATTATTCAGACCGGCGTTTCCAATACCAGGGGTATATCTGCCTGGAATTCTCATTTTACTGGGTACTGCTTGCCTTGGCCTTTGAATATTTTATTTTGCCCTCATACCAAGGCCTGCTTAATTGGCTGGCACCCGAGGTAAAATGGATATTTACCGGAGCGGTTATTTTATCCGTTTTTTTTACAGAGCGGAATAAAAGCACTAAAAAGAAGAGGATATAATGGATGATGAATTCCTGGCAATAGCAACTCCACTGCTTGAACATCCGGTGGTAAAAGCCCTCGCGCAGTATAATCACCACAAGGCTAAAACCAGGCTGGAACATGTAAAGGAAGTGGCCTGGCTGAGCTTTCTCTGGGGCAAACGACTCTCACTGGACTGCCGGGCCATAGTGCGGGGAGCTTTGCTGCACGACCTCTTTTTTTACGACTGGATGCGCGAAGGACCAAGACTGCACGGTTTCAGACACCACAATATTGCGCTCGCAAACGCCCGCCGGCTGACGGAGTTAAGCCCCAAAGAAATTGATATTATTAAAAGACATATGTGGCCGCTTACCATTATACCTCCCCGTTATGCGGAATCGTTGGTTGTTTGCATGGTGGACACCTTTTGTTCTGTGAGGGATTATTTGAAGGGGAAAAAAGATGAAAAATGTGTATCTAACAGGCGTTGATATTGGGTCTACTACGGCCAAGGTCGTCATATGGGGCCAGGGGGGTAACCTGGTTTTTGCCCGTTACCGTCGTCATCAGGCCAGAACCGAAGAAACTGTGCGGGAAATGTTCAAGGAAGCCTTCCGTGAGCTGGGCAATGTTGAGCTTGATCTGGCAATTACCGGATCCGCGGGCATGGGAGCGGCGGAGACTTTTGAAATTCCGTTTGTCCAGGAGGTGGTTGCCTCCGCCCATCTGGTAAAGAGATATTATCCTGAAGCCAGGACCTTTATAGAGATCGGCGGAGAAGACTCCAAGATAATATTTTTTGATGATCAGTTTCGTCCGGATATCAGAATGAACGGAAGCTGCGCCGGAGGTACCGGGGCCTTTATTGATCAGATGGCTGTGCTCTTAAATGTGCCTGTCTCGGAATTTAACGCCCTGGCTGAAAAAGCCGTTTCCATTTATCCCATTGCATCCCGGTGCGGGGTCTTTGCCAAAACCGACATCCAGGCTTTGTTAAGCCGAAATGTTTCTAAAGCAGATATAGCTGCTTCCGTATTTCATGCGGTAGCCCTGCAAACGGTAAGCGCCCTGTCCCGCGGCCGTGAGATTAAAAAAAAGATACTAATGGGCGGCGGCCCGTTAACTTTCTATCCGGAACTGCGGCAGGCTCTGGTTAAAGTGATCGGCTTAGATAATCCGGGCGACCTGATTGTACCCGGGCACCCGGAACTCATCCCTGCCCTGGGAGCGGCCCTGGCGCCGGAGGGACAGCCTCGCCGGATCAAAATAAAGGAACTGCTCGCCCTGTCCGGGAGTAGAAGAACCCGCAGACCCCCCGGGGAGGCCAAAAGACTTCACCCGCTTTTCAAGAGCACGGCTGAATTTAACACGTGGCAGGCAAAGCACTCTAAGGATAGGGTCTCGCGGGTTAGTCTGGCCGCGATAAAAGACCAGGACCTTTTTTTGGGCATAGATTCCGGCTCCACTACCACCAAGCTTGTCCTTTCCGATGACCAGGGGAGATTTGTTCTCGGTCACTATGGGTCCAACCACGGCGATCCTATCCAGGCGGTAAAAGATGGATTGTCCGTATTCAGGGAAAAATTCATAACTGCCGGTTTTCAGCCGAGGATTATCCGGACAGCCGCCACCGGTTACGGTGAAGACCTGATCAGAGCAGCCTTTGGCTTAAATGACGGCGTGGTGGAGACCATTGCGCACTACCAGGCAGCCAGACGCTTTGATAAAGATGTCTCTTTTATTTTGGATATTGGCGGTCAGGACATGAAAGCCATCTATATCCGCGATCATGCCATATCAGATATTGTGATAAATGAAGCGTGTTCATCCGGGTGCGGTTCTTTTATCGAGACGTTTGCCCGGTCCCTCGGATACAGCATTACGGATTTTGCCAAAATAGCCTGTGAGAAAAATTCTCCCTTTGATCTGGGAACCAGATGCACGGTCTTCATGAACTCCAGGGTAAAGCAGGCCTTGCGCGAGGGGGCAACTGTGGCTGATATCTCGGCCGGGTTGGCTTATTCGGTAATTAAAAATTCCATTTACAAGGTACTCAAACTAAGAGATACCCGGGATTTAGGCCGCAGGATTATTGCCCAGGGGGGAACCTTTCGCAATCCCGCGGTGTTGCGCGCGTGTGAAATTCTGCTTAAGCAAGAGGTTATTCGCCCGGATATTCCGGAGCTCATGGGAGCATACGGCGCAGCCCTTACAGCCCTTAACAACCATGGCGCGAGGCCGGATGAATCAAAAGGATTCGCGGTCTTTGAAAATGCTTCCGGGATAAGGAGCGATTTTACCAGTAAAGAAATAGAGTGCAACGGCTGCGAAAACAGGTGTGCTGTCATGAAACTCACATTTGCCAATGGAAACCGGTTTTTTACAGGTAACCGGTGCGAGCGGTGTTTTAGCAATAGTCCTGCCGCCAAAGACCGGGGCCGGGATCTGATTGAAGAAAAAACCAAACTCCTGTTTGATCGTAAAAGTGAACCGGAAGGCCGGCCGATCCTTACTTTTGGCATTCCCCGCTGTCTGAACATGTATGAAAATTATCCCTTCTGGTTGGCTTTTTTGACTGCCTGCGGCTTTAAGGTGGTTCTTTCTTCTCCCTCCAATTTCAAGCTTTTTGAGAGCGGGATGTCAACGGTGATGTCGGAAAATATCTGCTTTCCCGCCAAACTCGCGCACGGACATATTCTCAATCTTCTGGACCGGGGAGTGGACAGGATCTTTTATCCGATTGTGGTTCACGAAAGAAAAGAATACCAGGATGCTGTGAACAGTTTTAACTGTCCCGTGGTTACCGGGTATCCGGATGTGCTGAAAAGCGCAATTGATACTAATGGCAAATATGGAATACCGCTTGATGCCCCGGCTGTCAGCTTTCAGAATAAGGATCTGTTAAAAAAACAGCTTCACTTGTTTTTTAAGCAATTTGGCCTCAATTATTCAACCGTAGCGAGGGCCGTGGACCAGGGGGCTGCCAGGCAAAAAGAATTCAAGCAGGAACTCAGGGCCAGGGCCGCGGCCCTGATAGGTGAGGCCGCAAAGCAAGGGCGAACCGTTATCGTCTTGTCAGGCCGGCCTTATCATATAGACCCGCTTATAAATCATGGCATTCCCAACCTCTTGGTCCGCCTGGGAGTTGATGTTATAAGCGAAGACGCAATACCGGCAGATGAAAATCTGTCTTTAGCCGGCGTCAATGTCCTGACGCAGTGGAACTATACCAATAGACTTTACGCCGCAGCCAGGTGGGTTTGCCAAAATCATAGTGCTGAATTGCTTCAGCTTACCTCTTTTGGCTGCGGTCCGGACGCTGTATCTGCGGATGAAATCAGGGATATCATTACGAATTCCGGAAAGATATACACTCTAATCAAGATGGATGAGATAGCCAACCTGGGCGCAGTCAGGATCAGGCTGCGTTCCATGTTGGAAGCGATAAGAGAGAACCGGGAGAAGCCTCAAGGGGAAAGGGGAGGGAGAAAGAGAACAAACCGTCTCTTCATGCCGGAAGACAGGAAGAAAACCCTTATTGCCCCTTATTTTTCCCCCTTTTATTCTCCGCTGGTTCCGGCTGTTTTCAGGCCCCTGGGCTACCGTGTGGATGTGCTTCCGCCTCAGGATAAGGCCTCGGTGGAATTCGGCCTGAAAAATATAAACAACGATATTTGCTATCCGGCTGTCCTTATTGCCGGGGACATCATTAAGGCGTTTCGATCCGGCCGGTATGATCCGGAAAATACTTCGGTCATTGTGACTCAGACCGGGGGTCAATGCCGCGCCTCCTCTTATGTTTCCCTTATCAAAAAAGGGCTGGCCGCCGCCGGGCTGCATGATGTTCCGGTGGCTGCGCTGTCGGCTGAGGCTATAAACCCTCAGCCGGGATTTATTATTGACAAAAAAGGACTGTTAAGACGAATGGGACTGGGCGTAATTTTCACCGATCCTCTGGCCCGGATGTACTTGGCCACTGTAGTGAGGGAGAAGCAGCGGGGAATTGCCAAGGCCGTGCATACCAAATATCTCAAAAAGATGGAAGCAGGTATTGAACAGGCTGATTATAATTACCTGCTCCAAGTCCTGGAAGAGGCGGTGGCCGGCTTCAATGAGGTTGGGGTTGACGACCGGCCTGTTCCCAGGATTGGGGTGGTAGGCGAAATATTTGTAAAATACAACTTTTTTTCAAACGGGAATATTATCGAGTGGCTCTCCGGCCAGGGAGTGGAAGTGGTTCTTCCCGGCTTGCAGAACTTTTTTGCCCAGAGGCAGGTTAATGAAAATTTCAATCGAAAAGCATACTTGAAACGTTCCTTGATTGACAGCCTGAAAACCAGGATGATGGATATTTACGTGAGTTATCATCTGGCTCAGATTGACATAGTCATGCAGAACTTTCGTTTTTACAGGCAGCCTTTTGATCTGAAATGTCTGGCTGAAATCACGAGCGAGGTGGTCAGCCTGGCCAATCAGTTCGGCGAAGGATGGCTTTTGACCGCCGAGATGATAGCCATGCTTAATGAAGGGATCGGCAATATTGTCTGTCTTCAGCCTTTCGGCTGTATTGCCAATCATATTACCGGAAGGGGCGTGGAGAAAAAACTCAAGGGGATGTTTCCTCAATTGAATTTACTCTCGCTTGACATGGACGCCGGGGCCAGTGAAGTAAATATCCTGAACCGGCTGCATTTTATGATCATCGCGGCCAAAGAGGAGATGGCGTACGGCCCGGAAGTGACGGCGGGGCACGCAATGGCCCGGCCGTTTTCCGGCTTCCGTATTTGGCCGAGGCAGACGGCCATGCTTGACAATTACATATCACCGGAAATCGAAAAATGGAAAGCATGGGTATCCCGGCTGGATTTGCGAAAAAAAGCGAGTAGTTTAATACCAAATAGAGACATTATTTTTAAAAAGGCACGAAAAATCGGAAGACGGCTCAAAGATGGAAAAAACCGGCCGGCGCAAAGCAAACAGAAGATACATAAGTAGGAATAAGAGGCCGCGGGGCTTAGGATAAAGGGGGCGGACTGTTGCAAGGAGAGCGTAAACCTGCCCGCGGCTGGATACCGCTGTTTTAACGCAGATCAGGCGATGGGAAGCCAAGGACCCGGCGCCGCTGTGCCCCTGCTTGAACGCCGGAAAAATGTCTAAGTTAGTGCCATTCGTATGTAATCATTTACTAATCGGATACAATTCGTCTTTGTTTTTAGTGTTGTTTATGGTATATTATCTAGAATTTTTGGGATCGAGGCTTAGTAGATGGCTTGCTTGACCGTCTCGTTTTTGCAGAAGTGGCACGAAAAAAAGGTGGTTAGCTGATGACAGGAAAAGATTTTTCTGAATATACAAATTTCACGGGCTTAAACTCTGCGGGGTTCCCGTTGGCGCAAGGTCTTTACGATCCGGCCTATGAACATGACAGTTGCGGAATCGGCTTTATCGCCCATTTGGACGGTCAGCCGCGCCATTCCCTGGTGGAAGATG
>JAUVAV010000015.1 GCA_030591525.1 candidate division FCPU426 bacterium | reverse complement strand
GGCGTGGCTGTTGGTGTTGCCGTACTCGTAGGCGTGGCAGTCGGCGTGGCTGTTGGTGTTGCCGTACTCGTAGGCGTGGCAGTCGGCGTGGCTGTTGGTGTTGCCGTACTCGTAGGCGTGGCAGTCGCTGTTCCCGTTCTTGTCGGCGTGGCAGTGCTCGTTGGCGTGGCAGTCGAGGTTGCAGAGCTTGTCGGCGTAGCGGTCGGTGTTGCAGAGCTTGTCGGCGTAGCCGTCGCTGTTGCCGTCGAGGTTGCCGTACTTGTAGGTGTGGCAGTCGCTGTTGCCGTGCTCGTCGGTGTATCTGTCGCTGTTGCCGTACTTGTAGGCGTGGCAGTCGGCGTTGACGTGCTCGTTAGCGTGGCGGTCGCTGTGGCCGTACTCGTTGGCGTGGCGGTCGGTGTTGCCGTACTTGTCGGTGTGGTAGTCGCTGTTGCCGTACTTGTAGGCGTGGCAGTCGGCGTTGACGTGCTCGTTAGCGTGGCGGTCGCTGTGGCCGTACTCGTTGGCGTGGCGGTCGGTGTTGCCGTACTCGTTGGCGTATCTGTCGGTGTTGCCGTACTTGTTGGCGTATCTGTCACTGTTGCCGTACTTGTCGGCGTGGCCGTCGCTGTTGCCGTCGGGGTTGCCGTACTTGTCGGTGTGGTAGTCGCTGTTGCCGTACTTGTAGGCGTGGCAGTCGGCGTTGCCGTGCTGGTTGGCGTACCTGTCGGCGTGGCAGTCGCTGTTGCCGTACTCGTTGGCGTAGCAGTCGGGGTTGACGTACTTGTCGGCGTGGCGGTCGCTGTGGCCGTACTCGTCGGCGTAGCCGTCGGCGTTGACGTTCTTGTCGGCGTGGCGGTTGGCGTACCTGTCGCTGTGGCCGTACTCGTCGGCGTAGCCGTCGGCGTTGACGTTCTTGTCGGCGTGGCGGTCGGCGTTGCCGTGCTGGTTGGCGTACCTGTCGCTGTTGCTGTACTCGTAGGCGTGGCAGTCTGCGTTGCCGTCGGTGTGGCCGTGCTCGTAGGCGTGGCCGTCGGCGTTGCCGTGCTGGTTGGCGTACCTGTCGGCGTGGCAGTGCAAGTCAGCGTGACGGTCGGCGTTGCCGTGCAAGTCGGCGTATCTGTTGGTGTGGCCGTACTCGTTGGCGTGGGCTGAACA
The DNA here is from genome assembly GCA_030591525.1 of candidate division FCPU426 bacterium. Lineage (GTDB taxonomy): Bacteria > Oederibacteriota > JAAXVQ01 > JAAXVQ01 > JAUVAV01 > JAUVAV01. The sequence goes on along the minus strand of JAUVAV010000015.1, from coordinate 64,873 downwards.
TAATGTTTCACATAAAGTTGACCTGCACTGGCACTGTTTTCGTTCCAGCTCACATACGGCGTGCCAGTAGAAATGGCAATATCAGACGAATATGCATTTTGGCCTGTATTCACATTCAGGCTTTCACCGTCTTGAACCCAGTTACTCCCATTAAAATGCTTCACATAGCTTTGAAATGGGCTAGGATATTCCCACCAAGTCACATACGGGGTACAATTAGAAATAGCAATACTAGAATAATATGCACTTTGGCCTGTATTTACATTCAGGCTTCCACCGTCCTGGATCCAACTGCTGCCATTATAATGTTTCACATATATTTGACTTGAAGTGCCGTTGGATTCCTCCCAGCTCACATACGGCGTACCATTGGATATAGCAATACTCGGATAATGTACATCTTGGCCTGTATTCACATTCAGGCTTCCACCGTCTTGAACCCAGTTACTCCCATTAAAATGCTTCACATAGATTTGATATGGGCTGGGGTATTCCTGCCAAGTCACATACGGAGTACCATTAGAAATAGCAATATCAGGATATTCTGCATTTTGGCCTGTATTCACATTCAGGCTTCCACCGTCCTGGACCCAGTTGCTGCCATTGTAATGCTTGACATAAATTTGAATTGTACCGCCAGCGGAATCACTCCAGGTCACATACGGCGTATTATTGGATATAGCAATACTAGGATCTCTTGCGTGATAGTCCATATTCAGATTTAATGATCCGCCATCCTGGACCCAGCTGCTCCCATTATAATGCTTGACATAAATTTGGAATCGGGAGTTATACATTTCGTGCCAGCTCACATATGGTGTCCCACTGGACATAGCAATACTAGGATATTCTGCACTGCAGCCTGTATTCACATTCAGACTCCCGCCATTCTGTACCCAGGCGGTGCCGTTATAATGTTTCACATAGATTTGCATGACTTCAAGCCAAGCCACATATGGTGTACCATTGGAGATCGCTATAGTAGAGAGTTGTGCACTGATGCCTGTATTCACGTTCAAACTCCCACCGTCCTGGACCCAATCGCCCCAAACCAATGGAACTCGAATCAAGAGGTATAGATATAAAAGAAACCATGTTGAACTTAATACGATTTTTTTCATTCCTGCTACCGCCTCAAATGATCATCATACCGTTGGCATTAAATCATGCACATTATTTATAAAAAACTTTTACTGGATCTATATAGGAGCAAGTATAAAACCCAGCTTTGCCTCGTTGCGCCCGGAATGATACAACGCGGAAAATCCAATAAAATTAACCTTTCCGCAACATATACTATTTAGCTGTTCATGATGGTAAAATACAACTGAATGCTTTTATGTTTATTTAGTGCTTTATATAAATTCAATTTAATCTTTCGTAAAATTATGACATTATAATTAGAAAAATTATCTATAAAATAGTCTATTATATTATATCAAATAATTATCTTTTATTACAACAAAATAACTTATCACTACTATCTCATTAACCATTAGCCTTAATATCCACACTTTGGGATGCTGTATCATAATTCAAATTTGTTCATTTTTTTTGTCTTTCCGGCGAAAGCCGGAATCCAGGAAATCATTGCAATATAAGCAGTATGTGTCCTGTATCCCGGCCTGTCCTGCCTGTCCTGGATGGTTTCGTCCAGGGATCAAGTCCGGGATGACAACTTTAAAAAGCTATAATGACACAGTCTCTCGAGGGGAAGGACTTTATTGGTAAAATAGTAACATCTCAGCAACACGCCGGGAATGGCACCTGCAGCATCAGTAAGGGGGATGACTGCTTATCCGCAGCGGAGAGTGGGTCTTGCGGGTGGTTGCCGCCGTCAGCGATATAAAGTTTGGTCCCATCGGTGTAGACCGAAGAAGGGATGTGGAGGGTATGGCTGAAAGGGTCCTGACCATTAATTCCGTTTTGATTAAGAGTTGCATGCCCAATAACCACGTCCGCCGACTGATTGGTTACAAAGGCCAGCACCAGCATGGTTAAGGCCAGGAAAAAACCCATAAATATCATCACTAAAACCGGTCGGTTAATCTTGCTTCCAAAGAAATTCATTTTGTTACTGCCGGTTTAAATTTATCGAGAATCTCCCGTTCCGCTTGCGCCCGCGAGGCCAGATTAATTTTAAGATAAAATTCCAATAATTTCTCATGCACCCAAAGCTGCTCTGGTCCGGCTGCCAGCTTTGAGGCCCGGCTGAGTGCTTGAAAGCCTCTTCCCGGATTGGCGGCGTTGAAAGCGGCAAAACCCAAGAGGAGGTGATAGCGCGGATTCCCGGGGTCATCTTTGACGAGAATTTCAAGATGTTTAATCCCCTGGTTAAACCAATCCGGTTCCCGGATCGGCGGCTGAAGGGAAGCATCATTGTAGATGGAAGCCAGTCGATACCGGGCAAGCTGGAGAAACTTAGGATTGCCGGTTAATTTGAGCACTTTTTCATAGGCATGAATAGCTTGAAGAAATTCTTTCTCTTTTTCGTAAACCACGCCAAGATTAATATAGGCCGGCAAAAAACGGGCATTCTTACTTAAAGCCGTTATAAAATACTTTTTTGCCGGCAATAAGTTATTTTCCTCCAAGGCACGTAATCCTCTTTGAGTATAGGATTTCGCCAAAAGAGAAATGCTAAAGGAATAAACGCCATAGACTAAAAGCAGGAATATGGTTAAACCCGCAAAGATGAAACCTATGCGTTTAAGGTTTTTATTTTCTATTACTGATTGAAAACCCATTTCGCGATTAACCCCTTTTAGTCCCCTATGTATTATAGTTAATACATCTATAATATATACAATTATATTGTATTGAATAGTTATCTTTTTTGCAACAAAATATCTTATCACTATCGGTTCATTAATCATTAGCCTTAATATCCCCCTTTTGGGATGCTGTGTCATAATGCATTTTTTTGTCATACCAGCATGTAAGTAGCAGATATTCAGGAAATATTTTTATTATTTTCCAGGTCTTTTTTTGAATGGATTTTGTTTTTAAGAAATAAAGTCAAAAACTTTTGACCATACCAGGAATTTTGAAAGGATAGGATGGATATTTGAATGTTTATTTTATGGAATAATTTCCCTATTTTATTTTAAAAATTAATAATTACAAAAAAACTTATAATAGTTTTTTTCTCGAAAATTTCGCGTTTTTCGGGCAAATCTTCAAATTATAATTCATCTTAAAAATTGGCATACAAAATGCTTATATTAAATAGAAGGTTCAACTAAATTACTAAAGGTGGTGAAAAGTAATGATTAAAAAAATCTGTTTGCTGGTTTTTATGATACAAATATTCTTAATAAGTGGGCTTATGGGTGGAATCTCGCAGGTAAATGCCCAAAATCTTTCGCAAGAAATGACTGACGAGGAATTTCTGAAAGTTGATGATAAACTAATCAATTCTTTTTTAGATGATATGATACAGATATTCTTAATGGGTGAAATTATGAGTGGAATTACGCAGGTAAATGCCCAAAATCTTCTGCAAGAAATAACCGACGAGGAATTTCTGGAAGTTGATAACGAGCTAATCAATTCCTTTTTAGATGAAATGATTACTAAACTGATAATCTTAGAGGAAGAAAGCGATCAAAAGAAAGCTAAATTTAGATTTGCAAGTAAATGATCGGTTACACAGCCCGGCATCCGGTTACTGACGTTTTATAGTCCCGCCATTTTCTCACACAGAGCTTTCACCCGGGCTGCAATCTCCGTCCGGGAAACCATTTCCACTGCTCCGGTATCCCTCCGCTTTAACTCGATCATGTTCTCAGCTACGCCTCTTCCGAAGGTCAAACGAATCGGGATGCCGGTTAAGTCGGCATCCTTGAATTTAATTCCGGCCCGTTCGTCGCGGTCGTCCAGCAATGCTTCCACGCCCGCGGCCTGCATCTCTGCGTAAACCTCTTCCGCCATCTCCGCTGCTCTGGGATCTTTGGGCGAGACCGGGAGCAGTACAACCTGATAGGGCGCGATCGCCAGGGGCCAGATTATGCCATGCTCATCATGGTTTTGCTCGATGGCCGCCGCAGCGATGCGCGAAACGCCTATGCCGTAACAACCCATCACGCAAAAATGTTCCTCTCCTCCTTCATCCAGAAACACGGCCCGCATGGCCCGGGAATATTTCATTCCCAGTTTAAATACATGCCCCACTTCAATTCCTCTTTCTAGCGTGAGCACGGCACTGCATTTCGGGCACAGGTCCCCGGCTCGGACATTTTTTAGATCAAGTATTTGGGTCGGTTGGAAATCCCGGCCGGGATTAACTCCCTGGGCATGGGTATCCGCGCGATTCCCTCCGGTTACAAGGTTAACCGCCTGATGCAGGGAGTCGTCCATAAGAATCCGGCCCACTCCCTGAAGCCCGCAGGGACCGGCAAAACCGACTGGCGCTCCAGTCGCCGCTTGGATCTGCTCCGGGCCGGCCAGGACCAGTTCCTGGGCGCCCAGGGCGTTTTTCAACTTCACTTCGTTCACTTCGCGGTCCCCGCGGATTACTACTGCCACCAGGATTTTGTCTACCGCGTAAATCAAGGTCTTGGCTAAACGGCTGATGGGAACCTGGAGAAACTCCGCGACCTCCTCTACCGTGTGTTTGCCCGGAGTGCTGACCATCTCCATAGTAATCGGCGTTTCTTCCGGGGAAATAACCGGAAGTTTTCCCACTGCTTTTTCAATATTGGCCGCATAATTGCATTGTGTGCAGCTGGCAATGGCTTCCTCCCCGGTCTCGGCCAGGACCATGAATTCGGAAGAAAAAGAACCGCCTATGCTTCCGGAATCCGCTTCTACGGCTTTAAAACGCAGGCCACAACGCTGGAAAATCCGCTGATAGGTCTGGAACATTTTGTCGTAAGCAGCTTCAGCGCCAATCTCATCGCGGTCAAAAGAGTAGGCATCCTTCATGATAAATTCCCGGGCTCGCATCACTCCAAAACGGGGACGTATTTCATCGCGAAATTTGGTATGAATTTGATAGAGATTAACCGGCAGTTGGCGGTAAGAACGCACCGTGCGCCGCACTATGTCCGTAATAACTTCTTCGTGAGTAGGCCCTAAGGCAAACTCTCTTCCGTGGCGGTCCTTAATCCGGAATAGTTCCGCGCCGTACTGGGTCCAGCGTCCGGTCTCCTGCCACATTTCAGCCGGAGAGAGTATGGGCATCTGGACTTCCAAGGCGCCGGCCGCATCCATTTCCTCACGAACAATTTGTTCAATCTTCCGCATGACCCGCCAGCCCAGGGGCAGATAATCGTATAGGCCCGCCGCCACTTTACGGATCATACCGGCCCGCACCATGAGTTGGTGGCTGGCCACCTCGGCTTCCGAGGGATTTTCTTTTATGGTTTCCAGCAGGGTTCTGCTCCAGCGCATATTTCAATCACAGCCTTTCTTTTTTTTATCCACTTCCGCCTTTAAAGCCGCAACGGCACGGGCTATTGGCACGCGGCGCAGGGGCCGCCCCTTGGCAAATAGCATAAACGATCCATCCGGCGCGCCGGCCAAACCGAAATCCGCGTGCCGGGCCTCACCCGGACCATTGACCACGCATCCCATAACTGCCACGGTCAGGGGTTTGGTTTCTCCGGCCAAGGCCTGCTTGACCTGTTTTACTATTCCGGCCAGATCAAGCGTGGTACGCCCGCAGGTAGGGCAGGAGATAATTTCAATTCCCCTGCGGCGAACTCCGGTGGCGCTCAATAGCAGATCAGCCACTCTAATTTCTTGCACCGGATCAGCTGTAAGTGAAACCCGCAAGGTGTCTCCGATCCCGTCCAGAAGCAGTGGGCTTAAGCCTGCCGCGGTTTTTACAGCGCCGGCCAATTCATCTCCCGCCTCGGTGATGCCCAGATGCAGGGGCCAGCGGCTTTTCTCAGCCAAGCTGCGATAGGCCGCGATTGTGGTTTGGATATCCGAGGCTTTTACGGAAAGCACTATTTCCCGCAACCCGGTTTTTTCAAAAGCCCGGGCATAGCTTAAAGCCGTTCGTGCCATAAGCCGTCCCAAAGCTTCCGGAGTTTTGGTTTTTTTACGGTCGCGTTCCGGTAGCGATCCGGCATTCACTCCGATCCGAACCGATTTTCCGGCCGCGGCTGCGGCCCGGGCCACCAGCAAGGACTTATCTTGTCCCATATTTCCCGGATTAATACGTACCTTGGCCACCCCGGCGGCAATTGCATCCAGCGCCAGGGTATGGTCAAAATGAATATCAGCAATAACGGGCAGGGACGATCCCTGGATAATTCGAGGCAGAGCCGCCACCGCCGAATTATCCGGCACTGCCACGCGGATAAGCTCGCATCCGGCCGAAGCCAGACCGCGGATCTGGGCCAGGGTGGCGCGCGCGTCAGCCGTCGGGGTATTGGTCATGGATTGCACCAGTACCGGCGCTCCGTGACCTATTATCCGATGGCCCACCCGGACGCGGCAGGTCCTCAGGTGATGGGCACGACTCAAGGTTTCCCGCCCAGCATGGAAGCAATCAGTTTGTAAATATCATTATAGGTGGCGAAAACCATGAGCGCGATTAATAGCGCAAATCCGATCTGCTGGGATACTTCCTGGACTTTAATCGGGAGCGGACGCCGTATAATTCCTTCGATGATAAAGAAGACCATGGTTCCGCCGTCTAAAATCGGTATAGGCAGCAGGTTAAGGATTCCCAGCATAATAGAGATGCCGGCCAGGAAAAAAAGGAAATTTTTCATCCCGGCCCGGACTTCCTGACCAGCCATGCGTATAATAGTGATCGGACCGCCTATCGAATCCTTGGCTGATATCTGGCCGGTTACCATCTGTCCGAGCGAAACTAATATCATTTTTGAAATATTGCGAGTATGCTGAACACTCAGGTTAAAAGCCTGAAAAAAAGGATACCTGATTTTCTGTTCCTGGCCCGAACCCTGGAAACTGACCCCAATAACGCCCACCCGGCCCTGCTCCGGCAGGTGCTGGACCATGGGCTTTACTTGCAGTTCCAGTTCTTGTTCTCCGCGTTGAATGCTAATCCGGGTAAGCTGCTCAGCCCGGGGCCAAACCAGGGTTTGAAACTCATGTTTGGTCCAAATCGGCTCTCCTTCTATCGCTATAATCCGGTCGCCCTTTTTAACTCCCCCCAGTTCGGCCGGAGTGCCGACATAAACCCTGTCAATAATACTGGTAGCCGCCGGGGCAATCGCAACTCCCAAACGCCAGCGCTCTAATTTTTCATCCCAAGCCGGAGTCACGGAGCGGGCATAATTCCGGTCTTGACGCTTAATTGTCAATTTGATTACGCCGCCCTTACGCTCGCTGCAAAGTTGGTTTAACCGGCCGGCAAATTTCCCCCAATCCTCTACCGGTTGGTTTTCCAGAGCGGTTATAACATCCCCGGATATTATGCCGGCCGCAGCGGCCGGAGAATCTTTTTCAACCAGCGTAATCTGGGGAGGCGCCAAAGGAACCATAAACCCAATCCAAAAAAGCATGCCGAGCACCAAAATCGCGGTCAAGAAATTAGCCGTTGGTCCGGCCAGTGAGACTAAAAATCGTATCCACCAGGGCCGCGAAAAATAATCACCCGGCTGAAAGGCCTCAAAATTCGCTTCCTGAGGACTTTCACCCGCCATCTTTACATATCCGCCCAATGGCAGCATGGAGATCAGGTATTCGGTTCCCTTCCATTTAAAGCCGAGCAATTTACGCCCAAAACCCAGGGAAAATTTCAAGACCCGAATCCCGCCGGCCTTGGCTGTCAGGAAATGGCCCAACTCATGAACAAATATCAAAACCCCTAAAACAACCAGCCCTCCGAATAGAATAGTCATAAACTGCATTTTATTGCCTCCTTTGCGGCACCCCGCGCCCAGGCATCCGCTTTCAGTATGTTTTTTATATTCGCTTTCTCGTTGTTCCGGTGTCTTCGCAAGACCCGGGAAACCACCCGGGGAATCCCCATGAAATCGAGCCGGCGGTCAAGAAAAGCCTGGACTGCCGTCTCATTAGCCGCGTTTAATACCGTGGGCGCGGTCCCGGCCCTTTGGCCGGCTTGGCAAGCTATTCGCAGGCAGGGAAAACGCCGGTGATCCGGAGGACCAAAACTCAAATCCAGGCCGGACTTAAATCTCAGCGGCTTGACCATCCCGCTGATTCTTTCTGGATCTGTCAAAGCGGTCTGGATCGGCAGCCGCATATCCGGCGAGGACATTTGCGCCAGGACTGAACCGTCGATGAATTCCACCAGGGAATGCACAATACTCTGAGAATGAATAACCACCTCAATCCGGTCATAGGGGATGCCAAAAAGATGGTGCGCTTCGATAACTTCCAGGCCTTTATTCATCAGGGTGGAGGAGTCCACCGTAATCTTAGGCCCCATTAACCAGGTCGGATGTCGGAGCGCCTTCTGCGCTGTAACTTTTCGCAGCTGCGCGGCCGGGACTTGAGCAAAAGGTCCGCCCGAGGCGGTTAAAATCAAACGGCGCACCGGAACACCTTCATGCCCGCGCAGGCATTGCGCCAAAGCCGCGTGTTCGGAATCCACGGGCAATAATTTTACTCCGTATTTTTTCACCGCCCGAATAATTAAATCTCCGGCCATGACCAGGGTTTCCTTGTTGGCCAGAGCGATATCTTTTCCGGACCGGATTGCATCCAATGTCGGCAATAATCCGGCAGTGCCCACGATAGCCGAAACTACCAGGTCCGCCCCGGGAAGCGTTGCGGCTTTCCGGATACCCTGGCGGCCGGCCAATACCCGGGGCGGCCGGTTCCAGGTTCTAAAGGTCTCCTGTATTTTTTCCGCCGCCCCGGGATCGGCGATGGCGATGACTTGGGGTTTGAAGATTTTCGTCTGGCGAAGCAGCAGCCTTATATTACTATTGGCTGCCAGGGCAATTATTCTCCAGCGGCCGGGATGGCGGGCCACAACTTCGAGCGTGGAGCGGCCTATGGAACCCGTAGACCCGAGCAGTATTATCCCCCGCCCGCGGCTCATGCGCCCATTAATATCCGCGCCACGGCATAAAGCAAGGGGGCGGTAAAAAAGCTGCTGTCAATTTTATCAAGTACTCCGCCATGTCCGGGAATAAATCCCGCAGAGTTCTTGGTTCCCGACCAACGCTTGAGCACTGATTCGAGCAGATCACCGGCCTGAGCCAGCAAACCCATCAGCATTCCCAAGCCCGCAAATCCGGCCAGGGAGAAACCCAGCGTGGGGGGAAGAAATGTGAGATAAGCTATAATCGCAATTACGGCGTTAACCGCAATTCCGCCGATTAAACCCTCTATGGTCTTAGCCGGCGATATGGCCGGTGCCAATTTATGCCGCCCGAAATATTTTCCACAGAACAAGGCCCCGCCGTCGTAGATCCAATTAAAACCAAACAGGATACAAAGCCACCATGACCCTTGCGGCAGACCGCGCAGCAGAAAGACGAAACTTCCCATGCCGCCGATGATTAAGATTGCCAGAACATTGGCGCTGATATTTAAAAAAATGGTTTCAATCCGGCCGAACAATATTTCGCGCAGGCTCAATAAAAGCACGGCGCTGATAATGATTGTCCAGAGCATGGTACCGGACGACCAGGAAAAAACATTCCCCAGTTCCCGGCAATAACCGGCCGCCAGGCACATTAGCATAACTATGGGGAGGCTTATGCTCCATCTCAGGCTCAGACCGCGTGCCTGGATCAGCCGTCCCATTTCCAGCAAAGCGGCTGCCAGCAGCAGGAAGTAAAAAACAAAAAAAGGTTCCGGGTTTGGCAGGGTAAGTAACCATACAAAGGCCGGTAGAAACACCAGAGCCACGATTATCCGTTTAAGCATGGACCGGCCTCACTCCGCCGAAGCGCCGCTCGCGGCGCTGATACTCGGCCAGAACCTGCATTAATTCCGGCCGGCGAAAAGCCGGCCATAAAACCGGACTGACTACAATCTCGGCATAGGCCAGCTGCCAGAGCAGAAAATTGGAAATACGGTATTCACCCGAGGTTCTTATCAGCAAATCCGGATCCGGAATGCCGCCCGTATACAAAACCCGGCTGAATATTTCTTCGGTCAATCCGGGACGCGGCTTCATTTGCAGCCAGGTATCGACCGCGTCCAGTATTTCCCGGCGCCCCCCGTAATTAAACGCCAGATTGAGATTCAACCCGCGATTATCGCGGGTTAGCCTCACAGCATTATCAATGCTGGTTAAAACTCCGGCCGGTATGGGCTCCCGCCTTCCCAGCATACGAATGCGCACACCCCGGCCATGCAGCTCGGAAATCTCCCGCTTGAAATATTCCACTAAAAGCTTCATGAGAAACCGGATCTCGCCGCGGGGACGCTTCCAATTCTCGGTGGAAAAGGCGTACAAGGTTAAATAGGAAACTCCTATCTCACCGCAAGTTTGAATAATACTGCGTACGGAATTCATGCCTTCCCGGTGGCCTTCCACGCGTGGGAGACCGCGGCGCCTGGCCCAGCGGCCGTTACCGTCCATAATGACAGCAATATGCCGGGGGAGACATTTAGTATCCAGGTGTATTTTCATATGGGAAGTCTGGGAGGACGCTGTCATTTTTTCTTTGGCTGGCCGGACGCCGGAGCAAGGTAGCGGCTCAATTTAAACTTCCATTAACTCCTGCTCTTTATGCCGGGTAGTTTCATCAACCTGGGTAATATACTCTTCGGTTAATTTTTGAATCTTTTGCTCCGCGGCTTTTTCCTCGTCCTCGCCCAGGGCTTTCTCCTTTTTCATGGTTTTGAGGCTCTCCATAGCCCGGCGGCGGTGACCGCGAATTTCCACCCGTATTTCCTCGGCTATTTTGCAAACTTGTTTTACTAATTCGCGCCGGCGTTCCTCGTTTAGGGGAGGAAAAACCAGACGAATAATCTTACCGTCGTTCATGGGAGTAATGCCGAGATTGGCTTTTAAAATTGCACGTTCCATTTCCGGTAAAATACTTCCATCCCAAGGTTTAATCTCCAGGGTGCGGGCATCCGGTCCGCCGACCGAGGCAACCTGGTTTATGGGCATGGAACTGCCATAGTAATCAACCCGAACAGTATCTAATATGGCTGCTGAGGCCCGCCCGGTCCGAACCGCAGCATATTCATGCTTTAGCACCTCCAAAGTCTTGGACATGCGGTTTTTTGTCTCTTGATAGACCGTTTCGGGCGTATCACCAACCGGCATTTTTCACCTCCAAAATTCTCTGTCCCTTGTCTTACTAGGAGTTTGTCGGACTTAAGTTTTTCTCCCCCTTTTGTAAAGGGGGCCGGGGGGATTTATTGAAAAAACGCACACCTATCTGTTCAAAATCCCCCTCAATCCCCCTTTTTCAAAGGGGGAAGAGTGATTAAAACCCGCTTTTGTGCCTAAGCCCGACAGGCTCCTAGGATCAAATTCTCCACCCTTCAGGGCGGAGTAATTTAATGCACCAGGGTACCAATACGCTTTCCGAGTACTACATCCCGGATATTGCTTCCGTGTTTATAATTAAAAATTATCAGGGGAATATGATTTTCCATGCAAAGTGTAATGGCCGTGATATCCATAACCTGCAATCGGCGCCGCACAACTTCCATGTATTCTATTTCCTTAAAGCGTTGGGCCCGGGGATCTTTATGCGGATCGGCGGAGTAAACACCGTCTACATTGGTGGCTTTAAGTATAACCTCTGCGCCGATTTCCACCGCCCGTAAGGCGGCTGCCGTGTCAGTCGAAAAATAAGGACTGCCGGTACCCCCGGCTAGAATTACTACCCGTCCCTTTTTTAATTGACTAACCACCCGGCGCGCATAATATGTCTCGGCCAATTTCGGGATTTCCACCGCAGTATGTACTCTCACCGGAATGCGAAGCTTCTCAAGTCCGTCCCGAATAGCCAGTCCGTTGATAACCGTGGCCAGCATGCCCATATAATCCGCAGTCATGCGGTCCATGCCCTGGGAAGCCGCCCGTATTCCGCGCACAATATTTCCGCCGCCGATTATTATCGCAACTTCCACGCCCAACTGCTTAAGCCCGGCGATCTGTTGCGCCATCCATCCCACGGCTTGTTGATCAACGCCGAATCCATTTTCCCCGGACAAAACTTCTCCGGATAATTTTAACAGAATACGCCGGTATTTCGGCTTCGCTCGCGGCGGGGACACTATGGAAACTACTCCTCTCCCACCTTGAAGCGCATAAAACGGCGGACCTGAATATTCTCTCCGACTTTGGCCACCATTTCCCCTATCAACTGGCTGATTTTTTTATCCGGCTCTTTGACAAAATTCTGCTCCAGCAGGCAATGCTCTTCAAAATACTTATCCAGTTTTCCGGCAATAATTTTTTCCATGATTTCCGCCGGTTTTTTAGCTTCCGCCATTTGGGCTTTAAAAATTTCACGCTCCTGCTGGATAACCTCGGCCGGCACTTCCTCCCGTCTTACATATAGCGGATGGGCTGCTGCCACATGCATGGCTAAGTCCCGCGCCAGTTTTTGGAAATCCTCGGTCTTAGCCACAAAATCAGTTTCAGAGTTTAGCTCTATTAAAACCCCCAGCTTGCCCCCGGCATGAATATAGGCTGTCACCGTCCCATCGGCTGCCACCCGCCCGGCTTTCTTGGCCGCGCTCGCCAGTCCGCGTTCGCGAAGATATATCACCGCCTTTTCTAAATCACCCTCGCTTTCCTTTAGCGCGGTTTTGCATTCCATCATTCCGACACCGGTTTTTTCGCGTAGTTCTTTTACCATCGTTGCTGAAATACTCATACTCTTTATTTTCTCCTCCCTGCTTTTACACTTCTACCGGAGATTCATCCGTAGTATCGTTGGCTGCGGGAACATCCTGCTCCGGCGGTAGTTTGCTTTCATCAGCCGCCGGCTGCGGGCCTGCTCCGGGCTCTTTTACTGCCTGGATTCCGCCAACTTCCCCGCCCGTTTCCGTCTTTACAGCTTTCTCATCATCTTCCAACTTACCGGCATCTTCCGACTCACCCGCATCTTCCGACTCACCGGTATCTTTCGACTCACCGGCATCTTCCGCTTCTTTCTTTTGTCTTTCTAATTCCCGGCGCCGGATCTCCTCGCCTTCCAGCGCGGACTCAGCGATCATGCTTGAAATCAGCCGGACGGCGCGGATGGCATCGTCATTACCCGGTATAATATAATCCACCTCGTCCGGATCACAATTAGAATCCACGACTCCCACAATCGGAATACCCAATTTCCGGGCTTCGAGAAGTGCGTTGTGTTCTTTCTTGGTATCTACCACAAACATCGCCCCGGGCAGAGCTTCGATGTCCTTAATTCCGCCAACCGAGCGCTGCATTTTAGCCAGTTCCTTGGCCAGATGCAACCGCTCTTTTTTGGGAAGTTTCTCCAGAGATCCGTCTTCCAGGTGGAGCTCAAGGTCCTTCATTCTCGTAATGGTTTTTTTGATAGTCTGGAAATTAGTCAGCGTACCGCCCAACCAACGCTGACTAACAAAAAACATTCCGCAACGGGCAGCTTCCTCCTGAATGGAAATCTTGGCCTGTTTCTTGGTACCCACAAAAAGAATTTTCTCGCCCCGGCTGACTATTTCACGTATGAATTTCATGGCTTCCTTCAGTTTTTTTACGGTTTTTTGCAGATCTATAATGTAAATACCGTTGCGTTCACCGTAAATATAACGGGCCATCTTAGGGTTCCAACGACGCGTCTGATGTCCAAAATGGACCCCGGCTTCTAATAATTGCTTCATGGAAACATTTGCCATACTTTTTTCCCCTCTCAATTTGGTTTATCCGCCGCGGCCATCACCCTGTTTCGGAACCTGTTGCCAGGCACCTCCGGAACAGTCCGGCCGCGTGAGAATTTGAATCAAAGATATATAACATAGGTTTCATCTATCTGCAAGAGGAAAGTGGAGAAATGTGAAAATGATTGGTGATGTTGCGAAAAACAATTCCCAGGTCGTCATTCCGGCGAAAGCCGGAATCCAGAAAAGCATTGTAATACAAAAAAACACTTCCTAGACCCCGGCTTTCGCCGGGGTGACAAAATGGACGCCGTACCCGTCTAGCAGTCTGTCGAACTTAAGTCATTCTCCCCCTTTTGTAAAGGGGGCAGGGGGATTTATTGAAAAAACGCACAACTATCTGTTCAAAATCCCCCTCAATCCCCCTTTTTCAAAGGGGGAAGAGTGCTTAAAACCCGCTTTTGTGCCTAAGTCCGACAGACTCCTTGGATTGGGCTTTCCCTAACCAAAAATAAACAGGAAGCGGAATAATTGGCGGATTATAGAATATAAGCTATACATAATATAGCTTATATTCTATAAAAAGAATTCGGAATTATGCACTTTGCATACAATGCAATATTCTAATAATTAAGAAGTCTATTTAGATTGAACTTTCTTGGGATCAACCTGCATAAACAGTTTTAAGGCTTCTTCTGGCTTTATGGGATGAAGTGAGAGTGGTTTTTCATATTTTTTGGATTTATTTTTACCAAGGAGGGACTTGGCAGACTTCTTTTTAATGTTCATATTTATTTTCCCTTGCCACAACAATGTTTGTATTTATTACCGCTCCCACATGAACAAGGTGAATTTCTTCCAGGAGTTATTGGGGCGCGGTATATTTTAGAATCGTTGGTTTGTTGGACAAAGTCAATACATTCGCAGGAAGGATGTCTATATGTAAAAGCTGTATTTCCATTATAACTTGAAACAGCAAAATCTCCCTGACTAATTATATCCATCCCGACAAGGACATCTATATTAGAAAGACCCCCTTCGGTTACCCGAAGCCAAGGAAACCCAACTTTATTCGGCAACCCCATACTTATAATATAAACATTACTCATCCGTTTATCGTTTGCTGTACTTACTTCAATTATGCCAATAGATTTTAAGCTAAGATCGTCCACAACCTTTTTTGTAATAACCGAACATGAGGCTCCAGTATCCCAAATAGCATTATATTTTTTTCCAGCAGGAATTGGTTCTTTTGATGGCTCAAACGCTGGAGTTATATAAACAACGGATTTTAATTCCCTAAATAATCCACCACGATTTTTAGTGACAAAACTAGCGTGCGGAGGTAAATTAGGCAAAAGTGACCCTCGAATGGTAAGTTTGGGTGTAACTGGAAGAACCTGGTTCACATTTTTGAACCAAAAAAGTACCTAATTCATGATCTCTAGATGTTTTTTGCACAGCCGTTAACTCATTATCATAAGAACCTATTACTTTTTGGTTCTTAATTACAATATATTTTCCATTGTATTGTTTTACCAATTCATTCTGGTGATCTAAATAATATTGAAATTCATCCTTTAAGGCCATCTTTATTGCCTCCTTTCCGTACAATTACAACATCGGTATATATGCCTTTTAGTATACCAAATTTTCTTAGAGAAAACACAAATTCATTGAAATTTTTAGCCCGTATTTCACTAACTTTTATAAGCTAGTCTTTTGCCAACCATTCCCTTAATGGCGGCTTCGGCCCTTTCCCCGTCATTTGTCTTCCGATTGTTCCATCGGAAGCTAAACTCGTCGCAGTAGCGTAGAAGATGTCTTTTTGAGACATGGTGAAATGTACCATGAACGCTTCTTTTTAGCAAGGCAAAATATGATTCAGCATAAATATCCTATAAATGACCTTAATACTCAGCTCCGGTATGCCGCGTTAATCTCTACATATTTGCTCGAAAGGTCACAGGTCCGGTAGCGGGCCCGGCCCCGGCCCACTCCCAGGTCCACTGTAATGGTGATCTGCCGGCTGCGAAGCGCGCGATTAGCCTGGATCCACGGGGTTCCTGCGTCTACGCCCCGGCTAACCAGTGGCACGCGGTTTATCTTCACCTTTATCTTATTCGGCGCCAGCTTAATATCCGCCGCACCCAGGGACTGTAAAATCCGTCCCCAATTGGCGTCCTCGCCATGCATAGCCGTTTTGACCAGCAGCGAATCTCCAATCGCCCGGGCCGCGATCATGGCTTCCGGCTCCGAGCGGCCGCCTTGTACCTGGATTTCAATAAATTTTCCGGCTCCTTCTCCATCGTATACTATACTCTGGGCTAAGGTGTCCATCACCTCGGTTAAGGCCTCTAAAAAGTCCCGGCAAGCGGATAGACCGGGTTGTCCTGTTCTCAAACCGGCAGCCCCGTTGGCCAGAAGAAAAACTGTGTCATTGGTTGAGGTTTGGCCGTCAATACTGATGGCATTGAAAGACCCGGCGCCGGCGGTTTTCAAACCAGCGTGTAAATCCTTCCGCCCGATCCGCATATCCGTGGTGATAACCGCCAGCATAGTAGCCATACGGGGGTGAAGCATGCCCGAACCTTTGGCCATGCCTCCGATTCTGACCCGCGTTCCCTCAATCACCACCGAGGTTTCGGCCTGTTTGGGCACCGTATCCGTGGTCATAATAGACCGTGCCGCTTCCAGTCCGTTCTTTCGGGAAAGCCGGCCGACTGCTTGCGGTAAAGCGCCCAGCATGCGATTAACCGGCAGGCGCGTACCTATCACGCCAGTGGAAGCCAGCAGCACTTCCCGGGATTTGCAGCCTATGCTTTCGGCTACGCCAGCGCAAAGACGGCTGGCATCCTTCAGTCCGGCCTGACCTGTACAGGCATTGGCTGATCCGGCGTTTAATAGAACCGCACGATGTACGGAAGACGTTCGTAAATGCTCCCGGGACACCTGAACCGGGGCGGCTGGCAGCCGATTGCTGGTAAAGATACCAACAGCGTGCGCCGGACCTTCAGATACCAGCAAGGCCATGTCGTTCTGTCCTGATTTTTTAATACCTCCGGAAACCGCGCTTACCCTAAACCCTTTGGCTGCCACTACTCCGTGTTTTGAAGTTATTTTAAATTTCATGGTATGAGCCCGCTTTGCGGCAGTCCCATAGTTTCATCCCAACCGAACAAAATATTCATGTTCTGAATAGCCTGACCCGAAGCCCCTTTTACCAGATTATCAATAGACCCGGCTGCTACTGCCAGTCCAATGCGTGCATCCGCTGCCACACCCAGGATACAATTGTTCGAGCCCACTGCCGCAGCCAAGTCCGGCCAGGGCTGCGCCTGGTCCTTGACCCGGATAAAAGGTTCCTGGCTATACCGGCTCCGGAATAATTCAATCAGCTCTCCGGTGGCAGCCTGGCGGTTAAGTCTGGCATAGACTGTGGAAAGAATCCCTCGGCGGGCCGGCACCATTTGAGGAGATAGCGTAACTCGGACTTCCTGCCCCGTGGCCCGGCTCAAAGCCTGCTCTATCTCGGGCGTATGTTGATGGACACCGGCCATTTTGTAAGGCATTACGTTCTCTGAGACCCGCGTAAACATGGTTTCCGATCCGGCTTTGCGGCCCGCGCCGCTGAGACCGGACTTGGCATCAATTATAATAGACCGGCTCTCCACCCAGCCCGATTCCAGCAAGGGATATAAAGCCAGCACGGCTGAGGTGACATAGCAGCCGGGATTCGCAATCAAGTCCGCATCTTTGATCTCTTTCCTGAATAACTCCGGCAAGCCGTAAACCGCCCGGGCGGCTATTTCCGGGGCAACATGTTTTCGTTGGTACCAATTTTCATAAACCGAGGTATCCGGAAACCGGAAATCCCCGGAAAGATCTATAACCTTCACCCCGGCCTCCAACAGGCCGGGAGCCAGGGACATGGACTCTCCATGCGGCAAAGCCAGGAAAACCAGGTCCACGTTTTTTGAGTTAAGTTCGGTTTGCGCCAGCTTGGTGAGCTCCCTGTCTCCGGCTGCTGCCAGGGCAGGATAAATCTCTGCCAGACGTTTTCCCGCATAGGTTTCCGAGGTCAGGGCAGTTACTTGCGCCTTCGGATGTTGAGCTAATAAACGCACCAGTTCCGCTCCGGTATATCCGCTGGCGCCTACAATTCCAATTTTTAGCATAGCACTCTCCTTCGCTGACATAGGGCAGACACAGGAGTCCGCCCTTGTGGTTGCAAATCGGGTTATTGTAAGCAATAATTGTCTGAAGGTCTAGGAGAAAAGCGGCAGGCATAGGGCGGACATGGAAGTCCGCCCTTACAGCTTCGGGGGAGATGATGCTCGCCGAAAATTTACCCGTCTTTTTTAGCGTAAGTAACTTGGAATTTCTCTTTTAAGGTTTTGATCCAATTCTGATAACGCTGCTCCGCGCTCTCGGCCATTAGTTGCTGGCGAATACGGCCGCGGATCTCTTCAAAAGGAACAACGCCGCCGGCTTGCCTATCTTCCAGGCGCACAATAAAATATCCGCGCGCCGTATTAATAACTTTCGAAACATCCTTAACCCGGAGCTGCTTAAAAACTACCCGGTCGAATTCCGGTAATCCGGTATCACCCGCTTCGAGCCACCCCAGCTCTCCGCCTTTCTTGGCGGTTGCCTGATGCTCGGAATATGACCGGGCTACGGCCCCAAAATCCCGGCCCTGCTTAATTTCTCTCAAAGCCCGTTCAATCTTGGCCCTGGCCTGTTCATCCCGCTGTTTATAGGCTGCCGAATCCTGGCTTAAATCGGGATGCGCAACGTAAATCTGGCTCAAACGCGCCCGGCTTAAGCGCTGAAACTCGGCGGGGTGCTGGGCATAATACTGCTTAAGCTGTTTATCTGCTATATCAGTGCCGGTCTTGAATTCCTGTAGTTTCATCTGTATGAGACGCTGGCGCAGCATATTCTCACGAACTATTTGTTCACGCTGCTTGCGAAGTTCATGCCGGGTCAGGTGTTCCCGGGATAACTGCTTTTCAAACTCTTGCGACGAAGGAAATTGGTCCCGCAATGATTTGATCTCTTTCTCGGCCTGCTCTTCAACCACGGTATCCCGAATTTCTATCTCCTGTTGCCGGGCTTCCAGCAGCAGCAACTTGCCCTCCACCAGCCGCTTAATATGCTGCTTCCGGGTCTGGCTCATTTTCTTTTCCAGTTCCGGTCCCCGCAGTTCGCGGCCAAAATGCTTCCGCAACTGCCGGAGCGGGTCCTCAATATCCAGGGTGGTAATAACTTCATTGCCTACCTTGATTTCTATCCGCTCCCAAATTATACCCACATCGGATGGCTTGATTTCAGCCTGGGTTTTGGGTACGGTTCCTGATGATTCCGGCGCTGCGGCCATTATGACCGGACCGTTTAAAATTACCAGCAACCCGCTTAAAATTCCTAAACTGCATCTTATGTATTGGTTTTTCATTTTACACCTCTAATATTCTCGATTGAAATTTTCGCCCGCGCCCGTAAATCTTCCATCCATATCTGGAAAGCCTGTTCAATTTTATTTATCTTTAAATTTCCGGCGATTTGGTCTCTGGCCTGCTCCAGGGATATCTTCCCCCCTTTTTTTCGTGCTTCCAGCAGAAAAAGATGGTAACCGTACTCCGTAGCCACCGGTTTACTGATTTCTCCCGCCCTCATTTTAAACAGCACTTGGGAAAAAACCCGGGGCAGATCGGATTTACCCACCCACCCTAAATCTCCCCCTTTGTCCTTCTCCGGCCCCAGGGAATATTCAGCCGCCAGGCTTTTAAAGTCCGCTCCCTCGTCAAGTTTATTTCTCAGGGATTCCGCCTGAGCCAGGGTTTCTACCACGATTTGCCGTGCCTGTACTTGCTGCCGCCGGTAAAATTCCAAAAGATGCGTCCAGTAATATTCTTCCACTTCATCCTGAGTTATGTGTACCTGGCTCTCCACCGCCTGCTTAATAACTTTCTCAATTAAAATCCGTCGGCGTATAATTTCCCGCCAGGCGGAAGCCGATAGCTGGTGTTCCCGGAGAAGGTTATTAACTTCCTGGGATGAGTAGTTCTCCCAAAAGGACTTCAGATAATTTTCCACGGCTTCCTTGGATACCGTAAGACCCAGGCGGCCGGCCTCATTAAGGATCAATCTATCATTTATCAGCCGGTTAAGCACGTCCTCGCGGGTAATATCCGAAAGACCGGCATTCTCGCTTACTTTGAGAAAGAGGGTTTCCCGTTTCAACTCCGCATCGGAAATTGCAATACCGTCCACATGCGCCAGGACCCGCGGCTGATATAAATGCATCAGGATTATTTTGGAAAAATACCCTAAGGCAAATAAACCCAGGCCGACGGCCATAACTCCCAGTACTATCAGGATTCGTCGCATGACGCGTGCCTTTCAGACCGGCGGTTAGCGCGGCCGGGATTAATTTCAAGGATTATCGTCGATAACCGCATCTTTCTCGTCCCCGTATATTTCACGGAAAAATAATTCCTGGACCGTAACCTTACTTTTCTTCCCCAGTTGCTGGAGCAGTTCCTCCTCTACCAAAATAGCTTGAATCTGCCCCCGGACTTTTTTGAGATCAGGCACTTGTACCACCGGATTAATTATCTTCATCTTGCGGGCATAATCCTGGTAATAGACTTTAATTTCCGAGTCCGCAATCCGGACTCCTTTAAGACCTTCCTCTTTCAGACGGCTGTTTAGTTTATCCAACATTACGTTCTCGTAAACATGCCGGTCAATGACTCTCATGCGTTCCTTCAGATTCTCGATCTCCTTCTTTAATTTCCGCCGATTTTCGGCTTGCAATTTCTTAACTTCCTTTTTAATTTCCGGACTCCGGTGATAATGCCGCCGCTCGGCCTCCTGCACTAAAAGATTTTTTTTTATTAAATTATCCAGGATTTTACGTTTACCTTTATAAGACCCCGTTAGGCTACTATAGTTTTCCGGAAGATTGGAAAGAGCGATTTTAAAATCCTGTGTAGTAATCTTCAGATCACCGACTTTGGCCAGAACTTTAACGTCCCGGCCGCCGCAGCCCCCGGCCGAAATAAGCATTATTATGCTCCCTAAAATCATCCCCGTGGTTGTACCCGGCTTTAGCATTCCCAACCTCCTGTCCAACCTGAAACTCCTGCTCACTTTGATAGTGATAGATATGAAAGGTTTTATAACACAACTAAATTATATGAAGCAAGGATTATTTACAGCCCTAGGAGCCAGTCGGACTTTGTTGTTGACTTATGATATAATGACAGCAGTTTCCCCCTTTTCCAAAGGGGGAAATTTTAAATTCAATTTAGATTTCAGCGTACGCCCCCTGAAATCCCCCCGGCCGTGGATTTTATACTTTGCAAAAAAAAAGAACGGCCTTTAAAAAAGACCGTTCTTAAATTTTTTTCAGGCGGTGAAACCGCCCGGCTCAAGGACTGGATTTATTCTGCTTTTCTAACGTTGGCGGCCTGAGGTCCTTTGGGGCTGTCTACAATATCAAATTCAACTTTCTCCCCCTCCGCTAAATTACGGTAGCCGTCGCCCTGGATAGCGGAAAAATGAACAAATACATCCTTACCGCCCTCCTGTTCTAAAAAACCAAAACCTTTAGAATTGTTAAACCACTTTACTTTTCCCTGCACTGACATAAATACTCGTTCTCCTCTCAAAAAATTAATTTAGAATCATAAAAAAAGATTCTTCACTATAATCTATCACCAGGCAATCATCCTGTCAAGTTATTTCAGATAGTTTCTTTTGTAACATATTAGCCGTTCGTTATAGCCTCCTCGCCAGTTGTAGGGGCGCACGGCCGTGCGCCCCTACGTCTTTCGAGACAATATCCATAATTTAATCCGCCGGCGATTATTTACTAATCCTCCTTAAATAGAGCAGGTTGCTGACCGCCAGAGCCAAGCCGGCAATTAAAATACTCCCCATGGATAGCGTCTTTAAAATATACATTAGAATTAACAAAGGACGTGATTCGTAGCGCAGATATTGGGGAGATAACCAATAGTAGACGTAGAAATGATTGGAAGCACAGATTATCAAAAGTAATGCGCCGAGGGCCGGCCAAAACCAGAAGCTCGGCTGCCGCAGGGCTTGATTTAGCTTGTACAGGGATCGCGAGTAGATCCATAAAGCTATGGCCAACAGTATAAAACCAATTTCGTAGAGAAAAAAACTGGCCCGATATAAAGAATCCAACATCTCAATCCCGCCCCCGCTCCAATATTTTCAGCACCCGCCCAAAACGGCAAATGCCCCATAGACTAAGACCGGCCGACCATATCAATAAAGTATAACCCGTCCATTGTTCCACGGGCCCCATATTCTGATGGCGCAAGGAAGCAAGGGATTGCATCATAAGATATATAAACAACCCCAGCGGAGCTATAATTTGAAACTGCCAATGGGTAATGATGCCGTAAACCAGTTCCAGCCGCCGTGAAATAATCCCCATTAAAATAAAGCCTCCCCAAAGCAGCACTCCGCCCAGCATGGCCATATAACTGGTCAGGGTTACAAAGATTAGATGCTGCTGGGGAGTTAGTATGGTTTCCATTCTGGGTTCACTCTCCGATTCTGGACTGGATTTCATTTACTATTCTGCGAGCCATACTGGGACCAACTAATAGACTGAGAGGCAAAAAAAGATTCTTATTAATAATTCGCAACTGAGCGTTGCTCTGAATTTCATACGGCATCTCCAGCCGTTCTTGTTCCCGTTTCAGCAGCGAACGGCCTAAAAATCCCATGTATTTTTCCATCAAGGCCCGCATATATTCCAGGCCTTGCAAATTATCAGGCAGCGGCTCAAGGTCCAATTTCTTATCCTGATCTTCCCCGGCAAATGGGTCTTTCGTTTCCGGCCTTTCGACCGGCTCTAGGCTTTCATAATGCGTCGGTACTGCGGCTGCCGGTAATATCTCATCTGAACGGAATTTTTCATCCAAAATATCCCGCGGTGAAGCATCTCTTTCCTGGTTCCGGCCGGCCGGCTTAGGCGGGGATGGTATAGTGTCCGCCGACAAACCAAAATCCAGAATGAGATCGTCACCCTTCAAGTTTAAGGTTTCTGCGATTAACTGCTGGAGCTCTTGGTTCGGCGCCTGAACTTCCGGCGCCTTCGCCTTTTTGGGAATTTTTTTCTCCTCCTTACGATGGCGATCCGGTATTTTAATCTCGGTTTTCCGGGATAACGGCCGGGCTTCCGCCCGGGAAGTTTTTGGATTAATCGGTTCTAATTCGGACTCCGGTTTCAGCTCGAGGGGAAAGGAAACCTCTTTGGGAAGAACCCCTTCGATAATATCCAATAATACTCCGTCCGCCAAAATCCAAGCCAATACTTCCTGCCGGCTGGCAGTTAATATTTTATCCGCCGAAGTATATCCCCCCAGAAATACGCCCTCGAAAAAAAGCGCCAGCGCAAGTTCATTATCCGAGCTTTTACGGGTATATAACTGCCGGGTTAAGGCCTCCTTTAAGTCTCCCGCACTCAGGGCCTTGATCTTTACCAGGGCATCTCCCAGACGCAAAGCCCCGGCTCCGGAAAGCTGTAGTTGGATAGCCTCCCGAAGTTGCTCGGCTGTGATTTTTTTCATTTTCAATAAAAGATTGCCTAACCGGGGATTATTGCGGATTTGAAAAAACCGCAGGGTCCCGGTGAAATTCTTCCGGCATAAGGTGTCGAATAATTTATTCATATCCAGAAAAACGGTTTCCAGTTCCTGCTGTACGGGCGGTTTAATTGCCAGGGCGCTCAAAGCTTCCAGCCTCTGAGGGTCCAGTTCCGTGGTCTTGATTATGGTATCGCTTGTTTTAGTCGTGGTGGGAAGAAAATACCGGATGATTTGTTCGCGGGATAATTTAAGCTCTGCCGTCCCCTCGTAGAAACAATTACAAATTCGGCCCTGGTGGAAAAGCAACAAGCCATGTTCATGGGACGCTAATATTTCCACGTAACCATTGAAGTGCTGCTTCTGCAATTTCAGCAGCAACGCTGTCATATCAGCCGTCCGGCTGTCAAGCGCTATGGTTTTAGTTTCACCATTGGGTAAGTATAGAACCGGCCACAATGTCGGAACTCCATTATTTTATTTTTTTTTATAATACCATTGGCCCAAGTTCAGCGTCAACCTATTAAAGTTGGAAACCGTTCCCACCCGGCCCTGGATTACGGGATGATTCAGGGGGGACAAACTTATGACCAGAGGGGTCAAACTTGATGACTAATGACAGATCCACTCTCCTCTGTGCGGATATAAGGTCATCCCTGGCACTGATACTTCAGGCGTCACCCTCAGTGTGTTACTAACAGATTACTTTTCTTTATTATAATTTTCCGAGCTTTCTCTAGCAACTTCTCAAAAATAGCCTGTTCATCTTGTTTAGCAATGATTTCCCCCTGCAAATGTATATCAACCAAAGGGGTTATCGAGGAAATAAACTCCACACTATATCTCGTTATATAACTTCCTTTAGGTAATATTATCTCAACCTTGCCTATTCCATTTATTATATAGGGAATGTCTTTTTCGAGTTGAAATCTATCGTCTGGTGATATTATATAAATCTTATTTAGTTTAGAATAATAATAAATCCACGCTCCTGTTATTATATCCAGGTTTTTATTAATGCTAACTGTTTCTGCTGCTTTGCCATATTTTACTTCCCCATTTTCATAAAATCCCATCTCTTTACTTGCTTGAAAAGGAATCTCAGTTTCGCCTGTCTTCAACGTTGTCGCTTGGGTTAAACATCCTTTTTTCACATTCCCGTTTTCATAAAATCCAATCTCCCTAATTGCTTGAAAAGGAATCTCAGTTCCGCCTGCCTTCAACGTTGTATCATGGGTTAAATATCCTTTTCTTACACTCCCGTTTTCATGAAATCCAATGCTTTTACCTGCTTGAAAAGGAAACACAGTTCCGCCTGCCTTCAGCTTTGTATCTTGGCTTAAATATCCTTTTCTTACACTCCCGCTTTCATGAAATCCAATCTCCCTAATTGCTTGAAAAGAAATCTCATTTCCGCCTGCCTTCAGCTTTGTATCTTGGCTTAAATATCCTTTTCTCACACTCCCGTTTTCATGAAATCCAATGCTTTTACCTGCTGCAAACAAAATTTTATACTCTCCCACTTTCAGCGTTTTAGCTTGAGATAAATATCCCTGGCTCACATTTCCGTTTTTGTAAAAGCCCATCCATTCACCTGCTGCAAATAAAATTCTATACTCTCCTACTTTTAGCGCTCTCGCTTGAGATGAATATCCGTTGTTTACATCCCCATTTTCATAAAATCCAATCCTTTTACCTGCTGCAAACAAAATTTTATACTCTCCTGTTTTTAGCGTTGTAGCTTGAGATAAAAATCCCTGTCTCACATTCTCATTTTTATAAAATTTGATCTCTGCGCTTGCGAAAGAAATCTCAGTTTCGCCTACCTTTAGCTTTGCAGCTTGAGATAAACAGCCATTGCTTACATGCCCGTTTTCATGAAATCCAATCCCGCTACCGGCCTCAAAAGGAATCTCAGTTGCCGCCACCTTTAGCGTTGTGTCTCGGGATAAATATCCGTGGCTCATATTCCCGTTTTCATAAAAACAAATGCTTTTACCTGTTTTAAATGAAATTCCATACTCTCCTACCTTTAGCTTTGTATCTTGGGATAAATATCCGTTCCATATATTCCCATTTTCATAAAATTCAACCCCTCCATATGTTTTAAAAGGAATTCTATTCTCTCCCACCTTTAGGGTTGTGTCCGGGGATAAACATCCGTAGTTTATATTCCCATTTTCATGAAAACCAATTTGATTACCGGCTATAAAAGTAATCTCGGTTTCGCCTACCTTCAGCTTGATGTCTTGGGATAAATAGCCCAAAGCCACATTCCCATTTTCACCAAACCAAATCTTTTTACCTGCTGCAAATGAAATTCTATACTCTCCCACTTTTAGCGTGGTAGCTTGGGATAAATGTCCATATTCTACATTCCCATTTTCATGAAAATTAATGCTTTTACCTGCTGCAAACGAAATTCTATTTTCCCCCACTTTTAGCGTGGTAGCTTGAGATAAATATCCGTCGTTTACATCCCCATTTTCATAAAAATCAATGCTTTTACCTGCTGCAAATGAAATTCTATTTTCCCCCACTTTTAGCGTGGTAGCTTGAGATAAATATCCGCGGCTTACCTCCCCATTTACATAAAACTTGATCCTTTTACCTGCTTTAAACAAAATACTTTGCCCTCCAACGTTTAACTTTGTGTCTTGGAATAGATATCCGCACTGTATATTTGGCCCTATGTTATTTGAATAAAATAAAGTCTCGCGATTTATTTGAAATACAATCTTATTTTCGCCTACTTTTAGAGGCGTATAATGAGATAAATATCCGCTGATTACCACCCCATCTTGACCAAGCCAAATTTCTTTACCTGCTCTAAATGAAAATCTATATTCGCCTACTTGTAGCGTTGTATCATGAGACAAACATCCGCTGTCTACCTTCCCATTTTTACTAAACCGAATCTCTTTACCTGCCTTAAAAGGAATTTTATTCTCGCCCACCTTTAGCTTTGTGTCTTGGGATAAATAGCCTCTGTTTACATCCCCGTTTTTATAAAATTTGATCTTTTCACCTGCTTTAAAAGGAATTTTATTCTCCCCCACCTTCAGCCTTGTGTCTTGGGATAAATAGCCCAAATATACATTCCCGCTTTTATCAAATTCGATCTTTTCACCTGCTTTAAAAGGAATTTTATTCTCGCCCACCTTTAGCTTTGTGTCTCGGGATAGATAGCCGGAATCCACATTTCCATTTTCCTGAAAGTCAATCTCTTTGCCGGCTGTAAAAGGAACCTCAGTTGCTGTCACCTTTAGCGTTGTGTCTTGGGACAAAGATCCTTTTTTTACATTCCCATTTCCATGAAACACAATCTTTTTATCTGCTTTAAAAGAAATCTTATTTTCGCCCACCTTTAGCGTTGAGTCTTGGGATAAAGATCCCCACAATACATTCCCGTTTTTATAAAATTCGATCTTTTCACCTGCTTTAAAAGGAATCTCAGTTTCTGCCACCTTCAGCGTTGTGTCTTGGGATAAATATCCGAAATATACATTCCCGTTTTCACGAAACTGAATCTTTTTACCAGCTTTAAAAGAAATCTCAGTTTCACCTACCTTCAGCGTTGTGTCTTGGGATAAAAATCCCCAAGACACCTTCCCGTTTTTATGAAATCCAATTACTTTACCGGCTCTAAAAGAAACCTCAGTTGCTCCTGCCTTTAACTTTGTGTCTCGGGATAAATATCCAAAATATACATTTCCATTTTCATCAAACTGAATCTTTTTGCTTGCTTTAAAAGAAATTTTATTTACGCCCACCTTTAGCGTTGTGTCTTGAGATAAAAACCCCCAAAATACCTTCCCATTTTCATGAAAGCAAATCCATACACTTGCTTTAAAAGGAATCTTAGTTGCTGCCACCTTTAACGTTGTGTCTTGGAATAAATAGCCTTTGCTTACATTCCCGTTATTATCAAGCCAAATCTTTTCGCCCGCTTTAAAAAAAATTAAATTTTCGCCTACCTTTAGCTTTGTGTCTTGGGATAGATAGCCTTTGCTTACATTCCCACTTTCATGAAATACAATCTCTTTACCTGCTTTAAAAGGAATCTCAGTTGCTCCTGCCTTTAACTTGGTGTCTTGGGATAAATATCCCCAAAATACCTTCCCGTTGTCATGTAATCCAATTCTTTCACCGGCTTTAAAAGAAATCTCAGTTTCGCCCACCTTTAGCGTTGTGTCTTGAGATAAATAGCCTTTTTTTGCATTCCCATTTTCATGAAATTTAATCTCCTTACTTGGTGTAAAAGTAATCTCAGTTGCGCCTACTTTTAACTTTGTGTCTTGGGATAAAGATTCCAAATATACATTCCCGTTTTTATCAAACTCAATCTTTTTACCTGCTTCAAAAGAAATCTCAGTTTCGCCTACCATTAGCGTTGTGTCTTGGGATAAAGAACCTTTTTTTATTTTTCCGCTTTCATAATAAGAATCCACCTCACTAAAACCAACATTTTCCCCTTGGATTTCTATTATTGTTTCTTTTGTTTGACCATAGCTAAGAAAAGCAATAAATATTAAACTTATTAAAAATACAATGGATTTTAACGCCCTCATTTTTCCTCCTGGTTTTAAAGTATTTTCAGCTTTGCCTAGGAGTCTGTCGGACATAAGTCTTTTTCCCCCTTTTGTAAAGGGGGCTGGGGGGATTTATTAAAAAAACGCACAACTATCTGTTCAAAATCCCCCTCAATCCCCCTTTACAAAAGGGGGAAGAGTGCTTAAAACCTGCTTTTGTGCCTAAGTCCAACCGGCTCCTAAGGTATTAAAGTCGGAAACCGTTCCCGCCAGGCTACCGGCACTTTCATTTGTACTCCCTGACGCTCGAAAAGCAAGTAATTATAGCGCCAGCCAAACCAGAAAAGATCGCGGGTGATTTCCACATCCGCCCGGCAGTAGGCTTCCAAGGCTTCCCAGTTGCCTTCCCGGTACCAGGTGATGGCTTGCAGTCCTTCCGCGGTTTTACCTCGCTGCAAGGTGGATTGGGCTAATTTGTCCAACGCGATACGATGTCCTAATCTTTGCCAGACATCCTTGGCAAGATCAAAGGTCCTGATGCGATTCACATGGTCACTGTACGGGGAAAGCACGGTCAGATCAAAGCGGTCTATATTATAACCCACCACCGCATCAGCCGAGAGCAGATGCTGCATGAGTTCTCCCACTTTATCTTCCCGGTAAGCCGTATACGCCCCGGTGGAATGATCATACACCACTCCCAGGGAAAGCCGCATGCGGTCTATGTTCCCCCATCCCCCCACTTCGGCCGCGCTCTTTTGAGTCTCCAGGTCAAAAACCAGGAGTCGAAATTTCTGATCCGGCGGACGGGAGGTTGCTTCCGGTTGAGTCATTATGTTTTTCTCCTTTCTTGCAGCCAACGGGTCTATCCGATCCCGGGACAAAGAAGTAAGATTCAAGTCCGAAATGGTTTCACGCGCAACCGCCTCTAAAATCATCCGGCCAGCCGACTTATCCAGGGGTTGATTTCGGCTGCCGCATTTGGGCGAATGAATGCAAGCCGGGCAGCCTTCTTCGCAAGCACACCCCGCAATAATCTCCCGGGCGCCGGAGAGCCAATCCTTTCGCACAGCCAATCCCTTGGCTGCCAAACCAACTCCTCCGGAAAAACCATCATATATCAAAATAGCCGGCTGATCAAGCTGGGGATGCGCCATAGTGGAAACTCCGCCCAAATCCCAGCGGTCGCAAAGCACCTGGATCGGCAGTGCGGCGATTAAAGTGTGTTCCACTGCATGCAGACCCCCCGCAAAATCCATTCCATATTCCCAGCAGCGGCGGCGCCAGATTCCGGGCACGGTTATGACCACTGCCTGAGTTTCGAAAATTCGCGGCGGGAGCTGAAGTTTATGTTCTGAAATAAGCGACCGGTCTCTGACCCGCCGGCGTTCATAGGCTACCACCTTTTCGGTTACCCGAACCTGCGCTAAGCCGGCCGTGAATCGCTCCGCCGAGGTTCGTACTACTTGTCCGGCCGGGATGTCCAGAATCTCGATCTCCTCCGAGCCGGTATATTGGGTATACCAATCGCCGGATGCCGCTCTCACCAAAACAGTATGCTCGATAAGTTCCAACCCAACTACTTCGTATTGCAGGCCGCCATGCAAATAGATCGCGCCGGGATGGCATTCCTTGAATACCCGGGATTCTTCAATGCTGCCAAAAACACGTTCCTGGTCAGCGTGTTTAATAGTATACTGTTCCCCGGCTGACCGAATCTCCATATGACGATGCGGCAGCTTGCGGGCGCTGAACCAGCGGTCCGCTTCCGCAGTCTCATGTAACCGCCCTTCCTGAACCAGTTCGGGAAGAAGCTGCCACGCTGTGGTACCGAAACACCCCGCATCCTCCCGGGTCAGAGGAGCTTCCCGGGCGGCGCAGGGCAAGTGTTGCCGCAGGATTTGATGATTATCCGGGTCTAATACGCAGTTCTCAAACCGGGCCTTAAAAAAATCCTCGGGATGATTGAGAAAATAATGATCCAAGGCATCGGGCAGCGCAATTAAAACCATTAAGGCCTCCCGTTGCCGTCCGGCACGACCGACCCGCTGCCAGGTGCTGATCATGGTGCCGGGATAACCTACCAGCACGCAAGCATCTAATCCGCCTACATCAATCCCGGATTCCAGAGCACTGGTACTGATCACTGCGGATAATTCTTCCTGAAAAAGCCGCTGCTCTATAATCCGGCGCTCTTCGGGCAGATAGCCGGATCGATATGCCGCGATCCGCGCCGCAAAGCGCGGAGCGGCCTCCCTGACCCAGATGTGTATCAATTCCGTAATTTTACGGGATTTGGTAAACACAATCGTCTTAATTTCATGATCCAGGCATTCACATAGGATTTCCGCGGCTTCATGGTAAGGACTTCCTTTGGGATTAACCAGGATAACATGCCGGCCCTGCCGGGGCGCGCCGCAACGCTCTATTACATTAAAATTCTGACCGGTCAGCAGTCTTAAAAACTCCTGGGAATTGGCCATGGTTGCCGAGCTGGCAGCCAGGGTCGGACCCGGCCGGCCGCAGAGACGCTGCAACCGCCGTAAGATCAAGGCCACGTGGGAACCAAATACTCCCCGGTAGGAATGGGCTTCATCTATTACTATCACGCTAATCCGCCGGAAGAAATCCAGCCAGCCTTCGGCATGCGCCAACATGCCGTAATGGAGCATATCCGGATTGGTAAACAAAACCCGGGGCGGATTACGCTTCAGCCGGGCCCGCACAGAAGGCGGCGTATCGCCATCATACACGGCCGCGGTAAGTCCGGGATCCTCCAGCGGTTTTAAAAACGCCTGCAAAGTTTTTAGTTGATCCTGGGCCAAGGCTTTTAAGGGAAATAGATAGAGGGCGCAGCTTTTAGGATCTTGCAGAAGTTTTTCGCACACCACCATGTTATAAATTAAGGTTTTGCCGGAAGCGGTCGGGGTCGTGACCGCCGTATGCTCTCCCCGCCGGAGCAGTGCCATGGCCTCGGCTTGGTGTGAAAAAAGCCGGGAGATCCCGGATGTTGCCAAGGCTCGGCGCAAAGGTTCGGGCCAGGATTCATCCAGGTCCTGGAAATCGGGCGCTCCCGGCGGCAGGTAACGGTAGTGTACCGCCCGGCCGGCGTATTGGGGTGATTGCACCAGGCGGTCAACCAAACCTTGGATGTTTTTTTGCATTAAGACCATCCTAACCGGCTTTTCTGCCGAACAGCGCTACTGTTCCATCATAGTTTTATAATTAATGGCACTAACTTAGGCATCTTTTCGGCGTTCAAGTAGGGGCACGGCGCGCCGTGCCCCTACATAATACAGGGTTACATGCAAAATAATGAAATTTTATACAGAGGTCATATTAAAACATCTTAAGTTAGTGCCATTCGGGATTCTCCTAATCTTGTGATAAAATCCGGGATTAAGTCAGAAAGGTATTTATTTCTTCTCCGCAGACGGTTTGGTTTCTAATTTAGCCTTGATAAAATCCTGGTGGTCTATCCAGAGAAGATTGGATATTTTCCGGATGGTTTCCTGCTCAGAATGGCTCAGCTCATGATCAGCCCACGCCACGGCGTAGAGTTCGCGCAGGAGTCTTAGCCGTTCGGAATATTCACACTGCTGATTTACTTCCCGGGTAAATCCCTGCCAATCCAGCCTTTCCTCAATCGCCCGGCGGGAAGCCTCAAGAATCTCGTCCTGCTCCTGCGGATCGGAATAGTGGTAGCGGGCCAGGATTTCCCGTTTGGCTTGCTTTTCCTTCTCGGTTATATTTCCGTCAGCCTTAGCCACCAGGGAAAGCAGGGCTCCCAAGACTACCCGGTAGGTTAAGCCCGGCTTAGGTTTACTCTCGCCCCGGCTCACTAACGCGCTCAAATGATCCAGTATTCCCATAGTCGTGGTTTTATTTATCAAACAACCGGGACAATATGGTGGAACGGGCGTTATAGACAGCCATGAGGTCTTTCAGTTTTTCCTGCATAATTTGTTTCTTTCTGGGGTCGCTTATAAACTTAACCCCGAATTGAAAAGCATATTTTCCGACCGTCTGCTTCCAGATAATTTTTCCTTCAGCTTTAAAAGACCGGTCCCTTTCTTGCTGGGAAAGAAATACATGCAACTGCTCACCCGGCGAGAACTCCCGGCCCGACTTTACGCAAATTCCACCTTCCGAAAGGTTTACCACTTCAGCAAAATGCGCGTAATGAACAATGCCGTGCTGAGAATATAATTGGGCATGCTTCCGAGTAAGCGGCTGAATGCGTTTACTATAACGTTTTTCTTCAAGCTTTGTCATGTCGTGCCTCCTTTAGGAATCGGAATATCAAGATATCGTTGGTTTGGCTAGACTCAAAGCTTCCGCATTATTACTAGAGATTACGCAGTCCGACCTCCTTAACATGCGGTCTGGCAATTTCCATAAAACGTTCCAGCACCTCCGGGGAATAGGGCGGACGTTGGGCCAATGAGGAATCCGGGACATGAAGGGGCACATACTGCTGAAGGTAATATGCCGAAGCTCCTGAGATCATTCGCGATATTATCTCGATATCCCTTTCCCTGACCAGCCCGGGAACACAGGTCGTACGGAATTCATAATCAAGCTCGCTGGCTCGCAACCAGTCCACCGTAGCCCCCAGCCGATGGGCGGCATCCGCCGGCGCCTGCAATTCCTGCGAATAACGCTCCGGGGCCAGTTTGATATCCACTGCCATATAGTCCACCAGGCCTTCACCTGCCGCGGCTGCCAGGATATCGGACCGCATACCATTGGTGTCCAGTTTAACGGATAAACCGGTGCTTTTCAGGCTCCGGAGAAGCTGAAAAAGCTGGGGATGAACCGTGGGTTCGCCGCCGGTCACTACTATCCCGTCCAAAAGCTTAGCGCGCCGCTTCAAGGCTTCCACTAACTCCTCCAGCTGCAAATCCTCCAGCTCATGCCCGGAATCAAGCAACGCACTGTTGTGACAATAAGGGCAACGCAGATTACAGCCGCTTAAAAAAATCACGGCTGCCACCTTACCGGGATAATCAATCAGAGATATCCCTAAAAAACCTTTTATCCCCTGGACAATATTCATTCTACCGGCTTTTCCTTTTTCTTTAGTTCGAATTCCCGGCGGTCCTTAAATTCCTCCTGCTTACCTTTATTCCATTGCTGCACCGGACGAAAATACCCCACTACGCGGGAATAAACCTCGGTCTTTTCCATACACTTTTTAGACATAAATATTCACTCCTTTTTAGCGAGCTCCCGAGGGACCGCCAAGTGATCTTTTGGTTCCATTACTTTTTCCGGCGGCGGGAAGTTTACTCGCTCCGGGATATCCGGGGATAATTCTTCCTTGGCATAGGGACACTCGTAATGCTCGCCGCGAATATATCCGTGCACCGGACAAATAGAAAACGTCGGTGTAATGGTAAAGTAAGGCAAACGATATTGCTCCGCCACCCGGCGAACCAGAGCGCTGCACGATTGATAATTATCCAGACTTTCACCCAGGAAAATATGAAAAACCGTACCGCCGGTATAAAGACTCTGAAGTTCATCCTGATGTTCCAGGGCTTCAAAGACATCCAGGGTGCTATCTACTGCCAGCTGCGTGGAATTGGTATAATAAGGCTCTTCCTGGCCGGAGGCAATAATATCCGGAAATTCCCGCCGGTCCGCACGGGCAAAACGATAAGCTGTCCCCTCCCCGGGCGTAGCTTCCAGGTTATAAAGTTCTCCGTCCTCCTCCTGGTATTCCTGAAGGCGGCGGCGCATGGTTTCCAAGGTACGAATCGCCAAATTCCGGCCTTCTGAAGTTGCAATGTCTTGACCTATGAGGTTCAAGGCCGCTTCATGCATGCCGTTCAGGCCGATGGTGGAAAAATGGTTAGTCCAATATTGTCCGGACCGCTGTTTGACCGCTCCCAGGTAGAATTTGGAATAAGGATAAAGATTTTTTTCCGTATAGCGTTCTAAAATTTTTCGCTTGATCTGCAAGCTCTCGCGGGCCGTATCCATCAAATTCAAAATTCTCGTCTGGAATTCCTCTTCCGAGGTTGAAAGATAGGCCGCCCGCGGCAGGTTGAGGGTAACTACACCCAAACTGCCGGTGAGCGGATTGGCTCCGAATAAGCCCCCTCCGCGTTTGCGTAATTCCCGGTTATCCAGCCGAAGCCGGCAACACATAGAGCGGGCATCTTCCGGATCCATATCACTATTGATAAAGTTGGCGAAATAAGGTATGCCGTATTTAGCCGTCATGGTAAAAACTTCCCGCACAATCGGCGCATCCCAATCGAAATCCTTGGTTAAATTATAAGTGGGAATCGGAAAAGTGAAAATCCGGCCATGCGCATCCCCTTTCATCATAACCTCGCAAAAAGCCCGATTCAGCATATCCATCTCGGCCTGGAATTCCCCGTAAGTCCGGCTCTGCAGTTCCCCGCCTACTACCACCGGTTCATTCCTGATATTGTCCGGAACCTGCAAGTCCAGGGTAATATTGGTAAAAGGCGTTTGGAAACCGACCCGCGTAGGCACATTAACATTGAAAATAAATTCCTGCATGCATTGTACCACCTCCCGGTAAGTAAGCCGGTCGTACGCAATCAAAGGCGCCAGATAAGTATCAAAATTAGAGAAAGCCTGTGCCCCGGCCGCCTCTCCCTGGAGAGTAAAAAAGAAATTACAAACCTGTCCCAGGGCTGTCCGGAAGTGCTTGGCCGGCCGGCTCTCGGTTTTTCCATAAGCACCCTGGAGCCCCTGCAGCAGCAAATCCTTTAAATCCCAGCCGCAGCAATATACTGAGAGCGAACCCAAATCGTGAATATGCAAATCACCATTTAGATGGGCATTGCGAATGTGCGCGGTGTAAACCTCTTCCAGCCAATACTGTGAAACCAAGATAGCGGTTATATGATTATTAAGTCCCTGAAGGGAGTAGCTCATATTGGAGTTTTCTTTTATCCGCCAATCGTTCTTTCCCAGATAATTGTCAATTATTTCATTCGCCGATGAAAAGAGCTCCCTCGTCTGGCGGAGTTTGGAATGCTGCGCCCGGTAGAGGATATATTGTTTAGCCACCTCTTGGGAACCTTCATCCATCAAGGCCGTCTCAACTACATCCTGCACATTCTCTACGGTGGGAACCTGGCCGGGTTTATATACCGCCCGCAGGATATTGTGGACCCGGTGTGCCAGTTTTTGAGCCTGCGCCAGATCATGTTGCCCGGTAGCGGCCATGGCCCGATAGACCGCATCCACGATTTTCTGTTCATCAAAGGGCACCATACGTCCATCACGCTTTCTTATCTGGTTAATCGCTTTTTTTTCCATTGGTTTATTGCCCCTTAATGATTTTGGTTCCATTTTTTCTGCCAAGGAAAAACTCTCCTTTTCTGGAAAAAATGCTGTCTTGCGTAAAGTAAAGAGTGTTATATTTTTTAAATAATCACAATATCTTGTTTGATTTAGTTATTATACACTATATATGGTAGACATCGTCAAGGTTTTTATTTGCGAGATTTAAGCATAGAGATATGTTTTTTCAAGGTGGGAGAATCATAAACAAGGTTGACTTGAATGTCCAGTTTTATTTTATTTTATTTTTTTTGAAACTTATAATTGCTTCTGGAGAGCCCGGCCGCACCGCTGGGTTTGGGTTCCGGGGCATTGGGCAAGACGGCGTTAAATTACTCCGCTCTGAAGGGCGAAGAAGATGTAGAAAGGCATTATTTATTCGGTGACGTATTAAAAATCTTTCAGCTCTTTTAACAGATTCTTGCCCTGGTATTCCGGTATCTCGTAAATAACGCTCTCCCCGGAGCGCCGTATTAAATATTGTTTATCCTTTTTCTGAAATTCCAGGAATTCCAGGACATACTTGGTGTCCAGAGTTTTCACCTGTACACTGGCCAGAGGTTTTCCTGTCCAGTCTTTCAGGTCTGATATTTTGGCCGCGGTGAGACGGGTAAACGTATTTAAAAATTGATTAACCTTGGAATCTCCCAGCGGCTCGGTCCGGCCTTCGGCTTTCCAGATAATACGCGCCGGCAAAACCGCAGGGGTTACGCTCTGAGGACTGTCTTTTACGATCTGGGCCCGGCTTTCCTCGGTTTTCGAGAAGATTACCGGTTGCTTTCCCTTTTGGGAAATTGTCACACTCCGGACCTGATCCGTGGAAAAATCATAAACCTGCAAGCTTCGCCATTCCCGGGCCGGACGTTTTAACTGCTGGGTAATATCACCCAAGACCTGGTACACTTTAAAATCACCCGGCCGGCGGATAAAAGTGTGCGTTGCGCTGGTATTGGCACTTCCTACGCTTAAGGCCAGCTTCTGATTCTTGCTTCCGGTGACCATCACACCAATCGCGGTGGAGGTGGTTAAACTATAATCAGCATCCTGGTTCGTGCGCTCGGTAATCATATCCGTAAGCCGCAATTCTTCCAGCATGGTTTGGAGCGCCTTCAGCTTATTGTTGTCCGCGGGAAATTCAAAAGGTGCCACGATCTGCCAGCCGGACTCTTTTTTTTCAAACCCCAAGCGGTCAGCGGACGGCAGCGCTATTTCGATCTTCTCTATTTCCTCGGTAACTATGGCCGGCAATACCGGTAAATTCAAAGTATTAAAATCCTTATTCCCGGTCTGGGTAATAAGTACGTAAATCAATAAAATCCCGAAAATAGTCAAAGTGATAATTAGCTTGCGCTGCTTCACTTGCTTCCTCCTTCTTTAACTAAGCTCTGTACTTGGCGGCTATCTGCAGTCGCCGGGTTTCCATCCGCCGCCAAAGCCCCAAACCGACCAAAATTACCAGTATGGGCAGTCCGACCAGGTTGAAATATTTTACTGACCGGCGATGCGCCTCGCTTATATTAGTTAAGGGAGCCGGCCGGCTGTCTTTACTTCGAATCTCAATTAACGCCGCATCCTGGGCCACCCAATCCACCATGTTCTGAACAAACAGAGAAAGTTGTCCCTGACCACCGCGGCGGGTAGAAATAAAATCATTTGTGATGAAATCCACGCCACCGACCACCAGCAACCGGGCGGGTTGGCTTTTATCCAGGAAGGGCGGCAGCTTTTCGCTCTCCGGTGATACTTCCGGAACCGTTTCGGCGGAAAAAACGCTGGGGAAAGCGCCGGTGACAGCCCCTATCAAGTTAAACTGCTTTAACTGGTCCGGCTGGGGAGGCCTGATGAATTGAGGCGAAAGCATAAAGTACTGCTGCTGGCTCCAGGCCTTGGTTGAACTCTTGGCCAGTATGGTCCCTTGCAAGGCATGCTTTTTCAGGATTCCCTCATCCAGGTCTAAAGAACTTACAAAGGGCAGCGTGAGGGATTCAATATTTTTATTGATCAGATGCTTCCGGTCAATTTCGGTTACCAAGGGAAATGGCGGATAAGGTACGATGTTTTGCATAATAAATCCGGGACCGCGCTGTGCCACGGATATCCGCTGGCATTGGGAATCGTATACCAGGTTGGGCCGGAGTTTAACCCCCCAGGTGGAAAGCAGGCGGGTCAGATCGGAAATCACCAGCCGGCCCTGCATGCTTTGCTTGGCATCGGCCTTTACCATACGTATCAGTACTGCCAGATTTTTACCGGCCCGCAAAAACTGGTCTAAAAGGTATAATTTTTCCTCAGGCAGGGTCTCGGTCGGTCCGGCCACTATCAGAGCATCCACCTTTTCCGGTATTCCGCCGCTGGATAGATCAACCGGCACTATCTCATAATTCTCGGCAAGCAATTGGCGGATATTTTCGAGGTCTTCCTGAAGCACGGGTTCGCCGTGTCCCTGGGTAATGCCCACCACCTTAGTTCCGGTCTGGAGCAATTTTTTGATTGTGCTCGTAATTTGGTACTCCAGGCCGGTGATATCCTGAATCAAGGGAATCACTTCTTTCCGGCCCTGGTATATCAAAGCGATGCCCATATACCCGCTTTGCTGCTCGAATTTATCCTTGGCAATAGCGGTTAATTGAATTTGATAAACTCCCAGGCTGCGGGCTTCCTTGGCGATTGAGGGGTCACCAGCCGGATCTATAAATTGATAGTTGAATTTTCCCTTGGCATAGACCCGGTAGTCTTGCAATAAATCGCGCAAGTAACGGGCATTGGCATTGTAGGGCGGCGGCAGGTTCTTGGTAAAGAAAGCCTTGACGGTTAAGGGATCCTTAAGCTCACGCATATATTTTTTCGAAATTTTCGAGAGTGAATAGGTTTTACTTTTAGTCAGGTCCAGCCGGAAGAAAGTCCGGACTGAGACCAGATTCACTAATACCAGAATACCGACTAAAACCACGAACCAGGTAATTTCCTGGCGTATCCGTTCTTCAGGTTTCACTTGATTACTTCCTCCTTTCCAGTACAATCCGTGTGCCGGCAAACGCGGCCGTTATAATTGACCCGAAATAAACCAGGTCTTTAGTATCTATAACCCCGCGGGTAAAATTCTGGAAATGGTATTCCACTCCCAAATATTCAAAAATTCCTACCAGGGGCCCGGGAATAAACATCAGGCTTTTGTCCACCAGAAACAAGATAAAGCAGATGGCAAAACCTAAAATAAAAGCCACAATTTGATTGCGGGTCAGCGCGGAAGTAAACAAGCCTATACTTAAGTAAGCGCCTCCCAACACCAACAAGCCCAGGTATCCTCCGATTATTGGTCCCCAGTCCATGGGGCCGAAGGTGGAAAGCGTTAAAGGATAACTTAGCGTTATGCCAATCGTAATCGCGAGAAACGCCAAGGCGGCCAGCAGCTTACCCAGCAGCATCTGCGTCTGGGTAAGGGGCAGGGTCATAAGCATTTCATAAGAACCGGTATTGATCTCCTCGGACAGCAGGCGCATGGTGATTGCCGGAGCCAGAAACATCAGCAGCAAGGGCGCGGTAACAAAATAAGTTCGTAGTTCCACCTGCCCGAACAGGAAAAAGCGCGAGAAGAAAAACCATCCCGCGAATACCAGATAAATCACCATAACCACGTAAGCAATGGGTGAAAAAAAATAGGAGTAGAGTTCTTTTTTCGCAAGCATAGCAATGCGTTTCCAGCTTTTCGCGATACCGGAAACTCCAGGCGCAGCCGCCGCTGGAGCTACACGTTCCTGAAGCGATGTGTTTTTGGTTTTAGGGGACATAAAAATTCCTCCTGATTTTTAAAAGCTTTTTTGCGGGCAAAAACAGCCGGTTTAGTTTTTAACTTGAGGTTAAATGGCGGAAGACCGCTTCCAAGCTTACTACTTCGCGGTGCATTTCATACAAGACCCATCCTGATTTATTGGACAGATGAAATATCTCCGCGCGCAGATCATTTTCACGCGGGCTGCGCACCAGGTAGCCCTTGATCTCCGCACTCTCATCCTGGGTGGTCTCGACCTGGGTTACACCGGGTAATTTTTTCAAAGTATCCAAAACCTGGTTGCTCTTTCCCTTGGCGATTTTCAGATGCAGGCGGGATTCGTTCACCGCTCCATGCTTTAATTCCCGCGGATCTCCGTCAGCCACCACCCGGCCCTGGTGAATAATCACCACCCGGCTGCAGGTAGCCTCAACTTCGGAGAGTATATGGGAAGAGAGAATCACGGTTTTTTGCTGTCCCAGCCGCCTGATAATATCCCGAATCTCGCTGATCTGGTTGGGATCCAATCCCGCGGTTGGTTCATCCAGAATCAGGAACTCCGGATCATGTATCATGGCTTGGGCTAAGCCCACCCGCTGACGGTTTCCCTTGGACAGTTCGCCGATTTTTTTATCCATCAAACTGGCCAGACCGCATACCTCCACCATTTCGCGGATACGTGATTCACGCATCAGGGGAGCAATTCCCCGCATGCCGGCAATGTACTGCAAGTAGTCATACACCAGGAGATCATGGTAGAGTGGATTATACTCGGGCAAGTAACCTATTTTCTCCCGGACCCGCTCGGTTTCCTCGATGGCATCCAGTTCTCCGACCTGAATCCGTCCGGCATCCGGCCTCAAAAAGCCTGCAATCAATCTCAAAGTGGTGGTTTTTCCCGCCCCGTTAGGGCCGAGCAACCCGAGTATCTCTCCACGGGAGACCTCGAATGACAAAGCATCGACAGCCTTGACCTGTCCAAAATTTTTGGAAAGATCTTCAATCCGGATCACTTATCCTTCCCCCATTCTTTAATACCATCGTTATTGTAGGGAACGGTCACGACCGTTCCTTATAAATTAAAAAAGCATAATATTCAAATATTGATATTTGTCAAGTCCTTTTGAGCTGGAATACGCCTCTCACAGAACGTAGGGGCGACGCATGCGTCGCCCCTACAACTGCCGGTGATGCTCTAATGAACAGCTGAATATTACTTTGTTGCTGCCTTGCTCTGGTTAAGACCCCGTTTTCGTTTTTTAGTTCTTAATATGTTAACCGCGAATTCCCCGGCTTGACTTCGTGACATGAGATGAAGATTATTATTGATATGCATGTTCAAGCCGGGGACATTTCGCTAAAAAAAGCGAAATGCGGGATACACATGTATTTAATCTACAGATCATATCCAATTCCCCGCTCTTCCGAGCGGGGAAATTGAATTTATTTAACCTTCTTTCTCATTTTAACAGTTGGTCGTCTTTTTCCCCGAACAGGTTTCAAATCCACATCCGATCCTGAATCTCGGTTGGTATCTTCGACTATATTCAAAATGGGATTTTCAGCCAAGAGTTTAGCCTTGCTCCCCTGATTGTTCTGAATCAACCCCACTGTGGCAATAATTTTCAAAGCCTCTTCCGGGGATATGGGCAGTACCCGCAAATCCCGGGTGGGAATCATAAGCAGAAAACCGGAGGTGGGATTCGGCGTAGTCGGCAGAAAAACATTAGTCACTTTTTGCTTGGCTGACTTCTGGATACAGGCCAGTGAGGAGGTAGTCATAAACCCCATGGCCCAGAGACCTTTCCGGGGATATTCAAACATGACTACGGTTTTAAAGGCACTGGCGCCGGTCACGGAAAAGGAATTAACTACTTGCCGCATGGCGCTGTAAATACTGTTGACCAGCGGGATACTTTTGATTAATTGGTCCCCGAATTTGAGAATCCGGCGTCCCAGGAAATTCGAGGCAAATACCCCGGTAATAAAAATTAAAATCAGGGTTGTCAGAATCCCCAAAGCAAATCCCGGAAGCTGCTGCCAGGCTTCCGGCAGCCGGATTCCCATTAAATAAAGAATCTGCACGCCGGCCGGCGCCAGCCATCCCTCCAGCAAGTTAAAAAAGAAAACCACGACAAAAGCCGTGGCCGCGATGGGGATCAGCACCAGTAGTCCGGTGATGAAAACTTTTTTCAAAGTGCTTTTATGTTCTGTGCTCATAAGTATCCCCTCCTTTTATGGGACATAAATATGCCTGGGATTTTAATTAAAGTCAAGGAGTAAAGGGAATAGGTTGCCTAATTTCGAATTGAGGGAAATTATCGTATCATTTATGGAATTGAAAAGCACGAAATAGCAATTCTAACTGCTCGCCATCTCAAACAAATCCTACCAATTACAGATATTCCGTAGAAAAACCTGTGTAAAAAAAAAGAGCCCTCTGAGATTTTATCCTCAGAGGGCTCTTTTAACCGTTAAATTACTCCGCCCTAAAGGGCGGAGAATTTGATCCGAATTAAAAACTCACGGCCACCGCAATCTGGTGCGTCAGGCCCAAATCTCCAAAAGAAAGCATGGCATAATCCAGCTTAATCGCCAGCGCCTCTCCCACCGGAATTTTTACCCCGGCACCCGCGGTCAATCCCGTGATACCGCCCAAACCTCCGGTATCTTTAACCTTATATCCGGCACGCAAGGCGATCAGATTATTATACCAATACTCGGTTCCGATATTGGCAGAGGTGTAGTTCACGTCTCCGAAAGGCAGATTTACATCCAGCAGCACATTCCAGATATCTTTATCCGCAAACTTGACGGGCAGAACATATGCCGCGCCGGCCTTGGCATTCATGGGAAGATTTGATTCTGCCAGCTGGGTTCCCAGGTTTTGCACAACCAAGCCCAATTGCAATCCTTCAAGACCGGGTTTAAATAGACACCCAACATCCATCGCCACCGCGGTATATGACTCAGTATCAATGTTCTGGTTGATTACTTTAATCGCTCCGCCCACTGCCAGTACCGGCATTAACCATTGACCATATCCAATACTGCCTATTAGCACGCTGGGAGTAAAGTCACCCACTATTTCCATTTGTTCATTTATTTTATCCATTTTTCCGAAATTTAAATACATCAGATTTACGCCTACTCCGGCACCCTTGAAAATAGGCTGGGCATAGGCCAGGTACTCCAGCGAGGTTTCTTCCAGGTAAATATTATGCATAAATCCGGCTTCATGCCTTGATATCTGGGCCAAGCCTGCCGGATTCCAGGCCGTACTGTTAAGATCATCCGCTTGGGCTACAAATGCCTCGCCCATAGCAACGGGCCGGGGACCATAACCTATCTTTAATTCGGGTCCC
This sequence comes from candidate division FCPU426 bacterium, assembly GCA_030591525.1. Classification (GTDB taxonomy): domain Bacteria; phylum Oederibacteriota; class JAAXVQ01; order JAAXVQ01; family JAUVAV01; genus JAUVAV01. The sequence continues at coordinate 22,524 of JAUVAV010000015.1, read as the reverse complement.
CCCACTTGGCCGATAGGATAATCTGTCTGCTCTGCATTTACCACCCCGCTTCCTAAGCCGGCAAAACTTAGACATCCTATAAATATCAATAATTTTTTCATAGGTTATTACTCCTTTGGTTTTTGACCTGGTTCCTCGCAACTTCAGGGTTTATTTCATGCTTATTTATGCTATACCTTTACCATACTTTTAACTTGTCGACAAGTAAAAATTATCCGCTTTTATTTTTCCGGCGGCGGATGATTTCCGCTGTCTTTAACCGGACCATGGCCTTTCTGAGAGAAACCTCCACTACTTCCATCTCCGGACCCCGAACTCCCTGCTTAAGCTGCTCCAGCGCCTTGGCTTTTTGTTTCTGCGCGGCTTCAATATCTATATCCTCGGCCAATTCCGCGCTATCCGCTAAAACGACGACCTTATAAGGCATGATTTCGGCATAACCCCCGCCCAGGGCGTAGACTATTTCCCGGCCTTGGAAGCTGATTTTAAGCCTTCCGGGTTTCAAGGCCGCCACCCAGAGAAGATGCCCGGGCAACACGCCAAAACTTCCTTCCACGCCGGGCAGAACCATTGCTTCCACCATTTCCGAGAGCACATGGCGCAGGGGCGTCACCAGCTCAAGTTTAATCGTCTTGGGCATAGCACCCTTTCCTCAAGTTAATTGCTTGGCCTTGTATACTGCTTCTTCTATGTTTCCCACATTGACAAAAGCCTGTTCCGGCAGTTCATCGTAATCACCGTTCGTAATTTCCTTGAAACCCCGGATTGTATCCTTAAGCGGCACATAACGTCCGGGAGTTTGGGTGAACTCCTCGGCCACAAAAAACGGCTGGGAAAGAAAACGCTGAACTTTGCGGGCCCGGGCTACCAGTATTTTGTCTTCCTCAGAAAGCTCATCAATGCCCAGGATGGCAATGATATCCTGTAATTCTTTATAGCGCTGTATAATCTGCTGGACCTTCCGGGCGATCCGGTAATGTTCTTCCCCCACAATCTCGGGAGCGAGAATACGCGAGTTGGAATCCAGGGGATCAACCGCGGGATAAATTCCCTGTTCCACAATAGCGCGCGAAAGCACAGTGGTGGCATCCAAGTGGGAAAAAGCGGTGGCCGGCGCCGGATCCGTCAGGTCGTCCGCCGGAACATAAATGGCCTGTACCGAGGTTATTGATCCCCGCTTAGTGGAGGTAATGCGTTCCTGGAGTTCTCCCATTTCAGTTGCCAAGGTCGGCTGGTATCCCACAGCGGAAGGCATGCGGCCCAGGAGCGCCGAAACTTCGGAACCCGCTTGTGTGAAACGAAAAATATTATCGATAAAGAGCAATACATCCTGGCCTTCCTCGTCGCGGAAATACTCGGCCTGGGTTAAAGCCGTCAGGGCCACTCGCATGCGTGCTCCCGGTGGTTCGTTCATCTGTCCGAAAACCAAGGCGGTTTTTTTCAATACGCCTGAACCTTTCATTTCGAGCCAGAGATCATTGCCTTCCCGGGTGCGTTCTCCCACCCCTCCGAAAACCGAGAAACCTCCATGTTCCGTGGCAATATTTCGGATCAATTCCATAATCAGGACGGTTTTACCGACTCCGGCTCCGCCAAAAAGCCCGATTTTACCGCCGCGGCAATACGGCGCCAACAGATCTATAACCTTGATCCCGGTCTCTAATTGCCGGGTGGTGGTATCCTGGTCTTCAAAACTCGGCGGTAAACGATGGATAGGATAATTCAGGTTGGATTTAATCTCTCCGGCTTCATCCACCGGTTCACCCAGAACATTCATTACCCGGCCTAAAGTAATTTTTCCGACCGGCACCGTGATGGGAGCACCCATATCCTTTACCGCCATTCCGCGGGTAACTCCATCGGTTGAGGACATAGCCACACAGCGAGCCGTATTATCTCCAACATGAGCCTGGACTTCCAGCGTGATGGCAAGCGGCTCTGCTGTCTCGTTATGATAATTCCCTTCCACCCGTATTGCCTGATAAAGCGGAGGAAGGCGGCCGGAAGGAAATTCCACATCAATAACCGCACCGATCACTTGCGTCACTTTGCCGTCACTCACTGGAAAACCTCCTTAAGTTTTAGGTATCTGTTGCGGAAAGAGCAAATTCCCCTCCCTTGATGGGAGGGGATTAAGGGGAGGGTGAAATAACCTTTGAAAACACCCCCACCTAACCTCCCCCCTCAAGGGGGAGGAATTTATTTTGGTTTTCCACACCACATACTAGTTAGTATCTGTTAAGCATTGATAGCTTCCGCACTGCCGACGAGTTCAGAAATCTCCCGGGTGATTGCGGCCTGCCGGGTGCGGTTCATCTGCAAAGTCAGTCCTTCAATCATTTCACCCGCGCTTTGAGTCGCATTGTCCATAGCCTGCATACGGGCCGCCAATTCAGCGGCTTTGGATTCCAATAAGGCGTGCCAAATCGTCATCTTGACGTAGCGCGGAAGAAGGTGGGCATATAATCTCTCGGCCGAGGGTTCGAATTCAAACTCGCTATAGGAATCCCGGCTTCCGGCCTGCGGTTGCGGTTCGGGTAAAGGAAGCAGAACCTCCTCCACCACTTCCTGCGCAATCACGGATTTAAAACGGTTATACACTATACGCAAGTGTGACCAGCGCCCGGCAATATAAGCTTCGATCAATTCCTGTCCAATCATATCGGCATGATACCAATTCAAGTCCTGCCAGAACCCCGCCCATTCCCGGTATGGCTTCACCCCGGTCCGGCGAAAAAAGTCTAATCCCTTGCGTCCCAGGGATATTATTTCCACCGCGTTCGGAGGTTTCTGGTCAGCCAGTCGCCGGCCCACGATCTGCAGCGGCTGAACATTAAAACCCGCGCAAAGCCCTTTATCCGAGGTCATTGCCACCAATCCGGACAGAGGAACCTGGTTTCTTCGCAACAAGGGATGGCACTTGCCTTTCGAATGCGCGGCAATACTCCGGATCATTTCGTATAATTTTTCGGCATAAGGCCGGCCTTCCATAAGCTGACTTTGGGCTTTATGCAGCCGGGCAGAGGCCACCAGTTTCATGGCCCCGGTAATCTGCTTAATGTTTTTTATACTTTTAATCCGGCGGCGGACTTCACGGATTCCTGACAAAGCTGTAAGTCTCCTTAAACCGTATTATATTAGCCGTTCATTATAATTAAAGTACTAAAGTCGTAATGATGATTAGACACTGCCTTTATAGACCCCGGCTTCCGCCGGGGTGACGCCTTGGCCGTCATTCCGGCATGATTTTAGCCCTGGACTAAACCTTCCAGGACAGGCCGGAATCCAGGAAATAAATATTATAGCCGAACAGCTAATCTATTACCCTTATACCTTAAAAATCTTTTTAAAACCGTTAACCGCTTCCTGCATCTCTTCTTGCAGCTCGGCGCCCATCTCTCCCTTATCCCGGATAATCTTAATCAAGGTAGTATGCCTTTCCCAGAGATATTTGATGAACTCCTGCTCAAAGCGGGATATCTCAAGCACAGGGATATCATCCAAAGCTCCGGTAGTCCCGGCAAAAATAATCGCAATTTGCTCTTCCATTGGAATGGGCCGGGACTGCGGCTGACGCAGCACTCTCATCATGCGTTCGCCGCGGGCCAGTTGCGCCTGGGTAGCCTTATCAAGATCCGATCCGAACTGGGCAAACGCGGCTAATTCACGGTATTGGGACATATCCAGGCGCAGGCGTCCTGCCATTTGTTTCATGGCTTTTACTTGGGCGCTCCCGCCGACGCGGGAAACCGAGAGACCGACATTGACAGCCGGACGCTGCCCGGAGTAGAAAAGGCTGCTTTCCAGGTATATCTGCCCGTCGGTAATTGAAATTACATTGGTCGGAATGTAGGCTGAAATATCCCCGGCCTGGGTCTCGATTATGGGCAGGGCGGTTAGCGACCCGCCACCTAACTCGCTTTTTAATTTAGACGCCCGCTCCAGCAGGCGGGAATGAAGATAAAAGACATCCCCGGGATAAGCTTCCCGGCCGGGCGGACGGCGAAGCAGTAGTGACATCTGGCGGTAGGCCGCCGCATGTTTGGATAAATCATCGTAAATAATCAGGGCGTGCCCGCCGTTCATCATAAAATCTTCAGCCATGGCGCACCCGGAATACGGCGCCAGATAAAGCAGGGGCGCGGATTCGCTGGCTCCGGCCGTTACGATGATGGTTTTTTCTAAAACCTGGTTTTCTTCCAGGGTTTTAACTACTTGCGCGACGGTGGACTGCTTTTGCCCGATAGCCACATAGACGCAAAAAACATCGGTATCTTTCTGGTTGATAATAGCATCCACTCCCACCGCAGTCTTGCCGGTTTGGCGGTCGCCGATAATCAGTTCTCTCTGGCCCCGCCCGATCGGAACCATAGCGTCTATCGCCTTGATCCCGGTCTGCATAGGCTCTTTTACCGGCTGCCGCTCTATTACTCCGTGGGCCCGGCGCTCTACCGGCCGCGTACGTTCGGCTTTAATCTCTCCCCGGCCGTCCACGGGTTGACCCAGCGGATTTACCACCCGGCCCAGCAGCGCAGGCCCTACCGGGACTTCCATAACACGCCGCGTGCGCTTAACCTGGTCTCCCTCTTTAATACATGAATAATCACCCATCAGCACGCAACCCACATTATCGCGCTCTAAATTAAGCGCCATGCCGAATACTCCGCGAGGGAACTCCAGAAGTTCCATGGCCATAGCGCCGCTTAGCCCCCAGATTCGCGCTATACCGTCCCCTACCTGCAGCACGGTTCCCACCTCTTCCAGCTGGGTTTGGCTGGTAAAACCTTCTATTTGCTGCTTTATTACTTCGGTTACTTCTTCCGGCGATATTTTCATACTCTCCCGTTCCTTCCGGTATTTATTGCTTTAGCAATCTGGGCAATTACTCTACTTTTTTTTATTTCTGAGCAATTGAACAATAGAAAATAGACCGCAATTGAATTTTTTTACTGCTCTATTGGTCAATTTTCAATTGCTCTGGAGTTTGAGCAATTAGTCTATGACTAATTGCTCAAACTCCTAGTTCCCGGTCAGCATAGCCCGGCGCAATTGGGCCAGCCGGTTTTTGATCGTTCCATCCCAGAGCAAATTCCCCATTTCAATACGTCCGCCGGCGCCTAAATCCTTATCCACCACCTGCTGCAGCTCAACCTCGGTTCCGCAAAGTTTTGATAACTGTTCGCGCAATTTTCGCGACTGTTCCGGAGTTATAGGTATGGCGCTGGTCATTCTGGCGTTCCGCCGGCCCTGAACCTGCTCCCAAGCTGCCCGGTAGGCCGCAGCGATCCCGGTTATCAGAACACCACGGCGTTTTTCGATTAGTAAACGCAGAAATGAAAGCGTCAGGGGAGTAACGCGTTTTTCCAGTATAGCCTTTACTATGAATATTTTTTTATCCGCTCCCACCAGGGGATTAAGCAGCAGCGCTCTGGCTTCACCGCGTCCAAAAACCCCGGCTGCCAGGTCCATACCCGCCAGCACTTCTTCTTCATTTCCCTGCTCCCGCGCCGAGGACAATAAAGCCCGCGCGTATTTTTCCGACAGGATTTGTTCTACACTCATCCGGCCTTTTCCGCCGCTTTGATTTCATTTAAAAAATCATCCAGCAACTTCTGCTGAAGCGACTGATCCAGTTGCCGGCCGATTACTTTTTCCACCGCGATTAAAGAAAGATCGGCTACTTGTCCGCGTAACTCCCTAAGCACTTTTTTTCGTTCCTGTGCCAAATCCTCCCGGTTTTTTTCCAGAATACACTGGCTCTCGTCCCGGGCTTCCTGAATAATTTTTTCCCTGGCCAGATTTCCCTGGTGTACTGCCTCATTGACAGCTTTACGGGCCCCTTCCTCGATTTCCGCCATACGCCGGTGATAATCAGCTTCCAGCGTCTCAATCTCGCGGCGGCCGGACTCAGCCCTTTGAATATCCCCGGAGATTCTCTGCGACCGGTCCTGCATCATCCTGGTCAAAGGTCCCCAGAATAATTTCCAGACCATAACCATGGCTATCAGAAAGGTTCCTATCTGGGTTAAAAGCAGCGGCCAACTAATTTCTATCATAACCGTTGAATCTCCCTCTTGATAATCACTGATTCTGCTGCAACCCCCCCCAAGCGGTCATTGTGAGCGACCGTAGGAAGCGCGGCAATCTGATTTTATCCTTATAAAATCGAGCTTGCTTCGTCGCTATCGCTCCTCGCAAAGACAGCAAAGAGGGGGTTGCAGCAAAATCATCACTTCACAAAATAACCTATAAATGGATTGGCAAAAAGTAAAATAAGCGCCACGACCAGCGCGTATATGGTCAATGATTCAATAAAAGAAATACCGATAATCATGGCGGTTTGAATCGGGCCGCTGGCCTCCGGCTGACGGGCAATGCCTTCCACGGCCTTGCTGATGGCATTTCCCTGCCCGAGCCCGCCCCCGAAAGCCGCCAAGCCCAAGCCGAAGGCCGCGGAAACAACACAGGCCACGAAGAACCAGGTGGCATTCCCTCCCATGGATGCGGCCGTTGTCCCGGCAGCATGCCCGGCTTCTTCTGCCATTGCCAGGCTGGCGGTAGTCAGCAACACCACGCTTACTTGTCCTATCCGGTGTAACCAATGTTTCATTTTTGTTTCCTCCTCATGATTAAATTGGTATTGAAAAAATATTTGCCGATTTCTTCTAATGCCCTTCCTGGGCCTGCACAGCTCCGCCTATATATACCATGGCCAGTATCATAAATACAAAAGCCTGGATTATACTAACTAAAACCCCAAGCAGGATAATCAATGGCCGCAGGATCACAGGAACCAGGGTCAAAACCTGCTGGATAATATTCCCCGAGGGCAGAAAGATTACCACCAGCATACAGAGAACACCCAGCAGAATCTCCTTGGCCAGGATATTGCCGAAAAGCCGGAAGGAGAGGGAGAGTGGTCTGGCCAACTCGCCGATCAACTCAATCAAGAACATAAAGGGTTTAAGCCAGACCGGCACCGGCCCCAACCAATGCTTGATATAGGCTCCCAGGCCGCGTTCTTTAATTCCTAAATAGTGAGTTGAAAAAAAGACTACCAGGGCCAACCCCACCGTAGTGGACAAACGGCTGGTACTGGAAAAAAAGCCGGGAATTAATCCCATTAAATTAGAAACCACTATAAAAAAAAACAGCATGGCAAACAGAGGATAATAGCGTCGGGCTTGGGGCCCAATCATATCATCCGCGAATTGAAATACGATGCCCAGAATCCATTCCAAAAAATTTTGACAACCCTTGGGAACCATGCTCAATTTACGCGTGCCGGCCCAGGAAACCAGCGCAATCACTCCTACGGTCAATACGCTCATAAGAATACTGCTGTCAAAAGGCAGATGAAATTCAACCGATTCCGGAACCGCACTCATGGTTTTTCTCCGTTAAATCATTGATAGGCGGCTAAGCAATTAATCGATCTTTCAGGTTGTCATTCCCGAATGCTTTAAGCGGTATGTCCCTAATCTCTTCCGCTCCTCTCCCTGCTTGCAAAGGCTGGGAATTCGCGGCTATGGTATTAAACCAGAGCTTACTTGGTAGAATTTCATTACAATCTGCGAGGGTTACTTAAGGCAGAAACTATTTTGAAGACGTTATAGAAGCCCGCCACGATCCCCAATAACATAAAAAAAATAGTTAACCAGGGACGCGTGCCGAGCCAACGGTCTAGCCAAACCCCTAAGCCGGTTCCGACAAAGATACAAGCCGCCAGCATAAGTCCTGCCATACTGGCCTGTCCCAACTGCCGCATCAAAGCCGGACCCCGGGCAGCCATCCGGTTTACCGGTTGAAATCGGCAGGTTTGAGATCCTTAAAAAATTTCTTAAACTCTATCTTTTCCTTTTCATATTTGGATTTATCCGTAATGCTCGCCTCAATGATAACCTTCTCGGATACCAGAATGGGACACTCGGCGCGCAGTCCTAAGGCGATGGCATCCGACGGCCGCGCATCAATCTCCCATTTTTCTTCAGGCTTCTTGCGCCGCAGTGAAATGCGCGCATAAAAAGTATTATTTTGAATGTTATGAATCAAGATGCGTTCAATTTTCACACCCAGAGTTTCCAGTGTGGACTTGAGCAAATCATGCGTCATAGGACGGGGTACATTGATTTTTTCCAGAGCAATCAATATGGCATCAGCCTCGTAAATTCCTATCCAGATGGGAAGATAACGCTTCTCCTCAGGATCTGTCAAGATAACCACCGGAATTTTCGAATTAGCGTCTACGGCCAATCCCTTAACTTTCATCTCAATCATGGCCTATCCCTCCTTAATCGAGAACGGATTATACAAAAATCATCTATCGGTAACAAGCAATATTTTTTTCTTTTGTATCTCCGGCGTTATTTGAATCCAGCATCATTGGCTGGTTATCGGAGCCTGAAATACCTCCGCCGTAAAAGTATATAAATCCGTCTCCGGAGATTTCCAGGCCTGCTCCGGCAGACCGGCTTTGCCGGAGCAGAGCTCGCTTAAAAATTTTTCCAAGTCCCATCCGGTTTCCTTGGCCACTTGGGGAAGAAAAACCCCGGATCGTCCGCCGGCCCTAACCAGAACTCCGTCGCGGCCTAAAACAATCTCCCGGGCCGAAGCCGCTTTTTGCAGCCTGGAAAGAGCGGATATCTCGATAACTATTTCATTTAATTCTTCCGGCCGCAACGGTGGGAAACGTATATCCTGCGTGGCGGCAGCTTTTGCCATCTTTATTACGGTTTGGGCCAATGATAAATTACTTTCTATTAAGCCGATACAACCCCGTAACTTCCGTTTCCGTGTCAGGGTTACAAAAGCCCCTCTGGCTTCCTGCAAGGCCGGGGAGAGCTCCTCTGGCGGCGCAGGTAAAGAGGTCCCGCTCACGGCGGCTCGCACCGAGGATCCGGCGATTTCCAGTAATATTTGACGCTCGCCTTCGGATAAAGACATCACTTGCTCCTCAACACGAAGTAATTAATACTGCAATTCATAATGGGGATAGAAAGCCTCAGCCAACAAACCTCCTAATTTTTGAATAACTTGCTGGACCATTTCATGGTCGGTCCGGAAGCTAAAAGTTACGGATTCCTTATCCGAACCGATATAACATGAATATTCGCTCTTTTCGCGCTTCGCCCAGACGACCTTCCCGGTTTCGGTATCTATTAATCTGACGGTCGCCACACCCGTGGCCACACGCCGGGCACTTAAAGCCGTAGGGCGAATATCCCCGATAGAAATGGAAATACTTCCAGTAATCACCGCTTTTACTCCCAGCAGACGTCCCACCTGAATAGCGGATTCCGGGCTTAAATATCCGCGCCGGACCAGATTCTGTTCGTTCATCAGGGCATCAATACGCGCACGTTCCACTATGTTAAGGTTCGGCGCTTTTTCCAAAAGGTTTACTATTATATCATCCGCCAGTTGATTTCCCACCGTAGATAGGAAGCTATCCGTCTCAAACGGCAGAACCGCCAACCGATTATACCGGGACATATCGGCTACCGGTTGCACCAGTACGCGCTTCGCGCAACCGCCGGCCAGTCCGAGCATTAAAAATATTGAAGCCATAGTTAAAGCCATATGTTTCATAAGTTACACCTCTTCTCGTTTTCTCTGACTAAAGTATAGAATAGGTTTTCTGCCGCGTCAATTAAATAGGTAGTTCCGTTTGCGGAAAGACCTTTTCGTTCTAGGCACCCCTGTTTCGTCACCCCGGCTGCTACAGGCTGATCTTTAACCCATCGTATGCCAGTCGTACGTTTCGCGGGAGCCGGCGTTCGGTTTCCCGGTGACCGAGTAAATGGCACATATGAATAAAATAGGTTTTCTTAGCGCCCACCCGTTCGGCTTCTGCCAGGGAGCGTTCCAGGTGAAAATGGGTAGCATGCGGCTTAGAACGGAGCGCATCCAGTACCAGCACGGACAATCCTTTTAATAAGGCATAGGACTCATCCGGGATTTTCGAGACATCCGTTAAATAGGCGAAATTGCCCAACCGATACCCCAAGACCCGAATCCGGCCATGCCAAAGCGGGACAGGGATGATTTTTATACCTTTAAAGGTAAACTGTTTGGCTGCTGGGTGTAAGGAAAGTTGCGGTTTGCCGCCGCCCTTCTGAGTATTCCGAAAGATATAATCATACCTGCGACGAACCGCGCGCAGCGTCGAAGCCGAGCCGTATACCGGAAATTTCCGGGCCGACCTCTCAGAGAATATCCGCACATCATCCAGCCCGGCAATATGATCGGAATGGGCATGGGTTAAAAGCAAGGCATCCACATTATCTATTCCAGCGGTAATCAGCTGGAGACGGAGTTCCGGCACAGCATCAACCAGCAATCTCACTTGTTCCGACTCCCATATTATAGAAGTCCGGGAACGCCGGTCCCGGGGATCCGTTGACTTACAAACCGGACAGTGGCAGCCAATAACCGGAATACCATGACTGGTACCGGTCCCGAGAAAAGTCACGCGCATCTAAATACTCCCCTCTAGGAGCCTGAGCAATTAGTTGCTCAGGCTCCAGAGCATTTGAGATTCGATAGTAGAAATTAGATAAAATATCTCAAATGCGGTCTACTTTCTACTCTCTACTCTCTACTCTCAAAAAACCAACCAAATGCTCAAGCTCCTAGAAACACTGTATTTCATGAAATGATGGAGCCATAATATAACAGCTTCTTATATTTAAGTCATAGGCGATAATTTGTAAATCAAAATCGCTCAATTCAGGTAGTTCCGGTTAGGGAAAAGCAAGTTAGTCCTGTCACCCCCGTGGAATAGGCTGTGTTATAATTCGTCTTCATGGCTGCATTGTTTTATTGCTTTTAGCGAAAAAAAGAGAGAGAATATTGAGGCTGAATAGAAAACATCGTCAAAAGGAGTCGCTAGTCCATGATTAGAAAAATCATAGTTTGTTGCTTCTATTCATACCTTATAATATTAGGCCCTCTATCCGTTCATTCAACTCAGGGTACGGAAAAGCCGGCCAAACAGACCATCGCGGACATCACTAAAGCTCTGACACTTAATCCCTCGGACCCCGAACTTTATTACCAGCGGGGCCTGGCCTACCAAGAACATGGCCGTCATGATCGGGCTATCACTGATTTCACCAAAACCTTAAAAATAAAACCCAAGCATGCCGAGGCTTATTTCAAAAGAGGCAATGCCTGGGATGATAAAGGCGAGTATGACCTGGCCATTCTTGACTTTACCCAAGCCTTAAAACTAAAACCCAGATTCATCAAGGTCTACAATAACCGCGGTCTGGCGCATCTGGAAAAAGGGGATAATGACAAGGCCATTGCTGATTTCACCAAGGCTTTGGGATACGGACCGGAGGAGTTCGATATCCAAATCAACCGGGGAATCGCCTATACTCGAAAAGAACATTATGCCTCAGCCATTAAGGATTTCACCCAGGTTTTGGAAGCCGATCCCCAAAATTTATCCGCTCTCAATAACCGCGGCCTGGCTTACAGTTCCGCGGAAGATTATGACCGGGCGCAAACTGATTTTAATCAAGTCCTGGAAATTGATTCTAAAAATATCGCGGCCTGGAATAACCGCGGCCTGGTCTACAGCTTGATGGGTAAACATGATAAAGCTATTGAGGCGTTAAATCACGCTTTAAAATTAAAACCGAACGACTCCGAAGCTTACAGTAACCGGGCCGCTTCTTATATTGCCCAAGGCAAATACAACGATGCTCTCGTGGATCTCAATCAAGCCCTGGAAATAGATCCCCAGGACGCTGAAGCCTACAATAACCGGGGACTGGCCTATGCCGGAAAAGGTCAATACGGTGATGCTCTTCCGGACTTCAATCAATCCCTGAATCTCAATGGAGACTATGCCGAGGCCTATAATAACCGGGGAGTGGCCTATTTAGCCCAGGGCGAGTATGACCAGGCCATACCGGATTTTATTCAGTCTCTGAACATTAATCCGGATTATGCCGAAGCTTACAATAACCGCGGACTCGTCTATAGCTTACAAGGCAAATATGACCGGGCGATCGAGGATTATTATAATGCCCTGTCAAAAAATCCTGAATACGCTAATGCCTATCGCAACCGGGGTCTGGCCTACAGCCTGAAAGGAGAGCATAACCGGGCTATTCGCGACTTTAATCAGGCTTTAAAAATAAATCCCAAATATGCCAAGGCTTATTACAATCGAGGAACTACTTACAGCAAGCAAGGTAAATATAACCGGGCCATTTCCGATTTCAAGGAGGCTCTAAAAATCAACTCCCAACTGGCGGTGGCTTACACCGCTATGGCTGATTGTTTTGAAAAAACCGGCCGCCGGGAGAAAGCCGTGGAAGTTTATAATGAAATTATCCACCAGGCGGATAAGGCCTCCCAGGTTGAGCCCGCTGCTAAGACCAAGGATAAAACCATAATCAAGAAAACCATTGAGTGGGAAAGATAGATCTCCGGATGCAGAAGCTGCGGCTTAAAGCGGTATTTTAATTACTTATATTGGCCGATTGCCGGGCGGGATTATTACCTGCCAATTCTTTCAAGATTATCTCAATGTCTTCCTTTTGATAACTCTCCAGTGGCGAGAACTCCAAGCCGAAAGTCGTGCATTGGCTGGTTTCATCCCAGTAGGCCCATCGTACTACGCCCCGGCCCTGGATCTGAATAAATGGTTGGGGAAGTTTTAGATAGTACTCGATTAGTCGTGTTTTAAAAAGAGAAAAACAGATAGGTAAAGCGATTCTCATTCCGCCAATACTTAGATTTTTGACTTCTCCCATGGAAGAAATAATCATTTTATCTTCCATATTTTCAATCTCGCATACTATAGGAATATTGACTTCCAGCCGCAAGTCTTTTCTGTGTTGAGCCATATTCAACACCCCGCTTTCTTTTAACCGGCCGCCGGCTTACTCCGGCGCAGTAAAGAGATTAAATTAACTTCCAGAATAAGCTTCGGTATATTTCCATAAATTATTAACCCTCCGGCTTAAAAAAACAAACATTATTTTTTCTCGCGGAACAAGCGCGCCGGATTAATCCTAAGAATTATATCCCCGGCCAGGAGCCTGAGCCATTAGTCGATTTTGTCATACCCGCATGATATTTATATTCCCGTTGGAGGGGGTTTTAAACCCGCCCCTACAATTAATTCCTTTAAAATCAAAGCCTCTGGATTCCCGCTAAAAACATGCGGGAATGACACAACTCCAGTAATAAGAAAAATATCTTTTCGCAACAAACACTAGTTAAAATCAATCAGCGGGGGAAGAAAATAGGCGGCACCGGCACCGAGTGCGATCACGGCGGCAAAAGGCAGCGGTTTTTTTTTGAAATCAGGCTTCACGGCATATTTGGGAAGCATGAGGAAACAAAACAAGCGCGCGAGGTTTTTTAAGGTCATCCATAATTCGCCCTTTAACCCCAGAATCACCAGGGCTATGATTCCTCCGGCCAGGGCCGTGTAAAGGCCTACATTAACGACAAAGGCCGCGCCGGTGAAAGCTCCAATCACGGCCATAAGCTTGATATCGCCTGCCCCCATACCGCCCCAGAAGAAAGCCGGAAAGAACAACAATCCGCCAATTAATAATCCCAGCAAGCTAAACCAGAGGCCGGGCAGACCCTGCGCTGCCAGGTGAAATCCCAATCCCAATAGCATGCCTGGAAAAGTAAGCCAATTGTAGACCTTATGTTGTCTCAGATCCGTAAACGCGGCTATCAGCAATATCAGGCCCAGCAGGATAAGAATAAACGGCAGATTACTCATATCTCCGGTTACTCCAAATGATCAAGTTCTTCTTGAAGTTTTTCGGCCGAACCTTTAAACCATTTGCTGATTTCACCGCCGAACATTTTGACCGCAGCCACGGCAATAACCGCAATTAAGGCAACAATTAAAATATACTCAACCATGCCTTGCGCTTTTTCTTCACGTACCAGTTTTTTAATTATTTCAAGCATTTTTCTTTACCTCCCAAATTAATTATTAACTCTTTCACTCCAGCATATCTTCCATAAATGAAAAAACACGGAAGCAATTACCGGATCTTGGCTATAGCCCCAGCTATAATATTAAAATACTCTTCCAAAGGAAGTTTCCAGGCCCAGATAAGCCCTGCCATGGCCAAGGCTATGACCCCAAATACCAGCAGATATTCAGTAAGCGCCTGGCCGTCCTCTTGTTTAAACCGGCATTTCAGCATAAATTCAATTTACCTCATCCGCTCTGTGTAACTTATCAGTCATGGTACTAACATGACTGATAAGTTACGAAGCATTTGAACCTTAAATATGATAATAATATTCAAATGCGGTCAATTTTCGATTTTCTATTCTCAACGCTTACTTTATCACAATGCGATTTTAGTACCATAACTGAAAGGTTACCACTCTGTCCGGAACCTCGTTGACCTTAAACCTGAAAAAATATATAATACTTCTAATTCATTATTTATCAAGTAGTTTCATCGAAGAAAGCGGCAGACACATGCTCAAGTTGCATCTCAATCCTCCTTTGTTAATTTCAGGCGCTGTCTTCCTGGCGGCCTTGGTTCTGCAGTTGGGCGCCACCGGTTACTTGCTCCGGCTGGCCACTTCTTCTCTTAATCGCGAATCCCAGCGCCTGAAAATCCAGATTACCAAAGACCTCGCCGCACAGCTCTCCCGCGCCCTGGCAGCAGATGATGATTTGGCAGCCTTGGGCGCCCTGAAAGCTTCCCGCCATAATCACCCCCAACTTAGGGAAGCTATACTTTTTGACAGTCAAGGTAAAATTTTATTGCATACTGATCCGGGTAGGATGGGGAAAAAAACTCAGGTTTCCCAAGGCCCCAAGCCGGCATCTCCTGAAGTAAGCATTTTATTTAGTCAAGGCCGCCGGATAACCGCGGTTTTGGCACCTTTATTCAGCCAGGAGGAACTTTTTCTCCGCGTTTATTTTGACCAAAGCCGCGTTCTCCAGGGGAATTCATCCATCGCAATCCGTTTCTATATCCTAATCCTGGCCACTTCCCTCCTGATCGGGCTGGTATGCTGGTATAGCTTAAAACACCGGGAACTGGCTGAGACCTCCCGGCCGACCTCCTTAGTGCCTGATTCCCCTCCTCCTCATGCCCGGGCGGAAACCCGCCGGATCGTCGAATTACTGCTTTCCGAAATTCCACGCGCGGCCCTGGCCCTGACCCGGGATAATTTCATCCTGGCAATTAATAACCCGGGCTGCAAATTACTCAACTGCCGGGCTGACCAACTCGCAGGCCAACACCTGATGCGCGCTCCCCTGCCTTCATCCCTGATAAAATTCTATCAAAAAGCCCTGACTGCTCCGGAGCAACCGCTCCTGGGTCAAATCCTCCTATCTGACAATACTGCCCCTATTACTGTAAAGGTCGTCTGCTCACCTTTGGCCGGCAATTGGGAATGGTCCTTATGCCTGCTGGGATGAGCTGTCTGGTTCGATCGCGAAGGGGCCAGGCTTATGTTGAACTGGTCATGGTGCTTTTTTTATTCATGCTCTTCGTAACGGGTATAACCCAAATAGTTATGCTCGGAAAGGCCCAGATCAAAGTCCAGGAAGCGGCCCGCCGGGCGTCCTGGCTGCGCAACACCTTGAACCATGCTCCCCTGCAAGACCGGCAAGTCCAGGCTATTCTGCCCGGCTGTTCCATAGATGACCGGATCTCAGGCCATAATAAGGAAGAGGGTATAACCGTCGAGGTCTCCTATACTGTGCCGGCCGTGGGTTTCTTTAAATTATTCAAACCTCAGGGTTTTCAGGTCAGGGCGCGCAGTGCGGTCGTAGCCTTTATTCAAAAACCGTTAAGCCCGAATGAACTGATGAAGAAAGCCGGAGAATTATTGCAAAAGTGGTTTTGAACGATGAGGTGATAGAACCTTCCTGGATATTCCAGTCTGGGATGTCTTGGCATACGGATAATGTCCTATAACCTCTCCCGTAAGTTAACTTGGTTAAATAATTAACCAGGGCTATCCCAGGACGTTCCCGTTCACAAATTCATTTTTGCCCTTACCCAAGTTGTAAAAAAGTCCGGGTCTTGCAGAAAGATTTGTTCGGCATGCACCCCGTTTACGATTTTCAACCACGATTTGGAGACTTCGACAGCATTATAGACTTTTTTACTTAGGGATTCATAAACCAGAGTATCCTGGCCGCCTATCAGGAAATGACAAGGGATTTGGATCTTCTTGGCCAGTTCCGCGCCGCTAGGTTTGGCGGCCAAAATCGGACCCCAGCGAAAAAACATGTCGTCTTCAGGCTTGATGTGGAATTTGGTCTGCCGGAAAGCCACGGCCAGAGGATTCAAAAAGGCTGCGCCGCTCAAGATGATGTCTTCCACCTGGGTCGGGCAGGAAACCAGCAAAAGACGGTCAACCCGGCCGGGAAATTCAACAGCAGCTCGCAGGCTGCTGTAGGCGCCCAGAGAAAAACCTAAAAGCGTGATATCGCCATATTGCGGCCTGGCCCAATTTAAGACTGGTTCAATATCCAGGTGTTCCCTGGCGCCAAACCAATAACAGCCATAGCTTTCTCCGGTACCGCGAAAATCAATGATCAAAACGTCGGCCGTGGAAGTCAACCCGGAGGTCAAGACTTGCATAGAGCGGGTTGTGTGGTTTTGGGCAAATCCGGGAGCTACAATTATAAGCCTCTGACTGGACAGTTCCGGCCCTGATTTAAACTCGGCGAATATCTTGACTTCATCAGATGTAGTAAAGGTAAAATATTTACAGTCTGCCGCCAGCAGTGGCACCGGAAAAAAAAGCCATAGAAACATAACAACCCAAAGACTATATCTCATCTTAAAATCCATAACTGCCAAAACTCCGTTTTCCGGCACTTTAGTTTTTTCTCCGGCATTTTATTCCACGTTTGATTAGGTGGCAGAACCCTCCCGAATATTCTAGTCTTGGCTGTCTCGGCATACGGAGCATGCACTATAACCTCTCCCGTAAGTCAACTTGGTTAATAATTGCCGGGTGGCCCATTTCTGAAGAAAGCCGGGCAATTATTGCGGGAGAGGTTCTGATTGGTTGTATCTGCGTTTTCGCTTTTTTTCTTTTAAATAACGCCTTTTATCCGGAGACAATTCCCGCCAGCGCTGATAGCGACGCTGCCAGCGTTGGCGTTCCTGGGGCGGAAGACTTTTAAAACGATGATAATTATTACGGATTTGTTTCCGCTTCCAGGCCGGCAGCCTTTTCCACTGGGTGTAACGAGTTCGAAGCTGTTTTCTCTCATGGGGCTCAAGTTTTAGAAAGCGCCGGCGGGAATGCCGCAACCGGTCTTGTGCTTCCGGGGAAAGACTTTGGAATTTTTTCCAGCGTTGCTTTAACCTTTGCCGCTGCTCCGGAGCCATCTTGCGCCAGGCGCGATAACGGGCGCGGAGAGCCTCCCGTTTCTCAGGTGTCATGGATTTCCAGTGTTTCCATTTTTTTGATCTAACTTCGGCGCTTTCCGCCCCAACCGGTTTTGCCGCGGCCCGTTCTGTCGTTGCTTCCGCCCTAGCGGTGAGGCCCCAGCAGAATATCAAAATTAATATTGCCATAAGTTTCCGGCGCATCTTAATCCGTCTCCTCAAGAATTTTCCTTGTCAGCCGGCTCAACACCTTCGATTTCCTCCCAGTACTCGAATAATTCCAAGTCTCTCAGCAAATCGAATTCCTGCAACACTTCCATTTCCTGAGTTATTATTAAATCCGTGTTCCCGGCCTGAAAAAACAAAAAATCACTCCTTAACCGGCCGGCCAGTATTACCCCGACTATGATCACCGCTGCTGCCAAGCCGGAATAAGCCAGGCGTAAAGTCCAAGGCGATATAAGCTTCCGCCACCATCGGTCTCCCCGCTTCCGCTCTTTTTCTTTTATGCTTGCCAAGCCGGCGGCGAGCTGGGCATCAAATCCCAATTCCTTTTCCGGAATTGTCCAGCCTTCCAAAAGCGTGGAAAGCCGGCGCTCCCGTGCCGCCTCGCGGCGGCACATGGGACAGAGACCCAGGTGCTTTTCAAACCGCATGATCTGCTCAGGATTCAGCAAGCCTTTGTTGTATTCCGGCATTTTCTCCCGGTAATCCCTGCAATCCATGATCTTTACCCCTCACCCTCCTGATCCAGATAACCCGCCAGCTTAATTTTCAATTTCGCGCGAGCCCGAAAGAGGATCGATTTAACGGCGGAAACACTTTTATCTAAAACCAAGCCGATTTCCGCCAAGGACATTTCTTCCCATTGATCTAAAATAACCGCCATCCGCTCGGTCTCGGGAAGACCGGCCACAACTTTTCGCACCGCTGCTTGGGTCTCGGCCTGCATCAGCGTTAGCATCGCATCTTCGGCTCGGCTATCCTCAAGTTGCTGCCCGCTTTTTCCGCCCTCGGTCCCAAATTCAGGCTCCAATCTTTGTACCGGATGACGGCGCCGGTGCCGGAGAATATTCAGGCATACCCGGTTTACAATAGTATATAACCAGGAAGCAAAAACCGAGGTTCCCGGCTCATACTTTTGTCGCGCACAGTACATCTTCAAAAAAGCTTCCTGCGCCGCATCCCTGGCCTCTTCCGGGTTTTGAAGAAAACGATAAGCTACCCCGACCACCCTGGACTTATAGAACTCTACCAAGGTTTCAAACGCGCTCTCGTCACCGGCCTGGAAACGAAGCATCAGCTGTACATGTTCGTCAATTAAAACCTTTTTATCCATAATTAACAAACCCGCGACGCTCAAAAGGTTTCAAATTTCCACACTTCCCTGTCTCAACACTTTTAACTTTTGACCGGATAATTTAACAATCGTGGAGTGGATGCGGGTCCTGGTTTTTCCGGCATCCACGATCATTTCCGAAAAAGCCAGGATTTTCTTATCTATTGTTGAAGCCGAATCCGGCGCCGGGCACCCGGTACGATTGGCCGAGGTCATAACTAAAGCCCCACCGGCCTCCCGGATAATCCGGCGGGTCAGGTCGTGGTCCGGTATGCGCAAGGCTATGCTTCTTCCGCCCCGCGTCACCCGGCCCCAGGGAGTTCCGGGCTTAACCGGAAGCACCAGGGTTAAAGCTCCGGGCCAGTAGCTTAACATTACGGCCTCGGCCTGGGGTGTAACCCGGGCATATTTGGCTGCCTCCTGTATATCAGAGATAAGCAGCACCAGAGGATTGTTCTCCTGCCGGCCTTTGGCACGGTAAATCCACTGAATGGCTCCGGCTTCCGGCCGGGCCGCCAATCCGTAAACTGTGTCCGTAGGCAGAATCACCAACCGGCCCGCCTTTAATAAAGCAACGGCTGAAATCACGGCACGACGAACCTGTGTCTCCGTCCGGATTAAAAACCGTTTGGCTTGAGCGGACAAAATCCCGGTTCCTTACATGGTTTCAATATATTTATTAATGCCGAACTGCTCCAGCTTGGCAGCCTTTTTTTCCACACCTTGGTAAAGTTCATTTTTAAATTTTTTAAGCACGGTTGACAGGTTCTCGTATTTACGGGCCAGAATTTGGGTCGCCAGCAGTGCGGCATTAGCAGCTCCGGCCTTGCCTATAGCCATAGTCGCCACGGGTATACCAGAAGGCATCTGTACTACGGATAAAAGAGAATCCTGCCCGCTTAAATACAGGGTCGGCATGGGAATACCTATCACCGGCACAATAGTCTCAGCCGCGATTACGCCGGGCAAATGGGCTGCTCCGCCGGCGCCCGCGATAAAAACCTCCACACTACGCTTTTCCAGGGCTTGGACCCATTCCCGGACCCGGGCAGGCGAGCGGTGGGCTGAAGCTATGGTCAGATCATAACCCACCCCAAGATATTCCAGCATGTTCACGGTTTCTTGAATAACCGGCAGATCAGAATCACTGCCTACTATAATTCCAACCAGAGCCTTGTCTTTCATGCCAACACTCTCCTTTTATTATTAGTTTGTATCTGTTGTGGAAAGCTTTTTTTAGCGGCTCCCCGCATCTTGTCATTCTGAGCCGAAGGCGAAGAATTTCCATAAGACCTGATAATTCAGGCGTTTTCGTGGAGATTCCTCACTTCGTTCGGAATGACAAACTTAAAAAAAACACGCTCCCGCAACAGTAACCAGTTAATTCCGGTTATTTTTTATTCCGCTTCAACGCCCGATAGGCAATATCGCGACGGTAATGTGCCCCGGCAAAAGATATTTTCTCTGCCGCCGCATAAACCTTTTTCACGGCTGTGGCAATATCCGGAGCAACAGCGATTACATTCAGGACTCTTCCTCCGTCAGTAACCAGTTGTCCTTCTTTTCGTACGGTCCCGGCATGCCAAATCATTATATCCGGTACCGCATGGGCGGATTCCATCCCGCTAATGGGCAGGCCCTTGGGATAAGATCCGGGATAGCCGGGAGCGGCCATTACCACGCAGACCGCTGCCCCCGGTTTCCTATCGACATGTTCCGCTCCCAGCCGCTCTTGAATACAGGCCAAAGCCGTGTCGATTAAATCCGAGCCTAAAAGCGGCAGTACCACCTGCGTTTCCGGATCGCCAAAACGGCAATTGAATTCTATCACTTTGGGTCCCTCAGCCGTAATCATCAATCCGGCATAAAGTATTCCCTTATAAGGCCGGCCCTCTGCCGCCATACCGGCAATAGTCGGCTCCAGTATCTCCCTTTTAACGCGCTCCATTAATTCCGGGGTCATAACCGGCGCCGGTGCGTAAGCGCCCATGCCGCCTGTATTCGGGCCTTGATCCCCTTCATTTATACGCTTATGGTCCTGGGCCGAAACCATGGGAACCACTATGCGGCCATCGGTAAAGGCCTGTACACTGGCTTCTTCACCCTGCAAGCATTCCTCAATAACAACGCACTTCCCTGCCTCGCCAAAGACTTGCTCCTGCATAGCGGCTGCCAGAGCCTTCACGGCCTGTTCGTGGGTTTCCGCGACTGTAACCCCCTTGCCGCCGGCCAAACCGTTTGCCTTAATCACTATTGGCAAATCAAAAACATCCAGAGAAGCTTCCGCCGCTTCCTGCGTCTCACAAACCCGATATTTAGCCGTGGGAATGCCATGGCGATCCATAAATTCCTTGGCAAAGGCTTTACTGCTTTCCAGCCGGGCCGCCTCGGCCGTAGGGCCAAAAACCGGTATGCCTTCCCTGGCCAGCCGGTCGGTTAAACCCAGAGACAGCGGAAGCTCCGGACCAATTAAAACCAGGTCCGGCCGCTCCTGAGAAGCCAGTTTAACCAGCCCCTCTATGTCGT
Source organism: candidate division FCPU426 bacterium (assembly GCA_030591525.1). Classification (GTDB taxonomy): domain Bacteria; phylum Oederibacteriota; class JAAXVQ01; order JAAXVQ01; family JAUVAV01; genus JAUVAV01. Next base: position 1,290 of record JAUVAV010000015.1, on the reverse strand, counting down.
CCGGCAATACGGGGATACAACGGGCCAACTCAGCCATGCCGGCATTGCCCGGGACGGCTAAAACCTCTGAAACCAGTTTTGACTGCCTGGCAGCCCAAACCAGTCCGTATTCACGGCCGCCACTGCCTACCACGAGGATTTTCACGCGGCTACCTCCTAGGAGTTTGAGCAATTAGTCATAGACTAATTGTTCAAACTCCAGAGCAATTGAAAATTGAACAATAGAGCAATAAAAAGCTCAATTGCGGTCTATTTTCTATTGCTCAATTGCTCAGAAATTAAAAAATCAGACTAAATGCTTAAGCTCCTAGTGTTTAAAATGCCGCACATTGGTAAAAACCATGGCCATATTATGCTCATTCGCAGCCGCGATAACCTCGGCATCCTTGACAGATCCTCCCGGCTGAATGATGGCCGCGACTTTTTGTTGGGCCGCAGCGTCCAAACCGTCGCGGAAGGGAAAAAAAGCATCTGAGGCTAAAACTGCATGGTAAGCCTTTTCTCCGGCATTCCGCAGCGCAATCTCCACAGCTCCCACCCGGTTGGTCTGTCCCGGGCCAATGCCTAAAGTAACGCCATCTTTAGCCAGCAAAATGGCATTCGATTTCACATGCTTGCAAACCTTCCAGGCAAAAAGTAAATCCCGGATTTCCGCCTCTTCCGGCCGGCGTTTAGTGACGATTTTCAAGTCCTGAGAAGCAATCATGCCTTGGTCCCGTTCCTGGAGCAAGAGTCCATTAACCACCCGTTTGAAATCCATTCCCATCCAGGAATCCGCCGGCTTTGCCTGATATTTCAAAGCTCCGGTTTCCAATAGACGGATATTTTTTTTCGCTTTTAATATTGCCAGAGCTTCGGATTCAAAATCCGGCGCAATTACACACTCCAGAAAAATATCTTTTATACTCCCGGCAATCTCGGAGGTGCATGTCCGGTTGAGTCCTACAATCCCACCGAAAGCGGAAAGCGGGTCCGCCTCATAGGCTTTGCGAAACGCCTGGTTAATATCCAGTCCTATCGCTGCGCCACAGGGATTGGTATGCTTAATCACGCAGACCGCAGGTTCTTCAAAATCCCTGACTATTTCCAGAGCCGCGTGAATATCCATGATATTGTTAAAAGAAAGTTCCTTCCCGTGAACCTGACGCGCTGAAGTTACGGAAGGTTCGGGTTTTTGATTGCCAACCGGTTCCTGCCGGTAAAAAGCTGCCTGCTGATGAGGATTTTCTCCATAACGCAGGGCCTGCTGCTTAGTAAAAGTAAAACGGATAATCTCCGGAAAAACCGGCG
>JAUVAV010000026.1 GCA_030591525.1 candidate division FCPU426 bacterium | reverse complement strand
TCTTCTTCCCCGCTTTGCAGAATATTTTCAAGCCTTTTTTCTATATTCTCTTTTATTCCTCCTTGTGCAACCATATCCGCTATTGCCGACTCTGGCATATATCCGTTACTTTTAACTGCTTCCATAAGCTGCTGATTTAATTCCTGCTCGCTTTTCATCCGCTGTTGATATACGGCATAGAGCTTTTTGTGAGCTTTAAGCTTGCTCAAAACCTCTGCTTCCGGGCTGGGCCGCATTAATTCAGTATATCCGCTGCATTCCTCCACTGCATTAAAAAGAGTTGAGAAACTCTCTTGGCGCAGCCCAATTTGCTCTAACCTTTCAGGTTCGAAATCTTTTATTAATTGCCAGGGCCAATTGGATTCCCGGTACAACTCCCGGTTTTCCTCGTCTATTTCTTTATCATCCTGAATAAGTTCTTCAAATCCGGCATAGTCCCAGATGGCATTCAATACCTGTCCGGCTATGCTCCGTTCTTCGTCCATTTTTGCCTTTAATCTTCCATCGTGGTCGTAAATTATATCAATCCTGGCCTCCACTTTTTCCTGCTCCGGAGTGCGGCCTTCTGCTTTTAATTCAAATTTCAGCTTATCCGCTAATATCTTTAAAGCATACTGCCTAACCCCGTGCGCTTGGTTAATCGCAGAGATCACTTCCGCGGTGAATTGTTGTTCTTGCTCCATCTCCTGCTTAAGTTCCGGAGATTCCTGGTAAATTTGCTCTAAATATTGCCTTGCCAATTTTTCCGTAATTTTCATCTCATCAGCCAGTTTCTCTACCGCAGCCGCTTCATCCCCGTGCATTTCGCGCAATTTTTGACCAAGATATTTTTTATGCTCTGCCTTTTTGCTTAAGGCGGTTTTCAGGTACGTCGCTTCTCTAAGCGCCTGGATGAGATTCAAGACATGCTGCGCAGCATACTGGGCTCCCGCTGCAAATGCTTTCGCCATATCTTCTTTACTTATTTCATCCTGTTTCTCAGACTGACCCGAGCTGTCCAGCAAACCTTCTTTTGAAGGTTCCACACCAGCAGTGTGATCCGGCTTGGCGCTAGCGGCTTTTTTTTCAGCAACTATACCAAGCACAGTGTTGATCAATGCGGCAAACTCTTTTGGATTAACAACATTTTTTATATCCGTATATTGTTTGAACATCCCGTTAATATCCCGGCCGAATTCTATAATGGCGTAAAATAGCGCGTCATTAATCAAGTCAGCCTGATTCATAGTAGTAAATAATTCTTTGAATAGTCCCTGTTCGGCAATTGAGCCAAAAACTTCTGCCACCAATTCCTTGTCTTCATTGGTTAGGGATAATTCACCACTGTCAACAACCGGCTTGTCGGCCGACGATTTACCCTCATCTTTTTCCCGGATCTGCAATTTACACGCCTCTATAACCATTGCCAGAATAAATTCCTTAATATTTGCGATCCATTTTTCCGGCTCTTCAGAAGCGATAATTTTCTCAATTAAATCAGCATATTCATTTATTCCTTCGCTCCAATTCTCATTCTCTATTATAGCAGGCGCGTTTTCTCTGATTAAACCATTGAATTTACCAAGGTCGAAGCTTTTATAGTAGCTGGCTTTTTTTATTAATTCATGAATAATTTTCCACGGAGCTTTTTGACTAATATCAGGCTCTAGTTCTATCAAGGCTTTTAATTTTTCTATGTTAATCTCTCCACTTTGACCGGAAATTCGTATTTGGTAATAAAGCCCCTTCCAACTATCCTCAACGCCTGCTTCCCTCACCTGCCTATTTACAACATTAAACATGGCTTGCTGGACATTTCCATAAGTTAAGTGCCCAGCTGCTGCTTTCAGGCCGGCTAGGTTCGTCGGCGAGGCGGATTTTAATTTCTTCGCCTGTTCGATTACATTCTTAATAAAATTGTTAAGTACACCTTGCACTCTTTCTTTTGTCTGATCATCTTGAATTTTCCCGCCCTCTGAAAATTCAGGCTTTCGTAAATGATGATCGATTATTTCCATCGCCGTCTTGTTAGTATTTAAAATTTCATCTGTCTTGCCCGGGTCTGCAAACTTCCCTTCAAGTATCATGCTGACCAACCACTTTTTTTGCTTGTCATTAAGCGTAATGCCGTTTTGGCCGTCCAACCGATCAAGCACTGCTACTACGTACTCCCTATCTTCCGGCACAAAAGACGTCTCTTTTTTGCCCGGATGTTTTGCAGATGCGCTTCGTTGCTTTCTGCGTTTTTTTCCAGGAACTGCCTGCTCTACTGCTTGAATGTATATACTTTCCCATGCTTTAGGAAGCTGGTTATACCGCTCTACGCTCAAGATGCGTAATATTCCCCATTTTAGTTTATTAATCGAATTCTTCTTTTCATATTTTGCATTCTTTTTAGTTATAAAGCCTGAAGATTCATTTTTTAGCGCGATATACCAATCATGCAAGCCGGCGTTTAATAATCCTATTGTAAAATCTTCGGACAGCATGGTTTCCTGTAATTCTGTATCGTCAACACTCTTTGCTATCTCCGGAGCTGCCTCTCCCGGTATGGTCTCTACCAATTCTTGCAATCCATCCAAAGTTTCTCCTTTAATTTCCTTGTAAGCTGCCTGCTCCTGCAAAACCTTGCCTGCTTCTTCCCGCACGCTGGCTAAAAACGACTCGGTTGCCTTTTCATTTTCCGGGTTAACCCTCTCCCGGACACTTTCCAGATCCATAATCCGGGAAATATCTGTTTCCTCATTACTAATCGTTTCAATTATTCCATTAATAACCGCATCCAGAATTTCCCGGTCTTTCCGGCCCGCTTTCATCACCAATTCGCTGTAAACCTCATTTCCCTTTCCAATATTGTCAATCATTACCTCGATTATCCTGGCAGCTGTGCGGATATTCCTGGATTTTTCGGTCAGTTGCCAGGTACTCGTGGTTTTAGAATATTCAATAAATTCATTTCGGCTCAGGTAATCTTTTAAAGGCTTAACACTCTTTTCCCCGTCATAAAGTTCCTCTATCTCTGCCGGACTAATTTCATTAGTATTCTTTTTATCCAAATAATGAATAATAGCCATAAGCAGGTTTAGCTTGTCTCCGCTTATCTTTTCCGTACCGGGCAAAACGTCTTTCCCCTGCTCTGTGGTTATAAAACTCGTTCCCGCTGCAACTATGCCCATCGATGCGTCGGCCTCCAGGCCCAACATTTTTTCGGCCGCCAGAATTACCAGCCACATCATCATACCAACCACACCCCAATATGGAGCCAACGCATAAACTCTTTGCTGCCAGGACAAAACAAAACTTTTCTTAATGGCCTTTAAAATATCCGCCGGATTCTCGCTTATAATGCTGGCCATATACTTTCCGCACCTCAGGCTGGCCAGCGTTTTGCCGGATATTTCCGCCTGCCTGATTTTCTGAATGACTGCGGCAAATCCCGTGGTAAGGGGCGCGGCCAGGCATCGGGAATCCATCCGGACTTGGGCCCAGATGGGTCCTATCTTCTTATTATGGAAGACGTACTTCTCCATCAGATCATCATAATACATCCGTATTTTCAGCCGGCTTGACACACCCGTTTTCACGCCTTCTACTAAAGCACCCATGACCATAAGCACATCCAGTAATTTATAGAAACCCGGTTTAGCCGGCGCTGAGGACTTACCCTGAATCCAGGCTGTCTCGAGTCCCAGGATATTCTGGTTCTGCGCCAGGAGTTTTTCCAGGGGTGTGCGTTGGCCGCGCAAAAGGGCAAAATACGGGTTCACGATATCCTGGCGCTGCAGACGCGGCTTTACGCAGATATAAGATATGCCTTTTCTTTCCAACTCCGCCAGCATAATATCCGTGTGATACCCGCCGGTCACCAGCATGGCAATATCCGCCTGCTCGCGCTTCATCCGCTCTATAATGTTCTTTACAAAAACCAGGCTGCGCTGGTCAGCCACCTGGTAAAATTCCCTCACTTTTTTCAGATTCTCATCCAGCCTGAACATCTCAACATCCGGCATGAACTCGCGTTTTTTATCATGCCGCGCCATGTATTCCAGAAACCGTTCAATGCTGAAGTCTTGCATCTTGGCCCGGTACTCGGCCAACTCTTCGGGCGAGGCTGAGATATTGAGCAGTTTCTCCATTACGTCCAGACGGTGCTGCAGAACGTCCATTTCTTCCTGCTCGGGCGTGGTATACAACCCGGCCCGCAGTCTCTGATCCAGGCGCTCCAGCTCCCTGAACAATCCGTCTGAATCCACGGCCCGGGACAATATTTGTTCTCTCCGGGAGACATACGCAGAAAGGTTGGGGCAGGCTGAGAGATTTTCTTTACTGCGCCTGGCCCGGCTGTGGATAAAAACACTGTATTTAAGCAGGGTCATTTCCCCCCTGCGAAACGCCTGCTGCTTCTCATCGAATTTTCTCAGCTTGCGATTATACACCCCGGTCTTGAGCGCATTCAGGCCGTCGCGTAAATCGCAAATATATCCCTGGGTCTCGTTATTGAGAAACTCCATCACGGTTTTCCGGTTCTGGTCGTACAACTCCTGGCTCTCAATCCCTTCCAGATGTATGGCATGCTGTCCCGTAGCCGCGTACAACTCCGGCCCGGTTATTTTGCCCTGTTGCATTAAATAATGCGCTATGTTTTTCTTTACCGCTGCTATGGGAAAACGCGAGAGTTTGCTCACGTTTATCCGTTCAGACGCTCCCTCCACTGCAACCAGGCTCAGGCTCTGCCGGTTGGCCAGCTTGTCTATCATGTTCGCAATGTTATTCTGTACCTCATAATTGCAGTGCAGGTCCTGTACGTGCACTACCAGGCGTTTCCCGCCTTTATAAAATTTTGTAATAGCACCGAGACTCTGCGGAATAGCTATAATCTGATGGTTAAATTTTAACTGGTGGGATGGACGGGGAAATATCCCGGGCTCAAAAGCCCATGACAGGAAGGGAAAAATAAAGCTTATGGAGATTGAGAGCACAATAATCCTGGTCCATGACCTCAGGCTTGGCGCTTGCCATCCGGATAGAGAAACAAACATCCTCTCATCCTTAGCTCTTTTCCCTAGACAGGAAAAAGAAGGCGGAAATATTTTTTTAATTAAATCTAATCCAGTCAAAATAATTGCTCCTTATGTAATTCTCTTGATCAAATGCTTTGAATTCTTCAATTTTTTTCAATTTCGGATTGCCCTTATGTATAATTATAGCATAATTTAATTAATCCATCAAGTTTATTCATGCTTCTGTTTTCTGGTTATTTATTCATGTGTTTCGTTCTGATACATTCAGGTAGGTGTATTATGAGCGGAAACAGAGGCCCGCCCCTACTAGGCCGCTATGTTTACGGAATTCCACAGGCGCTGGCGTTGGCGCATGAACAGGTCAATAATCTCATATCTTACCTCAATACCCATTTTTTCCATCTTATCCGCCACAGCTCCAATAATTCCTTTAAAGCCAACTTCCTGGAACATGGCTATTGGCACAGCCAGCTTCACATCTCCTCGCGAGATCAGCACGGTAAACACACTGGTCATATTGGTAAAGAATTGTGATACAAAACTCAGTTCCTGCATCTGTCTTGCCTTATTACGTATAATCTGGACAGATTGGTCAGCCGCCAGGCGGGCCGGATATATCAGGCCCAGCCAGGTTCTGGCCATTAGGGCCTCGTGTCTGGGATCGGCGGAATGCAGCATGGCACGCATAGTCTCTGCCTTCGGATCCCCACTGTTCAGCCATTTCCAACACTGGTCCAGACTCATACCACCCAGGTTAGAGAGACGCGAATTTTCAGGCAATCCTTTGCCGCTCGCTTGCAGGTTCTGCCATACCCAGTAGACCGGCGCGATTTTGCGCACCATGCCATCCAGGACTCTGCTTACGCTGATTGGCACATAACCGCTTTTCCCCGCGCTTAGCAGCCGGGCTGCCAACCGATTCCTCGTTATGCCCGCGGCCGCTATCGGCTGGGGCGCTATTGCGAAGTTATCAAACAATCCCAGGACTCCGTACTCGCCCTTTATGGCCTGGGCTATGATTTTTTCTATATTCATACTGCTCGAGTTGCTGTCCAGTAATAGCAGCCGGCCTATCTCACCCAGCCCGGTCTTTACCGGTTCAAGCCCCGCGCACACGCATCGCACCTTGCGGCCGGATGAGTCAGTGCCCAGCACCTCTGCCTGCATCATGCTCTTCTCCAGCCTCAGCTTGGCCTCAGCCAATGCACTGCCGGCTTCGGCCTCAATCTCCGCGGCCTGCTCAAGCCCCTGCCCGCTCTGGGCGTTCAGAACAAATATTAAAGCCTCTACCAGGTTTTGCATGTTCTCAGTCATACCCTTAGTCCGTACTTTGGCCAGGGCGTCCCGCATTATCGCGGCTGTTTTTTTGGGTATGCCGGTTACGGTAAAGGATTTGTCATCCCACGCAACACTGCTTTTAGTCAATACTTCCCCAGGCTTTGAAGAGATTAAATCCAGCAAGCTTCCCATCAGTCCGCTGGCTATTACTTTTTGCAAATTCTCATCCTCTATATTTTCCACGTCCGCGACCAGGCCCTGCATAGCTGTTATAACCGGGTCTCCTTCTGCTTTCACTTCCTTGGCCGCGGCTGAGAACGCTCTCAAATTCAGTCCTGCGCCGCTATTCAGCAGACCGGCGAAATGCTCTACCAGCTTCGCATGGGCAAAATTTGCTTGGCCCAGGTTTTTCATGCAATAAACGTATATGCGATACACATCCGCTGCGGTCAGGATTATACTCTCCTGCTCTGGGTAATAATCAGCCGGGTTTATTCTCCTGCCCAGGGCCCGGATCGCGTTCAGCAATCCGTTTATCTCTTTTCTGCCCGGCATCAGGGTCCTGGTTATCCGTCTTTGCGAACCAAGTTTTTCATGCTTGATTATCTGCTTGTCATGTCCCGGACGGTGAAACGAGAGCATCAGCTTAAATAGCTCTTCCGCCTGTTGGTATTGCTCCGGATTCCAAGCCTGGTTCTGAGTGAGAACGCTCATAATTGATACGGGCACAGACACCACTGCTTTGCCGGTTTTCGGGTCTGTAAGGCGCTGCCCCATCAATAGTGCCCCGGGCCCTTTCTCCCATAATGCTTTTGGCCGGGACAAGGCTTGAAATGACAATTGCCCGGTCTCGCCCTTGTGCCTCAGCTCAGCCGCATCCGCGTTCCAGGCCCTAGTCACTAAATCCTGCACTACCGGAGAATTATTAAACCATGTTTCCAGGTCTGATATATCCACCCGGTTCGCCGCGGTCGCGCCCATTAGCACACGCCGGCCCAGGGCTTGCCCCATTATCCATAACTCTCTCATCCTGGGAAAGGCATCCCGCCACCCAAGCTGATGGAATAAAATAGGTAGATTGTACCGGATACGGCCGGCCTCTTCCCTGAATCCGGTCAGGGCATTCTCTACGACCTTATCCGGCCGGACTATTTCTTGGCCAACGGCTCTTTCCACTCCGGATATTCCCAGGGTTTGGCTCCATGACCTTACAAGCCGAACTCCCGCAAGCATCAAACCTTTTCCCGGCAGGTTCGCGCCTCTGGCCAGAACTAATGAATAGATTATCAACAGGGGGATTAAAGCCAGGGGCAGTGAAAAAAGCACCGGCGCTCCGATGGCAGCGGTTGGACTAAACACGCCCTGGGCGGCCAGAATATTCATCAGGCCGTATCCTCCCAGCAACGGGAGCGTAATTGCCATCATACCCAGGGGAGAGGCCGAGGCTTTCTGGTGATGGAAAATCCTGCCGGATATACTTATCTCTTTTTGCAACTCTTTAATAAATTCTTTAAGCTCGGGCAATTCCGGCTTTTCAAAAAGTGCTTCTTCAAGAAATCTCAGTCCTTCTTCTCCCCGGGCCTCAATAATGCCTTGATAGAAATCTCTGGCATATTTTTTAGGATTGATACTTACCATAGTCCTCGTTTGACTTGGATCCATATAGACAGCCATCATTTTCGCGGGAGAAACGCCTTTTTCAACATATTCAAAATCAAAAAACTTTGCCAGGTATCCATCTCCATGCTTTACGAATAAAACGTCCCGGCCGTGGTGATCAGTAAAAATCATTCCCTTGCCAAACTCATCCCGGAAAGTTCTCCAAACCCTGGCCAAACCAAAGGCTTCCATCCGGACAATCTCGCTCAAGCTCTTCTCTTGTTTAACAAAAAGATCAACTAATTCATCCCGTTCCAAACCATCCACGTATTCCTCAACATATACACGATCAGTATGATCTCCGGTCAAAGGCACAACTATTTTATCATCGCCGTAAAGTCTCTTGGTTTGGGTATATACTTTCAACATATCCCGCACTTGCTCGTCCAGATCCCGCGCCTCTCCGGGCCGATATACCCATTTAGCCACAAAAGTATCCAAACCTCTTGCAGAAACCTTAAACACTATTCTTCTATCGCCATGTTTATGGTAATCTATATTCAATTTTGTAAGCAAAGCCGTAAGATAATGATCATCCTCAATCCAGTCCCAGAGCAGACCATCTTCTTTCAGCAGCGCATGCGCAACTTCATAAAAACCGGTCCGCAAGTGGGCCAATGTCCCTCTCTCAATTTTTGCGCCCTTTTGCATCCTAAAATCAACCTTTATCCGATTAATAACCATACTGGTTTTAATACGATAGTTTGGATCTTTTACCTCTGACGGCGCCGGCTGATTGCTTTGTTGCCCCGGGCCGGTTTCGGCGCCAACTGCTTGGGTTTGCGCCGGTTGCTTTTCAGCCAGAATCCGTTTTGCTTCTTTTCTTAATACTGCTTCATATTTTGTGTATTCAATAAATTGGCTAATATTTTCTTTGCCCCAATATTTTTTTATGGCTTTTTCCTGGTATGCTCTCTGCTCTTCAATTATTTCTTTAAGCCGGGCCGGCACCATTTCCTCAAGTATTCTCTGATGCAGGGGGGTTGGTTTATTTATATTACCTTTATCATCTTTACCCGCAAACACTATAGATTGCAGCGCCGCTGCCCGGATATGCGCCCGTCTCCGGAATCCCTTTATAGCTTTATCGGTCAACTGGTTTTTTTGCATCCGTTTAGTGCGTTCCTTCATAAACTCAGCTTCCTTGGCCTCATGAAATATCGCTTCTTCCATTTCAGCCTCATTTCCAAGCAATTCTTTGCCAATAATAATAACCAGGTTTTTATCTTCATCTGTAAAATTAGCTGCCCATACACCGTTGGGCAATCTTCCCTCTTTATCAAAGATAAACTTGGCTGTGATTTTTTCCCCGGTTTTGCTTATTATCCTATCGAGATCAAGTCCGCGCGCCTGCGCCCTCCAGCCTTTTTTATCTTCAATAATTTTTTCTATCATATCCTGCTTCATTTCATCTTCGTACACAAAGGGAGCTATTATCTTTAAGCCGCCTTGAATAGCCACGTCTTCGCCCCGGCGTTTTTCGTCTGATAAAGTTATTGCTTCTTCCCACTCCCGGGTAAACTCCTCGGTCTCAGCCACGAGATAATTTCTATCCCGGCCCAACTGTTCTCGCAGATCGTCTATTTTCAGATTATGCATAGTAACAAAATTATATTTACTTTTATTAAACATCCGGAGCTTCAATACGATTTTATTCTCCATATCATAGAAGCAGTATCTTTTATCCCATCTAACCCTTCCTTTTTCGTTTTGATGTTTCGTAAAAACAACAAAATAAGCATCAGCATTTCCTTTTAATAAATCCATAACTTCTTTATATTGCGCCGGCGTAAATTTGTTCCCATTACCTAAAATATCCTTAGAATGTTTCTCCGCATGATCTCTCAAGTATTTTTCCGATGCTTCCACCCCGCCGCTGCTTAATTTCCTGAATTTTTCCATTTCATCTTTATTATCGCTCTCAAGCATTCCAAAAGTCGGTTCCTTCTTTTTTAAATCCTCAATCAATTTCCGAGCCGCCTGGAATTCTTCAGACAGAAGTGCTTTCTCTGCAAGCTTATCGTCATGCTCTATTCCAAGAATTCTTTTTTCAATCAGGCCAACCGCGTTTTGAACGTATGCCGGCAAGTTATCAGTTTCTTGAAAGCCCCTGGTGCTGCAAACCCTCAACGCATGGCTGTAAACTTCAGAATATTTATGTTTCTTCCTTAATCTGGATACTAATGAATCTATTCTTTCCCTATAATCTTCATTAGGATTTTCATAAATATCGGAGACTTCTTTCGCAAGGTTTATAACCTCATCATTTTTCCGTTTTTCATCATCATATTTCGAATACACGCCGTTTAAATACCAACATACAAATATCATTAGGTGTTCATCCGGAATGTTCTTGAAATCCGCTATTGCTTTTGAAATCCCTTCCGCTTCATCCGCAACAGTTTCAGTAAAGCCCTCTAAGATTTTTATGTTCTGCTTAGTAGTAATATTCAGTTCTTTTAAAACCGCTATCTTCTCTTTAATTGCGTTTAATTTCTTACTTATATTTTCCCATATTCCTGTATCCAGCAAGTAAGCATATTCCAATTCAGCTTCCAGACGCTTATTAATCTTATCTATTTCCTCATCTATTTTTTCAAGCCGGGTTACATTTATTTCCTTGCTGATTATCTGCTTTGCTTCCCCGATATCCTTAATTTTCGATGCAACCTTGGTATAGAAAATATCATTATTATCCAAGCTTGAATAATCAGCATTAGTCTGTTCTATCTTTTCAAGCGGTCCCTCCCGCTTTTTTAATTCCGTATATATTTCATCCAGTTTTTCCGTCTTAATATTTCCAACATTTTCCAGCCCGCTTATTTGTTCATCAACTTGGTTGGAAACTATTTTCGCGTCGCTTTTTACTTCCTCAAACTCTTTTCTTTTAGCTATACCGCTTATTCTTTCAAACCATTGGACTATGCCATCGGGAACTATAGCTCCGAATAGAGCGTACATCGGAAGGTCCATTGCCTGGCCGCTGCCGGATATCCAGGCGACTAATAGATTAACGCCCACCAGGCCTATGGATGCCAGCACCAGGAGTAAGACCGCGGCGCGGGCCCGGGCCGGCCGCGCGGCAAATAGAGAGGCAGTGTTTTTAATAGTATCAATTATTCGGCCACCGATTCCCAGCTGTCCGGCTGCCAGCATTTTCTCCGGATCCGCCTGGCCGGTTTTGACCAGCATTGCCGGCTGCCCGGCCAGTACCAGACGCTCTAGGGCTGTAATTTTCAGGCGCACAGAGGAACCGGCCCTGTGAATCACCACTGAGAGGCCTGGGGTAAACGGCGCAAACAGACCGGCCGCGGTTTTTCTTACTTTTGCCCATACCGGGGCTATGCCGGGATTTCTCTGCGGATAGGCGCGCATGGTTTTTTCGCAGAATTGGCGCAGCCCGGCCAGGCTTAGTCCATCCTTAAAACCTTGCCCCAGGGTGCCTAAATAATTACTAAGATCGACCAGGCGGAAAAATACCGGGTCTCTTGGCGCGGCTGCTGAACCCATTGGCCATTCCGGCCTCAGTCCCAGGATATTCTGGTTTTGCGCCAGCAGTTTTTCCAGCGGCGTACGCCGGTTGCGCAGTAGGGAGAAATAGGGATTCGCGATATCCTGATGCTCCAGGCGCGGCTTCACGCAGATATGCGAGATACCCTGCTCCTTTAGTTCCTTGAGAATTATTTCCGTATGAAACCCGCCGGTTACCAGTACGGCGATATTCGTGTTACGCCGGTTCATCCGGCTGATGACATTACTCACAAAGGCCCGGCTGCGATGGTCCGCCACCTGGTAGAATCCCCTTACCTGCTCCATGTAAGTATCCAACCCGGATACCTCGGCGTCCAACAGGAATTCCCCCAACTCATCATGGCGCGCGATAAAATCCATAAAGGGCTGGATTTTAAATTCTTCCGGAGCAGCCCGAAATTGCGCCAAATCTTCGGGCGCGGCCGAAATATTAAGCATTTTTTCCATAATATCCAGCCTATGCTGGAGCCGGTCCATTTTTTCCTGGGCAGCGTCAGTATACATTCCGGAACGCAGACGCTGGTCCAGGATTTCGAGCTCCCGGTACAAATCGTCCGCCTCCACTGGGCCGGCAAAAACCGGCTTCCGCTTAGACAGGTATGCCCGCAAATTTGTAAAGTCTTCCAGCTTTTCCCCGCCACGCGACGCGTAGTGGTATAACCAGGCGCTGTATTTCACCAAAGACAGATCGCCCTCGCGGAAAGCCGTCTTTTTCCGGTCCAGCTCTGTCAGCGCCGGATTGTATATTCCGGGTTTTAATTCCTCCAGGGTCTCGCGTAAATCAAAAATAAAACCCTGGCTCTCGTTGTTCAGGAATTTCATCACAGCAGACCAATTATTCTCGTACAATTCCCCGGTCTCAATGCCTTCCAGCCATACCGGGTACTTGCCAGTGGCTGCGTATAACTCTGCCCCGGTAATCTTGCCCTGTTTCATTAAATAGTGCGCGGTCTCTTTTTTTACTGAATCGAGCGGAAAGGTGGAGAGCTTGCTTACATTTACCGGCAGGGAGGCGCCCTCCACTGCCACCAGACGCAACCCATGCCTCTGGGCCAGGGCGTCTATCATGCCCGCGATATTGTTCTGCACCTCGTAATTGCAGTGCAGATCCTGGACATGCACTACCAGACGCTCTCCGGCCTGGAAGGAGTGAGTGATTTTTCCAAGTTTGGAAGAAATCTCGACCGGCAGTTTATTGAACATAACTTGCCCGGCCGGCCGAGGAAAGACTCCAGGCTCAAAGGCCCAACCCAGGCAGGGCAAAACCATGCTGAGGGCCACCAGGAGAGCAATGCTCTTGACCCATAATTTACGTCCGGATGCATGCCATGCGCTCAGGGAGGCGAACTGGGGGTACATTATTATTCCAGGTTTCCTTTCGTGTATTCTTCTCTCGATTCGTTTCCAGCCGAAAACAACCAATTTATTATTGTCCAAGAAATGGCACTAACTTAAGCTGTTTTTATATGACCTCGGTATAAAACTTCATTATTTTGCATGTAACCCTGTATTAAGTAGGGGCACGGCGCGCCGTGCCCCTATTTGAACGCCGAAAAAATGTCTAAGTTAGTGCCATTCTATTGTCCAAATATAATTATATCAAAGAAATCAGTGATTTTCAAATTATTGAACTGTCGTATCCGCCGGCCCTGCGCTCCGGTTATGATCCCGCTTAGGGCTGGAAGAAACGGCTTAGGCCGCTCCACCAAAAGTCTTTCGCAAGCCTCTACGGTGCAAAATCCGGATGGCTTCCTGCTCTACAGTAAACAGACATTTTTCCGCGTCATCCATGGCCATGCCCAGGAGTGCTTTAAAACCTATGGCATTGAGCATGGTCATTGGCATGCGGAGTTCTTTGGACTTAAGCTTCCATAATTTTTCAATCTGCCAAGTAGGATGATATAATTGAGGATGGGCGAATTTCATGGCAGGCCATCCCATTCTCTCTATGATCGCGGAGAAGGCCAGCCAGTCCATGATTTTTTCGTCCATATCTGAATGCCGCTTATGTTCCTGGCAATTACGCCGGACCAAAACCGCAACGAATTTCGCGCGGTTTTGCGGGCTGGGATTTTCCACCATACGCCGGAAGGCATGGCCCAGCGGAGTATTTCTATTCAAATCCTGGATTTTAAATTCCAAGACCAACAAGTTATCTTCCAGACTTTCATTGATCTCAACCAGGCTTTGCGCATACTGAACCGGATTCCAGCGAATTGTTTTATCCAGCAAGCCCAGACGCCAGCTACCCGGCAGAAGCCGGTTGCGGGCCAGGCTCAGCATCAGCCCGGTCAGCCATAGCGGTTTGCGGTTGCTGATTTCGGGCGGCAGGGCGCGCGCTGTTTTGCAGGTATAAACCAGGCTGTCTTGGGGCAGTATACCGCTTGCAATATTAGAGCTTATGCCAACATGGCAATCCGGCGTCTTAACTTCCGTAACAACCGGCTTGGGCACAAAGACATTATCAGCGATCTCAATCATTTCCACGCCCGCAATCACGGCATTTACTTCTTCCCTGCCTTCATTGCCAAGCGTAGCCACAACCAAACCGGGCTTCTCATCCAATCCGGCTATTCGTGAGATATTCATTTCGTCTTCCAGCACCCACACCCTGGATAGCGCGGCGATAGAATCCGGCGCCTCTTTCAAGACCATTTCCAATGCCTTCAAATCCATGACCAGGTTGTCAGCCGTTTCCTTAGCATGGGACTTCTTCCATGCATTATCGTGCAAACGGTTTTGAATATCCTTCAGCATAGCCTTTTTAGCGGTCTCGGGAATACCCATTACTTGTATCTTTAAATTCGGCATGAGTTGTTTCTGTCGGGAAATAGTCTTAGCCGTGTCTTGGGAAAGCAGTTTAATAATTCCGGCTTGAACATCCTTGAGTACCAGGTCTTTTATCTCCGCACTTTCCTCCCGGCCGGCTTCCTGAGCCAGGGATTGCAGAACCATCAACTCTGTATCCTTGCCGGGATTTGCCCGCGCCAGGATGGCTAATAATGCATCCAGGCCCGGCTCGCCATGTTGGGAAATCCACATTTCCAGTTGCCGCTTTATTTCCTCCCGGCCGGGGCTGGTTTCTTTTCCATCAATAACCT
Source organism: candidate division FCPU426 bacterium (assembly GCA_030591525.1). GTDB lineage: Bacteria > Oederibacteriota > JAAXVQ01 > JAAXVQ01 > JAUVAV01 > JAUVAV01. Next base: position 34,146 of record JAUVAV010000026.1, on the reverse strand, counting down.
GCATAGTTTTAGTGTAAAATCCGCTTATTTGGGCAGCAGTCACAACTATTTTTCCATTCGTCTTCTGTAAATATTCATCGTAGGGCATGGCCTTGGGCAGGCTGGTTGTAGGCAGGGTCTCCTGACTTAATTCCTGCTCAATTATCTTATCCGGCCATTCCAATTTCAACCCATCCAACTCCCGGCGGAAACGCTTATCACCCTGATAATTCAGCATGCTCTTGGCCAGGGAATAGGCTAAGGCGTACTTGATACGGGAGAGCCGGTTACGGCCAGCAGGTTTCCCGTCCCGCAGAACAGACTGTACATATGGCGGCATAAAAATCCGTATTTGGCCGGTATCCACATCTTCCCTATAGTGCCCTAATATCCAGGCCTTGAGCCAATTTTGCCGGCCGAGTTCTTTAACGGAAAACTCTGCCATGTATACGTTCGACATATTGGTTCTGCTGACATACGGACTCCAAAGAGCGGACTCTTTGAAAAAGCATCTCATGGCCAGATCAGCCAGCAGGGGATCGCTCTCGGTAATGGATTCTTCCGGATTGTTTTCCACCTTGGGGTTTCCCACTAAAACCGCCAGACCCGCAGTCATTATCAGCATCCATGTTCTATGCCATTGGGGAAGAAGTTTCAGTGGCCAAGGCGTGGGGCGCAGAATGGGCTCGTTAGCTCCAAATCCTAATTTGGTTTTAATCAGTTCTTTTATACGCGGGGCGCTCAGACGTAACGCGAGCAGGTTAAACAACGCAGCTTCATCCGGAGGGCGGAGGCGTCTCTTTGGGGGTTGGGACATGCTCTCCGCTGACTTAAATCTGCCCGCCAATTTCATAAAGGCCTCATAATATTTTTTATCTCTTTCACTCAAAATAGTTTTAATAACCCTACCCTGCGGGTGACGCAATAAATATTTAGCATAAGTTTTTACTATGGCTATTTCTTTCTCTGTGGGAGCCAGTAAAATCTTTAAGTATTCCTCGAACGCCTTAATAAACCCATTAACCGCCTCTTCAATTTTATTATCCGCCTCCAAGGACTGTATCAATATTTCCACTTTAGAATTAAACTCTTTTATCTTTTCATTATCCAATACGCCCTCCGGCAACCGGAAAGGTTCATAGTCTTGATTGTGTTTTACTACATTAAAAACAAATCCGCCTTTAACCGTTTTAACTTCTATTCCAGGATCTATTGCATTATATCCGGTTCGCTCTTTTAAAACATATAATGCCAGCCGCGCACCCTCTGGGGGAAGACTCTGCATTGCGCTGGCAATCTCACTCGGCGTCCATTCTTGTTTTTTTTGTTTTTTTAGCCAGGCATGAATTTCGACGGCGTCCCGGGACATAGTGTAAGCCTTTTTAACCTCCTCTATGTCTATCCCGGCAGCTTTTCCGGCAGAGGGATTTAATGCCGCTATGCAAAACATTACCAGGATTGCGGCCGGTCCCAACTGCCCCTTCCCCTGAATCCGGGCAAAACCAAAAACGTTGCTTATTTTCTTCCCAACAGCTTTAAACGGGGAGTGCAGATACGCATGCGTCAGGGTTAGGGGCGCGGCCAGGAAATCCAGGCCGTGCGCGAGAAATTCGCAGAAGAACACGTTCCAAATATAATATCCCCAGGTCTTTTCCCCTGCTTGCGCGGCCCGGGCGTACTCGGCCACGGATTTAAAGCCCAGCATAGGCATGAGCCGGTCCGCCAGCTTATGCGCCCAGGCGTGCGCGTACTGCTCATGCGCCCGCACCAGCCAGTTGGTGCTTATTTTCAATTCGTCGTGCGTGACCGTAATCCCGCCGGAAGCCGGATTATATTCCGCTACTGGTGTGGTCCAGCCCCGGTTCGGCATCTTTTGCCAGGCATTAAATGTCCACAAGGCTTTATAGGTGTTGAAAAGAAAGAACCAGACAGCCGGGCCTAAAAGCAGGGGATGGGCCCAAGCTATGGCCAACACGCCGAATGATACTGCCCAGGCTCCGGCCGCGCCGGGAAGATTAAGGGGCTGGCGGCCGGTTTTCATCTTATAATCTATATACAGCCAAATCTTCTCCTCATCTGATTTTATCTCAATTTTAGTATTCAGGCCGATTTGATTATTTAATATTTCGATGAGAGACAACAATTCTAATATCACTTCTATTTCCAAATTATATTTTTTTTCTATATCCCTAATTTCAAAACCAATTCCAGCGCGGACTTCCTCGTTGTTTTCCCATACCGCCCTTGTGAACTCGTGCGCTATTTTCCACGCCAAACTTAAAGCATTTGCCTTTTTCAGCCCGCCGTTGTTGGCTCTAGCTTTATTGATTTCTGACCTCAATAAATTTATCAAGAACTCAGCATCTAACGCCGTATTTGCATATTCCATACTCCGCTCCACGAGAGGAACAGAAATATAATTAATTGTCATCTCAATCAATCTCTTTACTTCCTCTGCATCCGATTTGATTTCATCGGCACTGATAAGCTCTTTTTGTATGGCGGCAGCGTCCAGAGGTATATTTTCCCGATATTTTATTTGATTATAAAAAAAGAGCACGACCCGCATTAGTGCTTTTTTATCTTCATTACATAGAAAACTCTTTTTGTTTTGTAGGCCTAATTCCAATCCCTTAATGAATTTATCACTTTCTTCTTCGCTATTACCCGAGTCCAAAAGAACCTGCTTCAAGTCACCAGCTAAATTAGAATCATTTCCCTCCATCGCTTCATCATCATAAACGGTGACCATATTAAGATTCTGCGGACGATAGGGTAAAGTCGCGCCAATTATGAGCAGAGCGCCGAGTACTCCCAGGCTCCCAAAACCTTTTGCCCGGGCCGGGATTTTGGTCTGACTGTGCGTGAGCAGTACGGACCATACGCTTGCCAAAAGCCGTGTAGAATTCAAAACTGCCTTGTCCTGCCATCTGTCCCACCAAGCCGTAAATCCCCGCACTCGCGCCCATGCCCGCCCCGGCGACATGATAAGCGCACAGCCGATTAATACCAGGGCCGCGACCGGACTTCCGCCGTGCACGGCTGCCTTTATAATGTTTTGTTGGGCTGCGGTCTCGCGCCTGGTTTGTTCCAATTTCCTTAAGACCTTGACTTCCTGGTCTGCGGCGATTATTTGCACCTTATTCCCAAACATATCAAACCGGGCGGCTGCCTGGTTTATGAGATCGAATTCCCGTGTTTTATGGATAAACGCGCTCAAACCCGAATTGAACCGCGCCGCCATGACACTCCCTTTAATTTTTACCTGTTGCAGTAATATTCCAGGATCGTTCGAAGCATATTTTCTGATTTCCTCCTGATACGACGCGAGCAGCCCGGACGCCTCGGCAAACTTTTTTAGCTCGCGTGCCAGAAGGCCGGTTTTTAGTATCGTATCCGCCAGACGGTAATATAAGCCTTCGGTTATGCTCAGCTCTGTGGGTTTTATCACGCGATTCGTATCTCCACTCCTCTGCGGAGAGGAGAGCTCAATAGCCAGGACATTCTGGTTTTGGGCCAGGAGTTTTTCCAGTGGTGTGCGTTGGTTCCTCAGCAGGGCAAAGTACGGATTTATAATATCCCGGCGCCTCAGTTGCGGCTTCACGCAGATATATGACACCCCCTGGCTTTCCAATTCCTTGAGCACCAGGCCGGTATGAAAGCCTCCGGTCACCAACATGGAAATTCCGGTCTGGTGTGCCTCCATCCGGTCAATAATATTTTCCACGAATGCCCGGCTGCGTTCATCCGCTGTCTGGTAGAAAGTCCGTGCCTCTCCCAGATAGCGGTCCAGTGCATACACTTCCGGATCCAGGATTAATTCCCCGGTTTTATCATGTTGGCTGATAAACTCCAGGAAGCGCCCTACTTTGAAATCCCCGGGCCGATACCGGTACTTTGCCAACTCCTCAGACGAGGCTGAGATATTCAGGATTTTGTCCATTATATCCAGACGGCGCTGCATAACATCCATGTCTTCCTGCACAGAGGTAGTGTAAAACCGGGCACGCAGGCGTTGATCCAGTTGACCTAACTCGCTAAACAGCCGGTCTGCATCCATGCCTTCGGAGGATGCCGGACGATGTTTGGACAAATACGCTTTCAAGTTGGGATACGCTCCCAGATCTTCTTCGCAGCGGTTGGCATAAGCATGCAGGTAGGCGCAGTATTTCAGCAAAGAGAGCGCGCCCCGGCGAAAGGCCTGCTTCTGCTTGTCCAGGGCTGCAAGCGTGGGGTTGTAAACTCCGGGCTTAAGCTCCTCCAGGGTCTCGCGCAGATCGAAAATATAGCCCTGGCTTTCATGATTAATAAATTTCCTAACGGTTTTATGGTTATGCTCGTACAAAGCCGCGGTCTCAATGCCTTCCAGCCAAATGGGACGCTTGCCCGTGGCGGCATAAAGTTCAGGTCCGGTAAGCTTGCCCTGCTTCATTAAATAGTGCGCGGTCTCCCTTTTTACTTCCTCTACCGGAAAGGTGGAGAGCTTGGTTACATTTATAGGCAGAGACGCTCCCTCAATACCCACCAATTGCAAACCGCATTGTCCGGCCAAAAGGTCTATCATTTTCGCTATATTATTCTGCACCTCGTAATTGCAGTGCAAATCCTGCACATGCACTACCAGGCGTTCATTGCCTTTATATAATTGGGTGATAGCGCCGAACTTTGGTGGAATTTTGATTGGCTGTTGGTTATATAAAATATAATGAGCTGGCGCTAAAAAGGAGCCGGGTTCAAACGCCCAGGTCAGGTAGGGAAACACAAAGGTGACAGAAACCAGGATCGAGATGATTCTCGTCCATACTCTAGCCTGCGGTTTATGCCATTGGGATATCGAAACCGTCTTATTTATATCCGCGTTCTCAGGAAATAATGGGTTTTTCCGTAACATCTTTTTCTCCAAAATCCATTTGATTTTAAGGTATTTATTGAATTATATCATGAAAAAAGGGGGAAGTCAATTTTAGATGGTTTGATTTATGTTTGTTTTATAATGTTAATATTGTGTTTGTGTCATTATGACGCGGTTTTAACAGTCAATATAAAGGTTGTAGGGGCGGCCCCCTGTGGCCGCCCAGATGTATGATTTAAATCCAGGGGCCGGCATGAAAGCCGGCCCCTACTTCACTCTCCCTAGGAGTTTGAGCATTTAGTCTATGACTAATTGCTCAAACTCCTAGGCCGCTACGTTGACCGAATTCCGCAGATACTGGCGCAGGTAGAGGTCCAGAATTTCCTGATCCACCTGTATGTCCAGGGCCTCAAGCTTATCAACCGCAAGACCCAGCGCTCCCTTGAACCCTATAACGCGAATCATGGCAATTGGTATGGCAACCTGCACTGTACTTTCCGGCAGAGTAATCACCACTGTGGGCACACTCTCCATGCCTGCAAAGAAGGCGGTTAAAGCCTCGTAGTTCCTGATCTGCTCATCTTGCGGCGCGGCGGTCAAAGCTTCCGTCTCTATGCCCAGTCTGGACGGATACATTATCCTGACAAAATGCGCAGCCAGCTCGGCCCGGCTTCTGGAATCCGTTGCGCGAACCATCCGCCGCAACTGTTGCGCTGTAAGGTCATTGCTGTTCATCCAGACCGTGAAGTCCGGCAACTTCATGCCTTGCATTTTGTTCAGAAGCTCTGTCTTGGCCAGTTTTTCATCCATGTTCTTCATATTATGCCAGAAGTAATATACGGGCGAGGTCTTCATGGCCAGCACATCCATTAACATGCGTACCCTGACGGGCAAGTACTCGGCGCTTGCTTCAACCATAAACTGCCGGGCCAACCAGTTTAAAACCGTGTTCGGAGCCCGTACCAAAGCCGGCGTCCGGCGCAGTCCGGTGAACATGCTCAGCCGTTCAGGATGGTTCTCCAGCGCTTCGGTAAGCGCGGCTTTCATGTCCCCAGGTTTAGAACTCTTGCTGGGAAATACTCCAAAGAGGGGGACCGCCGCATTGATATCCCCTACCTTAACCGCTTCAACTCCTACATTTGCAAAGCAGGCTATCTTCTTCCGGGAATCTATACCCAGAATATTTGGCTGTTCATACGCGCTTATCTCGGCCTGCAGCATAAGCTCGGCAAAAAACGCACCTGCCTCCTTATCCAGCTCCTGTTTAACCACTTGATCCACAGGTGTACCCGCGGCCTGGTTCAAAACGATTTTGGCATGCTCTAGTAGTTCTGTAGTCTTAGCATCTGCGCCTTGGCTTAAAGCGTCATCGATCCACGCCAACAGCCCATTGGCCGCCTCCGTGGAAATACCTGTCATCTTGAAGGTCTTACCCTCCAAATCAACTCCACTCGCCTGAACCGCCTCTGTTCTGCCTCCCATCAAGGGGAGTACGCTTGACAGCAGCTTACTTGATAGCAGGGTGCGCATTTTAGAATCCGGCATGGTCTCTATCTGCCTGGCCAGGTTCTGCAATGCCCCTAAACCGGGGACTGTAGCGGTATCCATGCTGCTTAGCGCGGCTGTCACGGCTTCCAGGCTCAACACTTCACCTTTCTTACTGAGCTGACTGCTCAAGTGACTTGTAAATGCCTTAGCAGCAGATTCGGCCTCAAGTCTTTCCATCAAGGTCTGGATTATAATGGCCGGGCTCAGGAGCACCTTTGTTGTCTTGGTATAAACTTCAACCGGCGTTTGCCTTTGGCCCAGGCTCTCTACCGCTGCCTGAGCTGCTTGTTTTTCTTCCTTGGTCGGACTCAATTCCGCATTAACAATTCCCGGATTTTGGCCTCTGGCGCTAACTACCTCTTTAAAATGAAGCCAACTCTGATAATCCACCACATGTACAAAATATTGGACTGCCCGGCCGTAAAGCCGATGATTTTGACCGCGGTTCATGATATTGATTAAAAAACCAGGTATATGTATTTTTATCTCGCCCGGATTTCGGCCCGGAGTCTGGTGTCCCAGGAACATGCCCCTCAACCAGTTACGCAACCCAACTTTTTTTAGGGAAAGAGCCTGGAAAGATACTTTTTCGGCCTGATTCATTCTAAGCTCAGCCGTGTTTATATTCCAAACGCGTTTTTTTAACAATTCAACACGCGTGTTGAATTGCTTAACCGCTTGCGCGCTTGCCACATGCTCCCTGGCGCGCAGGAATAAACCTGTCCACTGGTACAGCATCCATCCATTGAACAGCCGTGTAATACCCATCAGCCATACCGGCACATCTAACAGCAGAAGCATATTCGCCTGGGCGGTCGTGCCTGGCAAAAATTCTTTACCTCTACTCTCTGCGTTAATTATTACTATCTCATCAATAAACGCATCATATAATGCTCCTATCTTACCCTCAATCTCCGGCGTCATCTCATTGAATTCAAAAAGAAATGTGGGCGAGACCTGGGCAGTGCGCTGGATGTTAGGCATGGTCATCGAATTATTTGTTTCATTCACGGTGGCGCCGTTAATATTTGCGTATTTCTTGCTGCTTGTCATATCCTCAAACGGCTCATTATAAAAATCATCAGGCCCCAGCTTCCTGGGATTAAGAAAGAAATTAATGGAAATTCGGGCCACCTGTTCAAACAAAGTCGCTTCATGTCCTTTATGCGCCCGATGCGGATAAATTCCGGTTCCGGTTATCCAGCCTATTTTTTTGGCCAAAGTTGTCTGGAAAGTCTGGTATTTTAATTCCTCTGCCAAATCAATCAGGCTGTCCGAACCTACAAATACATTCAGCCGGTCTCGCCCCTCAAGCAAGCCCTGTTCATGCAACTGCCTTGCCAACTTCACACCCATATTCTTTGCGTCTTGGGGATTTTTTATGGGTTCCTGTTTTTCCTTTGTCCCGACAGCCTCTGTCCCCTTATCTCCCGGATATCCCAAACTGATAAGCAGGTCTGTTTCGCCCGTGCCAAGAGGATCTTGCTCATATTGTTCTTTCGTCGCTTTCCATCTTGCTACATAATCGGCTGTCATTTCGCGCACCTTTTTGACATTGGGGTTTGGATTCACGTCTATTCTCAGCATACCGCTGAGAACCGTAATAAAATCGGTCCATAATATATCAAGCGCAGACTCCTGGTCCGGCGTTATGCCTTGCCAGGTACTGTCTTCCGGGGTACTGCTGTCAATCGTGAATACCATAAGCGGCATTGACTCTCCCAGCTCTTGCACCAGGCTTAATTCCTTTTGATAATCCGACATGGCTTTATCCAAAAGCACCATGCCAATAGTTTTATCTCCTGCCGGACTCCCGGCTAAATTCCTGAGAATGGTGTACTCATTCTTATTTTCCAAGTCATGCATTCCCAGGGTAATGACATCCTTCTTATTGGCTCCTTCCATGATGTACTGCTCCCAGGCCCCGGCAGTATTTTTCAACTGCTGAGAATTGGTTATCAGGTTAATGTGATTCACGCCCCGCAGCTTCATAGCCGCATTGAGGAAAGCACCGCAGCCCGCGGCCATGGTTTCTTCCTTTTTCGCAAAATCATTGGCTTTATCATATTTATGAAACAGTTTCGCAAGAAACCCGGCGCTCAGCTTCGGCTGGAACCTGCCAATTATTGTCAAGGGCACAAAATGAAGAACTGTCTTACGATGCATATTTCTTCCGCCGATGTCCGGACTCATACCGATAATCAGCGATGATTCTTTAATGCTTTCAGCCAACTCTACCAAGTCTCCGCCATTAGCCAGAATAATTCGCTTAGTAAATACCTTGGCAAGCGTACGCTGCATGATTTCCACGCCTTCCCAGGTGCTGCCGGAGCGGGAAATGTCAATGAAAAGCGTGTTTTCCGGTTTAATATCCATTAAGAATGCGGGCAAGTTGCGGGCCGTGATTCCATGATACCATACCGGATCACCCGGCTTTCTGTTCAGGTTGTACATCTCCACATAGGACTTCATAAACTGGTCATTCGCGCCTATGCCGTTTGTCACAATGGCTTTCAGGGGCGTTGCTTCATCAAAGTTTTTTTCTATAAATGCGTGGATCTTTTCATCCCATTCAGGTTTGAAATAATTTTCATAGAATTGTTTAACCGTCTGCTTTGTGCCCATGCCCCGGTAATTAAATCCGCCTCGGGCCATGTTATCCCATACGACTGACCAGTATTGTTGCAAGGCTTTTAGCACCCTGCGGCCTGCTTTGGTTTTTTTAGGCAGGCTGAATTCTACGTCCACGCCCTGCTCCCGGTAATAGTCCACTGCTTTCGGATTAACCAAATCCTTAACTTGCAATGTTTGGTCCTCTCCGGGATCCCCCAGCGCCTCAGCTAGTTTCCAGTACTCCACAATCGTGGGAAAAAGTCCGGCCTGGCTGAGCTGCGCGGCTAAGTTCGTTTTTTCCCGTTTAGTTATTTCTGCCAGTTTCCCGATAAAATCTTCCGGTTTTACGGAATTAGTGATTATTCTCTCGATCCGAATCGGGAATTCCTGCAACTGCACCATCTCGCTATTCTGGCAAGCATCAACCTGGAGCCGGATGAATTCCGCCAGTTTAGCCGGGCCGCACATATCGGGATTAAGCCGGAACTTGCCCTTCCCCTGGTCTGTGGCCAGGCCGGCCTTAATCATGTTCGCCAAGGCCGCATCCTTGGATATGCCCACTGATTCCGCGAAATTATCCAGCACCTCGGTGGTATCCATGCTCCCGACCAAGGCGGCCTGAACATCGGTTTCTGCTGCATTTAGTATTTCAGCAACTTGTTTTATCTGGCTGTCCAGTTCCGGCGCAACCTCTTTTTTTCTGGCAAAAGCAATCAGGTTTTTTTCACCCCTATCGTCTGTATATTCCTCAATTTTCTTTACTAAAAAACCATTCCGCACCAAGAGAGACTTTAGCATCTCTTGGTTATAAAATTGGTAATAGCGTATTCCCAGTCCTTCCCCAGTGTCCAGACCCATAAAACCGTGTCTTTCATCAGTTTCCGCTTTTACCGTTATATAAAGCCCTCCGTCCTTTTTGAGCACACGACGCGCCTCGCGTAATACCACGTCGGCTCCTTGCCGGGAATCAACAATAGGAGTATGGTGGAAGACGGTGTTATATCTAATGACGTCAAAGCTCTCATCGTTGAATCTAAGTTTATGCATATCCATTTTCAAAACATTCAATTTTGAATTTATTGCGTGAATTGAGTCGACCACCTTCTGCGCAATGTCAATGCCCACGACATGGATATCCTCGATTTTCGAGAACCAGAGTAAGTCTCTTGTTCCTGTGCCCACATCAAGAATTCTGACCTTTTCCTTTGAACCTTCAGGCCTTAATTTTCTGGCATATTTTAATAATTTGCTAAGTTCAAGCAGATCTCTCCCCGTGGGCTTTGCGCCCCGCAATTCCGTATATTTCTCTGCCATGCGGTCATAGGTTGCAAGGGTGGTATCCGACACTACCGCGAGCATGCCATCCAATTTTTCCCGTGTCTCTTTTACCAGTTCCTCGTCTCCGTCCGATTTTGCCTGCTCCAGTTCCGCAATTAACACCGGAATGACTTTTGTGAGAGCCCGAGCATAACCGGCTGCCACCAGATCAAAAGGCGTCCCTTGCTGTTTAGCCATAACCTCCGCTTTTTCATGTCCCAGCTGCTCAAATACTGCTTCCGGCACAGCTTCCAGCAATTCAACAATTTTTTCTTGCGACATAGCCTGCGGAAAAAAAGTAAAATCCAAACTAATTGGCTTACATTCGATTTCCGCAAGCCGGTCATTAATCATTGGCAAATGATCATCCGCCGGAGTGTATTCAATTTTTAATAAGTTTTCTTGTAGCTCCTTCAGCTCGACCGCATCCAAATCCGCCGTGTCAACTACTTGACCATACAATTCCCAGGCATCTTGCATACGCATGGCCTTTTCCACTGCTTTTACTCCGTCTTTTCCCCAGAGCTTTTTCAGAACTTTATTTTTAGTAAACGTTTCCGGCAGCTTACCCGCAGTATTTTCATTAAATGCAAAGCCCCAGGTATAATCAGTTAATTGTTCAGCTTCACTTCCAAAACCATAGGCTTTAAGCTTGGGTTCAGTGCCTGAGGGTCTGAATAGAATATGCCATTGCTTGCCGGCTTCTTCAAAAACAAATATCACGCCATCGCCGGTAAATTTAATATCCTTTAGCAACTCAAAATTCAGCTGTTGAAAGCGCTTAATGAATACATCATCTAAGGTCCCCTGCTTCTTTCTGGCTTGAAATTCCTGATCGAAAATATCCCGCAAAATATTCTGCGCATCCGCAAGTACCAGTTGGTCATTCATATACGCAATTACAATTGAGAGATACGCGCCAAAAATCCGGTTTTTTCTCTCATTGCCGGCTTTTTCCTGTTCAACTGATTCCGCGGTGGTGTCAGGAATATATAAATTGTTATCCAGACGCAAATCCAGGGGAAAATCCACCTCAGCATCATCGTATATTTCTTTTAAATATGTCTTTAAATCAGGCTCTCCCTTTTCCTTTTGCAGTTTTGAAATCATGGCCAGACTAAGCAGGATTGACTCAGTCGCGCTTTTCTCTCTTAAGGCGAGAAATGACTTTCCAGAAATATCCTTGATTTCTTTCGTAGTACCAACAATAATCCCGCCGCTCTCCTCCCAGGCAGCCAGAATTATTGGATTTGGGCCAATATTAACTCTACTGCCGGAAGCATCCTCAATAATCACATCCTCCCCAGGATGATCGCGCATTTGCGCCTCTGCCCGGTACATAATATTTGCCAATTTGGCAAATCCCACAGCCGTATTTATCACCTCTATTTTATAGCCTTCGGCTTTTTTCTTCGCTGCCCATTTATCAACTGCCGGGGTTGAAGCCAGGGTTTTTAGCACTACCATAGTTCTTTCTTTAGCGATTTTTCCTTGTTCCATCATCTCGGTCAAACGAATAAAATTCATATCCTGCAATAAATGAAAGAACTTATTCGGAAGAAAAACCGCGAGGATTTTATCTTCGTTAATCACATTATAAGGCACTCCTAATGTTTTCAAATATTCTTTGGTCTCTTCATTATTAGGCAAAATTTGATTAGCTACTAAACGATCATGGTCCATATCAGTATTTAAAACAATATCCCCTATGGGCTTTTGGGCAAATCTCTCCTGATAATCAGCAGTGCAAAACACTGGGAAGTATTGTATGACCTTGCCATCAGGCATTTTCTTTTCATAAACTTGGGTAGCATCTGCTCCATAATCATATGGCTCTCTTTTGCCGGTTTTGGGATTTTCATAGCTTTTGCCAATCCCCCCGAAATCCGGCTTTTCTTCAGTATGCATCCAATCCAGCTTCCCGATCAAATCTTCAAGTCCGGCGGTTTTGAAAAAATTGGTCAATGTGCTGTAGGCCGCCCCATGCATACAATCAATATGAATTTTTGACGGGTCCAGACTTTTGATCCAATCTAACATCTCCTTATCACAAACCGCAGCGTCCTGATATTCCTTATACACAGCCATACCATCGTTAGTATGGGAATAAAGCTGGTCCGAAATTCTCGGATCATCCTTTGCTGAAAGGACAAAAGTAAACTCGCCGTCCTTTTCGATTTTTTCATAAATCGCGTCCATAATATCAATCAGCGCTTTAATGTCGCTGAGTAAAAACTGGGCTCCTTCAAACCCGATGATTTTCAGCCCATCTATCTTGCTCAGCGCATGGGAGGCAGTGCCGCATAGAGACAGAGCAAAACCAAGTATCTTGCCCATGGTGGAAGTAATCCAGATAGCGTTCGCTTTGTCTTCAGGCACTATATGGGAGATAAAACCCATGGCTGCAAAGACACGAGTGGAAATATGCTTATATAGCACACTATTATATCTAACTTCATGCCCATAATTAATCTGCAGCGGATAACCGGCGCCTTTGTTGTACTTTATCATCATCATAAGTCCCAGAGCATACGAGGTGATCATCCGTTCGACAGAATTTTTTACTTGCCGGGTATCGTGCGGATTAAAAATATTCTGTATATGCCTTAAGCCGGCAACCGCAATCAACGCTATTGCCTTGTATCTTCCAAATGAAGACCGCAGGTTTCTTCCCGCGGGGTTCCCTTTTCTCCAATCCGGAAGCATATCCCTGGTAATTTTTACCTCTATCACACCGGGTTGCGTTTCCACTGGAACAAGTTCTTCCTGCCCCCAGGGAGCAGGATTTCCGACAGCTTTTATACGCTCTGCTTCTTTCCACCAGGCCTCATCATGCGGGCCGCCCGTAGGCAAAACAACCCTTCCCGGTATATCCATATAATAGAAAGTATAAGGGGCAGCTAAATAGGCATCTTCTACTTTTACCTTTTTCACGCCCGGGCGTCCGGCTTGTTCCGCCGCTTCGGTAGTAAGATACTCAAGCACCTCTGCGGCGACTGCCAGTTTCATATTCAGGTTATCCTCAAATAGTTTCGGTGTGAAGTTGCGGCCTCTAAACCATTTCATTTTCGCCGCCAGTTCAGCGGCTGTAAGTTTTTGGCCTTGCTTGAGCATACTATACGCCAGGTTAATCCGGCTCAACCTGGCCTTCACTTGCGCAATAGCGTCCCCGCAAGTACCGATTGTTACCGTTTGGCCGGGAACCAGCTTTTCTTCAAGCTTAGGCGCGGCCAGTTTTATTTCCTCCAGCGTAAGCTTCAGCAGAAAGGTATCCAGCGGAATGTTATGGTCTATTAATATTTCTATCTTTTCCACCAGAACCGGAACTTTCTGGTGGAAAACCGCCTCGATACAGTTGGTTTCATTTGTAATTTCCATCTCAAAAAGTTTCTCCAGTTCCTGCTTTCTCAGGGTTGCGGCTCTCAGGGATACAGTTTCCAGATTAACCGGCTCTTGACCGGCCTGTAAATCAATTATGGCGCGCAGCACTAAACTGGCGGGATATTTTTTAAATAGAGTATGATTCGACTGGATGGCCAAATCGGTCGCTATCTCGGCATTCTGGCTCTGCTCCAGGTTGCCGGCAGGAAAGGCCTTAATGCCCTTGCCCATGGCATTGATAAAATTAAATACTTTTTCCCTTTCGACTGAGGAAGGCGGCAAGTCCGAAAATATGCCGATCTGCGCTATAATCTCCTTGTTTGGATCGCCCTTAATCAAGTTTGCCGGCAGATTCTGGAAAGCTGTAACCACTGTTGCCTTGGGGCATATATTTTGTAATCTCTCGGCCGTGGATTCTTCATGAGTGTAGAAAGTATGGGGTAAAGGTTCCTTGACTCCCCAGCGCATCTCTCTGGCTTCCACTTCATAAAGACAGTTTGCCATGGAGATGATGACAAGCCCTTCCTGGTTTAATACCTCTTTAAGTTTCTCAACTTCCCCTTCCACGTATTCGGCATTGACTGCCAACATCACGATCCCGTTCTCTTTAGCCGCTGTTTCCACGGCTTTTTGATTGGTCATGCCGGTTATTTTACTTTTTTTATTGCCCTGATCTTCCCATTGTTTCGCAAACTTTTCCGCTGTCTCCCCGGCTTTTTTCCGGGCGGAATTTTCGTCCGCCTCGGTTTCACCTCTGACCGAGGAACCCACTATTATTTTTTTCACGCCCATTCCGTTTAACATCTCTAAAATATCTTTAGCCATAGGGCCGGTACCACCGACGACGGTTACGGTTTGGTAAGGCGCTTCGGAGGATGGTTCAGGTTGTTCTGTTGGGACTATAGCATCTTTCAATACCATTAATATGCCGAGTAGGAACATCAGCGGTGTTATGCTCTCGGCCTTGGTGCCTTCACCCGTGTCGGCCTCCGCCTGCTTCGGACCTTCTTCCGTGATCGATTTAATCGTCACTGACGGCGTAATCCCGGCCTCATTAGCGTCTGCGATTATTTTCTCAAGTAAGACCTTGACTTTATCCGTGTCTTCAAGACCCAGTTGCTTAGCTAATTCGCCGGTGTTTTCAAACTCCTGTTTCATTCCGGCATTTAACCTGCTATAAAGTAATATGGCTAATTCTACTTCATAAGTATCATTCAGAGTTTCTATAAATCCGTTAATATCTCCTAGGATTTTTTGTTTTAGCAAAATTTCTTGCAGCCCCGCTCTAAGCTTTGGTGTAACAAAAATCACTGTTCCAAGGCTTGCCAGAACATTAACTATAGCAAACAAAACCCCGGCACTTAATACGCTCAGGGAAACAAATGGTATGCAAACAATACTTACTACTATTATTCCAATTAAAACCATGAGTGAATATTCTTTCAATTTTTCCATGGAATCCACTTTAAATATTGCAAGGATTACTCTCATACCTCCAAAAACGACCGCCGGACCTAAAAACAGGCCAGCCGGCATTCCAATAGGCGAACCAAAACTATTAATAAATAAAAATGCCGCAAGAGATCCTAGACCAATTAAACTATACATCCCTTTTACTCCCTTGAGTAAACTGGGTTTTGCCTGCTCTTCCTTTATCTTCCGCTCCCTCTCTTCAATTTCATCTATTGGTGGTGTGGCTACCAAGCCCACTATTGCCAGGGTGAGCAGAAGTCCGTTGTGGGCACTAGCCATCCGGTCGGCCAGGCCGGTTTGGAATGAATTTACAATCCGGGAAATATGGAGCTGGGAAAATTTATCCATAATGAAAGCGCTCACTCCGGCCGGTATTACCAGCGCCGGCAGGAACATGGCCGTAGTTTCGGCTGCCGGGACATCCAGGTTCAGCAAGCTCCCGGCCGCCAACACGGCCAGGCCGACTATGACCACTGCCATGGGTGGCAGCTTTTGAATCAGCTTTAGCTCCAACCTTAACGAGTCATCTGGCCTGAATGACAATCTTATAATGCCGCCGGATTCACTCAAGTCCACACTTTCGCTTACAGGGACCTCTATTACGGTTTCCTGGGCAGCAGAAATTATGAGGTCACTCATCAATATGCTGGCTTGCTCCATTGTAATGCCCATTTCTTTTACATCTTTAACTTCCAGCGTAAAGATTTCACTCTTTGTAATTTTCTCCAAATACCTTATCGCCAGGCTTGCTATTTTGTTTTCGGGAATTATATTCATTAGGTACTTAACTTTATCGGTATGTAATTGCTCTGAATGAAATAATAAATTTACGAATTCATCGACTTTGCCGGCATCAGAAAACAGTTCTTTCAGGTATGCCGCAAGCTGTGATTCCGCCGCTAAATCTACTTTTTCATAAAGAACAGACTTATATAACCAACCTTTTCTAAATCCCCTTTTCTCTGCTCCCACCTGACGTACTATTTTGGCTTTTTTGGCAGCAGGCATTATAAGGCCGTGCATCAATAGACCGGCTTGCTCCAAAGAAATGTTTAGTTTATTCACAACATCAGCTTTAAGTACAAATTCCAAGTTGAATATAGTTTTCCCCAGCCACATCCCGGCCAGGGTTCCTATTGTCTCTTCTGAAATACCATTTATTTGTGTTTCGCCTCCATCTGTATACAGCCTATTTTCAGGCAGCAAATTGTAAGCAAATGTATTTAGTTGATCAGAATCCAGGAGCCGCTCGATTTCTTTGGAAGCATCGCCCAATGCAGCCCGCAGGCTTGAGCGTATTGTATCTCCTCTTTTTTGCTGATTGTCGCCTTGTCCTATATATATAGCGGCCAAAACCAGCCAGGTTAGTGGGCCTAACCCCCGGTTCGCTAAAACACGATCCAGCGCCAACTTTGCAGCCTGCGACAGCCACTTTCCAATACCCGCAAATATGGACGCGCGGCTGGGTAACCAGGTTGTAAGAGCTTTTACCATCGAGCCTTCTGCCTGTGGAGATATCACGCAGGCCGTGCCCCCGGCTACTTCTATTTCCGCAGCTATATTACTGTCTGTGAATCCTGTTAAGCGGTGGACGAACATGGTTATTTCCGATGTGAAACGCGCTACCCAGATATTATCATTTAATCTCTCCAGCGTTTGCAAAACTACCTGGGTTTTGTTCGCTGCGTAATTTTCTATCATTAACTTATATTCCGCCAAAACCACTGCTGCACTGGTTTTCTTCGAACTTAACGAGGCGAGTAAGCCTGCTTTTAAAAGGGTAATTATGGTGATCACATTCAACCGCTCTTTTGGGCTCAAGGCTAAGAATTCTTTCAGACTCATCACCTCACGATGATCTCCTATGGTCTGATGCAACATTATTGGAATGCCCAGGATATTCTGGTTCTTGGCCAGGAGTTTTTCCAGGGGAGTGCGCCGCTCGCGCAGGAGCGCGAAGTAGGGATTCACTATGTCCTGCCGGCTTAGACGCGGCTTAATGCATATATAGGAAACGCCTTTTTGCTTCAACTCGTTCAGAACCATATCCGTGTGGTACCCGCCGGTTACCAGCATGGAAACCTTGGTCTGGTGCTTTTGCATGCGGGTCATGATATTCTTTACAAACGCCCGGCTGCGATCATCCGCCACCAGGTAGAAACTCCTTACTTCTCCCAGGTACTGGTCGAGCTTGTATACTTCCGCGTCCAGGATAAACTCTTCCAGTTCGTCATGCCGCGCAATGAAATCCAGGAACTTCTGCACTTGGAAGCCTTCGGGCGCAACGCGGTATTCAGCCAGGTCCTTAGGCGAGGCGGAAATATTAACCAGCTTTTCCATGATGTCCAAACGGTGCGAAAGCAGGTCCAGTTTCTCCTGTTCCGCGCTGGTGTACATCCCGGCCCGCAGGCCACGGTCCAGCAGATCCAGCTCATTGAACAGCCCGTCCGAATCCACCAGATCGGAAAACATTGCTTTCCGTTTGGATACGTACGCTCTCAGGTTGGGATACAAGGAGAGTTCTTCCCGGCCTCCTTGCCTCGCAAAACCATATAAATATACACTGTACTTCAACAGAGAGAGATCTCCCTCGCGAAAGGCCTGCTTCTTCTTATCCAGAGCCGTAAGCGCCGGATTGTAAATGCCTCTCTTCAGTTCGTCCAGAGTCTCGCGCAGGTCAAAGATATATCCCTGGCTTTCATAATTAAGAAATTTCATTACTGTGGTCCGGTTATGTGCATACAGGTCAGCGCTCTCAATGCCTTCCAGCCGGATGCGATGTTGGCCGATTGCCGCGTACATCTCAGCCCCGGTCAGCTTGCCCTGCTTGACCAGATAATGCGCAGTCTCTTTTTTAACTTCCGCAACCGGAAAGGTTGAGATAGCAGTGGCATTCACGGGCAGTGATGCGCCCTCTATACCCACCAGTTCCAGACCATGCTCTTTGGCCAGAACATCTATCATCTTGGCAATATTGTTCTGCACCTCGTAGTTGCAGTGCAAATCCTGCACATGCACTACCAAACGGTCGCTTCCCTGGAAGGATTGCGTAATAGTTCCGAGCTTATGCGCAATCTTGATTGGCTGCTGGTTGAACATAACCAGATTGGCTGGTTGGGAAAAAGACGTTGCCTCAAACGCCCAGGTCATGTAGGGAAACACAAATGTTACCGAGACCAGGATTGAGATGATTTTCGCCCATACCCGGCGTTGCGGCTTATACCATTCGGCCATAGAGGCGAACTGTTCCACATTATTTAAACCATTCATGAAATCTCTTTTAAAATTTGACATCTCTTTAACTCCGTGAATATTTATTTAATGTTAGTGGTCATTTTTAAATATAGTGGAAGTATATCATTAAAAATCGTCAATATCAAGTCGAGACCACATTATTTTTATGATTATTTATATTTATTTTGTCGCTTGTTTTATTTTGCTACATTTACAGGGTAATAGTAATGGATGTGTCGCTAAAGGCCATTTTTTAGAAAATCCCCTTGACGGGTGTGTAAAGGACTTCGCAGGTGCGCCCTGCCGGAGCATAAAAAAAGGGCGGACCCGGAGGTCTGCCCCTATATACCGGAAGGCCGGGGGAAAGAATAGGCGCGAAAAGGCAAAGAAAAAGCGTGAAAACAGAAAACTGATAACTGACCGCAACTGAAAATTATACTTCTCATTTTTCTGTTTTCAGTTGCTCTGCCAAAATTTTCGCTTCGCGAAAATTTTGGCGTCCCCAACGGGATTCGAACCCGTGTCGTCGCATTGAAAGCGCGATGTCCTAGGCCTCTAGACGATGGGGACGTAAACAGTCTATGATTCTGCTGCAAAACCCCCTCAGAAGTCATTGCGAGCGACCAAAGGGAGTGTGGCAATCTGAATTTATCTTTATAAAATCGAGATTGCTTCGTCGCTACCGCTCCTCGCAAAGACAGCCAAAAGCGTTTTGCAGCAAAATCACCTATTATTAAGAAGAAGTAATATAAATGATGTTCTCTGAACTTGCAAGGTAATTGTGGCCTATTGGGAAATAATTTTTTGATACAGCTTTTGGTATTCTCCGGCGGAGCGCTCCCAGGAGAAATCAGCGCTCATGGCGTTTTTCATCAAGCGCGTCCAGGCCGGTTTATCCTTAAAAACTCCTAGAGCGTGCTTTAAGGTCCCTAGCAGCGCCTCTCCGGTATAGGGCCCAAATGTGAAACCATTGCCTTGGTAACCGTTAAAATCGATCACTGTATCTGCCAGACCACCGGTACGGCGCACGACGGGTATGGAACCGTAGCGCATGCTGATCATTTGCCCCAGGCCGCAAGGTTCGTACCGGCTGGGCATGAGAAATAAATCCGAGCCCGCGTAAATTTTATGTGCCAAGGCATTGTCGAATCTCAAGATCAAAGCCATTTTGCCGGGAAATTTGGCCTTGAGGCGCAAAAAAAGATCATGGTATTTTTTCATTCCAGTGCCCAGCAGGATTATTTGAATATTCAAGTTCATTATCTTTCCGATTATTTCCGCCAGAATATCAAACCCCTTTTGATTGTCCAGGCGGCCGACGATCCCGATCAAGGGGGCCGTCGCCGCAGGATGGAGACCTTGTTCGGTCAGCAGACGGGCTTTGATTTCCGCCTTCGGCCCCATGCGGCCGGCTTGGAAATGCACCGGCAGATAGGGATCCTCTTCCGGATTCCAAAGTGAATAATCCACCCCATTTAATATGCCGGAAAGTACCCGGCAACGGTTACGCAAAACTCCATCCAGACCGCAGCCGGCTTCCGGAGTCTGTATTTCTTCGGCATAAGTCCGGGACACGCTATTAATCCAATCCGAATAAACCAACCCGGCTTTAAGAAAATTCCAGCGCCCCCAAAATTCCAATCCTTCCGGGGCGAAAAATGAACCGGGAAGCCCGGTCAATGCAAAACTGCTCTTAGGGAAAAGCCCCTGAAAGGCCAGGTTGTGAATGGTCATTAGGCTACGGGCGCGAGCGTAGGCCGGCTTACGGGCAGATTGGGTTTTGAGATAAACCGGGATCAAGCCGGTATGCCAATCATGGCAATGCACTATATCCCACTTAATTCCCAGGTTTTGGCCCAACGCCAGGACGGCTTGGCAGAAAAAAATAAAACGCTGGTCATTGTCCAGATAATCGCCTTCCGGGGAATGGTACATTTCCGGCCGGTCGAAGAACTCATCGCAACTTATAAAATGCCTGGTTAACGCCTTACACGTCTTCCGGGCGCGGAACGCCCGTCCGGATATAACCCGGTCGCCGAGAGTTATTGGCAGGGGTTGGGATGCCGAAAGCAATTTAACACCCGAAGATTTAACCTGGCGATAAAGCGGCATTACAACGTGGACTTCATGCCCAAGCCGGACCAGGGCTTCAGGCAAGGCTGCCGCCACGTCCGCCAGACCGCCGGTCTTGGCATAGGGAACACATTCGGAAACAGGAAAAAGTATTTTCATTCCAGGAGCCGGTTTAGCGGTAGGGCCCGGTGGTAATGACCATCAGGGTGTTATTATTAATGCGGTGGGCAGCCCCGGTTCCCAAGGCCAGTTGGGGCGAGGCGGCCAGAGCATGCTGATCAGGACTTTTAAATTCGTAATTTGCGACAAAGGCCATCGCGCCGTCCGGAGAGAAAGCGATTCCGCAGGGCGAGACTTCCAATTTAAGCCGGTGAACTACTTTCTGGCTGGCTGCCTCCACCACGGCAATGGTGTTGTCCCTATGGCAGGTAACATAGATATATTTCCCACTGGGCGTTACCGCCAGGTCTATGGGTCCCGAACCTACGGGTATATTCACGGTGGGATGATGCTCCGGAATATACACCATGGTTATATCATCCGAATCATGGTTGGCGATATATGCATATTTGCCTCCGGGACACATGGCAATCGCCACCGGCGCCGATCCGGCGCTGGCGCGGGCCGTAACCGCATGCTCCCGGGTAGAGACTATCATAAGGTTGTAATGCTGGCCCCGCGTACTTACATATACATACTGTCCATCGGGAGTTATTGCCAACCCCGCCGTTTCGCTGTTCATGGTTACTTTTTTCAAGACCCGGCGTTTTTCCAAGTCAATAATCGTCAGGTTGAAATCACTGCTGTTACTCAGGTATGCCAGGCGGCCGGAAGGATGAATGGCTATTTGCTCCGGAGAAAAATCCAACGCAATGTTGTTGATCAAATAATTCCCGGCTATATCCAGCAAAGTCAGGACCCGGCCCTCGCGGGCGGTTATGCCAACCAATCCGGCCTTGGGTTCCAGAGCGATCCAGGCCGGACTCTCGCTGACCTGAATGGTGGAGACTACCCGCATGGCAGCGGTGGCTATCTTGGAAACCGAGTTACTGGTACTGTTGGCTACATACACAAAAGCGCCGTCATCCGTAACCGCCACTCCAATAGGATTGAACCCGACCCGGATTCGCTTCAGCACCCGGAGCCCGCTTTCAGTTCCGGCAGGCGGTGTAAATGAAGCCGGCGGCACGGCGCATCCCGCCGTTAGATTTACAATTGCAAATCCTATTACATAAGCCATTAGCATACGCATATTTTTTACCTCAACTTCCCGGCTGCCGAGACAGGACAAGCCATGCCTCCAAGGAGCCTGAGCAATTAGTTGCTCAGGCTCCAGAGCATTTGAGATTCGAGAGTAGAAATTAGATAAAATATCTCAAATGCGGTCTACTTTCTACTATCCACTCTCAAAAAACCGACTAATTGCTCAAGCTCCCAGCATCAAATTATACTTTTCTCCGCTGCGGATTGTCAATCATGGAATAGCCAGTAATGTAACCAATTACTTAGAAGCTGTGAAAAAAATTGAATTTTACTCCGAAGAACCACAAATTATTCCTCTCCCTTGATGGGAGGGGAATAATTGAATTCTAGACTAAGTGCTCAGGCTCGTAGAAAGCTGGGATATGCCGCCCTCGGGGATGTAGGGGCGTTTAATTAAACGCCCCTACAATTGCCCGGTAATGCCATGACGAACGGCTAAGATATTACACGGCTATCCGGCTTACTTGATCATGTCCGCCAATTCATCGGCTAAAAGCTCGTCAAATTTTATGCCCCAGATGCGGCCCTGCTCATCCGGTACCTCCGGTTGGTTCCAGACTACAACTCCTGAACGGCGGATAATTTCCTCTCCTTGTATTCCCGGCACATGTAAAATCACTTCTACCGGCGTACTCACCGGCAGCGCTTCCGGGGTTTGAAGTTTCAGTCCGCCGGCGGACAAATCGCGGCAGGCGGAACTGCGTAACTTGCCGTCCGGCCGGCGGTAATCAACCTCCAATTCCACGATGACTCTTCGAAAGACTCTTCGGTTGTTTTTTTCCATGGTTTCCCTCGCAGTTGAAGTAGTATGTTTCTGAAAAAATCCCGCCCACGGTCAACCGCAGGCATTTTTCAGCGTGCCAGCTTTAGAACCGCACGCCTAAGCCGAATTGAATCCCCAGGCTGATTGAAGGTACTGCAAGTGTCTGATCCGCGACTTTCACCTCCCCGGATTGAAATGAATCGTCCAGCACAACTCCGACGCGCCAGTAGGTTCCGCTCGCTCCTCCCCATGCCAGGTCCAGAGACCCGCTAAGCGCTGATCCCTGTTCCCGGTAAGAAAGGCCGGAAACCGAGAACCCCCTTTGCCGCCAAGCCGGACCGCCTGAAATCCTTGCTTGGAGCCATCCTCCGCCTAATGCCAACCTGGTCAGGCAGGCTAATTCTACGCCGGCCGCGGCTTCGTGGATTTTCATCCCGCAGTCCGGATTCCTCCCGGGCGCCGGTCCGGCTTGATTAAAAAAACACCGCGCAAACGGCGCCAGGGCCAGACCTAAAGAAATTTTTCCAGAACGCCATATATCCAGCGCGCTCCTTACATACTCGGCGCGGAAACCGAGATTGGTCAATTCATCTTCCCGGATTATTCCGGAGTGCCGAAACCCTTCCGCCACCCCTCCGGTCTGATAGCACAAGGAAAGCAATAAATCGTTGGCGCAAGGCCCGGCCTCCGGCTTAGGTTTAGACGGCAGGTTAAAACGCCCGGTTCCCGTAATCGGCTTTTCCAGGCGATCGAGAATAAATTTTCTCCGTTCGGCCTGATTGCGGCGGCGAGCCATATAATAGGTTTTTTCCGCACTGGAGCGGTGATTAAGTATTAGTAAATTGGCAAATATCAAGGCTCCGGTCAGATTTTCCAGACGCGGGCCCTGCTGGGCAGCCAGGGCGAATCCAATGGTGCCTGCCAGGTAAAGCGCTTCATAATACATCCAGGTTGATGATACGCTTAAACCCGGTTCCAGTATCTCCTCCCCCCGGCCCGGAAGCAGGGACGAAAGCCGGGCCAGGCGGACTGGAGAAAAATTCTCTACTTCCACGGCTTCCCGGGCCTCTCGCCCCAGCGGATGGGACTTATGCCCGGCCCAAAACTCCCGGAGTACTTCCGGGTTTTCTCCGCTCTGCAAACGCTGCTGCCAAGCCGCCTGATAAGCCGCCCAGCCGGCGTAGGGCGCTTCCGGATACTCTTTCAGAAAAAGCTCCACTCCTCCGGTCTCCCGTAAGGCTGACGGGGTATGCACCAAGGCGGTTAAAAGCCGAGCGAACTGTTCCAGGTTGAGAATAACATTCGATTTGCGTGATTTCAAGATATCACTGTACGCGTTCTTTACCAAGCGGGAAAAATCAGGATCCGGATTAAATTCAGACAGATAGGATCCCGGCTGCAAAGTTTCCGGAAGCAGTGATACCAGGGGGCTGGCAGCATAAAAATCAGCCAGGTATTGATAATATTGACCCGCTTCCCGGCTCTGACCCAGTTCCTCATAAGCCGCTGCCAATAGAAATATTTCCAACTCTTCAATCCGGCCGGGTTGCGAAACCGGACGGACGGTTTCCAATACCTGGCAGGCTTTTAATATCTTAACGGATAAAGTTTCGGCCGCGATCGGCCGGCCCCCGAGAAAGACGCCGCTGGTCAAGCCGACGAGTAGAATACCTATCCTCCCGGCTTTCTCACGGAAAACCCGCATGTTAATCTCCCGGCTTTTTATTCCTGGGCCACCACCACCAAGAGGAAAAAACCAGCGCTAGGTAAATACCCGCCAGCAGCCGGAAAATCCAGAGCGGCGCGCCCCAATTCTCAACATATATCAACTTCTCCAGCCAGCCGGCTAAAAAAGAACCATGGTAAGTAAAGCCCGGCTCAGCCTGGCGGCGCAGAACTTCCTCTCCTAAAGTCAAGGGACAAAACCTGTTGAACACAGCCAGCAGGATATAACTTGCCAGTCCTATCGCATGCCATAAACGTATCCTGCGGCTTTTTAAAAACCATGCCAAAGGAAAACCCAGCAGCATGAACAGCACCCAGAGAAAATGCAGACCCAGGAGAATATCAGCCCCTATCCGCGCCATGGTGTAATATCTTCTCCTAAAGAACCTGTAGTGGGTGGGCACGTCTCGGCCAGAAGCCTGTCGGAAAACCCCTGCTGTTTCTGACCTGTCCGAATTTCCCGGATCGCATCATTTGTAGAGACGCCCAAATTGGGCGTCTCTACCCGGTAATTCTGGTTATAATACTATCAATATTAGGGTGACATATTAATAGAATTTCTGAAACGCAACACTAGTGTATTAAAGTAATTCCGCCGCCAGGGCCGCCAAGGGTGAGCGTTCGCTCTTGGACAGCGTAATATGTCCAAATAATTTCTGGGATTTAAAATGCTCGACCAGATAGGTCAGGCCGTTAGAATTGGAATCAAGGTAAGGGTTGTCAATTTGATAGGGATCACCGGTTAAAACCACTTTAGAACCCATGCCGGCCCGGGATACAATGGTTTTCACTTCGTGGGGAGTAAGATTCTGAGCTTCATCTATAATTATATACTGTTTGGGGATTGAACGTCCGCGAATGTAGGTCAGGGATTCCAGCATAATTTTTCCGCTCTCCAGCAGATAATGCATGGTTCCCTCCCCGGTTTCCTCGGATTCACCGTTCTTATCCATCAGGAATTCCAGATTATCGAAGATTGGCTGCATCCAGGGAGCAATCTTTTCCTCCTTGGTTCCGGGAAGAAATCCGATATCCCGGCCGAGCGGGATTACCGGCCGGCTCACCAAAATTTTACGGAAGGCTCTCTCATCCAGCGTAGTCCGTAGCGCGGCAGCCAATGCCAGCAGCGTCTTGCCGGTTCCGGCCGGGCCTACCAGGGTTACCAGGGGAATATCATTATCCAGCAAGAGTTCGAGTGCAAATTTCTGCCGCAGATTTCGGGCCTTGACCGACCAAATCTCCTGGTCTCCGAAAGCCAGCGGCACCACTATGCTTCCCTCCCCATTTACTTTTCCGGATGCGCTCGGACGGGATTTGCCGGAGTCGTCCTTTAAAACCACAAATTGATTGGGACATATATCCTGCTGGGAAAGCGGGAAATGTTTTTCCTCGTGAAACCGGGTGATTTGTTCGGCCGGAACTTCCAGCTTGAGAACTCCGGAATATAACTCATCGATGTTTACTTTATGGCTTTCAAAATCCTCGGCCATCACGCCGTAAGCGTCGGCCTTCACTCTCAGATTCACGTCCTTGGTTATCAGGCGGACATTCTTCTTCCCGTTTTTTTGCAAGCTCAGAGCCAAGGCCAATATCCGGTTATCGATCTTGTGACCTTCCAGTCCCGGCAGGTTAATCTCCGGCATTTGCACCATGACCTGAAGGCTGCCGCCGCTCTTCATTTTAATCCCCTTGGCCAGGGAGCCGGTGGGACGCAGGCTGTCAATAAAGCGGGATACGCTTCTGGCATTTTTACCCTTTTCATCATTAAGTTTCTTGAATTTATCCAATTCTTCCAACGCGACAATGGGAACAACTACCTCGTTGTCACCAAACATAGTTAGGGCTTGAGGATTATGCAGTACTACGTTAGTGTCTAAAATGAAGGTTTTGCTCACTCGCTGCCTCGTATCCGATTACTTACAGCATGAAAAACACTGTATTATTATTAGTATCTGTTGTGGAAAAACAGTTTTAATTCTTTATGGTGTCGTCATTCCGGCGTGCTTTTAGCCGGAATCCAGAAAAGCATTGTTATATAAGCAAAGATAATTCATAGACCCCGGCTTTCGCCGGGGTGACGAGCTTAATTTGCCTTCCTGCAACACAAACTAACCAATTACCGGAGTCAGCCATCCATGTGTATCTTTACGTTCACCTCTCAGTATCCCGAAAAAGGCCTCCTGAATAGCTTGGGTGATGGGACCGCGCCGGCCGTCTCCAACCTTGATTTTATCCACTTGGGCAATCGGCGTTATTTCCGCCGCCGCCCCGGTCATAAAAGCTTCATCCGCAACATACAAGCTCTCACGCGGCAGAACCTGCTGTTTAACTTTGTACCCCATCTCCCGGGCCAACTGGAACACGCAGTGCCGGGTGATACCCGGTAAAATGCTGGCAGAAGAAGGCGGGGTAAAAATCATCCCGTTTTTAACGATAAAAATGTTTTCTCCTGACCCTTCGGAAAGATAACCAAAGGTATCGAGACCAATGCCTTCATCAAAACCATCCTGAATGGCTTCCATTTTTATAAGCTGGGAATTCATGTAATTGGCAGCCACTTTGGCCATAGTCGGCATGGTATTGGGTGCCGGACGGTTCCAGGAAGAAATTCTCACGGAAGCTCCCTTTTCCAGCGCCTCTTTCCCCAGGTAAGCGCCCCATTCCCAGACGGCCACCGCGGTTACCATGGGGCAGTTGAAAGGGTTCAGCCCCAGCGAATGATATCCCCGAAAAACAAAGGGCCGGATGTATCCGGCCTTTAATTCATTAGCGGCCACAGTTTCTTTAACCGCGGCGCATAATTGATCCAGAGTATAGGGAATATCCATACGGTAGATCTTGGCGGATTTAAACAACCGGTCTATGTGTTCACGAAGACGAAGAATAAAGGATCCCTGGGAATTGGTATACATGCGAATGCCTTCAAACGCGCAGGAACCGTAATGCAGCGCATGACTGAGTATATGAATCTTGGCTTCATCCCAGGGAACCATTTTTCCGTCTATCCAGATGAATTTTCCAGGAAAACTCATTACTACTTCCTCCTATTCTTTTTCCTCTCCCTGCCACTCCATCAGAAAACGACGCCAAATGTGCCATGAATCAGCCGGCATTTCCAGCAGCCGTAATCCGGCCTGGCAAGCCCAGCCATCCTCAAATTCACCCTCCCGGACCCAGACCACTTCAGCCTGGGCTTTAAAAACCTGTTTGCCGTCATTACATGGCAGAAGCATGGTGACTTGCAATACATGGCCCTGCTTTACGCTACGGGGCAGGTAGGCCAGCATTCCACCCAGGGAAACATTACCGGTTATTCCGTCGGGTATTTTCTGCCCGGCAGCTTCAAAAGCCAGCCCCAGGGCAAAATCCAACCTGGGATATTGACGCTGGTTAAACTGAACACTCCCATATTCCCGCATGCAAAATCTCCTTATATCTTTTGATGGGCAAACATGGCAGTCCGCCCCTCCAAATATATAGGTATTTTGAATTTATCGTAGGGGCAGGCCCCCGTGCCTGCCCGAAGGAACTAAATGAAACCCCATTCGGGCAACCACAGGGGGTTGCCCCTACAAATACACAGGTATTTTGAATTTATCGTAGGGGCCGGCTTCCATGCCGGCCCGCGGGTTCTATTAAGTATACAGCGAAGAATCCGGCTCATCCAACTGGAAATTTGTCAGAAAATCCTTCAGCCTGCGGCGGTCGTCCCGGTCCAGATCTAAAAACTGGAGACCGATCAAATAACCGCCTTCACGAAAGGAAGTAGACCAGGCAACGCGGGAAAGAATGCCGACCGTAACGCATTCTTCTTCCGTAAAAACATTTAAATCCTTATCCGTCCCCTCAGCATCCGCAGGAGGTAAAAACAGGCTTAACATCAGCATTTGACCTAAATCCAGACAACGCGAGCTGCGCATTGCCAATCCCCCGGCCCCCAGGTCCTCGGCCAGATAAGCTTCAGGCTTAGAGATAATCCCCTTTTCTATGCATTTATAACTAACCTGCAGCTTAATCGGTATGCGGGGATACCGGCGTCGCTCAGCACCGGTTTCTCCCCTGAATTCTTCATTGGCCATGATTTTTTCCCTCCTTTCAATCATTATGCCATTTTTTCAATCCTTTGGTTTCTTCGGGCAGGCACGCCCTTCGACTTCGCTCAGGACAAGGGGGCCGCTTCTACGAACTAACATTTCGATATAATAGTTTTTTTATTATACTACATTTCATCTCCATTGGTAAGCTTTTAAAACCGCCTGACCGATATTAGTGATATGATCTCCTATCTTTTCCAGGTTACTAATAAAGTCGACAAATACAATGCCGGCCAAGGGCTGACATTGACGCTGATTTAAGCGAACCAAATTGCGTTCCTTAAGCTGCTCGTAATGCCGGTCCAAACTTTCTTCCTGAACCAGGATATGCCGGGCGGCATCCAGATTATTATGCTGCAGGGCCTGAATAACCTCCTGGAGCATATTTCTAATCTGCTCGGCCATTTTGCTTAACTCCTCAATAGCATGTTCATTGAGTTTCATTTCGAGGCGTATATATCGTTCCGCCAGTTCCTCCAAATTAACCGCGTGGTCGCCGATACGCTCCAAATCGTTCACGGAATGCATCAAAACCGGGAGCTGGCGGGCTTCTTCGGTGGATAAATTACGCTGCGAAAGCTCTACCAAATAAGCCGTGATTTCATGCTGAAAAGTATCTATGGCCTGTTCCTTCTCTCCCACCCGTTCCAATATTTTTTGGTCGCGCTGGAAAAATCCCGTAAAGACATCCTGTACCGCTGTCTCCGCCAACCTGGCCATGCGCACAATTTCTTTTTTGGACTGCTGTAATGCCAGCGCCGGCTCCTCCAAGAGATGCGATTCCAGGTATTGGGGACGCTGGGGATCCTCTCCCATTTTGGCCGGCAGAATCCAGATTACCAGTCTTTCCAGCGATTTAATCAGGGGAAGAAATAATATGCAGGAATTGAAAACATTAAATACGGTGTGAGACAGCGCAATGTGCACCATGATATTGGAAGTACTTATCTCTCCGGGCAGCAGCCATTCAATCAAGCGGGCATACCAGCCATTGTAGACAAAAATCAGAATGTAGCCTACGCCGATAACATTTACCAAGGTATGCGCCATCGCAGTCCGCCGGGCGGTAAGGTTGGTTTGCAGGCTGGCCAGTTGGGCCGTAATGGTCGTGCCGATGTTGTCGCCCAGAATAAGGGGAATCGCCGCGTTAAAATCCAGGAGCCCCTGCCAGGCCAGAGCCTGAACCACTGCCACCGTGGCCGAAGAGGATTGTACCATAATAGTAAAAAGCGTCCCGGCCAATACCCCAAGTATGGGATATTGAGAGAAAACCAGGAAAAAGTCTTTAATGCCGGGATGCTGCGATATCGGGTGAGTGGCATCTTTCATAATTATCAAACCGAAAAAGAGAATACCAAACCCGAAGAATATTTCTCCGGCTTGCCGCCACCGGAAGGAACGGCTAAAATTCATCATGAAAAAACCAATCCCAATCGCCGGCATGGCGTAAAGTTGTATTTTAAAAATAGACATGGAAGCCACAATCCAGGCCGTAAGCGTAGTGCCGATATTCGCTCCCAGTATTACTGAGAGCGCCTGCTTGAGCGTGATCAAACCGGCATTCACCATTCCCACGGTTATCACCGTAGCAGCGGAACTGCTCTGGATCAAGGCCGTAATACCGGCACCCATGATTAATCCTATGACGGGATTTTTCGTTAAAAAACCGAGAATTTTTTTTATTCGCTCGCCGGAGGCATTACGCAGGGCATCGGAGAGAAACTTCATTCCGAATAAAAAAAGCCCCAGACCGCCGATAAGACCGAATACAATATTTACAACCACTCTTTTTTCTCCTTAAGGAACTATTAAGAATGCAAACTAAGCGCTTTCCGGACTTTAGTCGTTCTCCCCCTTTTGTAAAGGGGGCCGGGGGGATTTAATCAATAAAACGCCCGCTTTTATATAAAAAATCCCCCTTAATCCCCCTTTTTGAAAAGGGGGAAACTGCTGTCATTCTCCCGCTTTTGCAGGGAACGGTCGCGACCGTTCCCACTTATTTGTCCGCAACCTCGCTCATCCTCAATTCCGGAATATCCTCAATCCGCATAAGCGAGGTCCCTTCCCAGGTCCATCCCCCTCCGGGAAGTTCCAAATGCAGCCGGTCAATCCGGCCGGCGTAAACCCAGGATGGCAAAGCTCCTATCCGGAATACGTAACGATATGTTTGATTATCTCCCTGTAAGGTAAATCTCAGCCGGCTCAGGGATGAAGCTTTGCCCCATGAAATCCACGCGGTCTTTCCATCCAGCATTGGCCCGGATTTTAAATCCATCACCAGAACATTAGCTTTTTTAATCTTCCGGGAATTGCAAACCAGCCGAAGTTTAAGCGGGCCCTCGGCCGGTCCGACTTCCAATCCTTCTCCTCTGGCGGTCGCGGTAAGTCCGGCCGGCTCCAGTGCCTTCGTTCCACCTGCCAGCAAAAATTCATCCGCCTTCCGGCCCTGAACCGGAGCGTACTTTTGCAGACGACCCCAATTATAGGGCAGACTTTTCAGATCTGTCTCTCTTCGCATGGCAGCTGTGGCCTGCTGATTGGCTTTCACCCCCTTGGGGGCGGGTGAAAGCATCACCGTGTCTGCAATCAGGGCGGCAGGCACAAATTTCTGAAGAAGATACTCGGAAACCGCATATTGCCGTACTTCCACCGGGATACCGTCAAGATTATCAGGCCCGGCCAAACGGCTCCGGCATACCACGGTTTTAGGGGCAGAGAGAGAGAGACTGCGTATAGCTTCCAACTGCTGCTGGAAAGATGCGATGGTCATAGTGCTTAAAGACTTGACTACCGGACGCCGGGGTACGAGAAAATACAATAAAGGCCTATTGGAAAAATCAAAAAAGGTTTCCGCGCTGCCTACTCTTTCATCCAGGTAAGCGGCGATTTGCTCCAGTCCGCGAGCCTGTTTTTCCGGCAGGTAGACATCCCCCATGGACTCCAGCCCGCTGGTGGCCATTCCCTCCACTGAGAGCTGATTCTTGGCTCCGAAACCGCCGGCCAGGGCGGTTAAATCAAGCCGGCCGTCCCGCGGAATAAAGAGCGCGGGTAATAAGGCCAGGAAAACCAAGCCCCGCAAAGAAAGTTGGCGCGCGGTAAGCCGGTATAGGAAAAAAGCGGTTAGCATGGCCGCTATCGGCAATACCTCTTGCAGAAAAGAAAAATCACTGCGCTTCAGAAAGCGTATCCAGAACACTCCCGTTAAAGCGGTCAGCAGCAATATGTTCCAAGGGAGACCATGCTCCCGCACGGTTTTCAGGGAATTCAGCAGATACAGGCCGCCGAGGGTTATAATCAGCGGCGGGGTGAGGAAGTATAAAATTTTTCCCAGGCCCGGGTTCGGACCGATTCCGGGCAAAGGTAATCCAAAAATAGTTTCATAAGTAGTAAGCACCCAGATAAAATTGTGAAAGTAAGCGCCCAGGGTTCCGCTCATCGCCAGGTAAAGCCACCAGGGCAGAAGACCCGCCAACAGGGCTCCCAGGTAAATCCCGGGCCCGGCCAGACGTTCCTTGAGGAGGCTGCCGGGAATAAAAAAAGCGAAGCCGGTCAGGAGTACCAGGTGCCCGGCCAGGGCCGTCAATCCCGCGGTAAAGGAAGCAATGAGCGCCAAGGCCGTAAACAGCCCGGAGAAAAGCAAGGCCGTCCAGTTTCTCTTTTGGATATAGTAGAGCGTGAAAATAAAACTCACCAGGGCGAAAAAAAATCGTGTGCCGGGAATAGTGCCTATGCTTCCGGTAAGCAGCACCAAACTTAAAAGCACGGCCCAGACCCAAGGCAGGCAGAATATGGCCAAAAGGTAAATCGCCACCAGTCCCAGCGGAGCCAACAGAACCATAAGGAAGCGATAAGACTCCAAGGAAGCTCCCATCCAATTGACGGCCACTAAACCGCTTACAGCATCCGATAGAAATCCATGCCGCAGGAGAATTTCCTTGAAAGGCAATCTGCCGGCCAGCATGGCTTGGGCTGTACTCAGGCTCTCGCCTTCGTGGAAAAAATCGAGTGGACCCGCCAGGGCGGTTTGGTTAAAAGCCGCGCCGGCCGGCCAATAGGCGACGGCGTAAATAATAATTGGAAAGGCGGCAATCAGCATTAACGCCCGGAACAATTCTTCCCAGGCCGGCGGCCCTTCAACTGCCTGGCTGCGGAGCCGCCAGAAATTAAGCATCAACAATCCCGGGATTAAAGTTCCCGCCAGACTGATCAAGCTAATCGGAAGCCATGCCAGCTTTTTCACGCTTAATATTTTGCCCTGGGCCGGGTCCAGATATTGATACCATCCGATGGTTTGCAACGGCAGCAGCGCCAAGGGCAGCAGCGCTATCGCTATTGCCAGATAAATCTGATCAAAAGTATGTTTGGTATCATATAGACCCCAGAGCGCGGCCAGGAGCAAAGAAGCCACCCATACTCCTATTCCAACTCCCAGCGGAAACCAGAGTCCCATAAGCACCGGGAAGGAAAAAGCGGGCAAGGATTGCAGGAACCATCCCAGACAGGCGCCTAAAACTATTACTCCGCCATGGGTAAATAAAGCAGCGGAACTATACCCGGCTTCAGTGGGATGGGCAAAAAATATTTTTCGTTTATCACCTCTCTCCAACCATGCCAACAATATAAAACCGGCCGATAGACCGATAAACGCCAGCCAAGGCGGGAACATGGCCGGTTCCCCCCGGTATAAATAAGTGATCTGGGGCAAAAAAACCGCAAACGGCACGCTGGCTCGCTTCAGGGCCGTGGACAAAGGCAAACGACATAACCGGCGCTGACCCCGGGCCAATATAAGCCAGAACCATTGCGCTGCCACCACGCCGATAATTCCTCCGGCTACGATTAGTATGGCTTTTAATCCTTCATGGGCTGGAATGCTTCCCAGGGTTAATTTGCCGACCATCCCGGCCGCTTCCGGAAGCGGCAGGAGCAGGCGCAAGCCTAAGGCCATGGTTAACCCGGCGCCGGTCAGGAGGCCTCCCAGCAAGACTAATCCCCGGTGTAACACCAGTTCTTCCCTCTGATTTACTTCGTTGATGCTTGCTTGTTCAGCCATATGGCCGCCTCCCTCCCGGGAAAATTGTAGTGAGATATGTCACCCACGGATTGTAGGGGCGACGCATGCGTCGCTCCTACAACAGCCGGTTATGCCCTAATAAACGGTTGGTATACTACTATTTTCTATTTTCTGTTTTCTGTTTTCCGTTTTCTGTTTTCTTCTTTCCATTCCCCACGTACCGGTCAAATATGCGGTACCTGCGATATTCCTTCCCTCCCATGAATTTCGAGGCCCGGATCACCATGGGGTTGTTCTCCAGCAATAAGCTGTTCTCGCAAACCCGATATCCCCGGGACATCGCGTACTTCAGGGAATGGTAGTAAAGCACGGTCTCTAAACCAAGGTGGCGGTATTGCTTGGTAACTCCCATCATGAACAAACGGATGGATTTAATGCGGGAGCGCCCCCATAATAGCCGAAACAGGCCAAAGGGAAATAAGCGCCCCTTAAGTTTTATCAGAATTTCATTAATGTTAAGCAGCACTACCAACAGTCCGGCCGGTTTTCCATCCACGTAGACAAACCGCACCAGGCCGGGATCAACCAGCATTTTTAAATCTGCGGCTATAAAGTCAATCTCCTTCTCCGTAATCGGAAGATACCCCCAATTTTTCTCCCAGGCTTCATTGAAAATATCCTTGATTATCTGTACTTCCTGCTTAAAATTTTTCATATCAATAGTCCGGGTAGTAACCCGCTCCTTAGCCTCAACCCGCCCGGCTAATTTCTCCAGCCGGTTAAATGTTTCAGGATTAGTAATGTTCATATTATAAGC
>JAUVAV010000022.1 GCA_030591525.1 candidate division FCPU426 bacterium | reverse complement strand
CGTTTGGGGGGAGATGATTTCGATCAGGCGGTTATCAACTGGCTGGCCGGGCAGTTCCAGCAAGCGCAGGGTATTGATTTACGGCAGGACCAGATGGCTCTCCAGCGCTTAAAAGCAGCCGCGGAAAAAGCCAAGTGTGAATTATCATCCGTGCTACAGACCGAGATTAACCTGCCGTTTATTGCGGCGGATGCCTCAGGCCCCAAGCACTTAAGCATCACCCTGACCAGGGCAAAGCTGGAGCAATTAACGGCCTACTTGGTGGAACGCACCCAAGCGCCCATGCGGCAGGCCTTAAAGGATGCCGGATATACATCCAGCGATATTCAGGAAGTGATCATGGTAGGCGGACAGACACGCATGCCTTTAGTGCATGAAGCAGTCAAGGCGTTTTTTGGAGGTGAGCCGCACCAAGGGGTAAATCCGGATGAGGTGGTGGCCATTGGCGCCGGCATTCAAGGCGGAATACTTAAAGGGCAGGTAAAAGATGTGTTGCTTTTGGATGTCACACCGCTTTCCCTGGGGATTGAGACGCGGGGCGGGGTATCGACCAAGCTGATTGAACGGAACACCACTATACCCACCAGAAAAAGCCAGGTTTTTTCCACTGCCTCGGATAATCAATCGACGGTCACTATCCGGGTGCTGCAAGGCGAACGCGAGATGGCGGATGACAACCGGACTTTAGGCCGGTTTGATCTGGCCGGAATGCCTGCGGCTCCGCGGGGTATGCCGCAAATTGAGGTAGTCTTTAACATTGATGTCAATGGTATTGTCCATGTATCGGCCAAGGATTTAGGCACCGGCAAGCAGCAAAAAATCGGCATTACCGCCGGGTCGGGGTTATCTGAAGAGGAAGTTAAGAAGATGATCCAGGAAGCCGAAAGGTATATCGATAAAGACCGGGAACGATTCCGCGCAGTGGAAATCCGGAACCGGGGAGATGCTCTGGTTTACAATACCGAGAAAATTTTAACAGATCATGGGAAGAAAGTAGAGCGCAAGGTGCGGGACCAGGTAAAGAAATGTATTGCGGAGCTTAGGCAGGTTTTAGCCGACGCGGATACGGATACGATTGAAGCGGCCTGCCAGAAGCTGGAAAGTGTCACCCGGAGATTGGGTGAAGCCGTGTATACCCAGGCGAGACCTTCCGAACTGGAACCTGCGGGACCGGGCTCTAAGGATAAGCGGAAAGAAAAGAAGGCCAGGAAAGCGGAATTAAAATCCGAGTAAATATAATTTTCGCAATAATGAAGATTTTTGCAGGGTCGGACTTCCATGTCCGCCCAACCGCATGATGTCAAATCCCAGGGCCGGCCGGGAAGCCGGACCGCTACAGTGGAAAAATTCACAATACAGTAATTCGCGAGGTTGAATATGGCGGGGAAACAGGATTATTATGAAATACTGGGAGTTTCCCGGGAAGCATCCGGGGATGCCCTTAAAAAGGCTTACCGCAATCTGGCTAAACAATTTCATCCGGACGCCAATCCGGGCAATAAAAACGCCGAGGAAAAGTTCAAGCAAGTAAACGAAGCCTATGAAGTGCTCCAGGATTCGCACAAACGCGCGGCGTATGATCGGTTCGGCCATGCCGGCGTCCAGGCCGGTGCCGGTGCCGGTGCGGGGAGAGCCGGGGGGTTTGGAGGCGGTGTCAGCGACTTCGGGGATATGGGAGACATTTTTTCCGATATTTTTGAAGGTTTTTTCGGCGGACGGCAGAGCGCGCGGGCCCAGACTAAGAGCCGGAGAGGCGCGGATCTGCGCTATGATCTGTCAATCGGTTTTTTAGATAGTGCCCGGGGCAAGGAAGTACATCTTAATGTCCCGCGTATGGAAACTTGCGAGGTTTGCCGGGGCAGCGGCGCCAAATCCGGAACTCGTGCCAAAACCTGTTCGGCCTGCCACGGAGCAGGCCAAGTCCGCATGTCCCAGGGTTTTTTCTCAGTTATGCGTACCTGCCCGACCTGTGGTGGAACCGGAGAAATTATGGGAAGTCCCTGTGCGGGCTGCGGCGGAGAAGGCCGGAAACGCATGCTGCGAAAAATCACGGTGAAAATTCCTCCCGGGGTAGATACCGAAAGCCGGTTAAAAATCTCCGGCGAGGGTGAAGCCGGCCTGCACGGCGGCCCTCGGGGGGATCTTTATGTAGTTATCCGGGTGGAACCACATCCCCTCTTTAAGCGCGAAGATGATCTCGTGCTGTGCGAAATTCCCATTGCTTTTAACGCGGCGGCCCTGGGGGGAGAGATAGAGGTTCCCACTCTAAACGGGAAAGTAACCATGAAGATTCCTGCGGGAACGCAGACCGGAAAAACTTTTCGTCTCCGGGGCAAGGGTTTTCCCAACCTCCGGGGGTTGGGAACCGGTGATCAGATGGTCACGGTAAAAATTGAAACCCCGGAACGTCTGAACGAAAAACAAAAGCAGCTTTTAAAGGAATTTGCCAGTGTAACGGGAGAAGAAGGTTATCCGGAAATAAGAAACTTTAAGCATAAAATCAGGACTTGGTTTAAATGAATCTACCCGCGCATCTCGGCGGCGGATGGCAGGTGATTATCCCGGTGCTGTTACTGTTGGCCGGGGCGGTCGTAAATACCGGTTGCCGAATAAATATTGGCCAGCCACCCGCAGCCCGGGCCCAGGCGGAAAGCGGAGCGAGTAAAGCCGAAGCCGAGGATGATACGGCGCATATTGTTTATGTCTCCATGACGGCCGGCCAGGCGCAAATTCATACCATTAATCCCCAGGGAGGGGAACTCCTCAGAGTAACCGGCGATCAGGGATATAAATGCCGGCCAACCTGGAGCCCAGATCATAAACATATAGCCTTTTTTTATTATGAGACCGATCGTCCGGTCGGCCATGCGGTGAGCGTAAAGGTTATACCGGCCGATGGATCTGATCTCCGGACCATGGTATCTCATAAGCGGATAGATACCCGGAAGGCGCGAATCAGTTGGAGGCCGGACGGAGAGGTTGTTTATTTTCAGGAAAAGGATTTTCCAGGTATTTTATTTGGTTACCAGGTGGCAACAGGTAAACCGATAGAGACCATCAGGATTCCCAAGGATAGGTTCCTTACCGAGATCCATACGCTCTCTCCAAATATGGAGTATATAGCCGGAGCCGGGAGGGAACCAAAAACGGGCATAATGCATATCGGGACTATTCACCGGGATGGAACCAGGGAAACCGATTTGCTAAAACCTTTTGG
This sequence comes from candidate division FCPU426 bacterium, assembly GCA_030591525.1. Lineage (GTDB taxonomy): Bacteria > Oederibacteriota > JAAXVQ01 > JAAXVQ01 > JAUVAV01 > JAUVAV01. The sequence continues at coordinate 47,819 of JAUVAV010000022.1, read as the reverse complement.
CTCGATTCCCTTGCATGTAGGCACGGCGGTGTGGTCTTATGATTCGCAGTGGGTGGCTTTTAAATACGACACGGTTATTATTGTCATGTCTAGAGAGTTCCGCCCGGGTTTTAAGGCCTATCATCTGGCTTCCCAAAGTATCGGAGCTCAACTTTCAGAACCAGCCTTCTCTCCTTCGGGGGAGTTGATAGTCTGCATTAAGGAACAAGTTCGGAAAGAAATCGCGGGAACCGGCGACCAGGAAGTCATTTCCGATGCTTGGGTGATGAAAATCGATGGAACCGGGCAGCGCCAAATAACTCACACCGGATCGTGTTTCGATCCACATTGGTAGAATGGAAATGTCTCCCCTAAGCGCAGCCTCCCGGAAATGTGATTCCGGAATCCATTATTCCCCATGAAAAATCCGCGATTTATTCTCGCGCCGGAACACTTACTCGCCAGTCCGGTTGTTTTAACCGGGGCTGATTTGCGGCATTGCCGGGTTTTACGCTTAAAAGCCGGAGAGCATGTCCGGATTTCAGACGGACAGGGACGGGAATATCATGCCCGCCTGTTGCGGCTGGGCCCGGATCGGGCGGAACTTGAATTAAAGAGTGAAATTAATCGGGATCCGGAACCGGCTCTGCAGGTTACACTTTACCAGGGTTTGACCCGCGGTGCCAAACTGGAGTTGATTATCCAAAAAATTACGGAATTAGGGGCTGTCCGCCTGGTGCCCATGATTTGTTCCCGTTCCCAGGTCAAGCCCATCCCTGGCCGTGATCATCGGATTCAGCGCTGGCGGGAAATAGCCCGGCAGGCGGTCCGGCAATGTGAACGGACGTGTTTACCGGAGATTGCCGATGTTTGCACTTTTTCCCAGTGTGTTTCAGAAGCGCGCAAGGCTGAATTGGCAATTATTTTGAATACCAACGCTCAAGTCCGGGATTCCTGGAAGAACAAGTTGTCCGATGTTCGAGCTCCCCGTACGGTATCGCTCTTGGTCGGCCCGGAAGGGGGTTTTGCTCCGACGGAGGCGGCCGCAGCGCAGAGCGCCGGAATACAATCCATTGGTATGGGCCCGCGTATTCTACGTTCCGAGACGGCCGGAATAGCGGCTGTGGCCCTGGCCTTATTCTGGTGGGGAGATTTGGGAGGGGTTTAAAGTGAAAAAAGCAAAAGCTGCCGAGACCGCTGAATTTGCCCGGCAGGCACTTGTGAAAGCAGCTCCCCGGGCCACCGAACAGCTGGAGATTTTTACATTGGAGGGGGAGGCGCGGGCGTATGAAATTGCCGATGGCCGGTTGGAAAACATAAAAACCCATAAAACTTTTGGGCTGGCGGTTCGCATTCTTGATTCGGGAAGAGTAGGATTTGCCTGCCGGGCAGATACGCGGCCGGAAGCGGTTGTTATGGCCGTAGCAGAAGCCCGGGCCATATTACGTTATTCCGCGCCGGATTCCGCCCGGGAACTTTTCCCGAGGCCGGAAATTAACTTTGAATCCCCGGCTCCTGATTTGTTGAGCCGGCCGGCAGAAGATAAAATAGCCATGGCGCACCGAATAGCCAAGGCAGCCAGGTATGCGGATGTCCGCGTCAAACAGGTTCAACAGGCCGCTTATTATGAGAGCAGCAGGCATATGGCTCTGGTTAATTCCCTGGGGCTGGAGCTGAGTTGGAGCCGGCCGGCCTTTTCTCTGGGTGCTTTAGTGCTGGCGGAAAACCAGCATGATACCCAAATGGGAGAAGAGTATCGGAGTTGGAGAAACTGGGAGGGATTGGATCCGGAGGGGGTGGGAAAGCAGGCCGGTCAACAGGCGGCGGGTTTATTGGGAGCAGAGTCCCTTTCCACCGGCAGAAGGTCATTGTTGATTCCGCCCGGCATAGCAGCCGGCTTGCTGGAAGCGGCTTGGAAAGCTTGGTCCGCGGAGATGGTTCAACGCGGCCGCTCTTTTTTAGGCGGCCGGGAGGGAACGCAGATCGCGGCGCCTGGAATTAACTTGATAGACGATGGAACCTTAAAGGAAGGATTGGGAACGGCCCTGGTTGATGATGAAGGGTCGCCCATGCAGCGTACCGAACTGGTAAAGGATGGAAAACTAACCGGTTTAATATACAACATTGAAAGCGCCCGGCGTGCCAATACTTCTTCCACGGGTAATGGACTGCGATTGGAGTTTCAAACTATGCCGGATGTGCGCCCGACCAATTTTTGGCTCTTGCCGGGAACTCAAGAGGTTAAAGCTCTGAAAAATCAGGCGGAAGGCGGGCTTTACCTGGCAGAAGTCATGGGACTGCATACTTTCGATGCCGTGACCGGTGAATTTTCCTTGGGAGCCAGCGGCTGGGTGATAGAAGACGGAACTTTAGGAAGGCCGGTACGTGGTGTGACCATAGCCGGGAGAATGGAAGAATTACTCCGCCAAATAGATGGATTAGGAAATGACCCTGTAATCTATGGACGCTTTGCCGCGCCCACGCTGCTGATACGGGACATAATGGTAGCGGGAAATTAACCAAAGGAGTCAATATGTCTGCTGCAGTGGAATTGCGTATAACTGGACGTACCCGCATCGCCGGATTGATCGGTTGGCCGGTTAGTCATACTCTCTCGCCGGCCATGCATAATGCGGCTTTTGCCGGCATGGGGATTGATGCCGTTTATCTCCCCCTGGGAATCCAGCCGCGTTTTATAAAGCGTCTGCTGGCGACGCTTCAGGATATGGGATCCCTGGGCGTAAATGTTACTATTCCCTATAAAGAAAAAGTAATATCCTTAGTGAATGAATGCGTTTCCGGGGCGGTTGACATCGGTGCGGTCAATACTATTGTATTTAAAAAGGACCGGCTGATCGGTTATAATACCGACGGTCTGGGTTTTTTAACCAGTTTGAAGGGGAGATTTAAACCCCGGGAGAAAAATGCCATCCTGCTGGGGGGCGGCGGAGCCGGCCGGGCAGTGGCGGTTTCTCTGCTTAAAGCCGGAGTGGCGCATCTGACAATCGCTGAGCTGGATGGTATTCGTTTAAGAAAGTTAATAGCGGATGTTAATATGCTGGGATACCGGAATGTCCAGGGAGTAAAGCCGGCCGCGCCGGAACTGCAGGAACGTCTGTGGGAGACCGGGTTGCTGGTTAATGCCACGCCGCTGGGGCTTAAACCGGATGATCCTTTACCTCTTCCGCGAGCCTGGATGCCGCGGGGTATTTGCGTAATGGACTTAGTTTACGGCCGCCAGCTCACAACTTTTCTTAAAATAGCCCAACAGCGGGGAAATCAAATTATCCCAGGGTGGCATATGTTGTTAAACCAAGGCATAGAATCCTTCCGGCTATGGACCGGAAAAAAACCGCCCATCGAAATTATGCGCCGCGCCTTAATTAAAGCGGGAGGATTAAAGGACTTTTAACCCGGATGAATTTGCCAAAAAGGAGTAGATTTGGTATAATTAGCCGTTCGTCAGGGTAGTTGTAGGGACGACGCATACGTCGTCCCTACGTCCGGTGGGTGGTAAATCGCAACTTTCGCGGGATTGAAAAAAACAGCATACAATATTCATGCATGTGAAAACAGATGGCGTAATATATTACGCATTTCTTTAATAGGAGAATAATTGTGGTTACAATCAGGGATCTGGTTGAAATGATGTTTGAGAAGTTGGCCTCGGATTTATATCTGACAATGGATGCGCCTCCGGTTCTGCGGATTGACGGAGAAATTGTAATAACCGAGTTTGAGAAGCTGACTTCTCAGACTTGCGAGGTCTTGATTTTCAGCGTTTTAACCGATACCCAGAAAGAATTTTTAAAACGCGAAAAAGAATTACTGATTTCTTTCGGGATTAAAAACATCGGGCGAATCCGGATGAATGTTTATATGCAGCAAGGGACGGTGGCAGCCAGCTTAAGAAGCATTCCAGACCGTATTCCCGGATTTGAGGAACTCGGACTGCCTCCGCTGTTGAAGGATATCGTGCAACTTCCCAAGGGGCTGGTTCTGATCACCGGTCCTACTGCGTCCGGGAAATCCATGACTCTGACGGCCATAGTGGATTGTATAAATCGCAGCCGGAAGGCCCAGATTATGGTACTGGAGGATCCTTGTGAATACCTGCATACTAATCAGCAATCGATCGTGAACCAGCGTGAAATCGGGACTGATACCCAGAGTTACGCTAGAGCACTTCAATACATCCTGCGCGGCCATCCGGATGTTATAGTAATCAGTGAACTGGAAAATTTAGCAACCATGCGCGCGGCTTTGACCATAGCCGAGACCGGGCATCTGGTGTTTGGCTCCCTTAACACCAACGATTCCATTCAGGCTATTTGCCGCATGATAGATCTTTTTCCGCCCCACCAGCAGTTCGGAATTCGCAGGCGGATTTCCGTATCTTTACAGGCGATTTTAACTCAGCAATTACTGCCGCGGGGCTATTCCTCGGGAAGAACCCTGGCCTGTGAGGTCTTGGTTCCAACTTCAGCGGTTAGAAGTCTCATTCGGGAGGAAAAAGAAAAGCAAATTTATTCTCTTATGCAAACCGGGAGCGAATATGGCATGCAAACCATGAACCAGGCGCTCTTTGAGCTTTACCAGAAGCAGCTGGTAACCTATAATGAAATATTCTCGCGCACTACGGACCCGCGGGATCTCCAGGGGCTGGTTAAAGGAACGACGTAAACAGGGAGACGATTAGGATGAGAAAAAGCATTTTACATAGTCAGGCAGGATTCACCTTTATTGAATTGGTTATTTTTGTGGCGATTCTGGGTATTGTAGCGGCCCTGGCTTATCCTAAGTTACAACAGATTAGGGAAAAAACCCGGGAAGCAGCCACGCAGGCTAATATCAGCGCCATCAAAGCCGCGATTTCAATTTACTATGGCGAGCATGAAGGGATTTGGCCGACTACTTTGGATGTTAATGACAAGACTCCGGGATACGGTTTTGGGAATTATCTCTTGGTTATGCCCAAGGTACTGGTTACCCATCCTTCTGATCCTTCTCAAAGTCCGGCCGGAAATAAAGTTACTTACAAATCATTTAAGGATGAACCCAGTCTGGGAAATCCGGAGAGCTATGGGACGGGTTGGAGATACGACGGGCCCGGGCAGTCCAATACCGGCCGCATATGGATCAATAGTTCTTATTCCGACATCAACGGAGTTGCTTACACTACCTATGGATATCAATAGAAGTTGCTCCTTTTATCCCGCTTGTTCCCTCCCTTGATGTTATGTACTTATAAATTGTAAAATATTGATAACGTGCAAAAGTTACGGCATTTAACCATTGCGTCCTGCGATTTTTATTTTATTATATGTCTGAAAGGCATAATCCATTGTCTAGGGGCGACGCATGCGTCGCCCCTACCACGGCCAAATAAACATTTGTAGGAAAATAAATGGTTAATATATTACAAATCTTATCTTCTAGACTGCGAAATTATTCCTATTTTTGCTTTTTTTTCTTGATTTTTCCGGGAATGACAATTATACTCCAAGTAATATCAATATATAGGGGTAGGTTTTAAACCTGCCCCTACTCCAATACGCGCTATAGTATAGAGGGAGAACAACTAGTCTGAGCAAATCGAGGAGGCGCGGGTGTTTGGATTTTTGAACAAACGAGGATTAATCGGCCTGGATATCGGCAATCATTCTATTAAAGCCGTGCAATTAAAAGGAAAAGGCGACAAGCTGCGCCTGGGAAATCTCGCCATGCTGGAAATTCCGCCGGAAGTACAGGAAGAGGCGGATTCTGCCGTGAAAAACGAACTTCTTGCTGAAACCATCAAAAAATTAATTAAAGAAAATGATCTTGGCACTAAGAACGTAGTAACCGCAATCTCCGGCGATTCGGTTATTGTCCGTTACGTCAAACTTCCCTACATGAGCGAAGATGAGTTGAAGAATGTGATTACATACGAAGCTGAGCAGTATATACCCCTGGCAATAGATCAGGTAGTCCTGGATTTTGAAGTTCTGGGAGAATTGGAAGAGGACGGCCAGAGAAAAATAGAGGTTCTGCTGGTCGCGGCCAAGGAGGACATTATTGATCGGCATATCGATCTTCTAAAACGGGCCGGCTTGACGCCGGTTGTGATCGATGTGGATACTTTTGCGTTGGCAAACGCCTTTGATTATAATTTCGAACGGAACGAGGGCGAGACGATCAGTCTGATTCACATCGGCGCCAAGTTGACAACTATCAATATCCTGGAAAACGGTGTTTCCCATTTAACCCGGGATGTGGCAGTGGCGGGAAATAATTTTACCCGGGAGATTCAGAGGGAATTTGGAATTTCCTTTATCCAGGCCGAGGAGTTAAAATTCCGGGCGGGCGAAGTCTTGCTCGAATCGGAAGACATCATGCAGATGGAAATACCCGCCAAAGATAACGAGACGAGCCGGATCGGTGAAGCGATTACTCCGGTATTGAATAAACTGGTAGCAGAAATCCAGCGTTCTTTTGATTATTATGAAAGCTCCATTCGCCGGGGAACCATTTCCCGCATCCGGCTTTCCGGCGGGACTTCCCGTTTGAAAAAAATTGATAAGTATCTAGCGGACAAGCTTAACCTTGCCGTGGAGATGAATGATCCCTTTCAAAAAATCGGCATTGCGGAAAAGGAGTTTGACATCGGTTTTATCACAGCTCGAGCCCAGATGTTTAATGTAGTAGTGGGACTCGCCCTGCGCCAGGCGGAGTGAAACGTGGTTAAAATTAATCTCCTTCCCTTGAAAATTCGCAAGACCAAGGGCATGATAAAATTATATATCTATCTGCTTATCGGCGGTTCGGCCGGAGTGCTGGTGTTGGTTTTATTGCTGCTGGGTTTACTGGTGCAAACTCATCGCATCGAGGCGAAGCTGAAAAAGATTGATTCCGCGGAAGAGTTATTTTCTGAAAAAATCCAAGAATTACGAAAGCTTATCGGGCAGGAGCAACGGGTGCAGAAAAGCCGGGTCTTGCTGGAAAAATTGATAGTTCAGCACACCACCTGGATTTCCATACTGGATGAATTAGCGGACTTGGTTCGCGCTGATATGTGGCTGACCCGGATGCAGTCGCAGCGGAGGAAGACGGACGCCGGTTTGGTGCTGACTATGGAAGGACGGGCCTATAATAAAATAACCGTAGCGGAGTTTTTAACCGTCTTGGAAAAGTCCGCCTTATTTTCGGACATCGGGCTGAAATCCTTGACCGAGGTTAAAAACCAGGGTCAATCCCAGGTTCAATTTAAACTAACGCTGAATGGGGCCGGAGTCGATTTGCGAGCCGGGGAGGGGCTGTGAATCGCCCGATTTATATTTATATTGCGGCCGGGATAGCCGTGCTTGGTGTGCTGGCGGCCTATGTGGTAGGCGCGTATTCTCCTTTGGCTAAGCGTTTAAACGAACGCCGCCGGGTGTTAAATATTCAGCAGCAGGAGTTGGAAGCGGCTCGCAAATTGTTGACCCAATATGATGAGCTCAAGGAGCGGGCAGCCCAGGTTAAACTGGAGATGTTCCGCCTGCAGGAACGTATACCGAGCCGTCCCCGCATAGCCGCTCTGCTGAAGTCGGTTACGCGGGCCGCGACCAAATGCAATATCAAGGAATTTCAATTTGCCCCTCAGACCTTGGTAGCCAAGGAAGGGTTCCTGGAACAACCGGTTCGGATTGTGGTTACCTGCGGTTATCATCAGTTGGGATTGTTTTTAAGCCGATTAGCCGCGCTGCCGCGGCTGATTAATACCCGGGATCTGCAAATTACCGGAAAAGAAAAGCCGGAGAAAACCGACTCAATTACAGCCGAACTAACCTTGGTAACGTATATTTTTGACAGCAGCTCGCATACTCCCCGGGAGATACCGGCGGCAAAAAAAATCGAAAAGAAAGAGAAAGCTCAAAAGTGAAACCGACACCGGTGCTACCTCGGGGAATAATGATTTTATCCATAGTCATAGGCCTGGGAGGCCTGATTTATAATTTGGAGGCCGGGGAGAAAAAACTTGTTCTGCAGACGGGCCCGCAACCGGTTTATCAACCTAAGGGAAGAAGAGATCCCTTTCTCCAGCCGTGGGCCGGAAAACTACATAAGGTTACGGAACAAGTAGATATCGAAAACCTGAAACTGACGGGTATTATCCGGAACCCACAACGAGCCTTGGCGTTGTTTTCTTCCCGAACGGGGCCAAAATTCGGTTATTTACTCAAAGGCGATCGGCTGTATCGGGAAAATTTTCAACCGGTTCCGGAAATAACCGGTGAAGTTAGCAATCCTCAGAAGGTGATTTTAAGGCAGGGAGACCGGGAAATTATCTTCCGGTTAGATTAAAATCGTTTTTCCGCAACTAATTGGTTCCTGGTGCGGAAGAGCGACTTGATCTCGTCATACCGGCGGAAGCCGGTATCCAGGAACTGTCTTTTCTTAATATTATAATGCTTTTCTGGATTCCGGCTAGAACCGTGCCGGAATGACGATGCTACGAAAAACCAAAATTGCCTTTTGGCAACGAGAACTAATTAGAATAAATACCGGCATGGCCGGAACAGTAAAAAATTGAAGGTCCGGAAGGGAGTGATGACCCGCACATGGAAAAGCGAAAAAAGTGGGGGGGACGGTTTATACCGGCTTTACTGCTGGGATTTTTGAGCATGACGCTGGGTTGGTGGGGAATCGGCAGCCGGCAGTTGGCTGAGGCGCAAAGTCACGCGGAAGAGGCTGCGCCGGATGAATGGTTGGCAGTCGGACAGGAAAAACTGACCGGGGTGGAGATAGAGATCGTTGATCATCAACCACAGGTAAAAATAGCTGCTACCGGGAAAGTCGAAACTTCCATCCATTACCTGGACCAGCCTCATCGTATGCTTTTAAAAGTACACGGGGCACTGCTGACATGGAAACCTACAACCTTGGAGGTGAATCAACCACCCCTGGTCCGGGTGCGGGCTGCGCAGCATGAGGAGGAGGTTTGGATAGTACTGGATTTAACCGAGGCCGTGAAATGGGAGCGACGCAGTCACGCGCAAGGCATTGAGCTTATACCGGAGAATTTTTCCGTGTCTTCCGTTTCTGTGCCGCCGGCTTCCCGCCGCCGGATGGAAAAGTCCGCGCCTAAGACCGTTTACGAGCAGACAGTTCTACCCGAATCTCAAAATCCGGCCGGAAACGATTACCAGGTAGTAGACGTAGCCGCTGAAAATCTGGGAGAGAAAACCCGGTTAACGGTTACTACCGACGGTCAGGTACGTTATCGTGTGCAACGAACTAAAAGAGGACATCGGCTCTCACTTTATATCCATGGCGCTTCCCTTTCCTGGCGGGGGCCTTTGTCCGGGCTGCCGAAGGGACCGGTCAAAAAAGTAAACGCTTATCAACAGCGGGAAGCAGGGGAGTCAATCGTCAAGGTTGCCGTGCAGATGACGCGTAATAGTCCGTACTTGCTGTTTCGGGACCAGAACCAGATCGTAATTGAATTCGATAACCCGGGAACTATTGAGAGGGGCGCCGGCCGGAAAGGTAATTTGCGGGCCTTGATGTCAGTGGATTTTCAGAATGCGGATCTAGCCGCGGTTTTACGCGCCTTGGCGCATGATGCGGGTTTTGACCTGGTGCTCACCCCCGGTGCCGGAGGTATAACGGGCGTTCAGGGAATGGTGACCGTGACAATCAACCAACAGGCTTTTGAGACCGTGCTGGATTTCATTTTGCGGCCGCGCCGGCTGGCCTACACTATCAGCCGGAACATCCTGCGCGTGGGCTTAGCCTCGGAATTTGCCACCAAGACCCAGGTTTTCACCATGAAGAATTTGGATGTGAAAAATTCAAATATCCAGGAAACCATTACCGAAGCTTTCACAGAAGGCGCCAAGGGCAAGGTTCAGATCGATACTCACAATAATCGCGTGATTGTTTCAGCCATTCCCAGTGATATGACCAAGATTAAGGCCATTATGCGGGATATGGATGTCCAGCGGCGTTTGATCACCCGGACTTATGATTTAAGTTATACCCAGCCTCAAAAAATTATCCCTATGCTCAAGGCCAGCCTCTCATCGCTGGGGTCCATAGAAAAAAATGAGCAGGGAAATTCTTTGGTAATTACCGATCTTCCCGGAAATATGCCCAGGATTTCCAATATGATTAGCCGCCTGGACACCAAGGCTCAGCAGGTTATGATCGAGGCCCGGATTGTTGAGATTTCACGATCCAATAAGCAGGAACTGGGTATCCGCTGGGATGCCACTTCCACCCATCCCGCCACGGATCCCCGATTCACGGTTACTTCAATTCCCGAGGCCGTGGGAGCAGTGGCCACGATCACCTTGGGAACTCTCAAATCCGGGGTGGATTTGAATGCCACAATTTCCATGCTGGAAGCCAAAGGTGCGGTGAATACCATTTCCAATCCCCGGGTGGCGACCCTCAACAATCAAACCGCCACTTTGACGGCCAGCAAGAATATACCCTACCAGACCAGTATGGTCAGTAACGGGGTGGTTTCCAACGTGATCGAATACCTGGAGCTGCCGATTACCCTGACCATAACCCCCCAGGTTACCAAGGATCATCAAGTGCTTTTAAACCCGCTGATCCTGGATGTTACCACCATAGTGCAGGAAGGAACGCCGCCGATTACCTCCTCGCGTTCCGCTAAGACTCAGATGCTGGTTAAAGATGGAGAAACCATAGCTATCGGCGGCATGGTGCGGGATGAAGAATCCATCAAGGAATCAAAAGTGCCGCTGCTCGGAGATATTCCTCTGCTGGGATTGCTATTTAAGAGCAAGGTAAAGATCAAGGAAAAGATCGAGCTGGTGGTTTTCCTGACGCCCCATATTTTGGAGTAAACGGAAGTATGTTTAGATTTCTTACGGCCGGGGAATCACACGGCCCTTCCTTAACAGTTATTATTGAAGGCTTGCCGGCAGGACTGCCGCTGGAATCGAGCCGGATAAACCATGAACTGGCGCGGCGTCAAAAAGGTTACGGACGCGGCGCCCGTATGCGGATTGAGCATGATCAGGTGGCAGTTAGTTCCGGTCTTCGGCATGGGCAAACTCTGGGCTCGCCGCTGTGTCTGACCATATCTAATCGGGATTGGGAAAATTGGCAAGAGATCATGGCCCTGGAAAAGCTTGCGCCAGGGGTTAAGATTCAGAAACTTCATCGTCCCCGTCCCGGGCATGCGGACCTGGTAGGCGCGCTGAAATATGACCGTCAGGACTTGAGAGATATTCTGGAGCGTGCCTCGGCCCGGGAGACCGCGGCTCGCGTAGCAGCGGGCGCCGTAGCCAGGGTGCTGCTGGAAGTTTTTGAAATCAAGGTCGGTTCATGGGTGGAAGCTATTGGAGGCATAAAAGCCGGGTTGCGCCTGGGAAATCCGGCCCGCTTGACCCGGCAGGCGGAAAAATCAGATGTGCGTTGTCCGGATGAAGTTGCGGCGCAGGCGATGCGTAGAGCCATTGACCGGGCGGCCAAAGCCGGAGATACTTTAGGCGGGATATTTACAGTTTCAGCCTGGGGATTGCCTCCGGGTTTGGGGAGCTATGTGCAATGGGACCGCCGCCTGGATATGCGCCTGGCCGGTGCAATAATGAGTATTCCCGCCATTAAAGGAGTGGAATTCGGTCTGGGATTTGCCGGGGCCGGGAAGCCGGGCTCAGAAGTGCATGATGCCATCACCTATGGCCGGAACCACAAATACGGACGCAAGACCAATCATGCCGGTGGTTTGGAAGGAGGCATGAGCACGGGGGAGCCGCTGCTGGTTCGCGCGGCTATGAAACCGATTGCGAGTCTGCTCCATCCCCTGCCTTCAGTAGACATGCAAACCAAGCGCATAATGGAAGCCGGATATGAACGCTCGGATGTTTGCGCGGTTCCGGCGGCCGCCGTGGTGGGTGAAGCTGTAATGGCGATCGAATTAGTTAAAGTTTGGCAGGAAAAATTCGGCGGCGACTCACTGGCGGAGATGCGGAATAATTGGAAAGGTTGCTTGCGCCGGTATTCCGGAAGATGAGAGGAATTGTTCTGGTCGGTTTCATGGGCACCGGAAAGACCGTGGTAGGCCGGGAACTGGCTTCACGGCTTCACTGGGAGATGCTGGATACGGATGAGCTTATAGTAACTCGTGCGGGTAAAAGCATCTCCTGCATTTTTTCCGAGGACGGCGAGCCGGCTTTTCGGGCCATGGAAACCGGTGTATTGGAAGTTTTAATGGCTGATAATACGGCGTCCCGTGTGATCGCCACGGGCGGGGGTATTGTGCTGGCCGAAAATAACTGGTCTTTATTACGGACCCTGGGCCGGGTAATCTGCCTTTCGGCTGATCCGGAAGTTATCCGGCAGCGGGTCAGGACCGCTCCGGACCGGCCGCTCCTGGCCGGAACGCCGGAGGAAGTACGCGGCAGGATTTATAAACTGTTGCAGGAACGGCAGGAGGCATACGCCAAGGCGGACTGGTCGTGTAATACCAACCAACGCACACCGGCCGAAATTGCAGACCAAATATTGGCTAGGTTTAAAAGCGGGGAATAATGAGGAATTTAGTAATAGATTAACTATTTATTATAGCATCATTGGCAGTTGTAGGGGCGTTTAATTAAACGCCCCTACGTCCCGTGGGTGGCTTATCCCAGCTTTCGCGGGATTAAAAAAAAACAGGAAATATTCACGTACTGGAAATTGAACGGTTAATTATAAGAATTGTCTGTTAGCTTTAGCATTATGGAGGGTTCAATAAATGTTTAAGGATTTCCAAGAACTGGTAAACCGGGCTAAAGTAGCTTCTACTAAAGCGGTGGCCGTGGCAGTGCCTGAGACCAAAGAGATTCTTCAGGCCCTGGACCGGGCCTATCGGGAAGGGATTGCCGAAGTAGTCTTGGCGGGTAACCGGAAAAAAATCGAGAGCATGCGGGCAGAGTTAAATCTGGATTTTCCTATTAAGGTAATGATTGATGTAAAAGATGAAAAAACCGCGGCCCAGGAGGCTGTAAAATCTATTGCCGAGGGACAAGCGCAGGTACTAATGAAAGGAAATCTCAAAACCAGCACCATTGTCAGTGCGCTCTTAGATAAAGCTTACGGGCTGCGTACCGAAAGACCGATCTCGCATATTTTTATTCTGGAAAGCCGGGTGTGCGGCCGCCTGCTTTTTGTTACTGATTCAGCGATAAATATTTTGCCGGACCTTCAGCGTAAACGCTGGATTCTGCAAAACGCCATTGATTTCTTACGCGGACTGGGATATACCAATCCCAAGGCAGCGGTTTTAGCAGCCGTGGAATACGTGAATGAGAAGATGCCGGCTACGGTAGAAGCCGCGCAACTGGCAGCCATGGCTCATCAGGGACTAATTGTTAATGGGCAGGTCGCCGGTCCGCTGGCGCTGGATGACGCGCTTTCGCCTTGGGTATGCCGGGAGAAAGAGGTAATGGGACCGGTGCAGGGCGATGCGGATATATTGCTGGTGCCAAACATTGAAGCCGGAAATATTCTCTCCAAGTCTCAAACCTTTCTGGCAGGTGAGCCGCTGGCCGGAGTTGCCATAGGTGCCAAGGTGCCTATGGTATTGAATTCCCGGGCCGATACCCTGGACAACCGTTTTTACGCTATTGCGGCCGCCTGCCTAGGAGCCTGAGCAATTAGTTGCTCAGGCTCCAGAGCATTTGAGATTCGATAGTAGAAATTAGATAAAATATCTCAAATGCGGTCTACTTTCTACTATCTACTCTCAAAAAACCAACTAATTGCTCAAACTCCCAGGAACCTGTTTTTGCCTTCCGGATGTTTCAATCTAACACTTCACAACAATTAATGTTATATTTCAAGATTTAATAATCGCATCAATGGATATTTTAGATATTATGTGATATATTCTTATAATGTATACTTCTTTTCATGATATAAAAAATAAAAACCATCACATATCCGCAATACTCTCATTTTGGCATAAACCAAGGGCCAAGCATTTTGCCAAAACAGTTTCACTGCTGATAATCCTCAGTTTTATATTTCCTTATCTGACCTGGGCTTTTGAAAAAGATACTTTCCCAGCCGGGCAGGGGGAAATTCTTTTCAATTCTAAGGCGCTTGCGATTCCCGGCAAATTCGGAGCAGTGACCAAATCCCACCAGGGTCAGGATAAATTAATAGTTTATATTCAGGATCTGCATTGCCATGAGGAAGTGCAGACCAATATCGCGGGTATTATTGATTATTTGGGCAGAAAGTACGGGCTGGAAATGGTAGGCGTGGAAGGCGCCAGCGGCCGGATAGACGTCTCGAAGTTATCCGGGTTTCCTCAGCCAAAAGTAAAAGCCGAGGTCGGAAAATACTTTATGCAGCAGGGAAAAATTACGGGTCCGGAATATTACGCGGCCATTGGGAAACATAAGATTCATTTAGAGGGCATAGAGACCAGAAAGCATTACCAGGCCAACCAGGAAGGAGTAAAGCGGTTTCTCAATCATGAGAGCCAGGGATATGTATATGATTTGCGGGAACTGCTGGAGGAACTCAAGGTTCAAGTATACGGCAAAGCGCTCAGCAAGCATGACCAACAGAGAACCAGGTTTCGCGAGGGAGAACAATCATTATTGAGTTATGCCGTGTATTTATACCGGACGGGTAAAAGTGCGGGTTTGCATATGGATGTCTTTCCGCATCTGGCCCGGTATGTATCCCGGCGCAGAAATATCCTGCCTGTGAATGTTGACAGCGACGCGCTCTATGCAGAGATGGAGCGAATAGAGCGCGAGCTGCGCTCAGGACTTTACCGCAACGGGCAGGAGCAGGAACTGGATGATTTGCACTATCGCCTGGACGTGATAGAGAAGCTGGTTAATATCTCAGTATCTCCGGAGGAACTGGAAGCATACCGTGGGCAGCCGGATAAATTCCATGTCCGGGCTTTTAAGGATTTCATCCTAAGCTGCGAGGCTGGCCGTGATTTGTGGCTGGATAATGAGATGTACCGGCTGGATGAATACCTGAAAGAAGCGAAAATATTTTACCAGGTGGCTGACCAACGGAGTTTATGCTTTGTGGAAAATACGCTCAATAGGATGGCGGATTACCGGACCCGGCTAGCCGTGCTGGTAACCGGGGGGTATCACAGCGGGGAAGTCTTAAAGGAGCTGCAACGCCGGGATATATCTTATGTATGCGTAAAACCGGGATTGAGAAATTCGGATATAGTGAATCCCTATTTTTCCCTCTTGAAAAACCAGCGCACACCCCTGGAAAAACTGCTGGCGCAGAACCAGAATATTCTGGGGCTGGCCACATGCTTCCGGACTAAGATTAGGACAACGGCTGGAGTAGAAAATATACTGCCCGAGAACGTGAGTGCCTTTGAAAAAACGCTGGACCTGACGCTGAAGCTGGGATTGGTTGTTCACCTGATGCGCGAAGGAATAAAAGGTCTCGCTCCCTTAAAGCAGGCTTATCAGGATATAGTCGCAGCCTACGGGGAGAATAATTCCCGCATTGGTTTGGATTGGGATAATGTGAGCCTCGCAGGCCGGATAGGCTTTTGCCCGGTAACCGCAGGCTTTACAGCTGTGATTTGTCCGTGCGGTTTCCAAAGCAGAAACAAGCCCTTGATGACTGTAGCGTTGAATAAAGAGTATGAAATCCAGATGATGAATTCATCCATGGCCGCGAATATGCAGTCTGAAGTATTGCGCGCCGGCCAGGGGACAGACGGAGTCCTGACTGCTGAGATGCTGCATTTGGGATGGCACGGACCAATTTCCGCCGTGGTCTTGGGAGGTGGGGTGGCCATGATAGCGCCCGGCCTGGGACAAAAATTCCAGGTAGGCCTGGGCGGGATGACACGCGCATGGGAAAACGCCAGGCAGGATATCAGCCAGTGGCCGGGCCGGGTTTTGCTCCCAGCCGGGAAGTGGCGAAACAACTTAAGCTCGCTTATGCTGCGTCCGGACCTAATGCGCGCAACCGCGCTCGGCGCAGGGCTGACAGCCCTGGGCCTGGTGGCTGTCCACCCGGCGCTCTGGATGCAGGGAATTGATTGGTTGGTATCAGCAGTTTTTATCAGCCCTGGGGAAAGCCTTTCCAGCGATAGAGTTCTGAAATCTCTTTTCATGCTTCCCCTAATACCCAGCCTGGGCATGGTACTTAGTAGGATTCCACATATCCGGAATTTGAGCAATATTCCTAAGCGCCGGGAAAAAAAGTTTAAGCCGGCGGAGCAGAGTCCAACGGCGGACCGGTTGATGCAGACCACGATTCCTAAAATTGCCAATCACCTTGAGTACGCACGCACGCCGCTTCCCGAGGATTTGCAAGCGGAAGCGGTCCGGTTATTCCGCATGCTGGGAGTATCAGCCGATACGGTTAATTCGATACTGGATTATCTGCAAGGTAAAAAAGGCATAAAATTTGAAGATGTAATGCCAAAAAGAAAAATCATCAATCAGGTTTTGTGCGAGTATGGATACTATCTGTTCAGCCAGAAGTATAATGACATCCCCGAGCTTTATCCCTTCCGGATTGAGAAAATAGTCACGCGTGGTAAAATCCGCGGCCAACCATTGCAATTCCTCCAGCTTACGCAAATCGGGAGGGAAATATTTCCCAAGCTGCGGGGGTCTTTCGGGCTGTATCTGACAGATGTTGAAATGGGGGCAGGACTTAGCGATTCTTTGCGCCGCCTGGCCCGGCAGATCAATAAGGCGATGGTTTCAAAAAGCGATGCTGCCCGCGCTATTAAATTAAATATCCAAGATGACTCTCTGATGAACATAGCCCATCAACTGATAACCGAGGAGTTCAAAGGAAAGCAGGAAACGGAAATATTCCGGAGCTTAATGCGTTCAAGCGAAGAACATGAATTTCAGCACCTTGTTGATTATCGGCTGGGAACGCCCGAAAGCCTGCGTCAAATTCTTGAGCTTAGCCCGGGCTTTAATGAATTCGGCACTTATGGCGCGCAGTTTATTCAAAGCCTTCCCCGCTTCAGCTTGTTATCCCTCTATTGGGCGGCCCCGGAAAACAGAAGCAGCGCGCTTTTTCTCTTGGGGTTGTTGGATGCGCACCAAAACGGCCTGGAAAAGTGGTCGCTTAGAGAAGAATACAATAAGCATGCGGTAGATCAGGCGTTGCGAATCCTGGGAGAATATATGCTGGAAGGCGGGGAACCGGCTGTAAAGGATTTGCAGAAAAAGGCCAAGCAAATTTTTGACCTGGTTCATCGTGAGCATTACGAGTCCCAAGGTTATGGAAATATGCTGCCAACTGTGCAGCCATCCCGCTTTCAGAAATTAAGCGATCTTTACAAAAGTGTGCTTGATAAAGGACCCAAACGTAAAATTGCTGAGCACCCCAAGCGGCCATTTTCCTGGCAGGACAGCCTGAAGACCGCCTATCTTTTAATGTTTTCGGGAATATCGCTGGCCTGGCTCCCCGTGCTTTCTGGAAGTATGGATGTTTATGCGGTTATTACATTAATGTCTCAACCCGGTCTGATATTTATTACTGCGGTTTTAATGCTCTGGGTGGCCCGGTCGGGGTTGGAAATTACACCTTACATCGAGAGTAAGTTCGGAGCATTGGTGCCGGTATTTTACCTGATTTTTGTGGCCAGCTTGGGAGTAATCCTTCCCTGGATATTTTTTGCTCCTGCTTCGCTTTTTGCGGCTGGCCTCCTGATGCCTCCGGGAATGATTTTAATTATAACCGGGGGTGTGCTGGGAGCCGGGGTTTTCAGCCTCCTGGCGTTAGACAGCCGGACGGATACGCTTCTGCCTCTCTGGAAAGGCATAAAAAGGATTGAGCATTGGCTTATAACTATTCTGCCGATCCGGGGAAGTCCGCTGGAAGACCGGTTAAAAACTGTTTTCTCCAGGTTCCCGCCAATTAATCCGGTTGATTCCCAAGATACTGATCCAGCGTTCACGCAAGACGAAAAAATTTATATTCAACAAACTATTCTGGACACCCGGCCGGCCTTGATCCTTTTGGCTTATTATTCCCATGAATTTCTGCATGTCTGCCTGGCAGCTCTGGAAAAAAAGCTGGGGGTTACACTCGGCAAAAAACTGGGGGTTAAACTCGGAGAAAAAGAAGAAGGAATAGTTTTTGGTATCTCAGCCTCGCCCTTTATTTTACTCCAGCTTATTGGGTTGGGAATGGTTTTGCAGGCCATGCCATACCTGAGCGCGCCCCTGTTTATAGCTGTGCTGGCATGGATGCTCGCCTGGCCGGGATATATGCTCCTCATGAAAGTGGGCTTTTTAAGCTTAACGTGGATAGTGGACAGACTTCCTGAACCAGAACCAATACTAAAAAAACTCGAAGTACTGCCAGATAATAAATTAGTAATTCGGATGGATGACTGGATAGATGGAATTATTAAGCAGTTTGCACCTTATATGAAAATGCCGGATAAAAGAGGAGTTTTCGCATACCTGGTTCCCCTGGGAATAATTGTGTTAGGCCTGCAGATTCCGGCTTTATTGTCCTTGAGCATACCGGTATCCATATTATCCTCCGCTCTGGTAATGGCCGGTCTGGCGCCCATAATAGTCAATCTGCGTAACCGGGGTCAAAAACTGCCGGCCCGTGCCTGGTTCGCTATCAACAGGCTCAATTTCTCCCCGGCCCAAGCCCTGGCAAATCATTACGCTTTTGCGAGGCAGTACCAAGCCTGGCGTTTCAGCCTTAAAGACAATATAGCCTTCATGAAAGAGCACCGCGTAATTGCCGTGGTTTGTGCTGTTGTGGGGCTGGGATTCGGCATGGCCTTTATGTCTATCTTCTGGTTCATGCCCCTGGTGGGTGTTTTTATCGGCCTGCTTATTCCCTACCTGGCTTATGTATTCCAGAATTTCTTTTTATATGCCGCTACCGCGAATATGGCGGAAGCGGAGTTTGTGCGGGACCTGGAAAACCAGGAGACTGAGAATGAATCAGTAAAAAAAATAATAAAGTATTATGAACTGCGCTACCAAAAGGCCGGCCGTCTGGAGAGGCTGGAGATGAATTTGCAAGCTTGGCATGTAAGACTCAGCATGCTGATGCCAATACCCATGGGCATTGTAAGGTTTGCCCTGGGCCGGGGCCTGATATTTTTCATGAGCTATTATTTTGCCGCTGATCTTATCAGTCTTCTGCCCCTGGATATCAGCGAGGGGTCGGTATTAAAAACAATCGGGCTGGCAAGTTTAACCGACTTTTTTAATTTTTTGCACTTGTCGCATAAGGAAATTGATCTGGCCAGGATATTCTTCCTGGTCTTCGGGCTCTCGTTTTTACGGCTCCCGCAATTAGTCAGGATTCTGCGCGGTTTTTGGGCCAAGGCCGGCATGGTACGGCCTGAGGAGTTGTATCTGGACATGAAAAAATTTATTCAGGATGAATCAGGCGAGATAAACCAGGATAAAATAGGTGCGTTGCTGGAAGACTGGGAAAAAAATGTACTGGCATACACCCCGGCGGAAATGAAAATAGTCACTGAAAAATTATCTGAATATAAGCAGAAACCGGCCCAAACCCCGGGAATCACGAACTTTATCAAGTATCGTTTAGGAGCCATAGGCCTGGCTTTGTTCTTCCTGCTGACCCAGGTATTGGCCATACCCGCATATATCCTGGCCTATCCGGCCATCAGGCTGAGATCCTGGGAGAGCAGCAATCCCTATTTGAATTTATGGCTCAAGCTGGGCCAACAGTTCATAGTCGGTTATTCTCACATGTGGATCATTGCCGCAGAGATCGGGGTAAGCGTAAAAGCCGGACTATTGCTGGGAGATATACCCCAACTGGGATTTGCCGGGAAGTTTGCCCGGGGAATAATCCTGGCCCTGGAAGGCGATAAGGGCGCGATCGCCTGGGGAGATAAAATATTCGGAGAAGTGCTGCCGCAAATAAAAGAGGGGGCTGCTTTCAAGAAGGAAGCTGGAGAGGAGGAAACACCACTGGATCCGGAATATTTAGCGGACTTAGAAGGATTGACAGATGAGCGTGAAAAGGCTTTCCAGGCCTGGGAGCAGGATCCACAGAATACTGAAAAATATGAAAAATATAATAATCTTTGCGAAGCACAAATTAAGCTATTGGAAGTATGCGTAAAGGAAGCGCGATGGGGCACAAAAGCGAGAACTGAAATAGCTGCTAAAGTATACCCGGATGATCCCCGGGCGCGCGATCTGTTTCTTAAACATAACGTAGTGGTGGAAGGGCATAAAAACACAGAAGAACTGGAACTGCCGGTTAGAATGGGATGGTTTTTTGAACAGTTGTATGATACGCGTCCAGGTCAGGTTGCTTTTTTTACCTGGAGGGATGATCCGCTGGATGAGGAATTTGCCCGATCGGATAATGCCATTGTTTTATCGCGCAAGGAATTAAGTCCTCTGATCGAGGCTTTTGCCGAAGATCAGGATGGATTAATGGTGTGGAATGAATTAAGACGTTTGGCTTTCCGGGAATTGGATAAAGATCAGGGAGATAAAAAGTTAGTCTTATATGCCGAGGTTTGTGGGATTCAGGCTTCGAAAATATGGAATTTGGAAAGGGACCGGGAATTAGCCGAGCAGCTAGGTCTGACCGCTCCCTACTCGCAAGATCTTTTTATCCGGTACGGCGTGCTGGTGGACGGGAACGCCGATCAAGAAGAACTGCAATATACAGAAGCAATGTTGAATGCCCTGCCTGACGAGATGGTTGATGAGATCAGGTTTGTAGCTTGGACAGAGGAACCCATGGATGCCAGGCTAAAAACTGAAGTTGGGTATTTTATTTTTAAGACAAACTCGTGGCTATTATCCCGCGCGGATGTTCAAGCAACATCAGACCCCATGGAAACAATTTTGCATGATTTGTGGGACATGGGAATCGCCCGGCACAATAAATATTCCTGGTATTATAAAGACCAGGAAGATACAGAAGCCCAGGAAGTTTTTTATAGGATTTATCAGGAACGTTACCAGGCTGTTCTGGAGAAACAATGCCGGGATGATGAAGCAACTAAAATTTCGGATTATCAAGGCGGGCACTGGCTCTTGCCAGTGCGCGGCCAATGGGTCAGCGTCATCGGGGACTATTCCCACGGAGAAATAGCCGCCTATCATAAAGCCGTCCTGCAGATGACAGATAAGGAGCTTAAAAGCCGGGATTATTTTAAAAAGATGCAGGAATTGGCATTCGGCTTGCCTATGCTGCAACAATTTACCGGGGAACGGCAGGAAGTTTTTGAAGCATGGCAAAAAACACCGGGAGATACGAGTAAATTTAATGATTATGTCAGCCTCTGTGAAAAACAAAAATCGTTTATAGAGGACAGGGAAAGAACACCTGAACTTGCGGAACAATTGGGCCTGACCGATCCTATAGCGAGCGAGCTTTTTATTAAGTACGGTGTAATCGTAGAAGGGGCACGAAATCAGGATGAAATTGAGATGGTTAAAGCCTTGGTTGAGGCCCTGCCGGAAGCGTTTGACAAAGAGCTGCAATTCCTGGTTTTGACAGATCAGCCATTCAATCTGGAAGGGAGATACTGGGATGACATGCTTATCCTGCCGCATTCGGATTCCGGTAATTTTGCAGCGCAGATTGCCCCCACCCTGGGAGTCATCTGGGATCGGGGCGGGGACGTAAAAGATACCTATTTATTCAGACGCTATGAGGCTTTCCAGGCTAAAGATGAATTTGTGGAATTTAACCAGGAGCGCTTTCGGGTTATTTCCGGGAATCCTGATGCAGAAGGCGAGATGATCAAAGCTTCAGATTTTGAAGGCGGTCACTGGATGGTATGCCTGAATAATGAATGGCTGAGTATTATCGGTTCGTTTACCCGCGAGGATATGGAATCCGCTTTGGAAAGAGTAGACCTGCATGCCGGGCAGGCCGAGGACTGGCATTTGGTGAATGAACTGCGGCATCAGAGTTTTCAGCAGTGGGAAGCAGAACCTGGTAATGCCGATAAATATAATCAGTATCTTGACCTTTGCCGCCAGCAGGCCGGCATGATGCACGGCCGGGAGAGAACCCTGGAAATGGCCGAGCAACTGGGGCTGAAAGACGCTTATGCGCAGGAGCTTTATATTCGGTACGGCGTAATCATCAAAGGAAATCAAAACCAGGAAGAATTAAAAAAGATAGAAATAATGCTGGTCAGTATGCCTGATAGTTTTAGTCGGAATATCAATTTTGTCGAATGGACCAACGAACAAATAGACCCAAACTATCGTTTTTCAGGAAAGACCCTGATTTTATCACATACTAATGAAGCGGACTTTTTAAACTTGCTGACAGAACTGCTGGAAATTACCTGGGAAAGCGAAGGCATAACAAGCAAGAGCAATGTAGGGGTTTTCCGGTATCGGGGCGATATCGATGATCCCCGGTCAGCATATCTGCGCGTATATAAGGAACGAATTGAGGCTATAAATCAAAATTATGATTCCACCGCCGATCTAATAATTAAGCTCTCGGATTTTAAAGGCGGACACTGGCTGATACGCGTGCAGGATAAATGGGTCAGCGTAATCGGAGATTTTAGCAGGGAAGAACTGGAAGCGACATTCAGGAATTTATCCAAGCTGCCGACCAACCATCTTGAGGGTTTTCGCAATGTTTGGAAAGTGGAAACTAATAAAGACCATGGTGGAGCATATGGGTTTAGCAGTATAGAGATACGCAATGGTCCTCAATGGCGGGAATATTCGCCGTATTTGAATATACTTGATTTGATAGCGGGTGCAGGAATAGACGGGAGCGTTTATACACACGAGCTGGGACATTATGTTCATGAAAAAATATCAGAAGACCGAAAAGCCAAATGGCATGAAATGCATGTAGCCAGCCATAACCGGCAGGATTTTGTTTCCCAATACGCCTTTGATGCCAAGTGGGAGAGAGGAGCAGGCAATCCTGAGATGGAAAGTTTTGCCAGCACCTATGCCGCCTTTATAGACAGTCTGGCCAATGGGTATTTCTGGCTGGAGCCGGTAAGTCCCCGGCTCCAGGACAAATTCCGGTTTATGGCAGAGTTCTTTATAATACGTGAACCGGGAGGCGATTTTATCTATGTAAATGGCCGCAAGACCCGGATCAAACTGGAAGAGGATGGTAGCATTTCTCCTGAAGCTTTTCGGCTCTGGGCCCAGGCACGGGTTAAGGAGCGGATAGAATCCGGGGAAGATATCATGGAGAAGATAAATTGGGAACATATGGAGAAGATTGCGCCGGAATTAAGCCTGGCCTTGGATCAGGACCAGGCAATATATACTGTAGCGGAGGTTGAATTATTAACTAAACAGGCTGAAAAGTATCCGGAAACTTTTTTCTGGATGACCGGGATTAGGGCTGAGGATACGGATACTATCGCCAAGCTGAGGGAGACAAATGCAATTCTCCAACCGCCAGGTTCGGTTGATTCTGCGAATATCCGGCTGCCCCTCAATTTATTAAAAACCTGGGATGCTTCACGTGAGACTGAACAGGATGTCTTAAGAGTTATGGAATTTTTGGGCGAATCGGATGAAAATAAATTATATTCAGTTAGTTTACACCTCGGTGATACAAAACAGGATAATTACTGGTCAGTTGCCATAGGCCCTGGACCTGGCCGGCATTATACTACAATCTTTCAGGGCGAGGATGATGTGGAACAAATGATTTCCTGGCTGTCCTGGCCGGATAATCCCTTTTTTTTACAAAAAAGCAGCATTATTAAGTCGCTTGAAAGTTTGGCGGATTTTAATCCGCTGAGTATACCCGCGGATTTAAAATATGAGCATCAACTGGTACAAGGCCGGTATCCGGGAGGAGTGCGCTTGAAAGTGTTGGAAAAATTTCTGAATGAGCTGCCGGAGGAGAACAAGGCCGCCTGGTTTGATAATTACCTGCAGGCGAACGCATTCACTGCCGATGAGCTTGAAGAATTGAAAAAACTATCAGCTTCTGATCCGGAACTTAACAGAAGTTTGCAAGCTTATCTGGAGGCAGTATCTAAAAATCATCGCCCCGTAATCAGCACACACCCCAAGCGGCCTTTTTCCTGGCAGGAGAGCCTGAAGACCGCCCTGGGGTTCCTGGTTTCCGGCCCCATGCTGGGTGGGCTGGTATGGCTGATAAGCGGGCAGCCTTTGGCGCTGGCTGATATTCTCGCGCTGCCGGGTATGCTGTTTATCCTGTCCGGTTCAGTGTTGGGTGCTGTGGTTTTCGGCTTTATGTCCTGGGATGCAAGCGGGAGATTATCCTGGCTGTGGAAATTCCTGGTAAGCAGGGGTGTTTGCCGGGCCGGGCCGGAAAATCTTATATCCGGCTTCAGAAATGCGGAATCGGCCGCTTTTGATCAAAAAAATCCTGCCTATACCCAGGGGACTACCATTTACGCGGACAAGAAGTTTATGAGTCAGCGTCCCAAGCCTATCCAATGGTTCTACTTCCTGCATGAATGGATTCATGTCTATTTGAATTCCAGAAAAATCACTTCGCAGACTGAAACCCTGGCGTACGGAGGCCAGGCCCTGCCCTTGATTTTATTGCAAATTATCGGATTAAGCCTGGCCTGTAATGCCCTGCCGGTCCTGGCCGCGCTCCCAATCTTATTTGCGCTCCCGGTTTTAGTAATATTATCCCGGACGCGCAGCCAGGAAGAGCCGGTTGACGAAGAGCCGGTTACAGAGACCATGGATCAAATTGGCAAGGACAAGGGCCAAAAAATCAGAGTGAAATGGGCCGACGGAATTTTGTATAAAGATCTCAATCCCGGAGTGCTGCCCAACGGCGATATACTGGCACGCAGAGTTTGGTTTATGTATTCTACTCATTGGATACATAAAAGTGAAATTTTAAGATTGCATCCGGTTGACAAAGATGGTCTTGAATTCGAGTTCAAAGAAGTAATCGTGAAGGACGCCGAGGATCCCCGGATAATGTACATAGACGGGAAACTGGCCATGACTTATGTAAAGGTGAATAAAGAAGGAAGTCTTTGGCATTGCCACTTAGTATTTATTGATGAATGCGGACATCCCAAAACCGACCCGGTTAGACTGGGCCGGCTGGACGTTAGCAGTAAAACCACGCACCTGATATCTCTGCCCAACGGGAAATATGCCCTGATAGACCGTCCTAATATACAAGGTACGACGGCCGGTCTGCAGGCATATATTTTTGATAAATTAAAAACCGCCCTGCATCCTCCGATGCAATATTGGAGGGAGCATCCCAGGAAAGAATCCACTATATTATGGGCAACTAAAGAATGGCCCAAAATCGGGCTGGGCACGATTTTACCTTACAAAGAGGGCGAGGATTTTATTATGGCCATAGTTCATCAGGCCAGGGTAAAAGACCCCAAGCATAAAATTTACCGCTCGGCTCTGGTGCTGTTGGATCCTGAAACTTTGCAGCCCCTGGGAGAACCGATTCCCTTGCATATTCCCGATAAAAATACCAAAGGAGATGTGAGCGGCGTAATCTATGAGACCGGCGCTTATTTGCTGGAAGATGGGGATACTATAAGAAGCTACGCGGGATCAAGTGATGCCAAAATCATCCGTTTCGAAGAATCCCGGGAGGCCATGATCGAAGGTTTCTGGAAGGGGCAGCCGGTTTTAACTATCTATTCTGATTTTAATGATACTATAACAGATGGTTCTGAGAGGATAGATGAAAAAGTAAAAAAATCTTTAAAAACAAATCAAGAAAGAGAAGAGTTTGATAAGAAACTGGCAAAGTATAAAGAAATATATGAGGAGAATCCTTCTCCGGAAACTTTGAATGATTACTGGAGAGTTTTATCCGGATATCTTACTTTAAAGCAGTGTCAGGAAATTGCCGGGGACATAGTATTGAATGAAAAATATATTTCCGTTATACAAGATATTCAAAAAATAACCGGGAAAGATATTCACATTAAAATTGTCAGCCGGGGAGTCGAACAAATAATAGAGTTAGTTGCCCAAAGATTGGAGAATCAGCAATCAGGGATAAAAGTAACCATAGAGAAAGCCAACCGTTTGATGTTTGATAAAAATAATATTTTTACCGGTGAATTTTACTCGCCTTACGTGGACAAGAAAAAACATATTCCGGAAGCAATTCTATATTTGAGCGATACCAATGATAGCCAAGCAGGTTTTAAAAATTTCATAGATGTCAACAATCCGCCGGAAGTTGCCGGGAAAATCAAGCAATGGATGGAATCTGTGGGGTTTGAAGCGGCTGAAACAGAAGAAGTCGATAGCTCACCAGATTCCGAGGAAAAAGGGCCCAATCAGCCCCTGCGCGGTAAAAAGCTACCGGTCCGGAAAATATTTCTCTATTGCCTAAGCGGGTTATTATTCAGCCCGGGCCTGAGCCAAACCGGGAATCTCAAGGCCCGGCTGCCTTTGGAAGGTCTGGTGAGTTTCTTCCGGGGAGCGCTGTTGCTTGTGCCCGGAACTCTATGGTTGTGGATAATAACGCGAAAGGCCGGACCTGGGAGGGAAGCCGGTCAAACGCCGGACATACAGCGGCTGCTGGTTGAAATCCAAGCCGACGAAACAGCAGTGAAAATTTTCGCCCGGCAGGGATACGGAGATTTTATCCGGCCAAATATCCAGGTTAGCCCGTGTTCGGACCTGGGTCTTATCTCGCGCTTACTCAGCCCGCTGGGCAGGATACGGCCGGATGAGAACGGTCAACCAATGATCCATGTACCGGATGCCTTGCTGCTTAACAGCCGGGATTCGGAGATGAATTTCTTTTTGCGGATCATACTGAAGTATCATCTGGAGGGTTTTTATTCCACCAGCCGCGTGGATACTGCGCTGACCAGGCTCCGGGTTAAACCTGGATGGCGGCAGCCGGTTATAGATAGAATCCAGCGGATAGCACTTGGTCCCCAGGGATATCTAGCCTGGATGCTAACCAATGAAAAGTCGATGCTGGCTCAACAGTTGCTGAATAAAAACAGCCCGGCCGGGCAGGCTTATGAGCAATGGTTGGATAAGCCGGAGAGAGATACAACCTGGAAATGGATGGAGCTTATGCTGGAAGAAGTGGAAAAGCTGGGCGATTCTCAACCAGCGCTGGAATCGCTGGCTACTCTAAGTAAGGTTTGCTCCCGTGTGCCCGGGCTAAGGGGAGTTAAAGTGGGCGATATGAAAGGCACACTGCCGATGAGGGAGCAGGGGGAAATAGTGCTCCCGGCGATACTTTTACAAACACATTCTGACAGGCGTTTCTGGCTAAATAGGCTGGAAAAGTTGCGCCTCCCACTTAAGCTGAAGCGGCGCGAGCTTCTGCCCCTGCGCCGTCAACCGGCGCGCGCCTTGGACCGGGCGGCCTGATTTGGAAAGAGGCGTAAAAAGAAGGTTGCGCGGCCCGGTTTTTCCTGATAACATCTTCTAAAATCCTCCGGCATTCCTTTATCCCCGTCCCTCCAGAAAGGGGAAGATAGGGTAAATATGGACACGCTGCAATACAAAGATATTTTTATCTCCGAAGCCATGGAGTACCTGGAACATCTCAACCAGGATTTATTGGCGCTGGAAAAAAATCCTTCGGATCAAAATTCTTTAAACGAGATATTTCGTACTTCCCACACCCTGAAAAGCATGGCCGCGACCATGGGCTTTGATCAAATTACCGAACTCACGCATCAGATGGAAAACGTGCTGGATAAACTCCGGACCGGCCGGCAGGATATTTTGTCCGGAACCATAGATTTGCTTTTTGAGTGCCTGGATACGCTGAGCCTGCTGATTGAGGAAATATCTACGGCCGAACCAAAGAATATCGAACTAAGTAAGCTGCTGGAAAAATTAAAGCTCCTGGAAAGCGGGAAGGGGGAACCGGAGACAGAGGATCAATCCCATCAGGCGTCTCCCGGGAATTCCCCGGAAGCAGACGAAACATCCGCAGCAGCGGCATTGCTTGACAATCTGGAAGCGTTAGCAGCGCAAGCCAGGACAGAAGGTTATGTAACCTACGGGGTTAAGGTTCGGCTGGAAGAGAGTTGTTCTTTCAAGGGCGTCCGGGCTTTCATGGTTTATAAAACTCTGGCCACGCATGGTGAGGTTATGGCCAGTTTTCCGGATCCCCAAAGATTGCAGGAGGGAATATTCGAACGCGAATTTTTTCTGTTAGTTCTATCCCAGCGTGGCGAAGAACTTTTGAAGCGGGGGTTGAGAAGTGTTTCCGAGATAGCATCATTCGAGTTGAAAGTCCTGCCGTCCGGTGAAATCAGAGGGTTTTTCGGAGACCTCAAGCTCGCGGCCGGAAACGCAGTGCCGGTCAAGGCCCCGGAGACCAGCCAAAAGAAAGAACCGATAAGCGGCCGTCTCATACAGAGCATCCGGGTGAGTGTCGAACGCCTGGATAATCTTCAAAACCTGATCGGTGAATTGGTTATTAATAAAATCCGGCTTGCCCAGATTGCCAAGCAGTATGATATCAAGGACTTAAAAGAAGCCCTGGCCCAGTTTGACCGCGTTACCGGCGAATTGCAGGACGAGGTGACGGAAGTTCGGATGGTTCCCATGGAGCATATTTTCAACCGCTTTCCGCGTATGGTACGGGATATCGCCAAGGAAAGCGGCAAGGAAGTTGAACTGGAAATGGAAGGAAAAGACATAGAACTGGATCGGACGGTTCTGGATGAAATAAACGATCCCCTGGTGCATTTGCTGCGCAATGCGGTTGATCACGGCATCGAGGATGCCGACAGCCGGATCCAAAGCGAAAAAAAACGGCAAGGCCTGATCCGGCTGGTCGCGAGGCGCCAAAAAAACCATGTGATCATCCAGGTGGCCGACGACGGCCGGGGCATTGATCCGGCGGTTAACCGCCGAATCGCGGTAGAGAAAGGATTTATGAACTTTGAGGCAGCCGAAGGCTTGACCGACCAGGAGGCTGTCAACCTCATTTCTTTGCCTGGTTTTACTACTACCAATCAAGTGACGGAGGTCAGCGGCCGGGGGGTGGGAGTAGACGCAGTCCGCTCGAAAATTATATCTGTGGGCGGTGATTTGCGCATTGAGAGCAAACCGGGGAAGGGCTCTACCTTTATTCTGCGCATGCCCATGACCTTGGCAATTATTCAGGCGTTGCTGGTTAGGGTAAGCCGGGAAATTTACGCCATTCCGGTCATCAATACCATGGAGACCCTGGTGTTTTCAGAAATCCAGTTGAAATATGTTCAGCAGGGAGAAGTAGTGATGTACCGGGATAAAGTGCTTCCTCTGCTGCGGCTTCATCGCGTGCTAAGTACTCCGGAAGAAGACCGGCCGGAGCCGGAACAGGCTGTCCTGGTGATTGAGGCCGGAGAAACGCAGATAGGTTTATTAGTCGATGAGGTGCTGGGACAGCAAGAGATAGCGATCAAATCGATGAGCGCCATGTTGAAAGGCGTAAGAGGATTATCCGGGGTGACCATTTTAGGTGATGGGCGTATCGCTCTGGTCTTGGATGTGCCTTCTTTGATTTGAAGTAATTATTTTTAAAGGGGGGAGATAACTTGCCGGCAAATGAGGTTCTTAGTGATCAGCAATTGGATGCCATAAAGGAAGTTGGGAATATTGGGGCGGGACATGCCGCCACGGCTCTTTCCCAATTGATAGGGAAGAAAATCATGATTACGATTCCCCAGGCGCGGTGCATGAAATTATCGCAGACCGTTGAACTGGTAGGCGGGCCGCAAGCCTTGATCGCGGGTGTAACCATGCATGTCCTGGGCGATATTTCCGCCAAGATAGTATTGATTCTGCCAAGGAGCAGCGCAATTCAGATGGCCGGTTTATTGACCAAACGAGGGACTGAGGAACGGCAGGTTCTCACGGTGCTGGAACACTCGGCCATCAAGGAGGCCGGTAATATTCTGGCCGGTTCTTATCTTAACGCCTTGACCGAATTTCTAGGCATCATATTGCTCCAATCAGTTCCCCAGTTGATGTTTGACTTGGCCGAGGCAGTAGTAACTGAAATTTCCAAGGGGTTCCCGCCCCAGACCGAGGTTATTTGCATTGAGACTGAATTTATGGAAGCGAATAGAATTATCAACGGCTATTTTATGCTTGTTCCCGACTCGAAATCGCTGGATATTATTTTCCGGGCCATAAGGGTGTCGCCATGAGCAGGCCGATTACTCCCTTGCTGGCCTTTGATATCGGAACCCGCAAAGTCGCCGGGGTGGTGGCAGAACCGAGCGGCCGCGGACTTAAAGTCCTGGCCGCCCGGGTACTGGAACATCCGGACCGGGCTATGCTGGACGGACAGATTCACAAGATGGAAGCAGTGGCAACGGTAGTTGCTCAGATCAAGGCGGAATTGGAAGAAATTACCGGCTTGTCTTTTACCGAAGCGGCGGTGGCGGCCGCCGGCCGCGCCTTGCTGACTGAATTTTCCGTACAGACCCGGCGGTTTCCTTATCCTACCGTAATTACCCACGATGAAATCCGGGATTTGGAACTTTCCGCCGCCCGGGCCGCCCAGTCATCCGTACGGGCCTCGGGGAATCAAAAAGAACTTCATTGCGTGGGATTTTCGCCGGTCCGCTATTTTCTGGACCATGAGGTACTGGATTCCTTGGAGGGTCATTGCGGCCGGGAAATATCCGTAGAGATGTTAACCACCTTTTTGCCCCGCCAGGTAGTGAATTCACTCATGACAGTATTGCGCCGGGCCGGACTTACAGCCAGAACTTTAACCCTGGAACCCATAGCCGCTATGGAGGCGACTATTCCGGCAGATATGCGCCGGATGAATCTGGCTTTAGTGGATGTCGGGGCCGGGACCTCGGATATTGCCATTACCCGGGAAGGATCGGTATGCGCTTATGCCATGGTCACGCAGGCGGGCGATGAAATTACCGAAAACTTATGCGATCATTATCTTCTTGATTTTGTTGAGGCAGAACGCATTAAACGTTCCCTCGGAACGGCCGGGAAGGAATCACTGGAGTTTATAACGATTTTCGGACAACGCCACAGTCTGTTGGCAGAGGAAATTCTTCAAACCCTGTTGCCCGCGATAAGAAAGCTGGCTAAAGAGATTGCGGATTCCATCCGGAGCTTGAACGCTTCTGTCCCCCGCGCCATAATCATGGTCGGCGGCGGAAGTGCGACACCCCGTTTGGGCGTCTTGCTGGCCGAAGAACTCGGCCTTGAACCTAGAAGAGTAGGAATTCGGGGACCGGAAACTATTCTGGATTTAGAAAACACCACAGGTGTACTGGGAGGAATAGAAGGGGTTACGCCTTTGGGTATTGCCCTAACCTCTCTGCGCGGGCAAGGGCTGAGGTTTATCAATGCCGAAGTAAACGGGCAATCCGTGCAAATGCTGGGACTAACCAGCCTGCCGACAGTATTTGACGCGCTGCTTTCAGCCGGCTGTGAACTTAAAAGCCTGCATGCCCGTCCCGGAGAAGCCAAGACCTATACTCTGGCGGGGAAATTAATGACTCTTCCCGGGACGGTTGGAGTGCCGGGCTGGATTACGGTTAATGGCAGTCCCGGCAACCTGGATACGAGCCTGGGTTCAGGCACCAAGGTGGAGCTGATCGAAGCCCGGCATGGAGAGAACGCGGTTTTATTGCCGGAGATGATTCCCCGTCCCTCCGGACCGGTGGGGTGTTTTATCAATGATCAACAATATGACCTGGAACTGGTTTTAATTCACCACGGACAGCCGGCGGAAGAGGGAAAGATGCTTCCTGACCGCGCTGAACTTGAGTGGATTTCCAAACATACGCTGGCCGAACTGGCGCCGGAGTTAAATACGGGTTGCCAGGCAAAGGGGGAGTTTACAGTCCGGATCAATGGACAGGTTCGCAGCTTTCAGGAAAAAGGCGTGACCATAAAAGCAAATGATTATGTGGTGGATGCAAATTATCGCCCGCATGCCAATGACCGGATTGAATGGCGCAATCAGAATTCAACCGGTATTTGCTTGCAGGAGCTTATCGAAGAACTGCCCCAGTCCCGCTGCATTACCGTGGTAGTTAACGGTGAGACGCGCATCCTGGACGCCGGAGGCGGCCGGATCCTGATTGACGGCCGGCCGGCGGCACGGGATGACTACGTGCCAAAAAATTCTGACATTGTGATTGAACATACCAAGGAGCATTTGCCAATACTTTCATGGGTGTTGGAAGGGTTGAACTTAAATTCGCCGGCAGAGGCCGGTCCGATTAAAATGAAAGTTGATGGGAAAGAAGCCGGGTTTACCACACCATTGCAGGACGGCGCCCAGGTCGAAATTTCCTTCGGATAGGTCTCATGTCGGATAAACGGCTGGGCTGGATAGCCCTGAATCTGATGCCCGGAGTAGGACCGGTATTATCCCACCGTCTGGCAGAGGCTTTTGGTTCACCCGTGGCCGCGTTTTCCGTCCCGGATTTCCTGCTCGCACAGCAGCGTGGAATAGATGCCGGCCTGGCAAAAAGATTGACTGGTTTTAACTGGCAAGCGTCAGCGGAAAAGGAATTGTCTAAAGCCCAACGCTGCGGGTGCCGCATTGTTACGCTGGAAGATAAAGCTTACCCGGAAGCGCTGCGTCTCCAGGCATTTCCTCCTCCTGTGCTTTACCTTCGCGGGGCATTTCAGCCTGAAGATTGGCAGGCGTTGGCCGTGGTCGGAAGCCGTAAGCCGAGTCATTACGGATTGTCGGCGGTCAGGGATATAGTCAGCGACTTGGTACAGGCCGGATTTGTAATAGTATCAGGACTGGCGCGGGGCATTGATGCCATGGCACATCGGACGGCTCTGGAAGCGGGAGGCAGAAGCGTGGCTGTGCTGGCGCACGGCTTACACCGGGTCTATCCGGAAGTGAATAAAAAATTGCATGATCAGATTATCACGCAGGGGGCCATAGTTTCGGAATTTCCCTTGGGAGTTGATCCGCGGCCCGGCTATTTTCCCCGGCGCAACCGGATTATCAGCGGATTAGCCAGGGGCGTATTAGTAGTGGAAGCCGGCCCGACTTCAGGAGCACTGATTACCGCCCGCTGGGCCGGGGAACAAGGGCGCGAGGTTTTTGCTGTTCCGGGAAGCTATAATGCCTGGCTCTGCCGGGGCACGCATGCCCTGATTCAGGACGGAGCCAAACTGGTAACCGGCATCCAGGACATATTGGATGAATTTCCTTCGCAACAAGTTCTGCCGGATGTCAACCGCCGGCCGGAGGATTCTTCCCAGCCGGAATTAAACAGCGGACAAAGCGCCATTTTCCGGGCCTTAGAATCCGGGGGACTGCATGTGGACCAGTTGGCAGCGGTTTGCGAACAGCCGGTTAACCGGGTATTGGCGGAATTATTAATTATGGAACTCCAGGGAAGAGTCCATAGCAGTCCCGGGCAGGTGTATTATCGGGTGGAGGGGTGAATGGTATCTGTTGTGAAAAGGCAAAATGAATTCCTCCCCCTTGATGGGGGAGGTTAGGAGGGGGTGTTTTTAAAGACTTTTATCACCCTCCCCTTTATCCCCTCCCGTCAAAAAGGGAGGGGAATATTTGAATTATGGACTAATTACTCAGGCCCCTACATCCCGCTAGCGGCATAATTACGGACGGAGATAATGTTTGAACTTATACATTACAAATCCTGCAAATTTTCGGCGTTATTACTTTTAGCCATGTTCTGCCTGGTGTCTCGCGCCGAGGCCATGGAATTGGAATTCGGCGGGGGCATGGAGTATTTCACAGTAAAAATACAAGCCGAAGATTATCTGGACCATTATTTTTCCACGCTGATTCAAAGTACTCTGGCATGTGCCCGATGTCGTCTGCAGGAAGGGCCTTGGGTATTGAAATTTTCCGGTGGTCTCTCGGATTGGAATGTAAGCGGTGAATGGCAAGGTACTGGGATTCGGCCCTTTTCAACCGAGCCTTTTCATTGGGCTTGGCAACAGAAGTACAATTTAGAGGCTGATTTTTATTTTTTAGACTCCTGGAGCGTAGGGGTTCGTTTTTCCGACCATGCGCTAAGACATTATTTCGCACAGAATGATTGGACTTATTTGGAATACCGAAACCGCGCCTATGACTTAAACTTCAAGTATCTTCTTCTGAGAGGCCGGGATCTTACGCTC
Source organism: candidate division FCPU426 bacterium (assembly GCA_030591525.1). GTDB lineage: Bacteria > Oederibacteriota > JAAXVQ01 > JAAXVQ01 > JAUVAV01 > JAUVAV01. The sequence goes on along the minus strand of JAUVAV010000022.1, from coordinate 13,803 downwards.
GGGGTCTCAATGGCGTATGCGCCGTCAGCTTATATTGAGATTTATCAAAACACTGATTTTATACTGGAAACCTATGCAATTCGCACTTATAATTGCAGCGGATGGGGTCAGCACTGGGAAGGCACAATTCAAATGGAATACCGTGATTCCGCCGGATGGAGTCTGGCTCTGTTGGGTTCTTTTGGCTGGGCCGGTTTTTCCGGAATGCCGGAGTTATCCAGGTTTTCCATGAAGCACGGTACGCTTACGGGATATTTCAGTTTGCGGTTTTAGGGGCTTTTTATTGACTTTAATATGGGGCTATGATTAAATCGATAGAAAAATTTTGGAGGAATGATTTTAAGTATGCTGAAAAATCTGGTAATAGTTGAGTCGCCGGCCAAGGCTAAGACCATTAACAAATTTCTGGGCAAGGATTATATAGTCAAGGCCTCTATGGGACATGTCCGGGATCTGCCCAAAAGCCGGCTGGGGGTGGATATAGAGAATGATTTTACGCCCCATTATATTACTATCCGCGCTCGCTCTAAAATATTAAAGGAATTGAAACAGGCAGCGGCAAAAGTTGATAATATCTATCTGGCACCGGATCCTGACCGGGAAGGGGAGGCGATTTCCTGGCACCTTAAACATGAACTAAACAGCGGTAAATGTAAAATATTCCGGGTCAGGTTTAATGAAATTACCCGGCGGGCTGTAGGGGAGGCTATAAAACAGCCCCGGGAGATTAATCAGCACATGGTAGATGCTCAACAGGCGCGCCGCATTCTGGATCGCCTGGTCGGCTATTCTATTTCTCCCCTGTTATGGAAGAAGGTGCGTAAAGGGCTCTCCGCCGGCCGGGTCCAATCCGTGGCAGTAAGGTTGGTGGTAAGCCGGGAAAGAGAAATCGAAAAATTTATATCCCGGGAATACTGGAAGCTGGAGGTTGATTTAGCGACCGAGGCCGGAGACATATTCCCGGCGCTGGTAACTCATGGACAAGGAAAGAAACTGGAATTAGCCAACGAGGCCGAGACCCAGGAAGTGGTTAAGGCACTGCGCGAATCGGACTACATTGTTTCCAAAGTTGCAAGGAAAGAGCAGCGCCGGTATCCTGCGCCTCCGTTTATTACCAGTAAACTCCAGCAGGAAGCGTCCTCTAAACTGCGCTTTACTGCTAAAAAAACCATGATGGTGGCCCAGCAGCTCTATGAGGGATTGGAGATCGGGGATGAAGGGTCGGTTGGTTTGATTACATACATGCGCACGGATTCGGTTAGGGTCAATACCGAGGTCCAGGCGCAGGCCCGGGAATTAATTGCCCAAGCTTTTGGGCCGGATTTTGCGCCGGCGCAACCGCCCAATTATAAGATGAAAAAGCAGGTTCAGGATGCCCATGAAGCCGTGCATCCAACCTCGCTGGTGAAAAACCGGGCGCCGGAGAGCCTGAAAAAATTTTTAACCCCGGATCAGTACAAATTATACCGGTTGATCTGGCAGCGCTTTCTGGCTTCTCAAATGACGCCCGCAGTTTTTGACGCTACTCTGGTCGAGATCGAGGCCGGAGAGTATGGATTGCGAGCCTCGGGCTCGATCATGCGGTTTCGGGGTTTTATGGCGGCATATACCGAAGCCTTGGCCGACCAGGCTTCAGGAGAGCCGTCCGCGGAGGAAAACAAGTTGCTCCCGCCCTTAAGTGAGCAGCAGACGCTTTTACTCAAGGAAATCCGGCCGGAGCAGAAATTTACGCAGCCGCCGGCTCGTTATAATGACGCTACGCTGGTTAAAGCTATGGAGGAAAATAATATTGGCCGGCCCAGCACGTACGCGCCGGTTATGAGTACTATTTTAGCGCGTAAATACATAGAACGGAAAGAAGCCCGGTTTCATCCCACGGAGCTGGGAATAATTATTAATGATCTGCTGGTGGAAAATTTTCCGGATATTCTGAATATTGAGTTTACCGCTGACCTGGAAAATGAACTGGATGCGATCGAGACCGGAGAGACCAGCTGGGTTAAAGTTTTAAAGGGATTTTACGAACCATTTAAGCTGGAAATGGAAAAGGCTAAAAAAGATATGCGGGATATTAAATCCCAGGTCGAGGTGGAGGTGGAAGGAGAAGAATGCGAGAAATGCGGCGCCAAACTGCTGGTTAAATGGGGCAAGCATGGTAAATTTATCGCTTGTTCCAATTACCCGGCTTGCCGCAACACCAAACAACTAGGTGAAGATAATCAGGGTAGAATCATGGCTAAACCGGAAGAAACCGTGGATGAAGTTTGCGAAAAGTGCGGCAGTCCCATGCAGATCAAGTACGGACGCTTTGGGAAATTCATGGCCTGCAGCCGCTATCCGGACTGCAAGTCTACAAAATCAATCAACCAGGAGATCGGCGTCTCTTGTCCGCAGCCGGAGTGCGGCGGGCAGATCATTGAACGTAAAAGCAAGCGGGGACGGTTTTTTTACGGGTGCAGTAATTATCCCCGTTGTGATTTTGTTTCCTGGGATAAACCGCTGGCCGAAGTTTGTCCGCAGTGCGGTAACTTGTATCTAGTCCGGAAATATTCTAAAAAGCAGGGTTTGCAGGTGATTTGTCCGGGGGAGAATTGCACTTACAGCCGTTCCGAAAAATCCGAAGACGAAAGTAATAAGCCATCATGAATTATTTAAAGCTGCCCTCCTTTCGCATGGTAGTAGAGCATATTCCCCTGAAGACGGTCAAGTTGGAAAAAATACTGGCTGAAGGCCAGAGCCGGGTAGCCAGTTATTTGGATGTTCGCTATCCGGACGGCCAGGATATTATTTTTCTGCTCGGCGGCAAGGCCGTCAAGGCCGGACGTTTTTATCCCAGCGGCCGGGAGATTTTAACGGTGGGCGAAGCTCTGGAGAAATTGCGTATCCAGAAAGAGGGCGTGATTGGTTTTCATGAAATATCGAAACTGGTAATGATAGTGATTATGGGGACCTTCATGTTTGAACCGACGCATAGCGGATTAAAAACCAAGCAAATTAATTTTAACAGCTTGTTGTCTCTTTTTATCCGCAAGCGTTTTACCGGTTATTTGGAATTGAAAATAAAAAATACGCTTAATTATCTCACTTTTTTCGGAGGGCAGACCCGGGAAGGTTATTTTTCCTGTGAGGTTTCACCTGAACAGATGGAATTTCCCGTGAAGCTGATGTCCGAGATGGTCGAAAATGCGGACGAAGACGGTGAGATCAATGTTTACGAATCCGTGGGAGAGGGAGATCTTCACGAACATGCGGCCCAGACCGATCCGGCCAGGCTGGAGGGTGAGCTCCCGGATAAGCAAGAAAAAGCCAAGTTCACATCCGAAATATTGGATCTTTGCCTGGCGGCTATTTATGAGGATGTTTTCCGCATTATGTATCAAACCAGCGCGGAACATATGGAATCCCGTGAAATTGAGGCCATGTTCCAGGGAGCTTTCAACCAGGCAGCGCTCAAATATCCGGCTATTTTCCGCGGCGTAGAGGAGCGGGAGGACGGTAGCCGGCTGACCGGGGGATCGATAAACTTTGAGCGTTTATTAAAGGCCAAAAATACTCTGCCCGAACCGCAGCGGGAACAGGAATTTCTTAAAAGCATAAACGAGCTGGCATTTTTAAGGATAAGTGCCATGCAGACTATCTTGCCGCCCCAGATATTTGAGCAAGGATTACGCAAGATAGTGAATAAAATTACTTCCAGCAGAAAGGCTTACCAGGGAAATTTCACCATCATTAAATTTATTTATGAATTCTTGCGGATTTTGGAAAAAGTTCACCCGAGGGCGGCTGATGGATGATGCGGTTCAATTGTTCCTGGATTACTTAAAACACGGACGCAACGCTTCTTCGCATACTATAAAGGCCTACGCTCAGGACCTTAAAGATTTTAAAACCGTGGCTGGCCGGGAATTTCCTTTTCAAGTTACGTATCGTACTGTGCGGGATTATTTGGCCCGGCTACTGGAACGCGGCAGCGCTCGTTCCAGTACGGCCCGGCGCCTGGCCGGTTTGCGCGCTTTTTATCGGTATTGGAAGCGGCAGGGAAAGATAAACCATAATCCGGCTTTGGGTGTTGGTACACCCAAGGGGGAATACAAATTGCCGCGATTTCTCGACCAGGAGTGTGCGGCCCGGCTGATGCACGCGCCGGAAGTGGATTCCCGCTGGGGCCGGCGGGATCGTGCCATCCTGGAAACATTTTATTCCACCGGGATGCGGCTAGCGGAGTTGCTCCAGCTTAAATATCAGGATGTTGATTTTTCGGCCGGCTTGGTTAAGGTTGTGGGGAAACGCCTCAAGGAACGCATTCTTCCCATAGGCCGGCCTGCTCGGAACGCCTTACGGGCCTATTTGGATAGTGATCCGCCCCGGCCCGGGGAATTTATTTTCCGGAATGCGCGCGGGGCTCGGTTGAGTTCGCGCAGTGTTGAGCGTTTAGTGAAAAAATATATTCGGCGGACGGGCGGAATGCCGCAGGGAATTTCTCCCCATAGTTTACGGCATTCTTTTGCCACCCATCTTCTGGATAAAGGCGCGGATCTTCGTTCGGTTCAGGAACTCCTGGGACATGCGAATCTTTCCACTACCCAGATTTATACTCATGTCACAGCTGAAAAATTGAAAGCTGTATACCGCAAAGCTCATCCCCGGGCGTGAGATTATTTGGTGTCCGTTGCGGAAAGATGGGTTAAGCTCGTCATACCGGCGGAAGAGGTTTTGTCGTAATAACTTTTTAAGGTTGTCATTCCGGCTAAAATCATGCCGGAATGACGGAACCACAAAGAAATATAAAAGGTTTTCCCCAACAGATACTATTCAGAAAGGCAGGCACTATATGGCAGGTGAAATTTTTCGGGCCACGACTATCCTGGCGGTCCGGCGCGGCGATCAGGTCGCCCTGGCCGGGGACGGACAGGTTACTATCGGCGATACTTTAATGAAGCGAAAGGCCGATAAATTACGGCGCTTGGGCGAGGGCCGGGTTTTAGCCGGGTTTGCCGGTTCAGTGGCGGATGCCTTCACACTTTTCCAGCGTTTTGAAGAGAAACTCGGGCAGTATCATGCCAACCTTACCCGGGCGGCTGTGGAGTTAGCCAAGGATTGGCGGACGGACAAGGTGCTGCGAAGACTGGAGGCGCTTCTGCTGGTCGCTGACCGGGAGAAAACTCTGGTGGTGAGCGGAGCCGGGGAAGTAATTGAGCCGGATGAAGATGCCGCGGCCATTGGTTCCGGGGGCTCTTATGCCTTAGCCGCGGCTAAAGCATTATTAACCCATACCGGATTATCAGCCTCGGAAACAGCTGTCGAGGCCATGAAAATCGCGGCGGATATCTGCATTTATTCTAATCATGAAATAAGGGTGGAAAAATTATGAAAGTAAACGAGACTTTAACTGTTCGTGAGCCTGAGCTTACGCCTCGCATGATTGTCCAGGAACTGGATAAATATATCGTGGGTCAGGCCCAGGCCAAGCGGATCGTATCTATTGCCCTGCGCAACCGGCTGCGCCGCCGGCTTCTGAATGAAAACATGCGGGAGGAGGTTACGCCCAAGAACATTATTCTGATAGGGCCTACCGGCGTGGGCAAGACCGAGATTGCCCGGCGCCTGGCTGCTTTGGTACACGCCCCTTTTATTAAAGTAGAAGCGTCCAAATATACCGAAGTGGGATATGTGGGACGGGATGTGGAATCCATGATACGTGATCTGGTACATCAGGCCGTAAACCTGGTCCGCGAAGAACGGTTTGCCCAGGTGCGGCCCAAAGCCGAGGCGCGGGTGAATGAACGGCTGACCGAGCTTTTAGTGCCGCCGTTATCCAAACGCCGGGGTGGCGGGACGACTTCGGACCAGGACGAAGCGCAGGGACTCCGTAATCAGAAATACCAGGAAGCACGGGAAAAAGTCCGCGCGCAATTAAAAGCCGGCGAGCTGGAGGAAGAGAATGTGGAGATAGAGATCAAAGAAGCGCCGGCGCCTATGATAGAGGTTTTTTCCGGAACCAATATGGAAGAAGTCGGAATGAACCTGCAGGATATGATACAGAATATTATGCCGGGAGGCGGAGGCGGAGGCGGGGGCGGAGGGGCATCGCGCAAGCGTAAAACCAAGGTATCTGAAGCCAGACGCCGTCTGCTGCAGGAAGAACTCAGCCGCCTGGTGGATATCAATGAAGTTAAGGCTGATGCGGTGAAGCGGGTGGAAGAGATGGGTATTGTCTTTATCGATGAACTGGATAAGGTGGCCGGCCGGGAACAGAATCGCGGGCCGGATGTTTCCCGGGAGGGAGTACAGCGCGATATGCTCCCCATTGTGGAGGGCACTACCGTGAATACCCGGCATGGCGAGGTACGGACACATCATATCCTTTTTATCGCTGCCGGCGCTTTTCATGTTTCCAAACCTTCGGACTTAATTCCGGAATTGCAGGGGCGTTTTCCTTTGCGGGCTGAACTAACTTCCTTAAAAACCGAGGATTTTGTGCGTATATTGACGGAACCGCGCCAAGCTCTGACCAAGCAGTATAAAGCCTTAATGGAAACCGAGGGCGTTAACCTGGAATTTACAGAATCGTCTGTCGCGGAAATGGCTGAGGTGGCTTTTCGTGCCAACCAAATGACTGAGGATATAGGCGCTAGGCGGCTGCATACCGTGCTGGAAAGGATTCTCGAGGAGGTCAGTTTCAATGCTTCGGAAATGCCGGGGAATACGGTTACAGTAACACCGGAATATATTAAGGAGCGGATCGGGGATCTGCTGAAAGACCAGGATTTAAGCCGGTATATTTTATAAGGAGTTTTTTATGGAAGCATTAATTTCCAGAGCTAAAGTCTTAATCGAGGCCCTGCCCTACATCAAGGAGTTTTGGGGGCGGACCGTGGTAGTTAAGTATGGCGGAGCGGCCATGACTAATGAGGTGATTAAACAGGAAATTTTACAGGATATTGTATTAATGAAATTTGTGGGCATGAATCCGGTAATCGTGCATGGCGGAGGGCATGAAATTACCCGCGCCATGGAACAGATGGGCAAAAAAACGGAATTTGCCCAGGGACGCCGGATTACTGACCTGGAAACCATGGGAATTATAGAAATGGTTTTAGTGGGGAAGCTTAACCAGGAAATAGTCGCGGGCCTGAACCGGCATGGCGGCCGGGCCGTAGGGCTTTCGGGGAAGGACGGAGGACTTTTAACGGCCCGCAAAGCCGTGATACCGGGCGTAGACCTGGGATTTGTCGGCGAAGTGCTGGAAGTTCATGCTGAGATAATTAATACTTTAGACCGGGAAAAATTTATTCCCGTTATCGCGCCCGTAGGAGTAGATCATGAGGGCCATACCTATAATATCAATGCCGATGATGTAGCTGCGGCCATAGCTCTGACCCTGCGGGCCGACAAGCTCGTGCTGCTTACCAATGTAGCCGGGATTATGCGGGATTCCCAAAAGCCGGAAACCTTGATCCCGACCCTCAAGGTGCAGGAGATGGAGGATATGATAGGCCAGGGAACCATCCAGGGAGGCATGCTGCCTAAAGTGCGGGCCTGTGAACGGGCGCTTAACGGCGGGGTGCGCAAAACCCATATTATCGATGGCCGGGTTTCACATGCCCTGCTCCTGGAAATATTTACGGACCAGGGAATAGGTACGGAAATGATTAAGGGGGGAAAGAGCTAGTGAATAAAGAAGTCATCAGCGGGCAGGAAATTGTTCGTTCCGGAACATCCTGTCTGGCCAGGGTTGCCAATCGTTTTTCCGTGGTATGGGAGCGAGGGGAGGGATCCCGGCTTTGGGACCGAGAAGGCCGGAAGTATCTGGACTTTTTTTCCGGGCACGCGGTAATGAATCTGGGGTATGCCCACCCGGCGCAATACCCTGCCATGCATACTCAAATGGAGCGGATGGTTCATGCCGGCAATTTGTATTACATGGAGCCGCAGGTGGAACTGGCCCGGCGTCTGGTCCAGGCCACTTTTGGGGACCGGGTTTTATTTGCCAACAGCGGGGCTGAGATTGTTGAACTGGCAATAAAAGTCGCCCGGAAATGGGCGCGGCAGAAGGGAAGCACGGAAGACCGGTTTGAAATTCTGACCATGCGCGGCTCCTTTCATGGCCGCACCTACGGAGCCTTATCAGCCACGGGCCAGGAAAAGCATCACCAGGACATAGGGCCCATGCTTCCCGGTTTTAAATATGCGCCTTTGAATAATTTTGTGGCGGCCGCTTCCGCCATTTCCAACCGGACCTGCGCCATAATGCTGGAGCCCATTCAGGGGGAAGGCGGGATTTATCCGGCCGAAAAGAAATATCTCCGAAAATTAAGGGAGCTTTGCCACCGGAACAATCTGCTTTTAATATTTGACGAAGTTCAATGCGGTCTGGGGAGGACCGGCTATTTAAACGCCTATGAAATGACCGGGGTAATCCCGGATGTGTTGCTGTTGGGAAAACCCCTGGGCGGGGGATTGCCGATCTCGGCTCTGGTTACGCGCGAGGATATTGCGGCCGTACTGAAAGTAGGCGACCACGGCAGCACTTTCGGAGGAAATCCCGTAGCAGCGGCGGCCGGATGCGGGCTGCTCTCGGAATTGGCCAAACCGGGATTCCTGCAGGGAGTGAAAAAAACCGGCGCTTACCTGGGAGGACAGTTGGACGCTTTGGCTAAGACTTGTCCGCAAAAAATTATAGGGGTGCGGGGAGCAGGAATGATGTGGGGTATGGAGTTGAAGGAGCGGGGACCGGAAATGGTCCAGCGGGCCTTGGAACAGGGACTGGTAATTAATTGTACGGCCGGCAATGTTCTGCGCTTTCTGCCCGCGCTGACTATCGGACAGGCCGAGGTGGATGAAGCGTGTAAGATACTAAAAGGAATCTTGAAGGAATTGAAGTAGAAAAGGAATGGAGGAGTTAAAAATATAATGGCAGTTAAAACCAAAGCCAAGGTTAGTAAAAAAACAACAACGAAATCGCTCTCCGTCAGCAGTCTGCTGAGTATCAGCCAGCTGACTTTCCAGGATGTGGATTTAATTTTGCGCACGGCGGCGGAATTTAAAATGTCCCGTGATCGGGGGAAAGTAAACCAACCGCTTAAAGGCAAGGTCATGGCCGCGGTTTTTGAAAAAAGTTCCACCCGCACGCGCGTTTCTTTTGAAACGGCTATGTATCAACTGGGCGGGACCATGCTCTATCTGGCCGGACGCGACCTGCAGTTGGGCCGCGGCGAGACGATAGCGGATACGGCGCAGGTGCTCTCGCGTTATGTGGACAGTATTATTATCCGAACGGATACCCATCGTAAAGTGGTTGAGATGGCTCGTTACGCCGGGGTTCCGGTGGTCAACGCGCTTACGGATTATGCGCACCCTTGCCAGGCACTGGCGGATTTGTTCACGCTTAAGGAGCGTTTTGGGAAATTAAAAGGGCTCCGTCTGGCTTACGTCGGGGATGGCAACAATGTGGCCCGTTCGTTGATTTTTGGAGCCGCTAAAGCCGGGATTGAATTGGCGCTGGCTTCGCCTCCCGGATATGAGATTGACAAGCATACCATAGAACTGAGTGAAAAAGACCGCCGGAAAAGCGGAGGGGAAATCTATATCACCCAGGATCCGGGCCGGGCGGTTGGCCGGGCGGATGCGGTTTATACGGATGTTTGGATTTCCATGGGGCATGAAAAAGAGCAGGCTGAGCGGGTGCGGATTTTTAAAAAATACCAGGTTAATACCAAGCTGATGGCCCAGGCGGCGCCGCAGGCTGTTTTTATGCACTGTCTTCCGGCCCATCGCGGTCAGGAAGTCAGGGATGAAGTTATTGACGGGTCCCGGTCTATTGTTTTAGATCAGGCCGAGAACCGTTTGCATGTTCAGAAAGCTATTCTGGCGCTGCTGATGGGGAAAAGGAAAAAATAATATGAAAATCCGTAGAGTAGTCCTGGCTTATTCCGGCGGGCTGGATACGTCCATCATGATTCCCTGGATAAAGGAAAATTATAACTGCGAGGTAGTAGCTCTGGCAGCCGACATCGGCCAGGAGGAAGAATTGCACGGCCTTAAGGCCAAGGCCAGGCAGACCGGAGCTGCAAAATGTTTTGTCCTGGACCTGAAAAAAGAATTTGCCGAAGGCTATTTGCTGCCTCTGTTGAAATCGGGCGCAATTTATGAGAATAAATACCTGCTGGGAACCTCCATAGCCCGGCCTTTAATTGCCAAGTACCAGGTTGCCGTGGCTTTACAGCAAGGCGCGGATGCCCTGGCTCATGGCTGCACCGGCAAGGGCAATGACCAGGTTCGCTTTGAACTGGCCTACCAGGCATTGGCGCCCCGCTTAAAAGTTATCGCGCCCTGGCGGGAAGCCGGGTGGACTATCCAATCCCGGGAAGACGCTTTGCGGTATGCCAGGCAAAAACGTATACCTGTGACCCAGTCGGTAAAAAAAATCTATTCCCGGGACCGAAATCTCTGGCACATATCCCATGAGGGCGGAGAGTTGGAAGATCCCTGGCAGGAGCCGGATAAGCGGGTCTGGATGCTGACTAAGGATCCCGAACTGGCGCCGGATAAACCGGCTTATGCAACTATCGGTTTTCATGAGGGCCGGCCCATAAGTTTAAATGGCTCAAAATTTGATCTGGTTTCCCTGATTCAGCGTTTGAACAAACTGGCCGGACAACACGGGGTGGGCAGAACCGATCTGGTGGAAAATAGATTAGTGGGCATGAAATCCCGGGGAGTCTATGAAACCCCGGCGGGTACGGTGCTGGTAGCGGCTTTGCATGAACTGGCCAGCCTGGTTTTGGATCGTGAAAGCATGCATTATCGGGCGCAATTGGCGCTCAAGTACGCGGAAATTGTATATAATGGCCAGTGGTTTACTCCTTTGCGCGAGGCGCTGGATGCTTTTATGAACAGCGTGCTGAAACCGGCTACCGGTGAAGTACGCATGAAACTTTTTAAGGGGCAGGCCCAGGTGGTGGGTCGGCGTTCGCAGAACTCACTCTTTTCGAAAGAATTGGCTACTTTTGGAAGGGATGAGGTTTACCAACAGTCCGATGCCACCGGATTTATCGCCCTCTATGGATTACCGCTTAAAGTCAGGGCTGGTTTAAAAAAGCTGTAGGGGCAACGCATGCGTTGCCCAATAAATATCAGGAAAACAATATGCCGAACAATAAAAAAGGCCCAAAAAAAGTAATGCCAGGCAAGGCCTGGGAAGGGCGTTTTACCAAACCTGCAGATCCCCGGGCAGAGGATTATACCTCCTCCCTGGCAGTAGATTTGTGTCTTTTGGAATATGATATACGGGGCAGCCAGGCCCATACCCGAATGTTAGCCCGTTGTAAAATCTTGAAGCCCGGGGAGGGCCGGCGGATTTTAGGCGGACTGGACCAAGTATGGGCGGAAAGGAAGGCCAGCCGGCTGAAATCTTGCCGGCAGGATGAAGACGTGCATATGTTAGTGGAACGCCGTTTGCATGAAATCATAGGGACTGTGGCGGGAAAATTGCATACCGCCCGGTCGCGCAATGATCAGGTAGTTACAGATTTAAAGCTTTATCTACGGCACGAAGTTGCGAAGATTGTTCAAGGACTGTCAGGCGTTCAGCAGGCACTGCTTAAACTGGCGGAAAAGCATATGCAATGGATTATGCCGGGATATACCCATTTACAGGTCGCTCAGCCGGTACTGTTATCGCATTGGCTGCTGGCTCATTTAGAAGCGTTTAGCCGTGATGAAAAAAGATTTCAGCAGCTTTTAAAAGGAAGTCTGGATGAACTTCCGTTGGGCGCGGCTGCCCTGGCCGGGACTAGTCATCCCATAGACCGGCAAATGACCGCGAAACTCCTCGGATTTTCCCGGGTGACGGCAAATTCCATGGATACGGTAGGAGACCGGGATTTTGTTCTGGAGGTTCTTTCCTCGGCCGCTATTTGCGGAGTCCATCTTTCCCGGTTGGCGGAAGAACTGGTGATTTTTTCCAGCGCGGAATATAGTTTTTTAACCGTTGACCAGGGATTTGCCACGGGTTCATCCATCATGCCGCAGAAACGCAATCCTGATATCGTCGAGCTTCTGCGGGGCCGGTCCGGACGCCTAAACGGAAATCTGGTGACTTTATTAACCGTGCTTAAGGGTCTGCCCCTGACATATAACCGGGATCTGCAGGAAGACAAGGAACCGCTGTTCGACAGCGTAAATACCCTGAAGCAATCGTTTTTTATCCTGACTCCCATGCTGAGCTCGCTCCGGTTCAATAAAATGAGAATGGAAGAGGCCTGCGGCCGCGGTTTTCCCAACGCCACGGAAGCGGCTGATCATTTGGTGCGGCAGGGAGTGCCTTTTCGCGAGGCGCATGCCGTGGTCGGCCGTGCAGTTACAGCGGCGGCGCAAAAGGGTCTCGGACTGGAAAACCTAAGTTTGGCGGAATGGCGTAAATTCCATCCGGCCTTTCAGCCGGGAATTAAACAGGATGTGGCACTTTCCAAGGCCGTGAGCGCTAAATCTTCCCAGGGAGGGACTGGTCCGGCCCGGGTTCGGGCGGCTGTGGCTCAGCACCGGCGCCGGCTCTTTGGAGGAAAAAAGATAAAATTACTTCGCCCTTCAGGGCGAAGAATTTGATCCGAGATATTTGTATGGCCGCTTCATCCCCGCTTTTCAAAGGCTGTGTCATAATTATATTTTAGGATCATTTGGGTTACTTTGTCATTCCGAACGAAGTAAGGAATTTCCAAAATCCCTACTTTACAAAGAAATACCTTGGTCACTTCATTTTCTTAGAATAACAAAACCGGAAGAGTTTTCTGGAAAATGACTTTTGGCGACACTTCCTTTAAATGCAACAAAATATTTATAAGCGTTTTAGGAGGTCAACCTTGGCACGCGTAGTTCTTAAAAATGTTTACAAATGCTTTCCTGATCCGAAGCACGGAAAACCGGTAAACGCGGTAAATGATTTCAATTTAACCTGCGAAGATAAAGAGTTCATTGTTTTAGCCGGACCATCGGGGTGTGGGAAATCCACCATGCTTCGCCTGGTAGCCGGCCTGGAGGAACTTACCGAGGGTGAAATTTACATTGACGACAAATTAGTCAATGATATGCCGCCCAAAGATCGCGATATTGCCATGGTTTTTCAAAATAATGCTCTCTACCCTCATATGAACGCCTACGAAAACATGGCTTTTGGGTTGAAACTGAAGAAAATCCCGATCAATACTATTAAAGAGCGCGTCGCGGAAGCTGCCGAAATTTTGGATATTAACCAATTATTGCATAAAAAGCCTAAAGAACTTGCCGGCAACGAACGTTGGCGGCTGGCGCTGGGACGCGCTATTGTACGTAAGCCCAAGGTTTTTCTCTTTGATGAACCTCTTTCCAATCTGGATGGCCAACTACGGGTTATGATGCGGGCCGAAATCAGCCGGATTTATACTAAGCTTCAAGCCACCATGATTTATGTAACCCATGATCAGATTGAGGCCATGACCATGGGGGATCGCATTGTGGTTATGGAGGGCGGGGATATTCAGCAGATAGCTGATTCAATGACCCTTTACGACCAACCCTGCAATGAATTCGTGGCCGGATTTATCGGTTCCCCCTCCATGAATGTTATGGAAGGAACGGTTATAAGGAAAGAAGATACTCTTCATTTTTTTGAAGGGAATTTTTCGGTGAAGATACATGACAATCATATTCCGTTTATGGAGGAGATGGAGGGGAAAGAAGTCAGAATGGGTATCCGGCCGGAGGATATTTACGATAAGGTCTATGCCTCGAACGCTTCCCCGGATAATACCATCACGGCCACGGTGG
>JAUVAV010000043.1 GCA_030591525.1 candidate division FCPU426 bacterium | reverse complement strand
CCGGAACCCTAACATACACAGGTACGCCTACACCTACGCCAAGCTCCACTGCTATGTCCACCGCTACGCCTACTTTAACTGCCACACCAACTCTTACACCGACTGATACGGCTACACCGACGGCTACACCGACGGCTACACCGACGGCTACGCCGACTTACACAGTTACGTCTACAAATACAGCCACGCCTGATGATACAGCCACGAGTACTCCTACTGACACAGCTACGCCTACCTTTACCCCTACCCACTCGCCTACTTTCACTCTGACCTGTACCCCCACGCTGACAAGTACACCAACCGGTACGCCTACAAGCATGAACACGCCGACCGGCACATGGACTAATACGGCTACCATAACACCTTCCCAGACACCCGTCGACTTTACTCCTACACCTCTATCTACCGGAACATCCACTCCGACCCCGACTGCTACGCCTACGAGCGTACTTCCTTTTACTTCGCCAACCATTACTTGCACTCCGACTATGACCTTAACCCCTATCATTAATAACGCATTGCTCCTTCGTCAAAACATCTTTAAACCCGGCTTAGGTCAATCGGTATATATTGACATGACTTTGAATCGTGCTCAACGAGTGGCGATTAAAATTTATAGCCGTCGCGGCAAGCTGGTTAATACCCTGCTGGATCGCGAGATGGCTTCAGGAACGCACCCTCTGGCCTGGAATGGGGCAGATCAAAATGGAAATATTGTCGGCTCCGGTATTTATATTATTATCATAAAAGCCGATGATTTTAATGAAATGCATAAAATTGCGGTAATTCACTGAGAAAAAACATTCTGGGCGCTGCGGGAACACGGCTTTCCCGGCTCACCGGAAATGGAGTCTGACGTGAATTCAAAATACCGGTTGCGGCTTTTCGCTATAATAATTTTAATAATTTCCGGAAACTCCGCCGCCTTTGGCAGTATTGGGGCCGATATGCTGCGCATGGAAGTTCCGGCTAATCCTGCCGCTTTAGCGGCCGGCGCAGCCAATCGCGGGGGCAGTGAAATGCTGTCCTGGAATCCGGCCGGTATTTTAGGCCAAACCATACCGTCCTGCTCTTTTACCCATTTTTTCTCCCTGGCCGATACTGCCTACGAACAATTAGAAGGCCTCTATCCTCAATGGCTGAACGGGAGTTGCGCTTTCCGGCTATTTTATGCCAGTACTTATAATTTTGTGGAAAGAGACTTGCAGGGCAATGACCGGGGCACGGTAAATAATCATGATTTGCTGCTGCACCTGGCGTATGCCCGGGCCTGGGACCCGGCATGGAATGTCGGTGCGGCTTTAAAACTTTTTGAAAGCGTATTGGCAGAGTATGATAACCAGGGCTTCGGCATGGATCTTGGCGTCCAGTATAAGCTGCCCCAATTTCCCGCTCTGGTATTAGGCTTGGGTTTTCAAAATATCGGTTTAATGAATGCCTGGGATACAGAAGCCGAGGCCCTGCCCATGCTGGCGATTTTTGGCGCAGCCTTTACCCTGCCGCTTCTCTCTGATCACCAGGTGAAACTACTCCTGGATATTAACCAGCTTTTAGCCGGCGCAGAACCCCCCCTGGTCTCCCTCGGCCTGGAATATAACCTTAAAAACATATTGTGCTTGCGAAGCGGTTACCGCCTGGAAGACGAACTGGGTACGCTTTCATTGGGAGCGGGTATGCGCTATGCCAACTTCGGCCTGGATTACGCTTTTCAACCTTTCGGGGTTTTAGGGAATAATCACCGCTTTACGCTTTCTTTTTATCTTCTCCCCGCAACGCCGGCTTCAGATCATGCCCGAAAATCACAAAAACGTGAGCTAAAAAGTGTAAAGCTCGAACCCTCCGAGAAAGGACTAAAAGCACTACAATCTTCGCCACGAAATATTGAAAATATAATCAAATTCAAGACCCCTCCCGTAAATCCCAATATCCGCGGCTGGAATTTCGAAATCAGAGATTGTGACGGCCGTTTGGTAAAACGAATACAGGGGGTACACAACCCGCCGAAAGAATTGGTTTACGATGGTCTTGATCAACATGGAAAACCACTGCCGCGGGAGGGTAAATACCAATTTCTCTTTACCGTTGCCGGTAAAAAGATATTTACCCGGGAAACTCCCCAACTGAAACCGGTTAAAAAATTATGGTTTAGAGACCGGGCCGTAATGGCGCCGGAAGTCCGCTTTGGGTTTCAAAGCCGGCCGCCGGTGAAAGCCTGGACCTTGTCCATTCAGGAAAGCAGTAGGGGAAAGCCGGTTAAGCTTATTTCCGGAACCGGTGAGCTTCCCGAAAATATTATCTGGGATGGAAAAACCACTAAGGGCGTCTTTTCCAATACTCAGCTTGAGTATCAATATGCCCTTACCGTAACTTATCCGGATGGCTTGGAGGTCTCTATTTCTGAAAAAATTCAGCCTATCCCGGCCCGGCAGGAAAAGACCCCGGAAGGTAAAAACACTTTGTTAATTACCAGTATATTATTTGATTTTGACAGCACAGTTTTGAAACCGGAAATGGTGGACAAAATATTAATGGCCCAGGAAATAATCAAGCGCTATCCGGATAATGTCAAAGTAATTTGTGAAGGACATGCGGATGATGTTGGCTCAGCAGAATACAATCTGGCGCTCTCCCAAAAAAGGGCCCAAATGGCGGCCCAATTTCTTGCCCGGCAGGCGGAAATTCCCGAGGATAGTATCTCCGTACTCGGTTTTGGCATGACGCGCCCGGAAAAAGAGTCTCCTACCGGAAAAGCGCAGATTAATCATCGCCGGGTTGAAATACGATTGATTTTCTCGGATCCTCAGCCCGGCTCGCAAGAATAATTATGGAACTGTCTCCCCTAAGCTGTAGGGGCGTTTAATTAAACACCCCTACACAAACAATATACTTACCCCTCTTCTGGTAGCTGCTCGCAACAACTTTTTTCTATTTCAGTTCTACAACTGCAGATTTGGCACAGCCGGCAGATCCCAGGCTGAGCGTTCGCCGAGACTCAAACGGCGGGCGCCGGCCAATGCTATCATGGCCGCATTATCCGTGCACCATTCAATCGGGGGACAATAAAACGGCAGGCTGATTTTTTCCGCTTCCGCGGCCAGGGTTTGCCGCAAAAACCGGTTGGCCGCTACTCCGCCGGTTAATGCCAGGGCGCGCGCGTCGTGCTGCTTAACAGCTTTAAGGCTTTTATGGATTAAGTCCTTGATAACAGCCTGCTGAAAGGCTGCCGCCACTTCGGCCGAATCGATCTTTTCTCCCCGCTGCCGGGCCTTATCCACCAAATACCGTACTGCGGTCTTTAATCCCGAGTAGGAAAATGCCAGCGAGCCGTCTTTCATGCGCGGCTGGGGAAATTTTATCTTATCCGGTTCTCTCTTCCCGGCTATCCTTTCGATGGCCGGTCCGCCGGGGTAAGAGAGCCCCAAGAGTTTGGCTACTTTATCAAAAGCTTCACCCACGGCGTCATCACGCGTACTGGCGAGCAAAGAATAATGCGCCGGCTGCCCGGCTGCCACGAGATACAGGCTGGTATGCCCGCCCGATGCCACCAGTCCGACAAAAGGACGCGGCAAGGGCGCCTGGTTCAATTCCACGGCCGCGAGATGACCTTCCAGATGATTTACGCCGATAAAAGGCAGTGCCCGCGCCCAGGCCGCGGCCTTGGCCCAACTAAGGCCGATCATCAAGGCTCCCATCAAACCCGGGCCGCAAGTAGCAGCCACTCCCTGTATATCGCGCCATTCCATTCCGGCCCGGCGCATAGCCTCGGAAGCGGTCCGCGGCAAATCACGCAGATGTTGGCGGGAGGCTATTTCCGGCACTATTCCCCCGTAGGGCGCATGGAGCTTTAATTGGGAAGCAACTATCGAGGAAAGAACTTCTCCCGATGCGGTAACCACGGCTGCCGCCGTTTCGTCACAGGAAGTCTCAATACCCAGAACATTCATTAAAAATACAGCCTGATTCCATTTGGTTATTTCTTATGATACTTCAATGCAATTTTGATCGCATCCTTGGCGCGCAGCACTTGCGGATCCCCCTCCAACCCGACCTTGCGGGCCGCTGGGACGCCTTTTAGCTTTTTAGCTATCTCCTGCCGGATACGGTTAAGAATAAAACGCAAGTCCTGGTTAAGCTGGTGTTGATTGACTTCCACATGCTGTTCTTTGAGCCATTGCACAAAGGATTTTCGCAGTTTTTGATCAGGTGTTTCCGGCCTCAATTTCTTCACGGATTTTTCCGAGACCGCAATACTTGCTTTATTGGCTTTTTTCTCTTCGCCTCTGGGATGCCCTTTTAAATAAAACCGGGCGAATTCTTCAAAACGCCGCTCCTGGTTAATTTTGGTATAAAATTCATTCGGCCGGTAGGCTTCCACCTGAAAATCCGGAGTGATGCCGTTGCCATGGATTAATCTCCCTTGGGGGGTTAAATACCGGGCCGTGGTCATCTTCAGGGCGGAGCCGTCTCCCAGCGGAACAATGGTTTGGACCGATCCTTTGCCCCAAGTTTTGTGCCCCACTATAATTCCCAAGTCCCAGTCCTGGATGGCGCCGGCCACAATCTCCGAAGCTGAGGCTGATCCCTGGTTGACCAGCACGGCCAGGGGTTTGCCGTTATAAGGACGTTTTCGGGTCGAAAAAAAACGCATATTCTGGGCCTTATGGCGGCCCTCGGTATAAACAATGAGCTTGCCCTTAGGCACGAAATATTCCGCTATTTCCGCGGCCATTTTCAGCAACCCTCCCGGATTGTTGCGCAGATCCAAAATTAACCCGTTCATCCCGCGGTTCTGCAAATCTGTGAGTGCCCGGTTGAAATCCTTTTCAGTACGCTCCATAAACTCCGAAACCCGGATATATCCAATCTCACCCTCCAGCATTTCATGGCGCACCGAGTGAATCTTGATGATATCCCGGGTAATGGGAACATCAAACCAGTCTTCCACCCCCTGCCGCCGTATGGTTATCACGCATTTGGTCCCTTTCAGCCCGCGCATTTTATGCACGGCATCCATAATCGTAATCCCCTCGGTGGAATCGCCGTCGATCTTCATGATTTCGTCACCGGGCTGAATCCCGGCGCGGAAGGCGGGCGTCCCGTCAATGGGTGAAATAATGGTTAACAGGTTATTGCGGATGGAAATTTCTATTCCCAATCCGCCGAAAGCTCCCTTGGTCTCCTGGCGCATATCTTTGTAGGTCTGGGGATCCATAAATTGGCTGTAAGGATCCAACTCCCCGACCATGCCCTTGATGGCGCCATAGACCAGTTCCTTTTGCTTGATTTTTTCCACATCCACGTAGTTGTTCCGGATCAGGGACATGGATTGAATAAGCGGCCGCAGACTGTCATAAGTATCCTCAGTCAGGCCGGCATCACTGACGGCGGAACGGGATGCCCCGGAAATCCAGCCCCCAAAAAATCCCAGGAGTGAAATAAACATCACCACGCAGGTAATCCAAATTATCTTTTTAAATCGATTCATTAAACTTATGCCTCCCTGAATAATTTATTAACTGCCATCTACTTCAAGTCTTCAGCCATTGTATCGGGTTCAGCGCCTTTCCCCGCTTGCGAATTTCAAAATAAAGCGCCGGCCCTTTCCAGGTTCCGGAATCCCCCAGCGTACCCACGGCCTGGCGGTTTTTGACCATATCTCCTTCACTAATCTTGATTTTTTTCAGATGAGCGTATATGGTATTATAGCCGCCGCCGTGATCGAGAATTATCATGCGGCCGTAGCCCTCAAACCACTCCGCAAACAACACCTGGCCCGGGGCGACGGAAAATACATTTTGACCAATCGGTCCGGCGATGTCAATTCCTTTGTTATGGATATAAGTATTAAACCGGGGATGACGCCGCTTGCCGAAACGCGAAACCACCCGTCCCCGGGTGGGCCAAGGCAGGCTCCGGCGGCGCCGGGCAAACGCCGAACCCACGCCTTCGATTCGCCTTTCTAATATCCTGGCCCGTTTTTCCAGGGTCTGGATCAGGCTATTCAATTTCCGGGAGGCCGTGCTTAATTCCCTGACGGTCTGCTCGTGCAGAGCGCGTTCGCGGCGAACCTTTTTGAGTTTTCGGCTGCGCGCCGTGCGCTGCCGCTTGATTTGCTTTAAGGTCCGGCGCGACGCGGTTTCAAATTCCTTCACCTGCTTAGCCCGCTGCGCCAGTACCTTGTTTTGCCGCTCCAGCTCATCCTGCCGGCGCCGTAAATTTTCTATCAAAAAAGCGTTCTGCGAAGCCAGAATATGAAAAAACTTCAAACGGCTCAAGCCCTCGGAAAACGTCCGGGAGGCCGCTAAAACACGCCAGAATCCTCCGCTTCTCTCGCGATACAGCAAACGCAGGCGGATGGCCAATAGCGCTTTCATCTTTTGCAGCGTGGTTTCGGTCTCTGCCATGGCAGCGCGGATTTGCGCGACTTGTTGGCGTACCAGTCCGAGATTTTTTTGATGCTCCTCGTAGTGCTCTTCCGCCTCTCCGAGTTTTTTGTCAATCCGCTGGAGCTGGCCGATAAAAGAGCGTTCCTGTTTCTTTTGTTTGCGGATATGCTTTTTTTTCTGACGCAATTGGCGGTGCACTTTGTCCAGATCTTGTTTTTCCTGCCGGATATTCTGCTGGTGAGTCTGAAGCCGGCCCTGATATTCCTTGAGCGTGGCGGAATCCGCCGGCTGGGCTGCCAGCCAGAACATCAAGACCGCCAAAGAGAGACCGCAACGCATCATTCCTGCAGCTCTCTCCCTACGGATACCAGACTTCCTGCCAAACCCAGGATGGAACCGGTCAGGATAAGTCCGGCCGTGCCCACCAAAAAATATTTTAAAGCTCCCGAAGGCAGAAAGGCATGCAAGTCAATGGCCAATTCCCGGAGGGAATAAAAAGCCACTACTTGCCATAACGCGGCCAGTAATCCGGCCGCTGCCAGGCCTCCGGCCGCGCCCTGGATTATACCCCAGATTAACAACGGTCCCCGGATAAACCAATTCGTGGCGCCGATTATCCGCATAATACGTATTTCTTCCTGGCGCGCGTAAACCATCAGGCTGATAATATTGGCGATTATAATTACTGCGGCCATGACCAGGCTTACTGCCAGCGCCAGCACAGCCAGGCGGATGAATTGCAGGGCTTTGAGCAGACGGTCCGCATCCCCTCCCCCATAACTGGCATCCTCAACTCCGGGAAGATTCTTCAACCAGGTCGTAAAGCGTTGTACATTAACCGGCGTTTTCTCCCGCAAACGAATCCGGGCCGAGGCCGGCAGCGGATTCCCGCCCAGCGCGTCCAGAAACTCCCTGATGGCTGGATCACCGGAAAATTCCTTCAGCGCTTTTTCCTTGGAAATATGCTCAACTCCGTCCACCTGGGGATGTTCCCGAATCGTGGCTAAAAATTTCTCCAGCCCGGCTGCTCCTGCCTGGTCATTTAAAAAAGCCACCACTTCAACTTTTTCTTCTATAAAACGGGTCAGGTTAAAAATCCCCGCCGTCAGAACAAAAACCAAACCCAGGGCCATTAAAGACATGCTCATGGCCCCCAGGGAGACCAGGTTTAGGCGTTTGGACCGATGCAGACTGCGAAAAGCTTCCTTGATTAAAAAACCCAGAGACATAACTGTTTTCCTTAAATTCCTCCGCCCCGAAGAGCGGGAAATTGATCCGAGATGCAAAAAGCCTTATTTCTGTCCCGCTTCATCCCCGGCTTGCCTGTCCTGATGGTCTTATCAGGGAAAGCCGGGGAATTCGCGGTTAACATATTAAAGAACTTGGCCGGCTTTCTTTTCGCCCCGGATGATTCCCTTGTCGATAAATAGGGTACGCTTTCTCATTTTCTGGATAAAATTAAGATTGTGGGTAGTGCAAACCACCGTAGTGCCGGTCTCGGTTACCTGCCTGAGCAATCGCATCACTTCCCAGCCGGTCGCAAAATCCAGGTTGCCCGTAGGTTCATCCGCCAGCAGCAGGGGCGGATCATGAACCATGGCCCGGGCCAATACGACTCTCTGCATCTCTCCGCCGGAAAGATGCCAGGGTTTAAGCTTGCCTTTTTTTTCCAATCCGACTTTTTTCAGCGCCTGGTTCACTTCCCGGTTTATGGTTCTTCCGGCATAACCGGTTACATACAGGGCCAAGGCCACATTTTCCGCCACCGTCCGGTCGTAAAGCAGGCGGAAATCCTGAAAAACCACGCCGATCCGGCGGCGGAAAAAGGGTATCTGCCGGGGCTTGAGCTTGGCCACATTATGGTCATCCACGATTACCTGGCCCTTGGTGGGCAACATCTCGCGGCAGATGAGTTTTATCAGGGTGCTTTTCCCGGCCCCCGAAGGTCCGGTAATCATGACAAATTCCCCGCGCGGGATTTCCAGATTGATATCACGCAGGGCTTTGAATTCGTTTTGGTAGGTCATATATACATGGTGAAACTGAAGCACTGCCAACTCCCAATAAAAAGATGTTATGATTATAATGCCAAAACGCCCGCGGCGTCAACTATTCAACCGGTAATTCCGCGAAAATCCCGAGGCGGAACAGCAACCGATTACTGATGTAGCGCAACTGCCGTTTAAGGTGGGATGCCCTATATCATTTTTTTCCAAAAAGTAATCGGCAGCCAGGGGGCCACTGCTTTAAGCCGTGAAACACGCCGGAATGTTTCGCGTAATAAAATGGCCACGGCTATAGGCCTCATGATTTCTACGTGGGATCATGGCCACGAGAAGCCTGTCATGGCCTCTTTCCCCGGTCCAGATTTTTGGAAAAAAATGATATAGGGCATCCCACCTTTTTCGCGCTGTAAGTAATCGGATAGGGCGGAACATTCCTGCTTAATTGATTAAAAATTAAAGAAGAACACTTGAGGAGAAAGAGTGCGCAAAATCCGATTTTGTACCTAAATACGACAGGCTTCTAACCCCGCAACTCCTGTACCAGGGCCAGGGCAGGTTTCCAGCCGGGCCGGAATTTCAGGGCCCGTCTGGCCCATTGCAACGCTTCGTCTCGGCGTCTATAATCCTGCTTTATGATTGATGCCATAAGATGGCAGGTTTGAGCCTTGAAATCCCTGGTGGGACACAACCGCCACACCCGGCGCATATGCTGTTCCGCCTCGTGTAATTTATTTTCCCGGTAAGCGACAAGCCCCAGGTTGAAATGGGAATCAAAGTGCCGGGGAGCCAGTACCAGTGCCTGCTCAAATACTCGGCGTGCCTGGTTCAGGTCGTTGTTAATCAGCAATAAACTGCCTTCCAGGGACAGGGGCAGGTAGGAATGCGGAGCGGTTTGCACGGCGCGCCGAATTTCCTGCAAGGCCAATTCCGGCTCAGCCGGATTGTAAAAATGCGGCATGCTCACGGGGTCCACTGCCTGGTAAGCGAACTTCTCGATAAGCCCGTTATTGAGTCCTTCCCGGCGCACATACATTATACTGACATGATCCCAGTACACCATGGCCCAGCGCCCGGATTTCCGGAGCCGCTGGAATAATTGGCGCTCATTTTGCGGAGAGATGAGCAATCCCTGTATCCGGTAATGGTCTAAAAGCGCCAGACACTTTTTTTCCTCCCCATAGATTATATTCCGGTAATCCGCGTAAAGCTCCTCGCCGAAAAGCTCCAGGCGCCCGTCCATAAAGACCTTGATTTTGCCGTGCGTCATCCACCCTACATACCCTCCCCACCGGTCATGCGTAAGCAAACGGCCCTTTAAAGCGTGCTCCTGGAGCCAGGCCAGACCGGCAGCCGGATGAATATGCGGCAATTCCTCCAGACGCAAGGCATAACCTAAACTGGCCGCCAAAATTAAAAGCAATGCTGCCAGACCGCTGCCGGCCAGGAGCCCCATGCGCCTTAGCTTGATGGTCATGCTCAGCCGGGGTACCCATTGTTTCCAAAGATCGCGCAGATGTCCGGCCAAAGGCGGCAAAGCCGCTATTACAAAAAGCGGGATATTGCGGATAGATTTTACCGCCAGGTAAGAGAAAACAATGAGAAGAATCAAATCCGAAAGCCGCGCTCTGCGAAGGCATAAAATCTGGATCAGCCAGGCGAGACCTAAAAGCAGGAAAAAGCTGGGGACGCGCATAAAGGTCGGAGGAGCCCATTCGGTTATATATTGCATAAAATCGCTGGCTCCGATATGCCGGATAACATAGGCATAAACCTTGAATCCCATGGGATTCAAGGCCCCGGCTAAAAATGCCGCGCCGGCTGTCAGGCTCAGGCAGCGCAGGCGCCGGAAAGCCAGAAAATCGCGGGTCCGCAAAAAATGAACCCCTTGTTCCAGTATCTGCGCCCCGAGAAAACCGAACAACACGATAAATCCCGGATGAAGATTGACCCAGAGAATTCCCAGGACAGGTATGAGCATCAGCTTTTTCCCGGCTTTTGGTTCAGCGGCAGGATCTGCGCTCCGGTATTCCTCCAGCCAGAGAAGCACCAGGGGAAGAAAAAGATAAGTAAACACGTAGGGTCTTTCCGGGAAAAACCGCACCAGGGGGGCCAGCACCGCCAGTCCCATAAGAAACGCGGTTACTCCGAAATGCGGCCAGCGCCGATAAACCAGCAGCCCGAGCAGAAACAGGGCCATGGTCATGGCCAGGGCCTTTAGCAGAATAAGGAAATTGTATCCGCCGATTTTCCACGCCAGGTAAATTCCCACCCGAAAAAGCATCTCAATCTTGTCAAAAGGCTGGTCCGACGCGCTGTAAGAAAAAGGATCATTGCTGACCTGCAATCCGGATTCAATCAGATATCGTCCGTCGCGCAGGTGAAGATAAACGTCCGGATCTCCCAAGGGATGGATCAGCAGGCCGCCCGCCAGCACCAGAAGCGAGAGGATCAGTATCCGCGCTGGCCAAACCAGCTCAGGAGGAATTTTTGATGATGGCCTCATAGTCACAAGCTTAAATAAAATTACGGATCCGGGTATCTAATTCCTGGTAAGGAAACAAACTTTGATAATCAACCAATGCCGCCATGGCGCGGGAATGTAATTTTAGGCCGTGTTCTTCCAGAATAGCAATCGGATTTAATCCGCCAATCACTACAGCACCGGCGCGGCCTTCGCTGACAGGAATATCCAGCAAAGGCTGCCCCGGCCATCCAATCGCAAGAAATCCTCCCAGGCCTATTTCCTTTAATTGGTCCGCAATCTCTATGACCTTATTGCGGCTGTCCGCGGGTATTTCCCGAAACCCCACCCCGATACGCCCATTTCCGGTTTCGGTTGCTCCAATATAGTCTGTCATGCCGGTGCGAATAAAAACCTCCAACGGATCTATGGTAGTGCCTTCATAATGTATAAGTTCAACAAACCGGGTGGGCTTTTTATCCTGGAGTTCTAGGAGCCCGCCAAACCGCGAATTGGTGGGAATACCATGTGCCAGCAAGACGCCATTTAAGGTTACCGAGCATACTGTACCAATACCAACGTATCCCTGAGGCACTGTATGTTCTCCGACTTTTTCACCCGGAGGAAAAATGATTAATAGCTGTCCCATGGCGTAATCAGCGGCAAACACTTTTTTTATCAAGGGCGTTGATTGATAGAGTTTATCAATCGGCAAAATACTTATATTGACGATTACGGTGCCGGATTTTTTTACTATATCAAAAGTCATGTTGTAGGACAGCTGATCGATCTTAGCCGCCATGATCCCAATTTTTTCGTAAACTTTAACCGCCGAGAGTTCCTTTATTCCGCGCTCGGTTATCTGCCGCCCGCGTTTTCCATGATTTTCTGTAAGACCCTCCCGATCAAGTTCTAAAAGATATAAACGAATAGTCCGGCCGCTAACTTCATGTCCCATGGCCTGAAGTTGACGGGTGAGCTTGGAACTGCTCAAGCAATTGTTGGTTTCCTGCAATATTCTGAGAATGGCTAATCGCTTTTTTTCGGTTTTTTCTCTCATGGTCAAAACTATATAATCAAAATTACCAGATGTCAAAGATTTTATTGGCAAAATTGCCAGTAACATAGGTCGATATTTTAGGCATAAAATTTGAAACTTATAAATATCACGTTCTTTTATCTATTTCAATAATTTCTGATTGGAAAATAAATTAATTAATATTTTCCGTTTACTGAAATATAATCGGCAATATTGCCAACAACCCTAAAAGGACACTCTATTTATTATTAAAAAAAACAAGGATAAGCATTTGACAAAAAGAAAGGCATTTGCCAAAATAGGCAATCAATTGCCAGTTGAGTAAATCCGCAATATTTACTTGTTCTATAAATACCTTTTCTACAAGGATATTTGGATATTCTGAAATTGGCAACAAATAACCAATATTAAAAGGAGGTTTAGTATGATTCAATGGCCAAAAACTAATGACGCCATAGGAACTGCCAACAGAGGAAACCCTTGTGAATCAGGATTATGCACATTATGCAGAGCCGACTGCAAGGGCAAATGCGAAACATGGCTTTCAAGCTTAAAAGGCCGCAAACTTTTATATCCCAGGGATTTTGGAGCAATAACTGCCGGAAGCGCTAATACCTCCCATGTCGGTGTATCCTATAATTCGCTGAGGATTAATGGGTATGTATATGGCGCGAATGGCGTGCCCCAAGGCCTTTCGACCTCGGAAGACGACTGTGTTTTTCCCAATGTCAATACCGAACTGGAATTTGGAACTGAGATAAAAACTAAAGCCCGCGTGCCAATAATGACCGGCGCTTTGGGTTCTACCTTTATTGCCGCGAAATATTGGGAGTCTTTTGCTATCGGCGCTGCCTTGGTAGGATATCCCATTGTAGTGGGAGAGAACGTAGTTGGCGTGGATAAGGAATCCGAAATCAAGAATGGCAAGATTTCCAAGGCGCCTGAGCTGGACAGAAGAATCGATACATTTTTACGTTATTATGACGGCTACGGAGCAATTATTGTTCAGATGAATGTCGAGGATACCAGAAACGGCGTGGCTGAATACATCATCGACAAATACGGCGATAAAGTAATTATTGAATTGAAATGGGGCCAAGGCGCCAAAGTCATCGGCGGTGAAATCCAGGTTACTTCATTGGAATATGCCTTGTTCCTGAAACAAAGAGGCTATGTGGTTGATCCTGATCCGACCCTCCCTGAAGTACAAGATGCCTTCAAAAACAGATCTATTAAATCATTCGCTCGTCACAGCCGTCTGGGATATACCAGCTTGTCCTCGCGGGATGAAGTGAAAAAGAGTTTCATGGATTCCGTCGCTTATTTACGTAAAATCGGTTATAAAAGAATTTCTTTGAAAACCGGTTCCTACGGCATGGAAACTTTGGCCATGTCAATTAAATACGCGAGTGAAGCTAAGTTGGAGTTATTGACGATTGACGGCTCAGGCGGCGGAACCGGCATGAGTCCCTGGAACATGATGGAAAGCTGGGGTGTGCCTTCACTTCACTTGCATGCCAAAGCCTACGAATACGCCAAACTGCTGGCTGACACAGGCGAAAAAGTCGTGGATCTTGCCTTTGCCGGCGGCTTGGCCAAAGAAGACCAGATATTTAAGTCGCTTGCCCTGGGAGCGCCGTTTACAAAATTAGTATGTATGGGAAGATCCCTGATGATTCCCGCTTACTTGGGCGCTAACATTGAAGGGGTATTGAATCCGGAGGTTAAAAATAATGTCCATGGTAACTGGGACAAATTGCCGGTGGCAGTTGAAGAATGCGGCATTAAGGAAGATGAAATATTTGCCGGATATTATGACGTCCAGAAAAAGGTGGGTAAGGACGAAATGAAGAATATTCCTTTTGGCGCCATTGCCAGCTGGACCTTGGCAGACAAGCTCACCGCCGGTCTGCAGCAATTAATGGCTGGTGCGCGGAAATTCTCCTTAAACCAAATCACGCGTAAAGAGATTTTTTCAGCGAACCGCGAAACTGAACGAGAGACCGGCATCCCCTTTATTTCGGACGTTGATGATGCTCTGGCAAAAGAAATCATTAACGGTTCAGATAGCAAGGCCAAAGTTCCGGTGAGTAGTAATTAATCAGTCCATTATTATTATCGCATGGTACTGTCATAAAGGTTTGTATTTCCACCGGTTTTATTTGTATCCCGGCCGGTGATGTTTGTAGAGACGCCGTTTGATTTTGTAGAGATGCCCAAATTGGGCGTCTCTACAATATAATTAACAGGTTTTTCTGTCATATGCACACCCTCAATTCACGTTCATTAATTCTGATAACAAAATCCCACTGTTTCCAAACTGTCCGGAATTCCCGGATAACCGGTGATGTTTGTAAAGGCGCCGTTTGATTTTGTAGAGACGCCCAAATTGGGCGTCTCTACAGTCTGGGGCGTAATTGCATAATCAATCTGGTTTAATATCAACTATAATTTGACGGTGGATTATGTGACGCCTATACAATTGACGAAATATACGCTTTTTGTTAATATCCCACTTTAACTTTTAGCGAAGTAAACTATTTTAAATTTTTTTCGTTTAAAGAAAGGGCCATCTCTTGTTTGATATCATTTCTAAACAACTTATTGCGCCGGCGGTTTGGCGCCAGACCATCAAGGCTCCTGAAATCGCGGGTAAACGCCAAGCCGGCAATTTTGTGATTATCCGTCCTAAAGTGGGAAGCGAACGCATCCCTTTGACCATTGTTTCCTCAGATAATCAAAGGGGAACAATTGACATCATTTTTCAAGTCGTGGGCGCTACGACCATGGATTTGGCCGAGGTAGAAAGCGTTCAGGATATTCTCGGTCCGCTGGGGCACCCCACCCATATCGCGAATTTTGGCAGGACCGCGGTGGTGGGCGGCGGCGTGGGCATTGCGCCTCTCTTGCCCATTGCCCAGGCCCTGAAGCAAGCCGGCAGCCGCCTGACTACAATTCTGGGCGCGCGTTCCAAAGCTTTCCTGATTTTAGAAGAAGACATGGCGCCCATTAGCGATCAGCTGCTGATCGCAACGGATGACGGCTCTAAAGGGCAAAAAGGATTGGTTACTGAAATATTAAAACCTTTGCTGGAGGAAAAAAAGATTGATTTTGTCCTGGCTATCGGGCCGGTGGTTATGATGAAGGCGGTATCGGAATTAACCCGGCCCTATGGAGTGAAAACCATGGTCAGCTTGAATCCCCTGATGATTGACGGGACCGGAATGTGCGGTGTCTGCCGTTGCAAAATCGAGGGCCAAACCAAGTTTGCCTGCGTGGACGGCCCGGAATTTGACGGTCATCAAGTGGATTTTGAAAACCTGACCCGCCGGCTTGCCATGTACAAATCAGAAGAAAACCAACGAAGGGAAGCCAGGAAATAAACTATGCCGTTAAACTTGAACCGCGTATCCATGCCCGAACAAGAACCGGAAGTACGTTGCCATAACTTTAAAGAGGTCAATCTCGGTCTGTCAATGGAATCGGCGCGCGCCGAGGCCGGCCGGTGTCTGTTTTGCAAGCGGCCCACTTGTATTGAGGGTTGTCCGGTCAGCATAAATATCCCCCATTTCATCCGCGCCATTCTTGATAATGATCCCCATGAGGCCGTGCGCCGCATCCGGGTGGACAACCCGCTCCCGGCCATCTGCGGACGCGTCTGCCCGCAGGAATCGCAATGCGAGGCCGCCTGCGTGTTGAATAAAAAGGGAGCGCCGGTTGCCATCGGGGCCCTGGAACGCTATGTCGGCGATTATGCCATCCGGGAAGGCCTTAAAGCGGAGTGTGTGGTAAAGGAAAAAAAGCTTAAGGCAGCTGTGGTCGGAAGCGGCCCGTCAGGTCTGACCTGCGCCGGAGAATTGCGCAAGCTGGGCTACGCGGTAACGGTCTTTGAGGCGCTGCATGAATTAGGCGGCGTTTTAACCTACGGTATTCCCGAATTCCGTTTGCCCCAAGAAGCCGTGGTTAAATTTGAGATCGAGGCCTTGCGAACTATGGGCGTGGAATTTAAAACCAATCGTCTTATCGGTAAAACTCATCTGATCTCTGATTTAATGGAAATCGAAGGCTTTGCGGCCGTGTATATCGCCACCGGCGCGGGTTATCCCCAGTTCATGCGGATCCCGGGCGAAGATTTGAATTATGTTTATTCCGCCAACGAATTTTTAACGCGTATGAATCTAATGCAGGCTTACCAAGGCGATGCCGCCGCGACGCCGATATTTGTGGGAAAACGCGTGGCTGTCATTGGCGGAGGCAATACCGCCATGGATGCCGCCCGCTGCGCGCTGCGCATGCCGGGCGTGGAGAAGGTCTCGTTAATCTACCGGAGATCCGAAAAAGAAATGCCCGCGCGGGTTGAGGAAGCCAAGCACGCCCAAGAGGAAGGAATTGAATTTCAGTTCCTGACCGCTCCGACAGAATACCTGGGCACGCCGGAAGGCGCTGTACGCACCGCCCGGTGTATTCGCATGGCCCTGGGCGAGCCGGATGCCTCAGGCCGGCGCCGGCCCGTGGTTATTCCTGGAAGTGAATTCGAAATCGAAGTGGATGCAGTGGTGGTGGCTATTGGCACCCAGGCTAATCCCATCATTGCGCAGACCACTCCCGGGTTGGAAACCAATAAGTGGGGTTATATCGTTGCCGACCAAAATGGCTTGACCTCCCTGCAAAACATCTACGCCGGGGGTGATATTGTCAGTGGAGCAGCCACGGTTATTCTGGCCATGGGCGCCGGCCGGAAAGCGGCTCAGGCTATTGATCGGGCTTTGTCAGTACCTGCCCCTCATTAACAAGTTGGCATATCCACTATTTTTTAGCGGCACTTTTGCAATTATTTTCTTAAGTTGCCAAGCAACCTCCCCCCCTCATAAATCAACCGATTTTCAATAACTTCAGGCCATGTTTTTCCAATTCTTTATCATATGAATATACACCGGATATTTTTGTTACCTCGGACCAAGCCAAAAGATACGCATCCACTATATCCATTTTTTTCTTTTGTAATAGTTTCATACAGGTTATGGCTATTTCCTTATCAGCCATATGTATGCCTTTGAAGGTTAAAAGCCTGGCCAGTTTTTCTGCGGCTTCCACGCGCGGCACCCGGTAAAAACTGGTCAACACAAAATAACACTGAAACAACACT
>JAUVAV010000016.1 GCA_030591525.1 candidate division FCPU426 bacterium | reverse complement strand
TTGCCCAGCTCGGCTACGATTTCATTAGGCATATCTTCGCGAGCGCGCGCAGTATGATCCCCGACCGCGATTTTTTTAAGGACTTCGATTTGCTCGCGTACACCTTGGTTTACTTCTTCTTCTTCTTCTTCTTCTTCTTCTTTTTTATGAGCTGTCATTATGTATCACCCCTCTCTAAAGTAACGAATAGGCCTATAGCGTATTCCCCTACTATATATGCAAACACCCATTAGTCCTGCTTTTCAGAAGAAACCTGGAGCAACTGACAATAAATTGCTTCTTGGTTCTGGTCAAAACCTGCTGGTTAAAATGCTATTTGACAGGTGGTTGCCCCTGAGGATTCATCCTTTTTGATGGAAATCAACTTTTTGTTGAGTCTTTCGCACCATACCTTGATATCCGACACAAAAGTGGGGCAGTCTGCCATAACCTCCAACACCTCGCCGGGTTTCATTTCAGCAGATTTGGCTGTAATCTTCAGAATGGGCTGGGGACAACGAAGTTTTGTTAAATCCATGCTTATTGTGGCCATGATATGTCTCCTTGGAATAAGTATTTATCCCGCCACCAGGGACGGGAAATTTGAAAATCCGGACCTTGCTTGTGTCGCCTGATCACCCCCTCTTTCAGTTATTCTTAATCTATCCATCCTCCCGGCAGCCTATAAAATCTTCGCCAGCAGCAAGGTTCGGTCATCGTGAGCTCTTCCGTACTTATTCATTAAATCGTTTACTTGATGAACAAGCCTATTTGTCCGCGTCGCAGAAGAAATCGTTAGTTTACTGGATAGTCCGTCGCTGAACATGGCGATGATAGATCCCTTGATTAACGGGAATTCCTGTATGTTTGCCGTACGATAGATATCGCCGACGATCCCTTCCTTAGGGAAGGGGTATAAAATCTTGTCTCCTTCGGGCAGAAATATTTTTGTCGTAACGTCGCCCAACCCGCAGAATAAAATTGTGTTAGAGTTATAATCCAGCCGGACGCTCGAGAGCATTACACCCCGTAGGCGGTTAGCTTTGATATAATTATGAACCTCATATATCAGGTCGTCTAACTTGTGGTAGTGTATATCTTGCAAAAAATTGATGACCGCAGAGGCAGATTTGTAAGCTTCAGTCCCGTGCCCTAAAGCATCGATAACACATAAGAGTTCCGACTCGCTTTTATGGATGAAATAGCTGTCACCATTGCTCTGGATGCACATCGACGTCGGATAGGACAATACAGCCACCTCTGAGCGGGCAGGGAAATCCCAGCAATATTTGAAGGAACGAATACGCAGAATATCGCCCTCCTGCTCATAAGTTAAGATATCAGAAAAGCGCGAGAT
Organism: candidate division FCPU426 bacterium; assembly: GCA_030591525.1. Lineage (GTDB taxonomy): Bacteria > Oederibacteriota > JAAXVQ01 > JAAXVQ01 > JAUVAV01 > JAUVAV01. The sequence goes on along the minus strand of JAUVAV010000016.1, from coordinate 61,935 downwards.
AACATTTAATCCGATACCCAAGCTATTATGCTTGGTTGTCATGCCCTTTTCTTGGGCTCTTGACGGTAATACGCCCACGTTTTCAGAGATGATTTCAATGAAGGACGTCATTGTTTTGTGCTCGTGATAGAGGATAGTCATTTTTCCATGTTTACCGTGCTTGATGATATTTTCGCCCAATTCACCGGCAATGATTGCTGTTTCATGTATCTTTTTCTCACACATGTTATAACGTTGCTGCAATTTTTCGAAGACTTTTTCCACCTTTAGAATATCAGTGGGTTTATCAATATTTATCTCTGTTTTATGCAGTTTGTCATCAAACTCATCCTGATCTTTATCAGCCATTTTTTCATCACCTCGCATATTTTTTTATTCAAAAAAACACTAATGTCATGTAATATCACATTTTTTATATCCTATACTGATTATGCAATAACCATTAATTCTATTATCGTCAGATTTGCATTATTATTAATAGTAATAATCAAAAAATAGTGGGTCTTCTTCATTTGAAGTGCCTAAAAAGGAGAGGCTTGTTTGCTTTTATGCAAGCAATTAAAACTTTTTCTGCGACTTTAGTTCTTTAAAAACCTGACACGTTTATCTTGATCGCAGTAAGATTTTTGGCATGAAAACTAAAACCTCTTTCCGTGAGCTGTTCAGTTTTCCGGGGTTCCGTGCCCGTTCTCATTTCTCGTGCAGCCTCGTGGCACACAGACGGAGTCAATTTGTCAAGTTAACCTAGCTCATGTAAATTGCGCTCACTTACTGACTAATCTACGTCCCGGATTCCTTCAATTTTTGATTTTCACCAAACTGTATGTATCATTAATAGTAATGATTTTCATTTCATCATTTCTTTCCAAGTCGCTTTTCTTTGTATTGATTAAATCCCACTCTCCTTTGGTACCAACGAAGGTTCCATGATATGATATTTGATTTTTAAAATGTAATTTTTTTCTATATAAAAAATGCGTCTCCCATAAAATATCCCAATACGTATTGGACAGAATATTAATGGATTGTACCTCAGGCATTTTTTCCACTTTCTCCAGGTCCGCCATATCGAGTGTCGCTGATTGATTTTTTTTCATAACCATCTTGGTGATCATAACTGTCGAATAAATATTCATTAGCAAAAACACGCAGCAAACCAAAGAAAGCAACACCGCTTTTGGCGTGCGCGATGAAAACTCCACTTCACTAAATAAATGCAGACCGGAAAGAATTATCCAAGGCAGATAAAAAGATAATATTTTGTAACTCCTATAACCTCCCCATCCTTCTTCATGCGGTCCCCCAAAGGCATATATCAAATACAAAACAAGGGTTGTAAAGAAAACAGAAAATAACAGAAAGAATGTTTGTTTGTCTTTCCGATAACAACGAAGCAATCCCCAAACCGCAACCGCCGAGGGGATTAATGACAACAGAATGCGCTTAGATAAGTGATGCGCCTCCAAATTGACATGGTTTAAGGTAAATCCAAATATGGTATCCGGTGTAAACAACGGGAAATACCAGCCCTGTGTTCCCCCTAGTCTTTGTAGCGTCATTTCAATAATCTTTAGGGAGTTATAAGGTAACAAAACAACCAACAAAGCCATGCCGACAAATGCAAAAATCAACCAATTCCATCCGTTACGATAGCTTTTCTCGACGCTCACTCGAATGACCAACATCAAAACAACCGGAATGAATATCAAAGGGAAAATATGATTATATGTCAAAGCAATCCCGCAATTAATTAATGCAAATAAAGACAAATATGGCCACATTTTTTTCAATTCCGTTGCTTCCATCGCCACTTTAATCAAAATAAAAAATGAGCAAAGGGCCAAACTCAGAGATATAATTTGTCCTTGAAAACTTAGATGATTATTAAAAAACAACATAGGATTGAGGCCAAAAATCGCCATGATTACCAAAGCAGCTTTTTTATTATACCCAAATAATTCCCGGGCCAGGATATAGACCATAAAAATACCGAAAAGAAAAAATACCGAAAAACTCAGGTTTTGAACTTGATATGGTTTCAAATTCATCAGTGATGAAAAAAACGAATTATAAAACGGGCCGCCAAATATTTCAGTTTGAGCCAGATATTTATAAGAATTCAGCTCCCCTAGCAACCCGGTTTTGTCGTGTCTGGAAAATTCTTTTATATATTTGGATACTGAAGCTGTATTGACAATATCATTGTTAAAATAGGATATCGAAGTAAGCCCGTCTTTATGATTTAAAAAAGGCACTGAAAAAAGAAAAACGATAACAAGACCAATTAGTATTGGAATAACATTAAATTTTAAACTATTAAAATATTCACTAAAGACAGCGGTTCGATTTTTCCTAATCAAATGATATATCAATAATGCACCGGTAGGCATCAACAGATACTTGGCATAAGTATCCGTGCCGGGAAGATTGAAAAAATAACAATACCACCCCAAAACACATGTGACGCAATATCCGATTATAGGTATTATGAAAACCGCGTATTTTCTTAATGCTTTCGGGATGACAAAAATAGATACTCCGATTCCCTGAAAATTCAACAACATAATAAAAATCAAACTGTATAGAATAAATAGCATGATTTTATATAGCTCCTCATCATCATTTTTCCGATCCATCTTCAGATGGCATATATTTTATAAAACCATCACACCAGCCCATTCCGTCAATTACCCTAAGAACCCTATACTATTCGCACCTTAATCCAAAATCGCTTTCCGTTCTATTTTCCCTCATCTTTTTACCAAGCACGGTTATTGCCGAGATATCGCGTCTAATATATCTTCACAAAATCCATTATCAAAAACAGGAATATGCTCTTCGTTTACTTCAAGTATTATTAAGTCTTTTTTAAACACATCCTCTTCCCAGTTCATTTTCCACGTTTTACCCAGACTTTTCATTTCACCACTGGACAAATATTTATTCAACGATGAATAATAATAGTAAAAATCTATGCTATTGTAGATTTGGTTATCCATCATTATACTATTCATTGACCAATTAAAACTGCCCCCCAGAACTACCACATCCGGCCGAAATTTATTTTCATCTTCATACTCAATTGGTTTCACATGCTGGGTTTCATAGTTTCTGTCAGCAAACCATATATTCATTAAATCAACCAGCTCATAATCCGCCTTATCCGGATTGTCATCCACAACTATTGTGTCAACTTCCAGTTCTGTCAAATCTTTCCCACATACCTTTTCTAATTTATCAATAATTTTTTTAGCTACACAAAAAACACCAAATCCGTTCCAATGTGCGCCCCCTTTGCCAAATACCGGTTTACCGGCTTCATTTTTTACATCCAGCAATACATTTTTTCCATCGATAAAATCAACTTGGTGTTTTTCCAGCAAAGGTATTATTTTTTCATAATTATTTAATGTGCGTCTATTTTCGGAATTGTAAAAACCGGGGATATATTCCGGATATACGGAAGTTTTATTAGGGGTTAGCAATAATAAAAAAGCCATCCCCTTTTCCTTTAATATATTTTGAACTTTTTTCATTTTAATAATCTTGGCTTCCAACTCCCCCACAGACTTAGCCGGCTTAATCGTTAAGTAATCTTCAATCTGGCGTTTTACTAAGAATTCGTCTTTTTTAACGATAATAACATCCAATTCCGGAGAAGCCGCCCGAAACAAGCTATAATAAAGTTGATTATTCGTTTTAACCATCCAACCTCTCAACCCGATGTTTTGCGCAAACCATTTCTCAAATTCCGTTTGAGTTTCGCCAGTAAATATTTTTTTCCAACTCAATTCCGGTTTTTTTGCATCATACTCAACCCCCGCCAGCTTGATTTCCTCAAACACTTTATATTTCATCTGGGCTAGCGGAAGAAAAAACAGGATTACTATTATTACTATGTAAAAATGTTTCAAGTAAATTTCTTTCATCATTACCTCGGTTTACTCAATGCTTAAAATCGAAAGTAAATAAACGGACTGTATGCAGTATTCGCCATTTTGCAAAAAGCCAATATCAACAATATAATGGTCAACCCTTCATAAACATAGGGTCCTTTATATATCTTTCTAAATTTATTGTACACATCCCAGAATACGCTTGCCGCCGGGATCGCTATAATCGCCATGGCGATTATAAATACAACAATAATGTCTTTGGTTAATACCAGGGTATATTGAGGCAACACATTATTTATATTCGTAAAGTCAAACATACTTCCCATATATTGCCAGGCATAGCCGATATTTTCCGACCTAAACAACACCCAGCCAATATTAACGACAAAAAATGTAATCATGACATTAATCAATTTAGGGAATTTAGATGACAATTTAACCCAAAAAACTCTGTCTAATAATAAAAATAGTCCATGGTAAATTCCCCAAATTATAAATGTCCAATTGGCCCCATGCCACATACCGGAAATGAAGAACACAAATACTAAATTAAAATAATTTCGATTTTTAGATACCCGATTCCCACCTAACGGGATGTATAGATAGGTTTTCATCCAATTCCCCAATGAAATATGCCAGCGCCGCCAAAACTCTGTTATGTTTTTTGAGATATATGGCATATTAAAATTTTCGCCAATTTTGATGCCCATCATGCGTAACATGCCAATGGCCATATCGGCATAACCTGAAAAATCAAAGTATATTTGCAAGGCATAACACAATACACCTATCCAGGCATAAACCATGGATAACTCTGATGCCGGTACGGCAAAGACTTTATTCGCCACCCCTCCCAGAATATCCGCAATCCATACTTTTCTGACCAATCCTCTGGCAAACCGAAAAAGTCCATATTTAAAATTTAGATAATGATGCCTTCTTTTAGACAACTGACGGGAAACTTGATGATATTGAATAATTGGTCCAGCAATCAGTTGCGGGAATAAAAAAACATAGAGAAGATAATTGGTTATTTTTTCAGCCGGTTTGGTTACCGCACGATAAATATCAACACAATAGGTTATTTTTTCAAAAACAATAAATGAAATCCCAATCGGCAATACTACGGCTGTCCATTTTCCGGGATGGCCGATATGAAACGTTTCCATAAGAGTGTATACATTTTCCACAAAAAAATTCGCATATTTAAAGTAGGCCAATAGCGCTACGTTCATTGCAATATTTAGGATTAAATAATACTTTTTCTCTTTTTTGCTTTCAGCAAGATAGATCATCTTGCCCAGATGCCAATCAATAAGCATTGTTATAAATACTAAAAGTACAAATTGGGGAGCTCCCCAAAAATAAAACATTATACTCGCAGCCAGAGCAACATAATTTTTGTAGCAGTCTTTGGTTAAATAATATAGCAGAAAAAAAATCGGCATAAATATAAATGAAAAATACAGAGAAGAAAATACCATTTAATGCTCTCCGTTATTCTATATTAAATGAATTTATTGTTTCCTGATAAACCGCTTTGGTTTTTCGAGCTGTTGGTTGCCAAGTGAACTTTGAAAGTCTCAATTTGCCTTTTCTAACCAATTCCGTCCGGCGCTGCAATGGTCCACGCGGATAAGATACGGCTGATTTTTTTTAAAAAGTATAACTGATTCCCAGATTTAGAATCTCATCCACAAAACCCCGACTCTCGCTGGTTTCTCCGACGAACAAATTCAAGGCCAAACCTAGTTCCACTTTCGCAATATCTAAAGCTAGTCGCACGGCATATTTCCAAGCAAAGTAAGCGAGCGTTTCATCTTCTGCGGCATGAAAGGAATACCATCCAAAATAAGGGCCCACATGGGCATCCAGTTCAATTATCCATATTTTAAATCCTACAATAAAATCGCAACCCAGTTGGTTTAAAAAGGAATTATATAAATTAATAAATTCCCCTTGTTCATAAATCGGGTATCCCTTCGGGTAATTGGTAAACATAAAAGCATATTCCGGAGCCATGGTTAACCCATGAAATCCCTTGGCAGTATCTGCTAAACCCATCTTATAGACAGCACCCAATAGTGCGCCACGGCCGGAGCTAATTTTATTATCCTGAAAAAACCCGGCGGAAAGCCCTAAATCCCGGTCTGGCTTTAATTTAAAATCATACCGGAGCCTGGGTACAGTGCCAGCATAACGACCACCCCCGGCGGACACATTCAACAACCAACGCGCGGGATTTTCTGCCTCCAATAATTCCGGGCCATCAATACTGCCACTGGCAGCTAATCCAGCCGAGCCGCCAACCAGATCAGAGGTGGTGGTGGCACAACCAGTTAAAATCAGAACCAAACTCACCCAGATAAATAAATCAAGTTTCTTTTGCATTTCACTCTTCTTATATTTTTATCAAATTTTATATCAAAGGGATCGGTCCTGGCAAGACTATGTTTTGTGTTTTCCTGGAAAGGGGGACGCGGTTAAAATCACAAGTTAACGATAATTTTCGTCCGGACGGAGTCAATTTGTCAAGTTAACCTAGCTCATGTAAATTGCGCTCACTTACTGACTAACCTACGTCCCGGATTCACGGAGTTTTTGGCGCCTGGCACTTTAAATAAAGTGCGGCAATTATTTACTAATCGCTAGTTTTTGCCATCCGAAATTCCTTTTACCTTGCGCGTTTTCCACCTGTATGCGGTAAAGATACACTCCGGAGCCAATGTTTTGGATGTCCCAATGCGTCTGGTGATATCCCACCGCGTCGACGGTATCTTTTATTTCGGCGCATTTTTTCCCCGAAACATTCCGAATTTCGATAATCACCTGCGAAGGGCCGGCAACCGGATATGAAAACCACACATCCTTGCCCTGCGCCGGCATAGGATAGGCTTTTACTCCTCCGCTATTTTCATCCGCTGCTTTCGTCGGAGTGCCATAAGGTGTAGCAGTGGGTACAGGCGTAAAGGCAATGTCAAAATGTTTTACATAAATTTTATCTTGCAAACCATTGCCTTCTTGCCAGCTTACATACGGAATTCCATTTGAATTCGCGATACTGGGGCTGTAGGCATCCTGGTCCATATTCACGTTCAAACTCCCGTTGTCCTGAATCCAAGTGCTGCCATTGTAATGCTTCACATAGATTTGCTCGGTCGTTCCGTTCCATTCCATCCAGCTGGCGTAGAGCGTACCATTGTAAACCGCCAGATCAGGAGCCTTGGTGCCTTGATTTGCGTTAACATTCAAACTCCCCGCTCCAACCTGGTCCCAGTCACTGCCATTCCAATGCTTCACGAAGATGTGCGTTCCCGGGCTAAAATATTCCCGCCAGATTACATAGGGCGTATTATTTGACATAACCATGACAGGACAATATGCGTGCTGGCTGGTGTTGATATTCAGACTCCCGCCATCCTGAATCCAACTACTGCCATCGTAATGCTTTACATAGATTTGATAGTGAGTGCCATCGGATTCATACCACGTTACGTAGGGAGTGGTATTGGCAACAGCCATACTGGGCCAAAACCCATCCTGGTTGGTATTCACATTCAAACTCCCGCCGTCCTGGAGCCAACTACTGCCATTGTAATGCCTGACGTAAATTTGACTTTTAGGAGTAGGAGCGCCATTGCGTTCCTCCCAAGTCACATAGGGCGTGCTATTGGAAAAAGCGATAAAAGGTTGATATGCGTTTTGGCCCGGATCCACGTTCAGGCTCCCACCGTCCCACACCCAGCTTACGCCATTATAATGCTTCACATAGACCTGATTCCCGCCCGCAGCAATATTTACTTCCCAAAAAGTCACATAGGGCGTGCCATTGTACATGGCCATATGCGGATCTGCCGCACCCATGCTCGGATTCACATTCAGACTCGCGCCGTCCTGGATCCAACTACTGCCATCGTAATGCTTAACAAATATTTGATATTGAACAACGCTAGGCTCCCGCCAAGCCACATAGGGCGTGCCATTAAACATGGCCATACTCGGAGTAGTACCGTTCTCGTTTATGTTCATGTTCAAAATTCCGCCAGCCTGCACCCAATCGCATTTCGCGCTGGTTCCGAATAGCAGATTCAGACAAAATATTACTCCGAATATACTCAACTTGTTACCGACGGCTAATTGTTTATTCATCATTCCACCCCCGTTTTTTACCATTTCAACTGCCTAGTGCCTGGCACTTTTTCAGGCATTATTTTACTATAGTCACCTTCCCTTTCTCCACTCCTTCTGATAATTCAATGCAATATATATACACCCCACTCGCTATCCCAGATACATCCCACTCCTCGCTCCCACCATCTGCTGTACTTTTATGCTTTATAGTCTTTACTAACTTTCCGGATACATCATAAATCCTTATGGTCGCCGCTTGAGGCAACTCACTAAAAACTATTTTCTCCGAATATCCTTTACTTATAATCCACGGATTGGGACATACGATAACCGTTCTATTCCCATCGGCACCTGTATTTTCCCTGTCACCCTTTGGTAAAATGACGGCATCACCCCATCCGTCTGGATAGGCAAAACTGGTGAGGTCGCTCCAGTCGAAATATTGGTACCCATCAGCTATACTGTCCCGGTCTCCAATGGCAAGATCCAGTCCCATGACACTCCCTTTCAGGGGCGTTCCTCCTATATCAGCCCAGGGGATAGCCAGCTCAACAAAATATCCCGTATCAATATCGCTATCATCTCCAACTGTTCCATTGACCGTAACCGCAGAGACTACGCTGCAATCCCAGCTGGCATCCTTTCCGCTTCCAGTCCCCTGCTTTTCTCCTACTGCATTATTCAAGTTGACAAGAAAATGATAGTCATCCGTCTGCATCAGAGCACCATCGTTATTCAAGGTATCAATGTATACCTCAACTACATCATCCAGGGAAAGCGCACCATCCCTGACCGTCTCAACTGCTTGAAGGTTGGTATCGGTAACCTCGAATGAAAAGTAGAGATAGCTATCATCCCATGCCGCCTTCACACTAGCAGTGTTATCTGCACTGCCGCGACCTGAGTCATCTTTAAACGAAACTCCGCTCATTCCTGCCCAATCATCTTTAAGCCCGTCGATTACTGGGATTGAAGTGTAACTGATATCAATGGTTGGCTTTACTGGTGTAGGTGTTGGAGTTAAAGTTGAAGTATCCACAGTCTCACGATAAATATCCATTGGCGTATTTACCTCTGCAGGGGTAGCCGCAGTTCTGTCATAAAGATACATTACCACAACCTCTAACTTGCCACTAACCGGACTTGTAAAAGTAAAGTCGCCATCATATACATCACTGGTGTAGTACTTTCCACCAACCCTGCCTGATATACGCCATCTGCCTGGGATAGGAGGGATAAATGAAGTCGTATAGGTATCCCCCACATTGACATTCAATCCACCAGCGGGATTTGTATAACTCCATCCCCCAACATCTTCGTGACGGAATACATTTTTATGATTGATGACACCTAAATATATAGCACGATTGTCTTCATTCATGTATGCCCCTATAGTGCTAAGGCGAGGTGTAGTTTCATTGGTAATACTATTTATTCTTGGGCTAGATGCAGTTGGATTTAGATAAGTCACCATGTCCATACTATAGTCGTCAGTACCTTGAAACATTTGGTATAACATGAAATCGTTATTAGTATTAGGAGGATAATGCGTGATCCGCTGGGGTGGAAGATCCACCCAATCTTTGTGTGGGTCTACAATAAAATCGTTGCCCGTTCCATCATTGCTGGGCGCAGCTGCAAAACGATTAGGCGCAGAATGAATATATTTACTATACAAAGGATCGCCAATGGGTTTAACTTCTATCCAACCAGAATTCTTTTTTATCCTATATGTTACCGTATTATATCCAGGATATTCTGGTTTATAATGTTGTGACGTATACTTTACAGTCACTTCTTCTGCTGTATTGGTAATTATTTCAGTAGAAACGCTTATCGAATTCCTTCTCCAACCTGGAAACTGGGTGCCATATAGTTCACCAACTGTTCCCGGTCTCCCCTCGATATTTGCGTATAAAAACGGAGATTCAGCTATAATTGATTGTAAAAATAACCAGAAATTACCATTTTCAATTACCGGGTCTCCTACAAATTGATAATCGGTATTTCCATATGGTACCTGTATCCAATCGGCTCGGTCTGGCCATGCTTGAAAGGTGTAGAGCCTATCAGTATAATTTTTCATGGTATCCCAGATTTTCGCGTCTCCTGCTTCTGCTATACTTATTCCCTTTATAAACATTGCAATATATATTGCCACTATCAGACATTTTTTAAATTTCATATTATCCTCCAGTTTTCACCCTTTAATTGAGGTGAGTCGGCCAAAGGACCTTCCCCTTTAGACGCTCGCAGTGGCACAGGGACGGAGTCAATTTGTCAAGTTAACCTGGCTCATGTAAATTACGCTCACTTACTGACTAACCATGTCCCGGATTCCCAACGTCCAGTAATACTTATAGTTTGAAATTTTTATTTAATTTTTTTAAAAACGATTCACAAGGCATACATAATATTTTGTCTCGTAAAATTTGATCGGTCCCACGGTATAGAAAAACACCTCGACTCTCAGGATAATCATTTAAAAAAGCTTTTAAACCTTTTAAATCTTCCTGACGTATTTTGGAAGTATTTTTTACTTCTATAGCCAAAAAATATTTTTTACCATAGATAATGAAATCCACTTCTATTCCATGCTTGGTTCTCCAATAATATATTTTATGCTCATCATCAATAGTTGAATTCCAGGCTTTTAAATGCTGAAATACTAAAGTCTCTAAAGCTATTCCATCCAGTTCCTGAGGTTGATCCAAAGGGCCTTGCGGGCGTAAAAATCTATACACGCCGGCATCAAAGAAATAAAATTTATCATGCGCTATAATTTCCCTTCTGGCTCTTTTAGTAAAAACCGGCAAACGAAAAGCTATTAATAAATCTATTAAAATGCCAATATAGCGTTCAACTGTTTTTCTTTCTACCAGGCATTCTCTGGATATATTGTTTGTATTGATTACTGATCCTTGCGAGAAGGATATGGCTTCTAAAAACCTGGTGAAATTGGCTAAATTACGGGTCAAGCCTTCTTGCTGAACTTCTTCACGAATGTATAGCGCCAGATAAGCCTTTAGTATTTTTGAAGGATTTTTAGCAGTAACTACTAAAGGTAGTAATCCAAGTTCAAGCGCCTGGTCCAAATTGAAATCATCTCCAAGTTCAGCGGCAATAAATGGATGCATCTGACATAATATCGCTCTGCCGGCTAAAAGATCTACTCCGGTTCGTTTTAACTTTCTTGCGCTTGACCCGGTTAAAATAAATTGCTTTTCTTTTTTCTCTTCAATGAGGGCATGAATTAAGCTTAATAGTTCCGGAATCCTCTGAATTTCATCGATAATTATGACAGATTTATTAGGTTGGCCTTCAATTAGCTCTCGCAGGTAAGCTGGATGTGCCATGAATTTCTGAAATTGATCGGGTTGTAATAAGTCTATCCATAAAGCTTGAGCAAATTTAGCTCTAAGCCAAGTGGATTTCCCAGTGCCTCTAGGCCCAAAAAGAAAAAAAGAAGTCTCCGGATGGCTGAGTATTCTGGGTATTATTTCTCCATTTTTTTGGTATTTTTGGACACTCATATTCCATATATACCATAAATCCTGGGCTTGTCAATAACATTTTCCAGCGAACTTTGGGAACCCCATGATGTTGAACCGGTTGCTGAGCTTGTCGAATCAATCGGGCTCAATGAGTTGGGGGGACGTGACGTTGTTCAGTAATACGGGCTCATGTAAATTACGCTCACTTACTGTCTAATTAACGTCCTAGGAGCCTGTCGGACTTAACAACGTTGAAAAAACTAATCTGCGTTTAAATTGCATTTTTATATAACTTCCCCCTTTTTTAAAAGGGGGATTACGGGGGATTTTGAATAAATAGTTGTGCGTTTTTTCAGCAAATCCCCCTGCATCCCCTTCTCCCATGTTTTTTATTTCACTTCTATTTTCAAGGTGTATTCCTTATCAGAATGGGCGTCATCCGGCTTTGAATCGTATAACCCCCCGCTATATATTTTTACATAATACTCTCTTCCTGCCTTGATATTTTCGCGCATTCCAATTTTTGCCGCGCCTTTTTGCTTCGTAGTAGCTTTTCCAATTTCTATACGTTTAGAATTATATACTATAAACCTCGGGGTAATTTCCAATGCGGGATTTAATAGTTGTATATGCATTTTCCCAGATTTCAGAGCCTTAAATTTATAACAATCAATATCCCAAGGCGGATTGATAGTGCCTTTAATCTTCCCCAGCGATACCTGAGTCGCTTTCAACAAATCATCGTTCGGTTCATATTTATCCGCAGCCGTGGATACTAATTTCACTTCTAAAGAATAATATTTATCCGATCTTTCTTTATGCCGGTTCTCAAGCGCATATTCAGCATTTATGCCAAAGGTACCGCTAAATACGGCAATGAAATAATCCCGGTTTGGTTGCGCCACCAATTTTGCCCCAACCGATGCCGCTCCCTTTTCCGTTCCGCGCCAACCAAGTTCTTCCCGATTTCCATCATATACAATAATATTAGGGGCAATATTTTTCGCCTGATTTGTAATATTTATTTCTATTTCTTCCTTTTTATTCGACGCTAAGTGAAATTTATAATAATCCACATCTCTCAGCGGTTCGATAGTCCCCTTTACCGACGTATTCAACTCCAAGCTTGTAGGCTGCAGAAGATCATCATTCGGTTCATGTTTATCTATCAGTATCCCATCCTTTAAAGTGGCCTTTCTCACTTCAAGGAAATACGGTTTTGTGGATTTTATTTCATCTATCTTCTTCAGGGCATACTCAAGACCATAGCCAATCTTGCTGCTGAATATTTGAATGAGATATTCTTCCTTAGGCCCGACTGTCATTTTAGCCCGCAAAGTCCTGACACCGGCGCGTTGCGAAGCGATGTATCCCACGGGCTCTCTATTGTGACTATATACTACGATATGCGGACTGAACTTGGCAGCGGTGTTATCCAAAGTGATCATAATTACTTCCCGCTTGTTGGATGCAACCGCAAAATGATAAACATCCATATCCTCTTTTTTATTTATACGTCCTTTAATGACCGCGCCTAATTCCAACTTTTGTGGAGAAAGCAAATCATCGTTTGGTTCCTTCTCGCCGGTTATATTCCCGGAACTACTAATATCGGCTTTTACGTCTGTTTTTATCATTTCAAGTACGTTGCGTTTCGCCTCTGCCATCCCGCCTGAAAGGCATCCCCAGGCTAACATCCCAACTCCCACGGTTGATATCTTTTTCCACAACATATCCTCCACTTCTCCTTTCAATGTCATCAAATTATCCGGCTGATAGAAATTATATTTGAAGGCAAGTGTAACAAGAGCTGGAATACTACGTCAACGAGATAAGTTCAGGCTGAAGGGGTTGTATCAGTTATCATGGGGATGGGGGGAGACATTCCACTTCGTCTTGCCTTGACGCTCACCACCATGCCTTTTGAACACAGCAGCTCAAGACGGTTTGGCACCTGCTCGTGTAAACCAATGCCGAGTATCGCTGCCTTCATCTCTCGTACAGCCTCGTTGCACACGGCACACGGACGGAGTCAATTTTTCAAGTTAACCTGGCTCATGTAAATTGCGCTCACTTACTGACTAACCAACGTCCCGGATTCACTCGTTATTCACGTATTCACGATACATTCATTTCATTCCTTTCTTTTTTGAATGGAGGCATATTGATTTATTGGATACTTTCAGAAGTTTAACCAACTTCTTTTCATCTATATCTTCAACAGAAAAAACCTTAATATGTCTCATCAATTTACCAGCACCTTCAAAAAGACCCATTTCTTTTTTTGATAAACCATTTATAGAAAAACCAATATTCACATGGTCTTTCAAACCAACTAAGTAATACTTGTCTTCATACCATGGAACACCCATTTTCATCTCTTCCTTTATATTGGTAAAAGTCTTCAGAATAATAGTCCTGAGTTTTTTCAGAACTACCTTTTTCTCACCATCAAACTTACCTATATATTTGTCAACATCTTTACTTTTCATTTCTTAACCTTTCAACGGGGACGTTTTGGCTCATGTAAATTGCGCTCACTTACTGACTAACCAACGTCCCGGATTCAGTTGTACTGCTTCTCAGCGGATGAGCTGCCCTATTATCTTCTGTGATGGGGGAACTCCAGTAGGTTAGCTAGTAAGTTAGCATAAAATTACGGTCAGACATGTTCAACTTACTAACTAACCTACATCCCACTTCGTTCATTAGATTTTGTTCAGTGGGAGAAGGTGGCCGCCATGACTGGAATGGGTTGCCGTCTTGAGCGGAATAAGCATCAAAATCAAAAACCTTCCTTAATGACTTTTAGCCATATCAATTCAGCTCGGACCGGTAAATGGTCTGATAGATCCCCAGTAGATATCATGCGTACATCTTTTACCAACACATTTTTTGGAACAAATAAATAATCAAGGCGACGATTAGGTGCATGGGCTGGGAATGTAAAAAAAGCTGACTCATTTTTCTGGCAGCTCTCTTTCTTCACTACTTCTTTGAACTTGGACATACTCCTAAGTATATACATTGTAGTATCACCACGATAATCATCACCTGTACCATCTGGGTAACCGTGATGTACAGTCGCTTCAGGTGGAATAGTATTCATATCACCACCAACAATTACCATCCCTGCAAAGTTAGTGTAATTACCAACTATTTCAACTAAAGCATTGGCTTGTTTTACACGATTGATTTGATTAAATGACTCCAAGTGATTGTTTATTACCCAAATGATTTTTTTACCCCAATGGATCTTCACTTCCTGGGTATACCGAAACAAAGAAAAAGCATTGTACCACCAGGGATTTTTTTTAGGCTTTGGGTGTAATGTTACATGATTAATAGTAATAGGATAGCGACTAAGCACAACTCCGCCCGAACACATAGCACCAAAATGATGATTAGGTGGCCAGTATGGAAATGGAACGTATCCAGCTTTCCAAGTCACTGCACGAGCAGCATAACGCAAACCAGTAATACACGATAATTTTCTTAACTGATCAACATTATGACTACGATGTGAATCAAAGTCAATCTCCTGTAATAACACCACATCAGCTCTGCTATTGCGGATTATATCACCAATACGTTTGATACGATTACTCATCTCTTCTGCATTCTGCGGGATATATCTCTTACCTTCTGAACCAAATCCATGGGCATAAGCAATATTCCATGTTAGTATTATTATTTTGTTATTTGTTTGAAACTTTGATTGATGACCAGTACCAAAGTCATACACCTGTCCTTTTATGATTCCGGGTAACTGTATGCCACCGCATGCCCATAAAAAAAGAAATACAAGTCCACTTAATATAATAAAGAAAACAATAACTACTTTTTTTTTCGGCTTTATTAATTTCATAAATGATTCTCAACGATTCATGTATTGGTTCAGCGTGAAATGGAATTTTGACCCTTGCCGCTTAGTTGGTACACTTGCCTGAAAAACGTCTGGCTTTCTTACCTGTTCTGCCAACTACTTTTGAACTTTGGGGACGTGGTAAAATAACAAGTTAACTCCTCTTTCCCTGGCATACTGCTCATCACGGCGTACCAGATAGCTGATTGCGGCATTGCTGACTCCTAAATATTTCGCTATTTCGATCCCGGAAATCTCCAACTTTTTGCCCCAATATGCTACCAGCACCCAAGCCTTTTTAGCCTGTGATGGGGGACATTGTTCGGTAATACGGGTAGGTAAAAATTAATAACATTAATGAAAAAAGCACAAAGAATTACAAAGATAACCGTCAACGTCCCGTAATACACTAGGCCGCTTTGTTTTCTAACCTGGCCACACGCATCTCCAGTGCGGCGAATTCGTCCCGGCCCACCTTCTGTTTCAATGAATTCTTAATTTCCGTCTGGCCTTCGTGCAAAAGGGCGACTTGCCCCTTTAATCCATGAACATCCACCGTCAATACGCCAGCTTGTTCCTTCAGGGAGCGAATATCCCCTTTTATAATTTGAAATTCCGCCTGGGTTTCCGAATGATTGTGTTGTACAACTTCTATGATCTTTTTATAGTTCGTTGCGACTTCTTCCATAACCGTTTTCAACTCCGACAATGTTATCACCTTCTTTTCCGTCATGTCTACCTCCAGAATTGTAATATGGCTCAAGTGGTATTGGCAAGCCATATTTGGTTAGACCGGATTCCGGAGGAGTTCATGCGGTTTTTTCACCGCCTCCGCCTTCGCTAACGCTTCGGCGCGACAAGGAGATGCAGCGGGATGAGGGACTTTGTTCGGTAATACTGGCTCATTTAAATTGCGCTCACTTACTGACTAACCAATGTCACGGATTCCATTCACTGACTAGCCAACGTTCCGTATTCACAATTTATGTGTTAAAGAATATTTTATCTTGTTCACGTTGCCATTTTCGAGACCATTTCCAATTTGGTGGGTGGGGATGATTACTTATACATTTGCTACAAAATTGCTTTTCTATAGACTGGTAAATACTATCAAGCGACAAACCTTCTACCGAATATCCAAGCTTAGTGCAGACTAGCCGTTTAAATCCCGCTGTTGGTAAATGTAGCATCTCCGCAACCAATCCATGACCAGTCCCGCGCACATAAAGATAAGAACACTTTTTTAATATTCTCTCGGGATTTAAATCCAATATGCCAATATTAACTATTCTAGATATTTCATCCTCCTGATCATCTAAATCGACACCAAATGTTTTAGCTTGTTCTTTATAAAATTCAATCTCATCTTTTATGCTGAATTCTTTTCCTTTTTTGCTTGATATATTTCTGTATTCATTCACATTCTGCACAAATTCTTTTTTTGTTTTAATTTTATACTCTTCATGCTTTATATCCAATATCAGCGCTATTGCTTTTTCTAATTCTTTATTTAATTCGATTTCATTTTCATAATTCATAGCAGGTACGATAAAATTAATCACCTCATACATTTCATACAGTTTATAAAACTCTATTACTCTGAAAGCTACTTCAATAAGGTCAAACAACTTTCCCCAGTACACATTGGCTGCCACGTTAAGTTTTTCCGACCTCAATCTTACAATATATTTATTGAAACTTAATATAATTTCACGAATGAGAGAAGGCAAAGAATATGCCTGATGTAGCTTAATCAAAATGAAAATTAGCTGATCTAATTGTTTGAATAATATTTGTATTTTTTTGTTTATCATAATTCTATTTGACAGAACAGAATATTTCCAAAATTCCGCCATTTGGCCACTCTTTATCTTCAGATTAAGGTAAATATTATATTCTCTGTTAACAAGTATTTGCAATTTAGCTGTTTTATGCAGAGCAAGGCTTATCATCCTAAGATGTGCAGGGCCCTTGTCTGATATTTTTTTTAATCGCAAAGCATAGTCAAGATAGATTTTATCAATGTTTTTCCCTTGATTTAAATGGATATCCTTTTTAAGTTCGGTTTCTTTTCGGTAAAGCATCGCCTGATATTTCGTATCTAAATTACAATCTGCAGATATTATCAGCGAATCAATTCGTGCTAGTATTTCGTTGAATTTCTCCGGATTAAATTTCTCTAAACAATCACGGACATGAGCTAGTTTCACTATTTCTATTTTATTTTGAAGACCACCTATTGCCTTCTCTTTATCTAGAAATCCTAGTATCTCGGAAAAATAGCTCTCATTATTTCTCGAAAGAGTGTTTGCCGAAAGAAGCGTTTGCGTCCTATAGTATTCGTATTTAAGCAACGGAAAATCGTTCGGTAGTATATGTGTTGTGTTAATACGCAAACTGACACTTTTTTGTTTATTTTTCATCGCTTCTAAGTAATCATTTTGCAATACATCGTCCAATTTCGGATTGTGCCAGTAAATCTTTGACAATTCAATATCAACAATCACAATTATTAATGGGATATTTATCTCCTCGAGATAATATTTAATATTATCGATGTCAAAAACCCGGGAAATAAAAGAACCACTTTTATTTATTTTTAGATTCTCTGTTCCCTTCAATTGCACTTTAATGATTATCCCGGTCGACTTTTTATCATTGAAATATTCTAATTCAAAATCTATTCCATAATCATTTTTTCCAATATCTCTAATTAACCACTCTGTCGAAGGAACAGAACTCCGGAATATTTTTTCCGCCTCTGCATCTATTATGTGTTGCCTGGGTCTCTTCATTTTGTTCTCGATTCTCATCGCTACTAATATTAACCTTGCTTGTCCTCTGAACCGGGACGTTTCTTAACTTGCCATTTCAACCGTTCCAGGTTGGGCGAAAGGTGCAAGCCCTGCACCATGCGGTGCAGGGCCAGCCACCACCAACGCTTAAAACAAAAAAGGCGCACGGGTTAAGTGCGCCTTGGGTGTATTGTTTCGTGGCACACGGACGGAGTCAATTTGTCAAGTTAACCTGGCTCATGTAAATTGCGCTCACTTACTGACTAACCCACCTCCCGGATTCTACTCGATTATACGGTTCGAATAAAATATTTTTCTTATTACAAATGAGTTTATTAAGTCAAACTACAATCAATGATTCGGCTATAGACCAAATGACCTGCTGCTCTCTTTTGTTCACATTGACTGTCTAGATCTTCTTTCGCAAGAATGCTATTTTTCCATATGCGAATTGAATTTGCTTGTCTATTATCGTTTTTATCCCATGATGAGCATTCAAACCATCCGAGCAGAAGAATACCTGCTTCGGCCCTGTTTCCCGGCATATACTTATCAATCAATTGCTTTTCAAGGGCAGTTTCTGCTGATGGATTCCAATTACACTTCACCTCGATACAAAGCGTCACAGGTTTGCCCTCTGGAGGAAAAGCTTGGACCCACAGGTCAGTTTTGGATCCCTGTGCGCCGTCTTCAAAAAGTTTGCGACTGATCTGTACCTCGCGGTTAATAACCACACCGCTTCTCAAGGTGAGATTCAAATAGCGACACAGATGGTCTGAAAGATCTTCTTCTTTTTTGGGCCAGCACGATGATCCGTCTTTTTTAGTGTTCCATAAATCACGCACAGCAGGTACTATATCTTTTTGAAGATAGGACTGATAGCCATCAAGCTTTTCGATTATGATCTCTTTTAAATCCGAAATCGAGTTTACCAACCTACGCGCCGAACTTTTTTCCTCGCGCAATACTTTGATAATCTCAAAACTAAGCACTGGCAACTTTGCTGCTAGTTCATTGTTCCTAGCATCAATACACCAGTCTCGCAACCACCCGTTATCTGGAAACTGAGCCTGTATTTTTTCCAGAGCGGCGGCAGAACCTTCTTCACCACCGGTTACTAAGAGATTAATGAGTCGGGGTTTGAATAAATGAATATAATCCAGTGGGCCCATAAAACCGCCTTCATGGTCGGGTTCTGTATTGGCCGGATACTCCGTATGCAACCAGATATATACTTCGGCTATGACATCAGGTGAACAGGATCCTAAAGCATCGATTAGGTGTCCTTCCCGATCCAATCCTATTGATTCAAACCACTGTCTGCCCCACGCTCGGTCTGTCTGCAATGCAGTGAGAAAACGGGACGAGTAATGGTTCGGATTTAGAACAAGCGCTAAATGCACGTGATGATTTAGATTGTTATGCGGATGCGGGCTCCAAACCTCCACGAGCAACGTTTTTAGATATTCCCTGACTAAAGTTTCTTTTCCGTTTTGCACCAACGCGTCGAGAATATGACCGCTTTTAATCGTTCCAATCACTGGATCTCCCACTATGTTTAAAATGGCTTGAGCTTGTTTATCTGACAAACGCTCTCCCCAATAATCTAAAATCGAAATATATCCGTTTTGTAATTGCTGGCGCACCGTTTGGATTAAAGCGTTTTCGGCAATATCCGGAAATTTATTGGAAAAAGTATTTAGCAACGTTACCAAACACTCACTGGGGCTCAAATCCGACAATCCAGCTAATTTTAGTACTTCTACCCCGCTTTTATTCCATACATTCCCACTTAAAGCTTCATATGTACCTGGTTTTTTAATGTGAAGAAGTGTGAGCGCTTGGGCATATGAAAACAGTAGTTTCTCGGGACCACTGGATGTTTCCACTGCCTCTTTTAAGTAGTGTTCCGCTAATGTAACTAAAGAATTTTGCACGTCAGGTTGGAGTTTACTCCATCCTGGTGATTGAGTTAAATCTAATGTATGTAGTAAAAGCTGTCCGTTCTCGAAACAAAGCAATCTAGCTAGCCGTCCAAAATGGTTCGCTGCCAAATCGGTTTGTTGAAGTTTGGATTTAATCTCGGAGTCAATAGCAACTTGTTTGGCCTGTTCTTTTAATTCGCGGGCTTCCCCATCTACTTTCCATTGTCGTTCCCATTCTTGTCTTTGCGCTACAGCTTCCAGAGCCATTGTTTTAAGTGTATCAATAGAATCCATTAGATCAGGACGCAGGTTATGAAGCAGACTTACTTGCTCAGCGAACTTATCTATTTCGTCATTTCGAAGGATTACTTTAAGATATGCCACCCAAGAACTGGCCAAGGAACTTGTAGGATTTCCCAAAATCTTTTCAAAAATAACATTTTCATCGCCTAATCCACAAAGTGGATAATCATTGCCTGAAATATGTACGATACCCTGAGCATTCGCATCCATTCGGATGATTTCTTCCAACACCAACAAACGTCCAGTGCGATCTTGAAAAATATTTTCTCGCGATAAAACTTTTTCCAACTCCAACTCACCACGATAGCGTTCCGCAAAAAAAGGCGCTCTATATTCTTTTGAAGCTTTCAAATATCCTCGTGCCAGCAACGCCCGTATATCGGGATTTGAAGTCCATTGCCAACAGTGAGAATAAATCCTACGTGCTAACACCCCAAGCGAATCATACGGGTCATTCTCGGTAATGTGAAGCAAGCTCCACTCTAAAAATACCAGAGCATTTGACGCATTGATCGTGGCTTCAAAGGTATGTGGCAATCCACGTGTTAGAAACATTTCATAAGAACCAGTAAAACTGCTTCGCTGCGGTTGAATGAGTTGATGAAGAAGCTCTTCCGCTGTCAGATGCTCTGGCCAACAGCATTGCAATAAGATTCCACGAAGTTGGTCGTATGAATCAGTTGCTGGATTGATGGGCAGAAGCGCTTTAAGCCGTCCTTTGGCTGTTTCATTATCCCAGCGGTCAATCGCATATGCGGCATCTACACGTTGCATTAGCGGCAGTGATTGGTCAAGTACCCTATCCGCAAGAGCATCGGAAAGTTCGCGGCAGTGACAAGCTTCAGCGATTTCAATAGCCAATTCAATTTCTGATTCACTGGCATCCCTTTTTCGCAACCGTTCATGAAGTGCAGATGACGTTTCGGCACACGCCAGGCGAAATAAATTATGTTCAAATGCTTTTCGATGACGTTGGTGATAACTCATCGAGATTGCCCGATCGAATAGCGCAGTACAAACTGTTTGAGGACCTATCGTTTGAATTGCATCCACGGACGCGAGTAAGATTTCGGGTTGAATATCAAATAAAGCATCGCAAAAGTTTTTGTCAAAACCCGCAAGCCAAACAGCAATTCCATTCCGCTGCGGCAAAGTACCACTTCTGTCATGATTCATCAACAAAGACGGCCAGTGAATTTGCGGAATAAATTGTTTAAATCCATAAGCCGCCAGATAATCCTGGTAGAGTGCATGTGTGAAACGAACGCGGCCATCACTCAAGGGTGAGAATACACCACGCGTGAGGGTTTCTTGAATTTTCTCAGGTAGACAGCCTTCGGTCACCATCGCCGAAATGGAGACACATTGTTTCTCAGGGCAATTACTTTCAATACCAGTCCATATCACTTGTTTATCTGATAAAGTTAAACAGACGGCCATCCAGGCGGCACAGGCAACAATATCATCGCGCATATACGTGCCCGATATTCCTGTTGCGGATGGAGTTTGATCGCAGAGATGTTGGATGCCCTTATGCCATAGTTTAACTTGGCCCAGACCTTCCAGGGTGTCATTTTCTTTAAAAACGGAGAGCACCATCTTTAACCCGATTGGTTTGGCACAAATCGGAGCAATACCTTGTTGGTGAACCGCTTTGATAAATCGAAAACCATCCACGCCGGCTTGATTGGCATACTCGACAATATCCGGTTCACGCAAGGGCGCAAGCGCAAAAGATTGCAGTTGTGGATATCCCTTTTGAATTTTCCGCATGCCGTCAAAATCGCGCGAAGCAATCCATATCGTGATCGCAGGTGGAATGTTACTAATTTTGTGTAAAAGCGGTCCAACGAGATCTGGCGTTTCATTCAATCCATCAATAAGTATGGCCCTATTGATATCCTCGGGACCGAATGGCAAGCTGAGAAATGCATCAATAGCTCCCCTTAAACCTTGAGGGTCTTTGATAAATCGG
The DNA here is from genome assembly GCA_030591525.1 of candidate division FCPU426 bacterium. Lineage (GTDB taxonomy): Bacteria > Oederibacteriota > JAAXVQ01 > JAAXVQ01 > JAUVAV01 > JAUVAV01. The sequence continues at coordinate 39,551 of JAUVAV010000016.1, read as the reverse complement.
TCCATTTCCAGTAAAAACGACTTTCCAGGAAAGATATTTTCAAGTTGTTGCATCACTCTCGATTTACCCATGCCGCCTTCGGCTAATAGAATGGCGCCGGGTAGTTTCACAAATTCATCAAATGTTACCAATTTTGCATTTTGGCGGTTTTCCTCATTAATTCGAAGTAATCCATCGACCTCCAGGGTGATCTCTTTAGAGGAGTCGCAAGGATAGAGGAAACGTTCAATAAAATATTCATTGTTGTTTTGAACCATAATACGCTCTTTTTTATTATCCTTTAAAATTTAGCGAGTAAGAATACGTGCTAAAATTCTCAAACTTTGTTTTTCATCAGGTGTCATTTCTAGGAGCCTGAGCAATTAGATTTTGATATGAATAATCCCTCTCCCTCAACGAGGGGAAAAGTTAGGTGAGGGTGCGATTTTAAAGGCTTTTATCCCCTCCCGTCAAAAAGGGAGGGGAATACTTGAATTTCGGACTAATTGCTCAAGCTCCCAGGGAACAAACTATCCGAAATGCTGCTCTACCGCCCGGGCAACCGCTTGGGTGAGATATCCGCGACCACGCCGGAAGAGGAACGCACCAGAGCGTGACGGTTCATGTGAGTGACGGAGTTAGCTTAGTAGCTTTAGATCACGGTCTTGAACCAGTTTCTCCCCCACTTTTATCGTCTTGTTCAACGATGCCGTCCTCAATTATCAAAAAGCATTTCAAAGTCCCGGGGAGTGATCATGTGTATCCCCCTGAACACTTTCAAGTGAAGAAGGTCCTTATCTCCCGTGACAAGATAATCAGCGTCTGCTTCCAGAGCGCAGGCCAGAACATTGTCGTCATCTTTGTCCCGGCAAGCCCCGGTCGGAGTTTCTGAAGGCTGCACGATGTCCTGGGCCGCCTCGGTGATCAACGCCAGTGCGTTTTTCTTTTCCGGTTTTGTCGCTGAGAATTTCTTGGAAAGGATTCGCTCGAATTCATGCAGGATGAAGGGACAGGCGATAAGGTTGAATTGTTGTTTCCGCGCCCGCGTCAGAAGCTTTGCGCAGACGCCTTCAGTGAGAAAGGCCGCGAGGAGTACATTGGTGTCGAATACCGCCTTCACGACACTTCCTTAAAAATATCTTCGTCTGTTACCATGCCCTTCTTCTTTGCCCGCGCGCCGAGGCTTTTCCGCGCGCCCTCAAACCGGGACTCCCAAAGATAAATGCCGATTGATTCCTTGACCACGTCGCTCTTGTTCCTTCCCTGGCTCTTTGCGAACCGGTCGAGCTCACGGGCAATCTTGTCGGGCAGGCTTATTGACAGTACTGATCTCATGGCGAACCTCCTTTACTACAATACACTACACCAACATTATTGTCAAGCTGATGTCCCTGCTTCTCAATGGATAAGCTGCCCTATGATCTTCTGTGATGGGGGACGTTGTTCGGTAATACGGGCTCATGTAAATTGCGCTCACTTACTGACTAATCAACGTCCCGGATTCATTGTTTCTGAACTGTCCGGATTTTCCGGATAGCATTATTTGTAGAGACGCCCAAATTGGGCGTCTCTACTCGGTAATTTTGGTCATAATACTATCAATATCCCTCTGCGCCACTATTTCAGCAACATCCCCCATGGTGCCATTTATAAAATCCCCCTTTTTGAAAAGGGGGAAACTGCTGTCAGTATATCATAAGTCAACAACAAAGTCCGACTGGTTCCTAGGGAACAAACTATCCAAAATGCCGCTCTACCGCCCGGGCAACTGCTTGGGGTGAAATGTCCGCGACTATGCCGGAAGGGGGACGAACCAGGGCGTGACGGGCCAGGTCATAGGGATGCCATTCCGCTTCGGGCTCATCGGTCCAGAGGGTCAAGGTCGGCACGCCGACTGCCACGGCCACATGCTTGGGCCCGGAATCAGCGGTCACTACTCCCTTGCTCAAGGTCATTAATGCTCCCAGCTCTTTTATATTCCCCTGGAATATCGGGGGGCAATCTTTAACGCGGGCGCTGATATCCGCCATCATTTCCTGCTCCCCCGGCCCGGCCGCAATAACCCAGGCAATATCCTGAGGACTCTGATTTAAAAAAGCCTTGGCCGCATCAGCCGGCCACTGTTTGCGCTTTTTGCCCGCGCCCGGCGCCAGAAGCATGAGGCGCTTGGCTCTCAGCAGGCCGTGCTTTTCCAAAAAAGTGCGCGCCCCAATAAAATGACGCTCTTCCAGAGGAAAAACCAATTTCTCCCCGGCCTCTGGTATGCCCAAGGCCCGGACGACATCCAGATCCCGCTGAATCGCGGACTTGGATTCTTTCTTGGCCGGAATGTCCATGGTGGAAAAATAATTTTTTCCGCTGTGATTATGCACCACCCGGCGCGGCGCGCCGGAAACCCGGGCCAGCCAGGCCGTGCGAAAAGAAGCGTGCAGTGCTATGGCCAGATCAAACCGGCTCTGCCTTAATCTACGCATGAAATTCAGGTGATATATCCAGCTGGAGGCATGCTTGTCATAAACCCGGATTTCATCTATATCCGGGTTGTTTTCCAACACTTCCCAGCCCGGCGGCGCTGCGGTCATGGTCAGACGTGCCTCTGGAAAAGCCCGGCGCAGAGCGCGCAAGGCCGGAGTGGCCAGCAAAGTATCCCCCAGGCCCCGTATTTTTATTACCAGTATATTAGTAAAGTTCACGCTACTAACCGCTCTTATCCGGCCCGGACAGGATGGCTTGAATCTTCTGCCAGACCTGAGCCACGGAAATATTCCGCATGCATTTCAAGTCCTTGCGCGGGCATTCATTGCGCATGCAGGGTGAGCATTTCAAATTTTCATCGCGCAGGATAAATCCGCAATTGCCAAAAGGGCCGGTCACCCGGGGATCAGCCGCGCCCTGCAATACCAACACCTTGGTTCCCTGCGCATACGCCAGATGCATGGCCCCGGAATCATTGCTGACCAGCAGGTCCAGCCGGCGGATAATTGCCAGACCTTCCCTTAAATTGGTCTCTCCGGCCAGAACTAATAGTTTATTCCTTGCTTTCCGGGCTACGGCCAGGGCCACCCGGCGGTCTTCATCACTGCCTATTAACACTACTTGATATCCCTGCTTAATTAACCGGTCAGCCAGTTGCGCATAGCGCTCCGCAGGCCATCTCCGGCTCAACGCCACCGACCCCGGCGCCAGACCTATTCGAGGTCCAGAGGTTTTTGGCCCCAGCAACTTATCCGCCCTGGCCGACTCTTCGGCACTGATCTTTAGGGTAAAAATCCTCTCCTGGCATAGATCCACATCCGCACCGGCGGCGCGGGCCAGGTTCAGGTAAATTTGGGGCCTGGCTAGATGCCGGGTCCCATTGGTCCACGGCAATTTTATATTTAATAACCATCCGCGATGATCGCTGCTATAACCCACCCGGGTCTGACACCCGGCCCAAAAAGCCAGCCAGGCCGCAGAAAATGAATTAGGCAGGATAATTGCCAAATTATATTGGAAATTCCTCAAGGACATGGCCAAAGAAATCCAGCGCCAAAATCCCCGGCGTTTTTCAGGATCCATGACTATGATCCGGTCAACATCCGGATGCTTCTCCCAGATGGGAGCTACCCAGGATTTGGCCAGTATGTGAACCTGGCAATCCGGCAGGGTACGTTTTAGGGCGCGCGGTACTGGCGTAGCCATAACCGCGTCCCCTACCCAGTTCGGGCTGCGTATTAATATTTTTGAGGATTGCTTGGTTTTATCTCTCATTCGTTGCTTATCCCTCGGAAATAATCATACAAGATACCCAGTAAGTAGGGGCGACGCATGCGTCGCCCCTACTATTGCGGCGGGATATTACCCCTTTTTCTTTTAAACAAAGTCTTTAATACCGGCAGGGTTTCCCCCTGCTTCCGGTACTCGTCCCAGGCCTTGGCCTCGCTGACAAAGACATAGGCCGCGGAAAACAGATGAAAAAGCAGTCCGGCCAGGCCATCCCGGAAACCGGCATGAAACCCATAGGCTTTTATAAAACGATGCCCGGGTTTCAGAATCAGATCATAGCCAGTGGGCCGGCGCGCCTGGCGGACAATGCGTTCAGCTTCCAGCGTGGTATAAATATTGAATTTCTCGAAATAATGAGTAATATCACGGTAGGAGTAATGGAGGATTTCACCTTTTATTCGTCCGCTCGTGCCGTTGACCCGAATCCCCCGGTGCAGGCCCACTTCCGGATAGGTCCCTTTCTCCCGCCGGAAAAATCGTAGATGCCAGTCCGGGTAAAGGCCCCCGTGTTTCAACCAGCGTCCGAAATGGTGATTTCGGATGGGAATCCAATATCCATCGCAGGCGTTGGACTGGGTCTTTATCCGCAGCAATTCAGCTTGCAGCTCCGGAGTAACCCTCTCGTCCGCATCCAGAATAAAAACCCAGTCGCTGTGCAACTGGGTCAGTCCGTAAACGCGGGCCGGCTCAGGATAACCGTATTGACCCGGGTATTTCAGAACCCGGGCTCCGGCTTTTTTGGCCAGGTCCACCGTACGGTCCGCACTCTCATTATCCACCACTACTATTTCGTCCGCGAAACGCAAAGTATCCAGACAGGCGCGGATATTGTTTTCTTCGTTATAGGTATGAACTATGGCAGAAATGGTCATGACTTTTCTGAAATTATCCGGGTATAGAGCGCCTCATATTCTTTAACCATGTTGCACCGGTCGAAAAGCTGCTCCACGCGAAGCCGCGCGGCTTCTCCCATCTGCATGCGCTTCTCAGGACGGCAGAGCAAATTATACACGGCATTCGCCAGCGCCTCAGGCTGCTTCGGAGGAACCAGCAGTCCGGTTTCTCCGTGGGTAATGATCTCCGGTACCCCTCCGGCCTTAGTCCCGATTACCGGAATACCGCGTGCCATAGCCTCGATAAGTACCAGGCCGAACGGTTCGCAATCACTCGGCAATACAAAAACATCCAGGGCAGACATGAATCTCCCCACATCCGGGGCATATCCGGTATACTCCAGAGTTTTTAAAGCACGCAGAAACTTCCCCCGCATCCAGAGAGCAGTGCCATAAGCATAATCAGATCTATACGCCTTGCCGCCGAGCAAATATTTTACCGTGGGCAGCCATTTATTTATCATCTCGCAGGCGGCGATATAATAAGTAAAACCTTTATTCGGTCGCCAGATCCCGGTCGTACCGACCACCTGCTCATCAAAATCAATTCCTAGCTCCTCCCGCAAGCTGGAAGGAAATTGCCGTTTGACTTGCAGGTCGGTCCCGCAATAGATGCGATGGGTTTTTTCTTCCGGAACGCCATAGCTTTTAACCAACCGGCCCACATAATCCGAGATGCAGATAAAAGTCCGGGTCCGCCGGCCCAAGCGGCGCATGTTCCGGCCCACATAGCCGCGGGCGCCGGTGCTCATGGCGCTACCACCCAAACCATAGGTATTTTTGCCCAGGCGCAGGGATAAGCCGCCAGCTTGGCCTCCTGCAAACCATTGACTTGCACCAGGCGGATATTCAGGCTTTTCAGCAGAGTATACATTTTCCAAAACGCGGGAAGCGAGACGCTCAGATAACGGACCTTGCCCTTGCCAAAAGGTATCATCACCGGCTCTAATCCCTGCTCCCTAAGTCTTTCCACGAATTTCCCTTCCTGACAGCAGACCACATGGGGAGTAAATTTTTTTCGGTCCAGGCCGTTTAATATCGCGAGCAAATGGTTCTGTCCCCCGCCCATGGTACCGTGATAGTTAACGAAAAGTATGGGTGCCGGGTTCATAATCTGCCTGGCTCCCGGTTTTGCCGCGCCCTGTGCAGCTCCCAATGCTTGGCATGCTTAACCAGAGTGTTTAAGGCGGAAAGCACACTCAAGGCATATCCGGGAAATCCATCCCGCCATCCGGCTTTAAACATATACATCTTAAGAAAAGTCCAGACCGGATCGCAAACCAGCCTGAGCCCAGAACTGTCTTTTCCCCGCTCCATCCTTTCGCTGGCTGCCAAGCCGGTATAGTGATTTAAACGCCGCAGGTAATCCTCCAGCCCGGCATAAGAATAATGCTCCATCGCCTGCTTCAGCCGGCCCTGACGGCCCGGCGCCTGCAGGGCTTCATGCACCCGGCGTTCCTCGAAGCGGCCGAGACCTGCCCGAAAAAGCCGAAGCTGCCAGTCTGAACCCCATCCTCCATGTTTGATTTCCCGCCCTAAATAATAATTACGCCGGGCTATCCAGTAAGCTCCCGGCCCGTTCTCCTGTGCGGTTGCTTCCCGGATTTCTTCCGCCAGGCTGGAAGTTACTATCTCATCCGCGTCAATAGAAAGAATCCATCCCGCTGGTACCTGGGCTATCAGCTTATTCTTAGTTCTCCCGTACCCCTGCCAGACTACCGCCTGGACCTGCGCGCCGGCGGCCCGGGCCTGTTCCACCGTATGGTCCTGGGAATTGTTCTCGCCTACCATAATCCGGTCGCAAAAAGCCAGGGCCCGGACACAAGGGCCGATCGTGGTTTCCGCATTCCGGGCAATGATCACAGCAGTTATAGGTGATGACATTTAATCCTTCCGGCTTAAGTAATTAAATCCATAGCGGCGCAAATAACTTCCTCAGGATAAATCCGGCGCATACAATTATGATGCTCCCAAGGACACTCGAGATTTCCGTGCAGCGAGCAGGGACGACATTCCAACTTACGCGCCAGCACGCGGGCCCGGGGGTGATCCAGCGGAGCAAAACCAAACTCCGGTACTGTAGGACCAAAAAGCGCGACCGCCCGGCCGCCGGCGGCCAGGGCTAAATGCATGGGACCCGTATCATTGGTTATCAGTATGGCGGCCCTTTTGAGAATCGCGGTCAGGGTGGAAATAGTTGTAGCACCGGCTAAAGAAACCGCCCGGCCATTGGACATTTGGGCCGCGGTCTTGCAAAGCAGCGTATCCTCAGCCCAGCCGATAAACACCGGAAGCATATGCAAGCGTTCTCTTAAAATCTCGGCTGTCCGGGCAAAATACTCAACCGGCCAGCGCTTGGTCGGCCACCTGGCGCCCGGCGCCAATACGGCTATCTTCTCCTTGGCCGGTATGCCATGATCCCTCAGCATGCGGGCGGCTGATTTTTCAGCCTCCGGGGCAGGCCGGATTTGGGGGAATCGGCCGGTTCGTTGAAAACCCGCCCGGACCGCGGCCGCCGCATACCAGTCAGTAACCTGCTGCGATGAGTCAAGGCCTGACCAGCGGTTCCAAAATACTCTGCGCCCGGACGGACGAACCAACAAGCGCCTGGCCAGCGAACGTTTATGATAGCGGATAACCTTCTTGGCCTTGACCGCAGCCGTGACTTGCCGTGATTTCAGGGTCCCGTGCAGATCCAGAACCAGTTTGTATTCAGGCGCCAGGGAAGCTTGCGAAGTGATAATCCGGGAGACTCCCGGAAGCATGGATCCCAGGATCCCGTATTCGGGCTTCACCAGCAGATCAACAAAATATCCTTCGCTTCTTATTTGGGCCAGAACCGGCTGGGTAAGCACAATGTCACCCAACGAACTAAAACGTATAACTAAAACAGAATCCATGGTTTAATCCTTATTAAGTTTTTCTAACCATGGCAGCAAACCTTCTTCCGGATTTACAATTTCAAATTGCACTTCCAGTATCCAGACCGGAACCGTCCCTTCCGGGGGCCACCTCAGCCGGACGGCATCTTTAGCCGTGGTTACAATCTCGGCCTTCCAATCCTCTGCCTGCTGACGCAAGTATTCACGATCTTTATCCCGGTACCAGTAATGGTCTGGAAAAGCCAGCGTATGGACAACCTCGGCTCCCAGCGCCTCAAGCGTCGCTGCCAAAGCCTGCGGCCGGGCAATTCCGGAAACCGCCAGCACGCGGCGCCGGGCCAGGCTTTCCGGCTCATGCCTGGTTCCTGTCTCCAGGGAAATCAGAGCTTTAGGCGCATGCCGGGCGAGTATGACCGGTTTCCCGGGAGCCAATTTGGCCAGTTGGTCAATGATTCCCCGGATAGGATGCTGGTCTGCCCGGGTAAGAATAATCAAGTCCGCCTCTAATAATCCGCTTAGCGGCTCTCTTAAACGCCCGGCTGGCAACATTCTTCCTCTGCCCCAGGGATCTCCGGCATCTATCAGCAGTATATCCAGGTCACGGTGGATTTGGTCGCGCCGCTGAAAACCATCATCCAGAACCAGGACATTGCAACCTAATTCCTGAACCGCTTTAGTCCCTGAAGCTATCCGGTCTTTACCCACCACTACAACAGTTCCCGGAAGCCGGCCGGCTAACAGATATGGTTCATCACCCGCCTCTTCAACCCGGACCCGGGGACCGGAACCATCCGACACCACCAGCATTGGTGTGCGGCTCCGGCGGCCATAGCCGCGTGAAAGAATGCCGGGAGAACGGCCAAGTTCACGCAATTGCCGGCAGATCAAAAATACCGCTTCGGTTTTACCGGTTCCACCGACTGTCAGGTTTCCCACTGAAATCACGGGAACCGGCAGCCGGACTGGAGGACGGCGGCGCAGCCAGGCACGCCGGAGACTCACTAATCCGCCGTAAATCCAGGCCGCGGGTATCATGAAACCGGTCAGCCTGCTCACCTTTCAAGCCAGTCATCCGATATGGTCTCTTTGGAAGCAAAGGAATCGGGGTTGGTTTTAAGCGATTCCTCGCGCCAGTTTCTCTCTTCCCCGGCCCATCGCTTGATCAATAATAATTTTTGCAATAGATCAACCGTCCGGCCGGCCGCGCCCTGATAGGCGGAAACACTCTGCCGGGCCTGTTCCCCACACTGGCGGGCCTCCTCGGGATGGGAAAGCATATTTATTACGGCCGCTGCCAGTTCCTCCGCCGTAGTAATCACCCGGGCGCCTCCACTTTTTAAAAGAATTTCAACCGGCCGGGCGAAATGCTCGGTATGCGGGCCGATCAGGACCGGCACTCCCAGCACGGCGGGCTCCAGGGGATTATGCCCGCCTAAAGGCACCAAGCTCCCGCCTACAAAAGCCACCCGGGCCAATCCATAAATCTCGGCCAACTCGCCTATACTATCCAGAATAATCACGGGAAAATCCAACAATTCTTTAGACACGCGGGAACGATAAGTAAACGCCGTGCGCTGCCGGACCAGCAACTGCTCCACTTCCCGCAGACGCTCCAAGTGCCGCGGCGCTAAAATTAATACCGCATCCGGAATGCGCTCCTGGACTTCCTTGAAAGCCTGGAGAATAATCTCTTCCTCTCCGGGCCGGGTGCTGCCTGCCACCCAGACCGGACGAGGGGAATCCATACGCAATTCGGAACGTAAAACCTTCAGCTGGGACCGGGCACCCGTGTCGAACTTGACGTTCCCCGTCACTTTCAGGCGTTGAGGATTGGCGCCCAGGAGTTTGAACCTTTCTGCGTCTTTTTCCGACTGCACCGCCATCAGGTCAAAACTTTTCAGCATGCGGGAGATAAGCCGGCTTATCCATTGGTAACGCCGGAGACTGCGCTGGGACAACCGGCCATTGACCATGGCCAGTTGGATGCCTAAGCGTTTGGTTTGCCTTATCAGGTTAGGCCAGAGTTCCGTCTCGGTTAAAACCAACAGATTAGGCTCTACCATTTTCATAATCCGTTTAACCGCCCCGGGATAATCCAAAGGTAAAAGCAGGGCGCGGGACGCCAGGGGAATTTTATGTTTAACTTGTTCCAGACCGGTCAGCGTAGTGGTTGAAATCACAATCCCGATATCCGGATTGCGTTCCTTTAAAGCGCCGACTATCGGCTCCACGGCCGAGAGTTCTCCCAAGCTGGCGGCATGAAACCAGATGCGTGGCCGGGCCACGGTTTGAAAAGCGTCACGTACTCGGCGGCTCGGAAAACCCAGGCGATCGCGCAAACGCCGGCGGCACTTTGGCCAGCAGAGCAGCATACCGGGAAATATTGGCAAGAGCAGCAAGGTCCCGGCTTTTAGCAGCATATTATATAAAAAATACATTTTGCCTCGTTTCTATTGGGTTCAATTTACACTAATGCTCTTTTCTCACAAATTTCAAAACTTCCTCGGCCGCGCGGCCGGCGGCTCCGGCCCCCCCCAGGCGTTCACGAACGCGTATCCAGCTGCGGCGCTGGTTCTCCGCCGCCTGGGAATCCGTAAGCAGGCGGCAGGCAGCCTCAGCCACTGTTCGGGAATTAAAATCGTTTTGCAGAAATTCCGGGGCAATTTTCTCACCGGCCACCAGATTGGCCAGACCAAAATATGGCAGTTTAACAAAAATCCGGGCTAAAATATAACTTAAAACGTGCATCCGGTAGCCGATCAGCATGGGAATGCCCAGGATAGCGGTTTCCAAGGTAGCGGTTCCGGATGAAACAATAGCCAGGTCAGCTGCCGCACGTGCCGCGTACGGCTCCTTGGTCACAATCTCGACCGCCAATCCGGATTCCGCTAAAATAGTTTCTACGCGCCGGCGCGAAACGGTTTTTGCCAGGGGTAGAAAAAACCGAATCCGGTTAAATTTGCGGCGCAAATTTAACCCGGCCTGCAGCATAATGGGCAGCATCGTTTCAATCTCCTGAGAGCGGCTTCCGGGCACCAAGGCTATCAAGGGACCGGCTGACCCGTTTAAAAACCGATGGCGCGTCTGATTCGGATCACTCTCGGTTTTCACAATATCCAGCAGCGGATGACCGACAAAAGCTACCGGCACGCCGGCTTTTTGATAGATTGGTTCCTCAAAAGGAAATATTACGATCATCTTGTCAACCAGGCGTTTAAGCGTCTTAACCCTTCCCCGCCTCCAAGCCCATACCTGGGGACTGATATAATAAACCACCGGAATACCTAAAGCTTTGGCCTTGGCCGCAATGCGAAAATTCAAGTCCGGTAAATCCGTCAGTACCAGGACATCCGGATGGCGTTGTTGCAGCAGGTTTCCCGCTACCTGAAGAATTTTAAAAAAATCCCCTAGTTTACGAACCGCCTCGGCAAATCCGATAACCGCGTGGGAAACAAGATTATACACAACCTCCACACCGCTGGAAGCCATCATTTCCCCGCCTAACCCGAAACAGATTGCTTCCGGAACCCGGGACCGCAACTCCCGGACCAAGTCGGCGGCATGTTGATCCCCGGACGCCTCGCCGGCCACCAGCATAATTCTCGGCGTATTCATGCGGCTGAATATTTTTGAGCCCGGATTTGCCCGCTGATTTCCAAAGCCACGGCCAGGGCCCGGCGGCCCGCTTCCCCGGTAACTTCCGGCTCACGTCGCTCGCGCACAGCGGCAACGAATGAATCCAGCTCGGCCAGCAAGGGTTCTTTCCGGCCGAAAACCCGGCGTTCCCGTTTTATCATGCGCATAAGATTATTTTCATCCAGAGGCAAATCCTTCTTTAACCGGTAGATATACAGTTCCTGCTTCTGATAATCAATACTAATGTAGCTTTCCGGGGAAAATATCCGAATCTTACGTTTGGCATCCACCGTCACCCGGGAGGCGGTAACATTAGCCACGCAGCCGCTGGCCAGGGTTACGCGCGCATTGGCTATATCCTCGTGCTCGGAAAGAATTTTAACGCCCACAGCCTCAACGCGCTCTACCGGCGAATCCGCCAGATCCATAATAATGTCCAGATCATGAATCATCAGATCCAGAACTACGCCGATATCCGTGTTCCGCTGGGAATACGGTCCCAGTCGGTGGACCTCTATAAATCGCGGACTCTTCAGTACGTGTTTCAATTCCTGGATAGCCTCATTAAACCGCTCAATATGTCCGATTTGTAAGGCAACTCCCCGCTCGCGGGAAAGCTGAATCAATTCATCCGCTTCTTCCACGGTACGGGTCATGGGCTTTTCCAGCATTACCGCCACTCCCTGCCGCAGGAATTCCCGGGCAACATTAAAATGATGGACAGTCGGAACTACGATCGAGACTAAATCAACCAGGCCCAATAACTCACCGAAATCCGTGAAAGCCTGACAGTGATTGCGTTTGGCAACCTCCTTGGCCCGCTGGGGATTGCTATCCGCCACGCCGGTCAGCACAATTCCGGGCAATTGAGTATAAACCCGCGCATGATGCTGCCCCAGGTTTCCCACCCCGATAACTGCCGCCCGCAGGGGCTTTAGGTCTTCCGCAGATGTTTTCACGCTTCCCCTCCTGGAAATATTAAGGAAATTATGCCGTTTGCTTGCATTGCTGTCAAGATGAAAGGCCGCAGGAACCCGTCCATTATACCAATCCCGCCACTTCTTCAGAATCCCAGGACATGAAGGCCCCGTCACTCTGTTTTCTGGTTTCACTGCCTCCATAAAGTACAACCCCAGGTTCTGTTTCCTTAAATAGGTTTTTGAATTGCTTGAATATTTTCAAGCAGTTCATATTGGCTGTTTCCGCGGACTTGATCTCAATCGGCAGCAGGGACAAAGCCTTTTCCACAACAATGTCTACTTCATTGCCTGTCCGGTCGCGATAGAAATACAGGTTTAGCCTTTCACCCCGGTTGTAGCGCGCTTTGATCAGTTCCATGACCAGCATATTTTCAAAGAGATTTCCGCGCAACGGATGTTGACGTAGTTCCTTCTTGGTTTCGATCCCCAAGAGGTATGCAGCCAAACCGATGTCATAAAAATATATTTTCGATGTTTTAATAAGACGCTTCCCAATGTTTCTGAAAAAGGGGGGTAGTTGGTAGATAATATAACTGGCTTCCAGCAAGGAAAGCCAGTTCCGAATAGTAGGCTGAGATACACCCAAGTCATTGGCCAGACTGTTGGCATTGAACAATTGTCCTATTCGTCCAGCCAAAATCCGGACAAACCGTTCAAAGGTGGCTAGATTTTCGATCTGGCTGAGCTGCCTCAAATCACGTTCGATATACGTAAAAAAATATCCTGCGTAAAAATCTTTTGCCTCCAGATGATCATGAAACACCCGGGGATAGAAACCTTTCAGCATTATCTCATCCACATCCTGTAGGTTCACTTTGCCTCTGAGTTCCTCCAGACTAAAGGGCAACAGTCTAATAATCGCCGTACGTCCTGCTAAAGACTGGCTGATAGTTTGTGAGACTTCAAATTGTTGACTTCCGGTAAGAATAAATCGACCTGGCTTAGGATCATCATCAACCATCTGCTGTAAATACGAAGGTATATCAGGAGCTCGCTGGATTTCATCCAAAATAGCGCCTTTGGCTAGTGTCCGTAAAAACCCTTTTGGGTCTTCCAGTGCCCGTTGCCGTTGATCTGGATTTTCCAAGCTAATATAAATCTTGTTTGGAAAAAGCATTTTCGTTAGCGTGGTTTTTCCGGATTGCCTGGGGCCTGTTATGGTAATCACAGGAAATTTTTGAGCTAATTTTTTACATTTTTCAGTAATTTTTCTTTTAATCATAGGGATATTATATTCTTATTGCTAATTCAAAGTCAAGTTTTAAATTAGCCATTGACAAGAAATTGCTTTAGTAGGGATGGTGTAGCAAAAGCTGGAATAGTACGTCAACGACAAAAATTCGAGCTTAAGGGGTCATTCGCAGACTGGTAAAAACTCTAATTTTGTGGTCGGCAACGATTTTCCAGTTAAGGTTTCTCCCCATATTTCCGTTGATATTGAATCTGCCCGATGATCTTGGGCGGCAGTTCAACCTGCAGCGTAATTATCTTCTGGCCATAGGATTCCTTAAGCAACCTTCCCCGCCTTAAAACCAGGGCACGGAGATGGGATTGTGCATAGGGGAGACGAAGGGTTATTTTCCTCCACCCGCCGGCCAGGCGTTGCTTAACCGTTGACACCAGTTTATCCAGCCCTTCGCCGGTAAGCGCCGAAACCTGAACAGCCTCGGGAAATTGATAGTCCAGGCGGCGGCGTGTTGCCTGTCCGATTTTATCTATTTTATTAAAAACCGGGAGGCAGGGCTTGGACCCGGCCCCCAGTTCCTTTAACACCTGGTTAACGGTCTGGGATTGATTTTCCCAGGACCGGTGAGCACAGTCTATCACATGCAGAAGAAGGTCCGCGGCCACGACTTCTTCCATGGTCCCGCGAAAGGCCGCCACCAAGTGATGCGGCAGATTCCGGATAAATCCCACGGTATCAGTCAACAGCACTTCCTGGGCGGGCGGTAAAATCAGTTTGCGGGTAGTAAGATCCAGGGTGGCGAATAGTTTATCTTCGATAAAAGTCTGGTTGCCGGTCAAAGCGGAAAGCAGCGCCGATTTTCCGGCGTTAGTGTAACCCACCAGGGAAACCAGGGGCAGGGGAACAGCTTCCCGATCCCGGCGATGCAGCCGGCGGGTCCGCTTGAGCGTTTCCAACTGCCGTTTTAGAACCGCAATCCGGTTCCGCAGCCGGCGGCGGTCATATTCCAGTTTACTTTCACCCGGCCCCCTGGTACCTATCCCGCCTCCCAGGCGGGATAGCAGAACGCCTTTGCCAATAAGACGGGGCAAAAGATATGAAAGCTGGGCCATTTCAACTTGAAGTTTTCCTTCATGCGTTTTGGCCCGGCGGGCAAAAATATCCAGAATAAGCTGGGTCCGGTCAATAACCCGCAGCGTCAGAGCCTTTTCAAGGTTGCGCTGCTGGATCGGCCGCAACTCATGATCCACGATCAATAAATCCCAAGCCTGCCGGGCTGCCAGATTTTTCAATTCCTGAACCTGTCCGGAACCCAGAAACAAGGCGGCATCCGGACGCGGACGCGAAAATTTTTTTACCCCGACCACCTCTCCGCCGGCGGTCCAGGTCAAGCGCTCTAATTCGGACAGGGAGGAATCCGCATCCTGTAACCCGCCCGTATAATTCAGGCTGACCAAAAAGGTTCTCTCAACACCCATGTAAACTCCTGAAATTTTCCTTACCTGCGACCTGCTTTCATTCCCGGATTATATCGGATTATATACGAAATATCCTTTGAATGCTAAGCTTTTTATAGACTCATCCCGACTCTCTATGTTAGGATAAATTAATTATCGATTCTGCTGCAAAACCCCCTAAGAAGTCATTGCGAGCGACCGTAGGGAGCGCGGCAATCTGATTTTATCCTTATAAAATCGAGATTGCTTCGTCGCTGCCGCTCCTCGCAAAGACAACAAAAGGGGGTTGCAGCAGAATCATTATTAATGGTAAATTTCAGATCCGAGGTGAAGCATGCGCCAGCTTTCACATAAAAATATTTCTGCCGCCATCCTCTTTCTACTTGCTGGAATCACGCTCGGAAGCATTAACCTATCAGCGTCCTCTCTCTCCAGTCCCCTGAATCTCTTCCTGGTGAATGTTACTCAAAACAGCGTGCAGGTTAATTGGGAATCCATCGCTAACGCTACCCGTTACGAATTGTCTTTGGGAACTGATTCCAAGGCTTCCAACCGGGGGCGCCGTTTCCTATCCAGAACCTCAACTACCCTGACTAAACTTTTACCCAATACATGTTACCGGATAAAAATCAGAGCCGTGGTAGGCGGCCAAGCCGGCAACTGGAGTCCCCTTAAAGAATTTCACACCCAAATACCTGTCATGACCGACCTGGCCGCAGACAACATTCGTGATACCACGGTCCATCTTTTCTGGAGCGACCGCTACAGCGATCTCCCTGATACTTATTATGAAGTTTCCTATGGGACGCATCTGGATTCCAGCTCTGTTGGTATGCGCAGCACGGATAAAAATTTTATGACTCTGAACAACCTGATACCGGAGACCACTTACTATGTAAAACTCCGGGCGCGTAATCCCAGAGTCTCTGGTCCCTGGAGCAGCCCCATTTCTTTTACCGCGCTCCCCTATAAGCCAGGAATCGCGCCCCAAGGTCTGACTAGCAGCGATGGGGGACCAACCGGTATCCTTATTCGCTGGCAGAAAGTTGGGTCCGCCTCCAGTTATGATCTTTCCCACGGCACCGACCCCCTCGCCGAGAATATGGGCATCATTCCCACGGAAGAGAAGACCCTTACTTTTAAACTTTCCCCTAATAGCCGTTATTTTTTTAAAGTGCGTTCCATCACTAAGGGTATGCCCGGACCCTGGAGCGACATCCAATCTCTGCTTACCCTGCCGGCCAAACCACGCGGGTTAAACGTCTCCGCTCAAACCGCCGACCAAGCCGTTATAAGCTGGCAATCCTTGCCCGGCTCCCGGATTTCACGCTTTTACCACATCAATTGGGGAACCGATTCCCAAGGCACCAGTCTCGGTTTAACCGTTACTGCCAACGCCAGCTACACTCTTAGCCGTCTAAAACCCAATCAGCGCTACTATGTCCGGATCCGCACCGTTAACCGGAGCGGATCCAGTCCCTGGTGTAAAGTCCTCAGCTTTTCCACTCTGCCCGCCGGCCTCAGCGGTGTCAAAATTTCCAAGCTCAAACAAAACTGGGCCGAAGTAAAGTGGGCTATCCTGCCCACGGCCCAGGCTTATGAAATATCCTACGGTTCGGATATTGAGGCGCGAACTCATCGGTTGGATGAATTTTCCCGTCCTCCGGTCCAAATCCAGGACTTAATTCCGGATGTGACTTATTATCTCAAGGTACGTCCCCTAATGCAAAACCGCCAACCCGGAGCCTGGTCAAATATTATAAATTTTACAACTTTTTCCATCCCACCAAAACTGGAGACCATATCCCTGGCCAAAATCGGCGGAACCTATGTTCACCTCACCTGGACACCGGCGGAAGAAATCAATACTTATGAGGTTTTACTGTCTGCCGCCGAAACGTTGGACCAAAACCGGCCCCAAGTTTGCAATCATCCCGATATCAACCTGATGAGTTTGAAAAAAAATAGCAATTATTCAGTAAAAGTCCGCGCCGTGAATCTCGGCGGCCCGGGAAGCTGGTCCCTCCCCCTGAGCTTCACCACGCGGCCGGAAATCGCCCCGTCCCATCTCAAATTGTCAAATGTTTCCCCGCATGAAGCCATGCTGACCTGGGAAGGTATTTCCGGCACCGCCCACACGACTTATCAAATCCGGGTAGGCCCCGCAAAAAAAAGCTGGCGGGTGATTTCAAATTACGCGGCCCAAACCCTAAATTTGTCCCGGCTCCAGCCCGAGACTAACTATCGTGTTCAAGTCCGGGCTCAAAATAACACCGGTTTGGGTCCCTGGAGCAGTGGCGTTACGTTTCAAACTCCTCCGGCTCTGCCGGATCGCGCTCCGCAAAACCTGGCAGTTAAAAATATCACGGATATTTCGGCCTCGCTCCATTGGCAAGCCCTGAAAAAAGTCGAGGGTTATCATTTGAACATAGGAACTAATACTGATGCCAGCAATCTGGGACAGAAAATTTTAAACCTGACTTCCTATGACTTGAAAAGTCTAATACCGAATACCACTTATTTCGTAAAGGTCAGGGCTTACAATGTCACGGGCGAAGGCCCCTGGTCAGACATTCTGCTCGTCACCAGCCGGCCTACTCCGCCGCTGACAGCGCCCACCAAAATAAAAATCAGCGAAGTCACGATGAATTTCATAACCCTTACCTGGAAGGCCTCTACCGAAGCGATTTCATATGAAGTCAGTATGGGAACGGATGCGCAGGGGACTAACTGGGGGCTTCCGCAAGCATCAAATTCTCCGCCGTATATTTTCAGTAATTGTAAACCGGCTACTCGGTATTCGGTTAAAGTAAGAAGTATCAACCGCGGAGGGGCTGGTCCCTGGAGCAGAATAATCAAGGTTACTACACCCAAGCAATAGGGGCGACGCATGCGTCGCCCCTACAACTGCTGACGATGTTCTAATCAAGGGACTGTCTCGAATGGCGCTAATCAAACATTTTTTCGGCGTTTATGTAGGGGCACGGCGCGCCGTGCCCCTACAACTTAAGAATTATTTCAATTTATACCGCTGAATGTTTTGTTGCAAACGCAGCAGGGTCTGGTTCATCTTTTCCATATCCTGAACAAGGCCGGGCGGCAAACTGCTTCCTTCCCGAGCCCCGCTTTCCTCGATACGCTCGAAAATACTTGTCATTTCCTCAATCAAAGTACGATTGGATGACAGGCTGTTTCTTAATTCGTCGACCATTTCATTCATGGTATCCGCCAGCTGTTTGAATTCATCGCGTTTTCGCAAACCCACCCGCATGGTCATATCCCCACCGGCAATGGCCTGAAGAGTTTTCTCGAAACGATACATCGGTCCGGCGATTTGGTGGGATATAAATACGGAAAAAAACGCAGCCAGTACTAAAAACACCAGCAAGATCACAAGCAGAGTCTGGTTAATTGAGCTAAAAAGCGGTGCATACTGGGAAGCAATCCGGGCTACATCGTAAAATTCATCCATAATTCTCGCCCAGGTGGTATAATAAACCGTAAAAGAAACTATCATAGCCATAACTATAATGCCAATTATCATGCGGGCGATATAGCGGAACTGAAAATCCCGGTTAATCAAGTAATTGCGTCTGCGCCATGCCATGGAAATTCCTCCTCCGAGTCTAAACTACAGGCGTTATCTCAATACGTGGTATAGGATATTCCTCTTGAATCCCTGCCAATAGAGTTCACAAATATCCGACCGCTTTCGTAATTATAGTACCAGCCTCTTCCGTATCCTTCCGGCTTTCCGGAACCATAGGTAACTTCATTTCCCGCCGGAGAGGGCTTACCGTTTTTAGGATGCAGCTTTTCCACTTCCGGTATAACTTCCTGATACCGGCCAAACGGACTATTAGGGTTCAACTCCCGTGGAAAAATCCCGTTATGGTCCTGGTAATAGAGCAGTACGGCCTGCCGCAACTCATATAGTCTCCCAACCGTAGTGCCTTCCCGCGTTTTTTCGTTCAGTTGGGCAAACCGAATAATTACCGCCAAGACCAGTCCCATTAATATTAAGGTGGTTATAATCGAACTTTTATACTGGGAAAACCTATTGATTTTCGACATAATTCCCATAACCTCCTGTTAATACCTTGCCCATTGCGGCATGCAGATAACCATTGCTGGCTAAAAACGAGTCTCCGTAAATATCCAGCCGGTGGCCGTAAAAATCAGTTATTCGTCCGCCGGCTTCCTCAATCACCAAAGACCCGGCGGCCACATCCCAGGGTTTCAATTTCAATTCCCAAAATCCGTCAAAACGTCCGCAGGCCAGATCACAAAGATCCAACGAGGCTGCTCCCGCCCGGCGTACGGCCCGGCTCTGCCCTGACATTAAACGAAAATCCATAAAACTATTTTGCTCGTTGGTCCGAAAGTCATAGGGAAATCCGGTTGCCAGTAAAGCCCGCTTTAGTTTTCTGGTTTGGGAAACGTGGATGCGTTTTTCATTTCGCCAGGCCCCCCGGCCTCTTTCGGCAAAATATAATTCCCGCAGCATCGGGTTGTAAACCCCGCCCATTACTATTTTTCCCCGTCTCTCAATACCGGCCGAAACCGCAAAATGGGGGAATCCGTGGGCGTAATTCGTAGTTCCATCCAGAGGATCTATAATCCACCGAATTTTATTCTTCCGGGCCGGCTCCCGCCATACTGCACACCTCTCGGCGTCCTCCATTTCCTCGGAAAGCACTTCATGCCCGGGAAAATGCCGGCGGACCGTCCTTAGAAACCCGGCTTCAACCTCCCGGTCCATTTCCGTAACCAAGTCGACCTCTCCCTTAAATTCCACTTGATGCGTTGCTTCCAGGCGTCGCCGTAATAGGTTCCCAGACCTGAGCAACAGGGTGCGGAGAACTTCCGCCATCCGGGCATCGTCTTCCTTAGGTTTCATATCGAAACTGAAAAACCATCATAATAAAAGTTATTCTAGCATTGCGGCCTTAATTACGTCAATGAAAAGAGCAGCTTTTACAAATTACCTCTTTGCCAATCATGCCGACCCGTAGGAGCCTGAGCATTTAGTCTAATTTTTTAATTTCTGAGCAATTGAACAATAGAAAATAGACCGCAATTGAGTTTTTTTATTGCTCTATTGTTCAATTTTCTATTGCTCTGGAGTTTAAGCAATTAGTCATAGACTAATTGCTTAAACTCCTAGGATCCGCCCCTACCTCCCGGGAAACACGGTAACGCGGACGTTAAAATATCCCAGAAACGCCCATCCCTGTTTCCAATGCAGAAACGATATATCAAAATTAAAAAAGCGGTCTACGTGCAGATTGAGAAGCAGGGGCTGCTGCCGGGATTTAAGTTCGGCATCCAGCGGACAAAGAATTTCCAGGACAGCATTCATACGCCGGACAACGGGAAAATCCACTCCCACAAAAAAGAGATTTCGCGTTTTTTCCGGCTCCAGATACTTGGAAAGATAGTAGACCGCATCGCCCATGGTCCCTTGTAAGTACCCGCCGTGCACTCCCCAGTTGCCGAAACTCCGGCTCAAACTAAGATAGGTGCCCCAAAGATACTCCATATTTGACTTTTCAGAAAAGGTAAAGCTTCCGCCGCTGGAGTCCTGTTGCCCGGCAAAAAGTTGAATGGCGCCTTTGCCTCCCACGGCCAGGCTTAGCGGGGCCTGCTGCTCTGTCAGCAAGGTATACTTGGCATCCGCGCTCAGCAGCCAGAGACTGATGGGATCCAAAAAAAGCGCCAATGGCGAGAGCGAGGGATCTTGCGTCCCGTAGAGCGTGCCGATGTAGTAACAAAATTGCAGACTCCCGGTCAACCCCCTTTCCTCGCGTCCCATACCGCGATAAGCCGTAGACATCAATATCAAACCATCGCGGCTGCGGGGTCTGGCCAGGCCTGCCAAGGGCACGCTGGCTTCTCCGGTCAAACCCCAGGCATCCACCGCTGTGACGCGGTAGAAATATTCTTGTCCGTATTCGCCGCGTTCATCATCATATTTATATTGCGTCCCGGCCACCGGCGTATTGGTTAAACACTCTCCCTGGTCTTCCCGGGACGGGGAGCGGTAAACCAGATAACCGGCTACATCATGCGAAGTACGCACGTTCTTTTTCCATTTCAGAGTAACCTTCTCCTCCTCGGAAACAACTTCAAAATCCCGTGGCACCCTGGGCGGCAGGGAAGGCGCCAGGCTGCAAACCAGAGGACGCGATGAAAGCAGGGTCGTGCCTTTGGCGTCTATAGCCGATACCTGGTAGGTATATTGGACTTGAGGCGTAACGGTTAGATCCCGATACCAATTTCCGGCCAAAGGAAAAGCGTTCAGCACGTCAGCCTTTCCTCCGGGTTCGGCTTTTAAAACCAGATATCCTGCAAACCCGCTCCACGCTGTAGCCGTGTTGGACCAACTCAGTTTAATTTCTTCCGCTGAGGCGGCAACCGTAAGTCCCATGGGATCCGGCTGCCATCCGGATGGGTTAATAGCGGTCAGAGTCGTCCCTCCCCCGGAGGCCGGTGAAGCCGGCATAGAAGCTATCGACTGTGCGGCTTCCGTATTGGCATTGGAAGCAACCCGGCCGGTTGGTTCTTCTTTTTTGCACAGAGCCCGCATGGCTTTTTCCAAAGGGGTTAATTTTTTCGCTGCCACGGTTGAAACCACCAGGGCCGGGATAAAAACTACGCTCAGCGCCAACCCTAAATACTTAACCATGGCCTATCTCCGTTCTTGCGTGGGACTTTTGAATTTAAGAAAATTAGCCAGCATCTGCTTCCCGGCCTCAGTCAATATCGATTCCGGATGGAATTGCACGCCCTCGGTCGGATATTGGCAATGGCGAATACCCATAATTTCTTTTTCTTTCGTCCAGGCCGTAATCCTGAGCGTCTTGGGCAGTTTCCCGGGATCCACCAATAAAGAGTGATATCGGGTAGCCGTAAAGGGATGGGGCAAGCCTTTAAATACTCCCCGGCCGTCATGCTGAATATCCGAGGTTTTGCCATGCATTAAGCGGGCCGCCCGCACTATCCGGCCGCCGAAAGCTTCGGCAATGGATTGATGTCCCAGACAGACGCCCAGAATGGGTATCTGTGAACAAAAGGTTTTAATTACTTCCACGGATATTCCCGCCTCTTGCGGCGTACCCGGCCCGGGGGAAATAACAATTTTTTCGGGACGCAACCGCGCGATATCTTCCGGCTTGATTTCATCGTTGCGGACCACCTTGATTTTTTTCCCCAACTCCCCCAAATACTGCACTAAATTATATGTAAAGGAGTCATAGTTATCTATCATCAAGATCATTTCCCACGCCCGCCTTTCCAGCCAAGCGTGCCGCGGGAGGGCCATCCCTGGTGAGCCAGTTCCAAAGCCTGGACCAAGGCCTGCATTTTGCTCAGCGTTTCCTGGTATTCACGCTCCGGTTGCGAATCCGCCACAATTCCGGCCGCAGCTTGAAGGTAGTATTTTCCCCGGGTATAAAGAATAGTCCGGATGGTAATCGCCGTATCCAGGCTGCCGGAATAGTTGAAATATCCGACTGCTCCTGCATACGGACCCCGGCGGCAGGTCTCCAGTTCTTCTATAATTTCCATGGCCCTGATTTTGGGCGCTCCGGTTACAGTTCCGGCCGGAAAGGCTGCCCGCAAGACGTCAAACTGGTCCTGGCCGGAAGCCAGCCGGCCGTCAACCTGGGATACAATATGCATAACGTGAGAGTACTTCTCTATAACCATGAGTTCCGGAACCTGTACTGTCCCGTAAGTGCAAACCCGGCCGAGATCATTGCGTCCC
This sequence comes from candidate division FCPU426 bacterium, assembly GCA_030591525.1. Classification (GTDB taxonomy): domain Bacteria; phylum Oederibacteriota; class JAAXVQ01; order JAAXVQ01; family JAUVAV01; genus JAUVAV01. Next base: position 17,005 of record JAUVAV010000016.1, on the reverse strand, counting down.
AAATCCACCAGCATAATATGCTCGGCCCGTTCCTTGGGGTCGCCTAACAACCGTTCGGCCTGACGCCGGTCGCTTTCCGCATCCGTTCCCCTTTTCATGGTTCCGGCTATGGGCCGCGTGGACACTACCTGACCTTCCCGCTTAACCAAAAGTTCCGGAGAAGAACCGATCAGCTCGCACTCCTGAAACCGCAGATAAAACATGTAGGGCGAAGGATTAACCGCGCGCAGCGCGCGATAAACATCAAAGGGAGCGGCCGTTGACCGGGCTGAGACGCGCTGGGATATTTGAACCTGGATAATATCCCCGGCGCGGATATAGGCTTTGGACCGGCGGACATTGGAAATGAAATCTTTCCGGCTTATATTGGATACCAATTTAATTTTACCGGCTCGTCTCCGAACCGGTAAGCGCGGCAGAGATCCGGCTAATTTTTTCGCCAGGGAACGAATCGCGCCTTGCGCCCGGCGATAAGCTTTTTCCGGGTCTCCGGTAATATGGGCATTGCTTACAATCTTAATGATATGCTTGACATGATCAAAAACCAATAGGTTCTCGGTAAAAATCAATAAAGCCTCGGGCAACTTCAGATCATCAGGATTCTTGGCAGGCAGACGCTCGAAATAGCGAGCCATGTCATACGCCAAATAACCCACAGCTCCGCCAAAAAACGGGGGTAAGGCGGGATCATTTACTGTCCGGTAGCGCTGCATAAGCTTACGTAAAACCGTTATGGGATCCTTGCTCCGGGATAGCACTCTGGTTTTTCCCCGGCAGGTATACTCAACCACTCCTTGGCGGACCGCTAGAACCTCATCCGGATCCGCCCCCAGAAAGGAATAACGCCCCACTTGCTCTCCATTTTCGACGCTCTCCAGCAGAAAAGCCCGGCGCGCCTGGCCGGCGATTTTCAAAAACGCGGAAACCGGCGTTTCCACGTCCGCCGGCATCTCAAGATAAACCGGGATTAAATTCCCTTTCCGGCAGCGTTGTTTAAATTCCCCGAGGCTGGGAGAAAACATACTACACCCTTTCCGTTGTAATTTTATGTCTTATAAACCTGACTGGGATCGAATTCTTTTTGACCTTCCTCGCGCAGTGAACCGTCGGAATTTATTACCCGGTAAAAACAGGACCGAAATCCGGTATGGCAGGCGCCCCCGATTTGATTTACTTTAAGAATGACAGCATCCAGGTCACAGTCCACTCTGACCTCTTTCACCTGCTGAATATGTCCGGAAGATTCGCCCTTCTTCCAGAGCTTTTTCCGGGAGCGGCTATAGTAATGAGCCAGACCGGTTTCCAGACTCAAGCGCAGAGCCTCCTCGTTCATAAATGCCTGCATAAGAATCTCGCCGTTCTCCGCGTCCTGCACAATAGCTACCATCAAACCTTTATCATCAAATTTCATTCCTTCAGGAATAGGCATGTTTTATATTCTCCTCTTACTTATTATCCAGTCAATCTCACCGGCACTCCCCGGCGGGCCAAATAGCGCTTGGCCTGGCCAATGGAGTACTTACCGTAATGAAAAATGCTGGCCGCCAGTACTGCATCGGCTTTCCCTCGATCTAAAACTTCGGCTAAATGACTGAGCCGGCCGGCCCCGCCGCTGGCAATAACCGGGACGGAGACCGCTTCCGCAACCTCCCGATTTAATGCCACGTCATATCCGTTTTGCGTTCCATCGCAATCCATGGATGTCAGCAAAATTTCACCCACTCCCAGCTTCACCCCGCGGCGCGCCCATTTTACGGCATCCAGCCCGGTGGCCGTACGTCCGCCATGGATGTAAACTTCCCAGCCTCCGGCCTTTCCTTTGCGGCGCCGGGCATCTATGGCTAAAACTATGCAGCTTTGGCCGAATATTTCCGAAGCCTGCCGGATCAATTCCGGATGCTGGACTGCCACGGTATTAATCGAGATTTTATCCGCTCCGGCGCGCAACAGCACCCGAATATCCCGCACCGTGCGGATACCTCCTCCCACGGTTAAAGGCATGAATATTCGATCCGCGCACTTTTCCACTACGCGAATCATGGTTTGCCGGCTCTCCACGCTGGCCGTGATGTCTAAAAAAACCAGTTCGTCCGCCCCGGCACGCTCATAGACTACAGCCTGGGCCACCGGGTCACCGGCATCCCGTAAATGCACGAAATTAACCCCTTTGACTACTCGTCCATTCATTACATCCAGGCAGGGAATAATTCGTTTTGCCAGCATTTTATTATCCTAGGCCGCCGCCGCAATGGCTTCCTTAAGATCCAAGGCTCCGGTATAGAGTGCTTTTCCAATAATCATGCCGCTTACACCGTATTTCTCGAGATTCTTTAAATGCCGAATATCCTTCAGACTGGAAACTCCTCCGGAGGCAATTACCGGAACCTTAATACCGGAAGCAATGGCTTTAATGCTTTTAAAATTGGGCCCGGAAAGCAACCCGTCCCGTTTAACATCTGTAAAAATTATATTTTTAACCCCGGCCTGCTCAAGTTCCTTGGCAAAATCCAAGGCCGGCTTATCCGTAGTATCCTTCCATCCGCGCACCGCCACCTTCCCATCCCGCGAGTCCAACCCTCCCACGATCCGGGAAGCGCCGAATTCTTTTATGGCTTTTTCCAGGAAATCCAGGGCCAGGGCATTAGTGCCTATAATCACCCTTTTAATGCCTTTATCCAGCAACTCCTTTATCAGTTCCAGATTTCGGACACCACCGCCGAATTGAACCGGAATTTTGACGGCTTTTACAATTTGATAAACATATTTTAAATTCTTAGGCACCCCGGTCAAAGCGCCGTCCAAATCCACCACATGCAGATATTTGGCTCCTTTGAGCTGCCAAAGTTTGGCCATGGAGGCGGGTTCTTTGGAATATACCGTCTCATCCCGTATATCCCCCCGGATAAGCCTGACACAACGGCCTTTACGTAAATCAATCGCAGGATAAACCATCATAATTAATCACTCCTATCAGGCCAACAGGCGCGCAAAATTGGAATAAATTTTAAGACCAAGCGTCTGGCTCTTCTCCGGATGAAATTGGGTCGCGCAGAGATTGCCGCGGCCCACGATCGCACTTACTTCCAAACCGTAATTAGTCGTAGCCAGGACCAACTCCGAATCTTTGGGATCACAGTAAAAAGAATGCACAAAATACATGTAGGTATGGTTCCGGATTCCGCGCAAAAACGGACTGGGCCGCTTGATATTCAAACTGTTCCAACCCATGTGCGGAACTTTTAACCGCTTGGAAAAAGGTCGTACGCTTCCGGGTAGAATCCCCAGTCCGGCATGCCGGCCGAATTCCTGCGACTCCTGGAAAAGCAATTGCATGCCCAAACAAACCCCCAGGAAAGGTTTGCCGGAACCGGCTGCTTCCCGCAAAACCTTGACCAGGCCCTGACGCCTTAAATGCCTCATGGCCTGGCCAAAAGCACCCACTCCCGGCAGGATAACCGCCCGGGCCCGGCGGATATCCCCAGCCCGGGTAACAATGCTTGCTTCCAAACCAACGGCAGCACAGGCTTTGCTTACCGAATGCAAATTCCCCATCCGGTAATCAACAATCGCAACCACTACAACCTTCCCTTGGTGCTGGGAATACCTCTTTGTCTTGGCTCGCGGGCCAGAGCTTGGCGCAAAGCCCGTCCGCAGCCCTTGAACGCCGCCTCTGCCAAGTGATGGGTATTGCCCCCTGCCTGCTGGGTTATATGCAGGGTCAGTCCCGCTGCCGTGGCAAAAGCCCGGAAAAACTCGAGTATTAGTTCGGTGTCGAACTCACCCAGGCGCTTCTGGCGTAACCGCAAGTTAAACGCCAGATAAGGACGGCCTGAGATATCCAGGGCCACGGCCACCAGGGATTCATCCATGGGCAGCAAACTCCAACCGTAACGCTGAATCCCTTTTTTATCGCCCAAGGCTTTGGTCAAAGCCTGGCCCATAGTGATGCCAATGTCTTCCACCAGGTGGTGCTGATCCACCTCGAGGTCTCCCCGCGCTTTTATTTCCAGATCCAGCAATCCGTGCGCGGCCCAGAGAGTAAGCATATGTTCTAAAAAGGGCAGCTTGATATCCAACCGGGAATATCCCGAACCATCCAGAATGATTTTAACCTGAACCCTGGTCTCCTTGGTTTTTCTGTCTACCCGGGCCAATCGCCTGGTTCCTTTCATAATTCCCACCTCTTCAGCGGCCCAAGGCCGTTTCCAATAATTTTAATAATTGGTCGTTCTCTTCCGGCCGTCCGATAGTGATCCGCAAACAGTCATGCAACCTCTCCCGGGCGGGAAATCCGCGAACCGCCACCCCGTTCCGGGCTAATTCCTGCTTGAGGCTCTGCGCTTGCTTAACCCGGATAAGCACAAAATTGGCCTGACTGGGATAGACCGTGACCTCCGGGTGCTGGGAGAGCCGGCCGGAAACCCGCTCTCTTTCCGCCGCGATCTTCCCGGCCTGCTCTTTCCAGAACTCAAAATTGGCCATTACTTTTAGAGCCGCGTGCTGAGCCAAAGCATCCAAGTTATAGGGCAGTCGGACGCGGTTGAGAACCCGGATGATTTCCGGATGAGCCGCCAGGTATCCTACCCGCACGCCGGCCAGTGACATGGCCTTGGAAAAAGTTGAGAGTACCGCCAGATTAGGATACTTCCCCAGCCGGTTTAATATGCTTTGCCCGGCGAATAAACCATAGGCTTCATCAACTACTACCAGGCAGTCCGTGGATTTCAGTATCTCTTCCACTTGCTCGACCGGAATAACATTCCCCGTGGGATTGTTGGGGCTGGCCAAAAAGAGCATCCGAGTTGCTTCTGCTTTAAGCTCGCGGAGCAGGGACGGAATGTCCAAAGACCAGTCATCTTTCAGCCGAACTTCCACCGGTTTTCCGCCGGTGACCAGCGTCAAAATCCTAAACATACCAAAGGTCGGAATGGGAAACACCGTTTGCGTTCCGGTTCCGCCATAGGCGGTCAGCAAATCTCTGATAATTTCATCCGAGCCATTGCCTACTATCAACTGTTCCGCCGTCACTCCGGACCTTTTGGCCAGAGCTTGCCGGAGTTTCCAACACTCTGGATCCGGATAACGATTCCAGGGAAGCGCGCGAAAACCTTCCAGGATTTCCTGTTTTAAATCCTGGGGTATATCAAAAGGACTCTCATTGGCATCCAGGCGGACAGGCGGCCCGCCAGCTTCGGCGGCATAGGGTTCTAATTCCTGTATCCCCGCTTTAATATATTTTTCCAGAACCTTAAGCCGGCTCTCCATTTTTTCTCCTGGTTATGCACTAAGTATTATCATTTGTCTTTCATACTTTTTTTGACGCTGCCATGCGCTGCCGGATGGATTCGACATGGGCCGTAAGTCCCTCGGCCGCGGCAATCGCCATGGCCGCCGGTCCTTCGCGCCTCATTCCCTCGCTGGTATATTGCACCACACTGGTGCAGTGCTCAAAATCCGCTACTGAAAGCGGGGAAGCCCAGTTGGCGGTCCGGCCCGTAGGCAGCACATGATTCGGTCCGGCGATATAATCTCCCATGGCCTGAGCCGTAATGCTTCCCAAGAAAACCGCACCGGCAGATTGTATCCGGTTCAGCCAGGTGCCGGCATTCCGTACTTGCAGGGAAAGATGTTCCGGCGCATAGGCATTATTCAACGCCATGGCTTCCTCCAGATGCCGAACTTTGAAAATCGCGTTCTCCTGCCCGGCCGGTTTCAACTCCGGGGATTGACGCGCAATGGCCCTGGTTTCCCGGATCACCGCAGCTATCAACTTTTCCTCCGGCGTGAGCAGTATTCCCACCGCCCCGGAGCCGTGCTCCCCTTGGGCCAGTAGATCCCAAGCCAGGTTTCGCGGATTAGCGCTCTTATCCGCAATAATAAGTATCTCACTCGGACCGGCCAGGCTGTCAATTCCTACCTCGCCCACTACCTGGCGCTTGGCTTCCACCACGAAAACGCTGCCCGGCCCCACAATCTTATGCACTTTTTTGATGCTTGCTGTCCCCAAGGCCATAGCGCCGATAGCGGCGGCTCCGCCGATACGGAAAACGTCCTGCACGCCCGCGAGCTCGGCCGCATATAAAACGGCCGGTGGAACCTCTCCGTGCTTCCCCGGCGGAGTGGCCATCACGATCTCGCGCACGCCGGCCACCTGGGCGGGCAGAGCATTCATTAATACCGTAGAAATCAGGGGCGCTCTTCCCCCGGGCACGTAAATTCCTATCCGGTCCAAAGGACGACGTCTCTCCCGCAGACTAACCCCGCGGCGGCGTTGGCCGGTTCTTTTAATTATCCGCTGGGCGTGGTGAAAATCCCGGATATGCTTAGCCGCGGTTTGCAAAGCGCGCCGGAGTTGTGGGGGAACCCGGCGTACTGCCGCTTGCCGCTGAATCTCCGGAATTCGCAACCCGCCGGAGCCGGGATTCCAGCCCTCCATAACCCGCGCGTATTTCAACAGAGCCGCATCGCCTTGCCGGCGTACCTGCTTTAAAATTTCAGTCACGGCCTGACAGGCCGTAACCGGCCGCCGAAAAAACTTGAGCGTTAAAGGATCACGACGCAGTCGCGTGGCATCCGAATCCCCGGTGCGCCGCTCCAGGTATTGACGCCAAATTCTTTGTCCGGTTGGAGTATGTAGATTTACCAGTCGCATGGATTAGGCACCTTGGAAAAAATAAATTAGAAAAAAAATCATAGCATGTCAATTGTTCCGCGGCAAGTAAAAATGTCTTTCGGGAGTAACCTGTCAGTTAGCCGAAGGATAAATTCCGGCGCAGAAAATCCTTCATTCCGTCTCCCGTCTGATCTCCGCGCCCAGCGCAGCGAGTTTGTCCTCCAGTTTTTCATATCCACGGTCAAGATGATAAATTCGGGAGATGGAAGTCTCGCCTTCCGCCACCAAACCGGCCAATATCAGGGCGGCCGAAGCTCTCAAATCCGAGGCCATAACCGGCGCACCGGAGAGCGCTCTTCCGCCCCGAATCAGGGCGTTATTGCCTTCAATCCGGATATTCGCACCCATGCGCTTCAATTCCGCCACATGCATGAAGCGGTTTTCCCAGATACTTTCCGTTATCACGGAACGTCCCGAGGCCCGGCACATTAGAGCCATCCATTGGGCCTGAAGATCAGTAGGAAATCCCGGATATGGCAGGGTTACGATATCGATCGGCAACAACTCATCGTTTTTACACTTTACCCTGACCGCGCTTTCGCTCTCAGACCGCAACTCTACCCCGGCAGCGGATAATTTCCGTTCCAGAGCCGCCAGATGCGTTAGAAAAAATCCTTCTATCAAAGCTTCGCCCTGGGTAATGGCCACGGCTATAGCTAAGGTTCCGGCCTCGATGCGATCAGGTATGATTTGATAGGTCACCGGAGCCAGACGTTTCACTCCCTCGATTAAAACCCGGCTGGTTCCGGCCCCCTGAATTCTGGCTCCCATGGCATTGAGAAACCCGGCCAAATTAACTATTTCCGGTTCACAGGCCGCGTGGTCTAAAACAGTTCTGCCCTTGGCCAGCGCCGCCGCCAGTAATATATTTACAGTTGCGCCCACGCTGGCAACATCTAAATAGATTTCAGCTCCGTGCAGCCCCTGTGCGGCTTCCGCCTGGATGTACCCATGCTCCATCTTTACTTTAGCGCCTAAGGCTTCCAGCCCTTTCAAGTGCTGGTCAAGGGGACGCAGTCCAATCGCACACCCTCCCGGAAGGGCCACCTTGGCCTTGCGAAAGCGGGATAAGAGCGGGGCTAAAACATATACCGAGGCGCGCATGGTACGTACCAGATCATAAGGCGCCGGGCGGCAGGAAAAGCCGGAAGAATCAATAACCAGAACATCCGTTTCCCGTTTGGTCCGGCCGCCTAGAACCCCGACCATCTGACACATGGTTTGGATATCTTTTACCTTAGGTGCGTTTTCCAGCCGACAGGCCCCGTCCGCCAATAGAGAGGCCGCGATTACTGGTAAGGCGGCATTCTTAGATCCGCTTACCCGCACACTTCCGCTCAGTTTTTTTCCTCCCTTAATAATAATTCTTTCCATAGCTCCGCCTCGTTGATTATATATACTTTCTGTTGCGAAATCCAAGTATTCCCCTCCCTTGAACGGAAGGGGATGAACACTCTCTCCTAACCTCTCCCCTCAAGGGAGAGGAATTATTTATATTAAAAGCGACTAATTGCTCATGCTCCTAGCAAGTATACCATATCACGGAAAATTTATTCTGAAAAAACCACAAACCAAAAGCGAAGCTTCCGGAAAGCTGCCGAAGCAGGCTTTACGGCGCAACTTTCTCCCGATGTTCTTCCCGATGAATATTATTTAACAGCTCTTGATAGTAACTGTCCCACGGCGGATTCTCCTGTTTTGCGGCCAAGGCATACTCTCGTAAAGCTTTATTATATTCCCCCATTTTTTCGTACATAATTCCCAGATTGGCCCGCGCCTCCATGCGGGCCGGCTCCAGATTAACCGCCTTAAGCCACTGCTCTTCTGCCCGGCGGTATTGCACCGTTTTATATGCCCTATTTCCTTCGTTCAGAAAATCCGCATATTTATCTTGCCCGGATATTTCCGCCAACCTGCGCGGATGCAGATGGCGGCGATAGTAGGCTTTATCAATCAGCTCTTCGTAATACCCCAGGTTCATTTTAATAATATCTTTTAAGCGTACCCACCGGAATATTTTACCCTGGGTAATATTTTTCAGTTTATTGTGATAAATCGCCAATTGATTATCCGTCAGACGGTTTTCTTTGGTTCTAAGGGATTCCATATAGCCGCCGGGAATTTTTCTTTTAAAATGCCCTATCCGCTGGTTGCCGGCAACCGCCGGCAACCTCGCCAAGAGCGGATCACACAAAGCGTATTGATCTATGACATGCACACGGGGACCGGCATGGTATCCCAATAAGCCGACCGAATTGTGCATTATTACCGGCACCGCCTGCCTCCGGTATTGCTTCCCCTGATTGATATAAAGGTGAAACGGATGCGGCGGATATGCGGCATAATTTTGCCCGCTGGGAACTCTCAGCCATCCCATTAAAGGATAGTAGAAACCGCGTTCGTCGCATATTCCGTGTTCATCGAAAAGGCGATTTTTATACCACGCATTGCTCTTCCAGGGATTGTAGGGAGAAATACAACCAAGCAGAATAATTATACCCAAGGCGGTTATGCCGGTCTTCACCGAAAAACCACACGATCTCACCAGCAGTATCACGGCGCAGAAAAAGGGGGCGGCTAAAAATCGCCCGCTCATGAAATCCCCCCCGATTTTAAACAGATACGCCATATAGGCAAGCATCCCCAGAATTACCGGCCATGTTTTTTTATCTTTAACCAGAAACGGCAGCAGTAAGGCTAAAGTTATAACTAAAAGGGTTATGGGATCCCACCGCAGGGAGTTCAAAACATAATATCCGCACTGCTTAATCAAATGTGCCTGGGGAATTCCCGTGGCGATTTTAGCGTAGGCCGTATTGGGAAAAAGAAAACCATAATACATCAGGGAAAACATTTCCCAGATTAGCAATGGCATGAATCCCAGCAGAACCCCACCGAATATTTTCCATCCGCTATTTTTCCACACCCGCCATATAACCCCGGCCAGGGGAAACACTAAAAGCAGGGCGGTATCCATGCGGTTCAGAATTCCCAGCGCCGCGGTTAAAGACAGTAAAAAAAGGGTTTTATGATTCCAGGTGGACAGGAAATAAATCAGGAAAAATACCACTAAAATTAAATACGTCAGGGAATTCTCCAGGCCGGAGGTGGAATAATCAATAAAGGCTTTTGAAAAACTCAGCAGGCACACCCCGATTACACCGGCGCTAACACTTTTCGATATTTTCAACACTAATATCAGAAGTGCCGCCAGGGTAAATATCGCGCCCATAAGTATACTGGTATAATAGAAATCGCGGGAAAAATAACTGATCACGGCTATAAGCAACATCCACAAAGGATGGGTATACGCCTGAACCCTTTCTGATATGTTCCAGGTCAATCCGTAGCCGTGGAATAAATTATCCAGAGTTCGAAAAGTAATAAAGGCATCATCGCATACCCAGGCGCTTCTAAAAACCACGATACTGAACAGCAAAACCAGAACAAAACCAACCGCTGGGGCATAATATTCCCGGCCCAGCCTCGCCTTGAGAGCCTTTCGCATGATAACCGGGATCAGCCGGCCGGTTTTGCTAGGGCTGCGCATCGCGGCGTTTAAAGTAGGTAAAGCTTAATCTCCCGTCTCTGGTTTGAAAGTAAGCAAAGCGGTTGGGATCCTGCTCTACATTAATATATTCTGTCTGTTCGATATATTGCCGGCGGAATTCAGGATTTTCCAACAGCTCCAGGTCGCTTAAAAACAGAGCATTATGGGAATGCAGTAATTTATCCGGATCCAAGGATATCCGCTTGACCGGAATGCCCTCGGCTGATCCGATAATAATATAATCCGGCTGCTGATTCAAAACATATTGTCCGTCGCCCTTGGCATGGCCGGGCCAAAACTGCGCCCCTAATCTTTTTTTTGAAACCCGGCGTTGGGCAATGTATCGGTTATTCAGGCCCAGCATATCAATATAAACATAGTCGGGCGCAAAATAGGGTGTAGAACCTGCGGTATTGAGCGCGATGACAGAGCCGGGGGGCCAGGAACAATTTATATGTTTTCCCACAATGGTGCCAAGAAAAGCTGCCGGATCAACCTTATGGGAAGAAACCAGTATTTGCATACCGAGCAAGGCAGATGTTAAGATAATGATTAAGTATTTTTTAGCCGCCTCAGCATTTTTTAAATAATGTACAAAACCGTAAAAACTTAAAATGCCGCAGAGCGGCATCAGGGGTATTAACAAGCGATGCCGGGGCATGAATTCTCCACCGACCCGGATTACCATTAAAGCGTAAGTGATAATACATAAGCTCAGGTATAAAATCGGCAGTCGTTTGGCGCCCTTAAACCATGCCAGACCGGCTCCCATTATCGCCACCAAAGGCAGAAACGGCGGCCGCAGACACCATTGAATAAAATAATTGATGCCCGCAAATATCAGGCCCGGCGGAACATCTACCGCTTTGACTCTTACCGTATTAGGCATTAACTCACCGTAAAACCACCAACGTCCTCCGATATGCAAAGCCGGCAGGACCAACATGGCCCAATTAAAATGTATCCAGCGCTGCCAATTTCTTTGACCTTGGCAACGGGCCTGATAGGCCAGATAAGCCGCGAATCCGAAAGTAATAAATGTGAAGATTAGTCCGTCCGGACGAATAAGCGGTAAAATTCCCAAACCCAGACCGGTTAACCAGTATTTGCAGGAACCGGAAGAATTGTCTTCCCGCAGGCCCAGAAAAGTTCCGGCGCAGACCGCTGTTCCCAGCGCGAAAAACGGCGCTTCCAACCCGCCCCAGATCCATACGGCAAAAGAGAGCGAACCGAGCGCAAAAACCATTGGCAGGACTATGGCCAGCGCATTATTTTCATGCCGGGCATTCTGTTGCTTTAAGAAATAGATCAAGTACCAGGTTAGAATCACAAATGAAGAGAGATTGATAAGGCGGGCAGCGAATAACAAGTCGCAGCCCAGTTTGCCGAGCATGGCAATCAATAGGGTAGTCAAAAAGCTGGTATAGCCTTCTACCGGCTCCCCTGGATTCCATACCAGGCCTTTCCCTTCCATAAGGTGACGGGCATAACGCAGAGTAATATAGGTATCGTCATTGACATATCCGGCATTGGTCCAGAGCAGATATGCAAATATGACTATACTTAAAGATGCCAGACTAAAAGCATAATAAATATTTTTCATGGTAATATATTATCATAAATGCAAAAAACCCGCCTCCGGTTTTCACACCTAAGGCGGGTTTTTCCCTGTCGGCTCCGGCTTAGTAACCTATCAGTCATGGTACTAATATGACTGATAGGTTACTAAGCATTTGAACCTTAAACTTAGATAATATATTCAAATGCGGTCAATTTTCGATTTTCTATTCTCAACGTTTACTCTATCACAATGCGATTTTAGTACCATAACTGACATATTACCCGGCTTATGATAAAATCATTGCTTTTCAAGCCCTTTCAGCTGCTGCTTTTTGTCGATACGCTTGCCGTCCATGCGCGGGTCACCGAAGAGCTGCTTCTCAAGTTCAAATGTCAAGGCCTGCTCCGCCATGCCTTTTTCCTGCGCTATCTTCTTAAACCGCTTGGCCTGCTTGCCCAGGGCGGATATCAGCCTGCCGCTGCCGTCATATTTTAGAATAGTGGTTTGTCCCTCACGGTCCGTTACCAGCATGGTCACAGCCAACACTTTTCCGGCCTCATCCTTCAGGTACTCGTATTTCGTCTCCGAACCGTCCTGCTGCTTAACCTGGACCAGTCTCCCGGCCTTAAAATATTTTTGTTCCTTTACCTCTCCCTGTTCATCACAGGTAGTGGTTCTTACCCCCTCAGCTTCTCCCCGGCCCTGGTATACAAAGGTCTTCTGCTTCCCCTCCGCTTCCTGGGAGATCAACCGTCCGCTCTTATCATACTGCATAACCATGGTCCCTCTTGCCGTGCGCTTTATCACCGTGGTCTGCTTGACCCGGCCCTGGCTGTCCAGGGCATAACTGTAGGTCTTGTTTTCTCCCTCGCGGCCCTCTGACAGCAGCCGGCCGGAGTTATCCTTATGTTTTACTGTAATTCCGCCACAAGCATCCGTGATAGTCTCGGTGACGCCGGAAGTCTCGTAAGTAAAGGTATGCCGGGCTCCGGTCCGGTCTACCATTTCGATAATCCTTCCCTGCTCATCGCGCGAAATCTGACGCGCATCCTGGAATTCCTGGGCGTCTATGGCTGCCATCTTTACATCCGCGGGAATACTCTCCCCACTCAGCAAGACCATCCTGGCCGGTTCCAATTGAACCGCCCGGCTGACCAGATTTAGTATACGTCCCGGCAAAGACTTATCATACTCCTCTCCAAACAGAGCTTGCCCGGCCTCGTTCAGGGCCGCGATCAGTTTGGCGATTCCGGCGTCCGAACCCTCCAGTGACGCGATAATCTCCTTACGGCTCATCATGGAAAGCGCCAGCAGCACAACTTCCGAGGCGTCTTCCAGGCCTTTTATACTCTGTAATTTCGCAACTATTTCGTCCTTGAGAACCTCTTCCGCCCGGCTGGCCGCCTGGACACCCTCGCCATCCGATACCCCGGTGCCTTCTATGCCGCGCTGCTTAGCCGGCTGCGCTTCACTGCTACTGCCGCCGGCCAGGGAGGCGCCCCGGGCCTTATTGCCGAAAGAAGTACGGACTGCCGGCGAGCTGACGCTGGCGGCGCTGGCAGTTGCACCGGTATCTTTTGCTCCAATCGGGCCCACGGCCTCGACATCCAGTTCCTGCTCCAACTTATCGGCATACAACTCCTCACTTCTATCACCGCTGCCATGGTTCCAAGCGTAATTATTTGTGCCTTCTGCCACGCCGTTGGGCCACCATATCCATCCATCATTTTGCTTGTAATAATTAATTTCATACCAGTACTTCTTGGTATAGCCTCCGGTACAATTTCCATACTCGTTGCGCGAGGTGCAGATATACTTGGAGCCGGCCTTTTGCACTTTGAATCCGCAGTACCCCGAATAATAAGGGTTATCATAATCACCCTTATCAAAAGTTGCCGAGGGACGACTTCTTCCCGACTTCTTGCCTGATTTTTGGGTATATGGCTCCCACCGGGTCCGAGTGTGGAATTGGGTTGCCATGTGGCGTATGTTCCAGAAAGTGGAAGTCGTAGACCGGTCGCTGTTGATCTCTATTATCACATCCGCCCACAGGGTAATTTCGTCGGTCCGCAGGGCCTCGGACTTGCACGCTCCCAAAGTCCATCTATTCCCACTGCCATGCGGCTGGTATTTTCCCGCCGGCGAATCCCAGGTATAGGTTTCTCTCGCAGTTCGATGCCTAACCATGCTGTCTTTTATAAATTCCCATGCCCCCTGATTGCCCCCGCCGCTGGTTACCTGCATCTCCGTGGTATTTCTCGCGGCCGTGCCGTCCACCTTCACGCCGGTGGCAGCGTCTATCCCCTTGAGAATCTCGCTCTCAAAGTAGAATCCCCAATTATCGTACACCACTTCGCCTGACCAGTATTTACCGTCCATGCCGGTAAAGCTCTCATCCGCTTCATTCCAATACGACCCCTTGGTAAAGCTGGTTCCGCTGTAAGTATGCTTCACGTCCAGGGTATCGAACCACCATTGCAGGTTGAAATACCTGTCATGTTCCATGAGCGCGCCCGCATCCTCCATTCTAGACTGGCCGTATATTGACTCGATGGTATCCCCGGAATAAGTATATTCGTAGAACAACGCCTTGTCGCCTTCGGTATATACCCGGTGCCGGATGGATGCCGCCGAACCCCAGTACGTTGTGCCTTTATCGTTCTTCATGGTTTCAATCTCATTGCTCTTGGGAAAGAAGGTGTATGTGATACGCTCCCCGTCCTCCCGCGCTCCCACCGCAGAAGTTACGAAATCGCCGTTGTTTTCAAATATTATCCGCTCATCCATGCTGTCTGGCTGCAGCAATTTCTGGGTGGTCAATACTCCGGTCGAGCCATCATAAGTTTCTTCCCCGCTGCCGTTGTGTATGCCCTTGTACTCCGAGTACTTTATACTCGCCCGGGTATGCACCGGATCTTCCGTGCCGTCGGTATAGGTCCAATCATAAGTGGCGCCTAGCGTGTAGCTGGTTAAAGCATGGTTTGAAACTCCGGTGCGGGAATTGTAATTCGTGGCCGTCGTCGCCACCATGCTGCCGCCTCCATCGTAATTTTCCGAGAAGGTATAGTATATTATGCCGGAAAAATCGCTGGCTTTAATCGTGGTCTTGGTTATACCGCCGCCTATGCCGCCATTCCCGGAACTGCTGCCGCCGGCGGCCGAGCCTGATTCGGAGTAATAAGCCGCCCCGGTTTGTTCATAGCACCACGTAGTAGTGGTTCCCAGCGCAGTCTTATTCACGCTTTGCGATACAATTCCGGTGGCCTCACTGGAAGTGAAACCCACGTCAAAATCCCGCGAGCTTAACTGCCCGTAATTATTATGCCCATTTCCGTCGAGGGCATTACCTACGTCCGGGTCATAATTGGTTTTTTTCCAACCCAACCCATTTGAGGCATAAGTCATGGATGTAATACCGTGAGTACTGCTTGAGGTAATCCCCGTGGTCGTAACTTTGGCGCTGGCAAACCCGTATTCGCTGGTATTCACGGATTCATAGGCATTCCCCACATCTTTGTGGTAATCAGTTTCCGTGGTACCAAGCGCATTACTTGCCGAGGTGTGCGAGATGATTCCGTGTTTCTGGCTGGCGGTACTTATAGACGTGGTCGTTTTTGCACCGAGCAATCCAAAATTACTTACTGTGATTGATTGTTCCGGCGTGCCGGTCAGCGCGTTGAATACGTCCGTGGTCACGGTCTTGTTATCGCTGACGGCCTGTGTCCATTCCGGCAGGCCGTTTTCCTGGCTCATCCGCATAGTCGTATCCACGTCCGTGTCACCGGTCAAACCAAAGTTGTTCGTCGTTTCCGAGAACTCCGGCGTGCCGGTCTGTTTGTTGAACATACTCGTGATTACGGTCTTGTTTATGCTTATGGCCGTCATGCTTTCCGGCAGGCCGTTCTCCTGATTCATCCCCATATCCGTATTGACTATCTTATCTCCGCTCAAACCAAAATTGTTGTCCGTGACCGAGTGCTCCGGCGTGCCGCTCTGCGCGTTGAATACGTCCGTCGTCACGGTCTTGTTATCGCTTATTGCCTGCGTCCAGGTGGACAGTCCGGTTGCCGGGTTTACCCGCATACTCGTATTTACTATCTTATCCCCGCTCAAACTAAAATTATTATCCGTGACCGAGTGCTCCGGCGCGCCGCTCTGCGCGTTGAATACGTCCGTCGTCACGGTCTTGTTATTGCTTACCGCCTGCATCCATTCCGGCAGCCCGTTGTCCTGACTCATCTTCATGTCAGTATTGACAGTAGCGTCTCCGCCCAAACCAAAATTATTGTCCGTGACCGAGTGCTCCGGCGTGCCGCTCTGCGCGTTGAATACGTCTGTGGTCACGGTCTTGTTATCGCTTATTGCCGTCATCTTTTCCGGCAGCCCGTTCGCCTGATCCATCTCCATGTTCGTATTGACGGTCAGGTCCCCGCCCAAACCAAAATAATTGTCCGCAACCGAGTGCTCCGGCGTGCCGCTCTGCGCATTGAATACGTCCGTTGTAACCGTCTTGTTATCGCTTATGGCCTGCATCCACGTGGGCAGACCGTTATCCTGATTCATCTTCATGTCCGTATTGACGGTCGCGTCTCCGCCCAAACCAAAATTGTTGTCCGTGTTTGAGTGCTCCGGCGTGCCGCTCTGCGCGTTGAATATGTCCGTCGTCACTGTCTTGTTATCGCTTAGGGCCTGCATCCACGTGGGCAGTCCGTTCTCCTGATCCATCTTCATGTCAGTATTGACGGTCGCGTCCCCGCCCAAACCAAAATTGTTGTCCGAGATTGAGTGCTCCGGCGTGCCGCTCTGCGCGTTGAATACGTCCGTGGTCACGATCTTGTTATCGCTTACCGCCTGCATCCATTCCGGCAGTCCATCCTCCTGATTCATCAGCATATCCGTATCAACTGTCAGGTCTCCGCCCAAACCAAAATTATTGTCCGAGACCGAGTGCTCCGGCGTGCCGCTCTGCGTGTCAAATACGTCCGTGGTCACGGTCTTGTTATCGCTTATCGCCTGCATCCATTTTGGCAACCCGTTCGCCTGGTTCATTTTCATGTCCGTGTCGACTGTTGCGTCCCCGCCCAAACCAAAATTATTGTCCGTGATTGAGTGCTCCGGCGTGCCGCTCTGCGCGTTGAATACGTCCGTCGTCACCGTCTTATTATCGCTTTTTGCCGTCATGTTTTCCGGCAGTCCGTTCTCCTGATTCATCTTCATGTCA
>JAUVAV010000072.1 GCA_030591525.1 candidate division FCPU426 bacterium | reverse complement strand
TTGGGCACGACGGAGACGGATTACGCTCTAAACGTGGGCAATGCCACGGATTCGGTGACGACGAGCAGCTTCGGGTTGGGCGGCGCCGAGGTGACGACTACCAAGATAGATTCCAGCGGTTTCCACGGCATCACGTCGCATACCTTTGCGACGAATGCGCTGGGGAAGACGGATACCTGGTACGTAGACGGCGTAGGGAACGCGGACGCTTCAGTGAGTGCCGGCAATTTTGGATTATTGGGAGCGCGGATTACGACTACCAATATTACATCAAGTGGTTTTCACGGCATCACGTCGCACACCTCGGCCAATAACGATATCAGCACCACGGAGACGGACTACAACGCGGACATGGGCGATGCCTATCATTCTTTAACTACCAACAAATTCGGACTAAGCGGCGCAAAAGTAACCAACACGGTGATCAAGGCAAGCGGCTTCCATGGGATCACTGAGCATACTTTTTCATCGAATGCTCTGGCCGATACGGATACGTGGTACGTGGCAGGGGTTGGCAATGCGGAAGCCTCGGCTACTACCAATAAATTCGGCTTGTTTGGGGCCAGGAAAACAAATACTATGGTCAAATCAAGCGGAGTCAACGGCATCACGGAGAAAACCACGGCGACCAATAAATTAGGAACCACGCAGACCTGGTATGCGGCCGGAATAGGGAATGCTGAAAAATCAATAAACAATAGTCAATTCGGGCTGGGGGGAGCGAAAACTACTACGTCTATAATTACCTCCAGCCAGAAACACGGGATTATTTCACACACCTCGGCGAGTAATGCGCTTGGCAGCACGGAAACCGATTACAACGCGGATGTGGGGAATGCGTATAAATCAGTGAATACCAGCGAATACGGGTTTGCCAGCGCCAAAGTTACAACGACGGATATTTCCTCGAGCAGTATGCACGGTACTACATCCATGACTTACGCGTCAAACGGTTTGGGTTGGAAAACCACCAATTGCGATGCGAACGTGGGCAATGCCCTTGATGGAAATGGGCATAATAATTACGGGCAGTTAAGCTCACGGGATTTCAAGGTGGGTTTCACTTCCAGTGTGACCACCGGAATTGTATCGAAAAGCGTGAATAGTACTGCGTTGGGAACCACTACTACGTGGTTCTATGAACAAACCGGGGCGGCTTATTACTCGGAATCCGGCTCGGCCGCCAGCGGCAGCAGTTCCGGAAATGGCGGATTAGGCGGCGGCATAACCAAGACTACCATTAAAGCCAGCGGTTTTTCCGGCATAATATACTATACCTTCTCGAAAAATTACGATGGTAGCGGCAGCATGCTGGCGACGACGGCCACGGATTATAATACCCGTACCGGAGTTTCAACCAAGGCTTTTACCAGCTACACGCTGGGCGCTACTTATGAGTGGAACTATACCGATGGCACGAAAGATCCGGTCCATACCCTGGCTAGTATCAATTACTCGGAATATAAGGGCATACACAACGGCAGCGGGGGAGAAACTTATGATTCCTCGACCGGAGTATTGACGACCCAGAAATTGCTGCAGCCCGACAGCATGGATGAGCGGATAATATTTGAAAACAACGGCGATTTCGTAACTTCTGCGGTGGGAGCGCGGGAGGACGGGGAGCGTATCACATACACATTCTTTCCCAAGAGCAATGAGATTAAAACCATGGAGAACGATAAAGGCACGACTCACTGGGGTTCAGCCACGTCTATCCGGCACCGGGCATATACCGACGGCGACAAGGCGTTGTTCTACGAATATACTTATTCCGGGGATACCATCGAGTCAATATACGGCCAGTCTAGAATGGAGGACGCGGGCGCGCTCATGGAACATGACAGGTACTTCAACCTGCAATGGTGGCACGACACCCTGGGCGTGAAGCATACTTATGGCGGAACCAGTTTAACCAAGGTATCGTATTGGAATGAAGCGGATGAGAGCTTTACCGGCACGGACGGCAAATACTGGGCAGGCGAGGTGATTTACGATAAGTGGGGATTCTACTTTGATAGTGAAATTCTCAAGGGGATAAACGCTGCCACCGGCGTGAAGGTGGACGGCACGGCCGCGAGAAATACCACCCAGATGCAGGTGACCGACGGCGGGGGCAATCAGGGGTCATGGGAATTTGTAAAAAATAAAATGGTGGAGTATCAAACAGGAAAAGAGACCTATACCTGGGATTCGCCGGCTGGAAAATATCAGCCGCATGGCAGTGGAAATAGATGGACTTTGGGAGAGTGCAAGTCCGAGGCCCTGCTGACCAGTGAAATTACCCTGTGGGCGGATGTGATAATAGAAATCAACAGCGACCGGTCTACGACTTCCACTTTCTGGAACATACGCCATATGGCAACCCAGTTCCACAATCGGACCCGGTACAAACCTTATACTGAAACGGTCTCAATGGATACCGGCGGTAGACCAACAGCAACTTTTTCTACTGGTTCGTATAATAATCCATATTATTCAGGCGGTTGTGGGTACAAAGTGAAAGATCTTGACAAATATTGTGATAATAGAGATGAATATGGAAAGTGTACTGATTATGATTATAGGTGGACAAAAGTTATATATAAAAAGGAGACCGATGGATGGATATGGTGGCCCAACGGCGTGGCAGAGGGCACAAATGATTACGCTTGGAATCATGGCAGCGGCGCTAGAATGGAAGAGTTGTATGCCGATAAGTTGGAGCAGAACCTGGATGTCGAGGCCGTGGGACCGATTGGACCAAAGGGATCCGGGGGCTCTGCCAGTGCCGCCAGCGTCAGCTCGCCGGCAGTCCGTACTTCTTTCGGCAATAAGGCCCGGGGAGCCACCCTGGCCGGCGGTAGTAGTAGTGCAGAGCAGCCGGCTAAGCAGCGCGGGATAGAAGCCGCCGAAGGTTCGGGCGCTGGTGGCGGAGTCCAGGCGGCCAGCCGGGCGGAAGGGGTTCTCAAGGACGAACTGACCGCGAAATTACGGGATATAAAAGGCCTGGAAGGTGTCTCGGAACTTGTCCGGATGGTGCTTTCAAAGATGAGCCAAAAGGAAATTATCGCGGCGGTGCAAGGATCAGACGCTGAGAGCGCCAAGCTGGTGGCGGTTCTGACGGCTGCCGTTCAGGCCCTGTTTGGGGAGATATATGATGAATCCATGTTGGGTCGTATATTGAATCTGGTTGCCGGAATCGTAAAACTGGAACCGGCCAGGCTGGTCTTGCTGGGCGGGGAGGCCGTGCCGGCAGATGTAAAGCTGGCGGTCCAAAAGGCGCAGGAATTCCAGGATGCGATGAGCGTATCGCGTGACGAGAAAGGCCGGGTTATTGAGGTAGTAGACCGGTTTGGGGACCAACACGCCTTTACCTATGAGTCATCCGGGGTTACTGAAACCATTACTGATGCTCAGGGCAATATTACAGTAAAACATAAGGATAACTCGGGACGATTATTGTCAGAGAGCCGTGAGGAGGAAAGTCAGACCTATAGCTATGAGGTGGACGACCAGGGCCGGGTCAAGCAGACCATGGTGACGAAGCGCACGGCGGAAGGAATCACGGTTATGAAGTATGACGAGAGCGGCCGTATGATTGCCCTTGAAGTGGGCGGAAAGCAGCAGACATTTGTTTACCAGGGTCAGGGCCGGGATGAAGAGGTTATAATTACTACCGGTAATATGCAAGACCAGGTGATGGAGCAGAAATATTTCAAAGCCGGGAGACTGGTGAAGGTCAAGCAGCAGGACGGTTCAGAAAAGGAGTACCAGTATGTTACAGATAAGGGCGGAAAAATACAGAGTATAATGGTAACTATAACCGACCGGGATGATCAAAAAACCGTTCTGAAATATGATGGCAGCGGTCGGCTGGTAGCCGCCCGGGGCAAGAGCGCCAAGCGGTTTAAAAAGATGGCCCAAGAGGGGAACCTGGCGGACCAGACATTCAGGTTTGAGTTAACCAAACAACGCTTAGATGATCCGCGTATGGATAGAAAGCGTATTGAAGAGAAGGTTTTGCGCCGTCCTAAAAAGAAATAACGCTGTAGTATTCAATTTCCCCGCTCTAAAGAGCGGGGAATTGGATATGAGCGGTAGACTATAAATATGTATATCCCGTATTTCGCTTTTTTAGCGAAATGTCCCCGGCTTGAACATGCCTATCAATAATAAACTTCATCTCATGTCACGAAGTCAAGCCGGGAAATTCGCGGCTAACATATTAAAAGAACCCGTCGCTGGTGAGTGCTATTCTGGAGGCGGGTTTTTTACTTCTCTCCTGTTCGGTTTTTCCGGAACTTTTTCCCATAAGCGTTATCCTGAGTATGGTCGAAGAGTTCGCTCGGAATGGCGACACCCGCTTAAAGGTACTGCTATTTAAAACCAAAGAAAATATTTTTTGCAACAAGGTGTTTCATAATAAAATGATATATTTCGCAGAAAAAGTGAAGTACTCTTAAAACACCCGCGTTTTCTAATTTGCTGTTTATTCTTAATTAAATAAAAATTTAAAGCATTAAAATAATAAAATAATATCCTTATATTTAAAGGGTATTATTTACTTGGGAAATTTGCAAGAAGGGATTTCATATGATATACTTCAAATTAGAGTATATATCGTTGCAAAAATTCAACCTATTGGGGGAGAAGATAATGTTTTCTATAACCTGGAATCGAGATAACATTCTGAGCCTTAAGCAAGGAGCAGCCATGACCAGGAAAAGGAATTGGATAGGAGTGCTGGCAATTATAGGGATGCTGTTGCTGTTTGCCGGGGCCTCCATATCATCGGCGGGAACGACGGTCTCGCCCGGCAAAGAGATCGGAGAGCAGCTGCTGCTGGCGATAATAGGCCAGATGCAGGAGCAGGGCAAGCGGATCAAGAGCACGTCCGTGATAGAGATGAACGGAGAAGTGGAAATCACCTTGGCGCTGGCCAGCGGCGAGGTATGGAAATACAACCAGGTGGGCCAGGTTAAAGAGCGCAGGGACATATACGGTAAAGTAACACTCTACCGTGACGGGATGCCGGTGGAGGAGCGGGACAAGCAGGGAGCAGTGCTTGCGAAGATCAAGTATCATCGGGACCATAAGGGCAATGTCCGGCGGATGGAGAAGAAAACCGGGCAGGGAATAGAGAGCAAGTTGTTTGACACGGACGGCAATGTAATCCAGTCGACGGATGCGCAAGGGACGAAGGTATACAGCGGGTATAAGAAGGACGCCAAAGGGAAGCTGGTAAGTTATTGCGAGCGGGACCTGGGGACGAACAAGTTCTGGAA
>JAUVAV010000064.1 GCA_030591525.1 candidate division FCPU426 bacterium | reverse complement strand
GGAAATCCTGCTGAAAGTGAACAAAATCCTGGAGCGGAATACCCATGCCAACATGTTCATGACCATGAATTATATGCACTGGTCAGGCAAGGATAGGATGCTCAGATATACCGGCGCGGGCCAGGAGCACATTATCATCTATCGCCGGCACAACCAAAACTGTGAGGTGTTCAAGGCGGGCGGCGTAGGCTTGGGTATTCTTCCCAACGAAAAAATCGAACCCGAAATTGAAGAAAAAAATATCAGGATGGCTTCTGGCGATGGAATTGTTCTTTTTACCGACGGGGCCACTGAGGCCATTAATAACCAGGGGGAGATGTACGGCCTCGATCGGCTGGTGGCGGCAGTGAAAAGGCACGGCGAGATGGAAGCCCGGGAACTATTGGAGTCCTTATATAGTGACATCAAGGATTTCAGAGGCGCTCAACCCTTATACGATGACATCACTATGATCGTGATGAAGGCAAAATACTTAAAATAGATAGGGTCTTCTGACTTTTCCGTAGGGCGGACTTTCTTGTCCTGAGCGAAGTCGAAGGGCATGTCCGCCCCTTGACGATAGGGAGATTTTATAAAGCGTGAAAAGACTCATGCTGATTTTTTTATTAGGGACTTGGTGTCCGGCATTTGCCCATGGCGCAATGACACCGGTGGCCGGGCCGATAAAACTTACTTGCGCGGCCAGAAACCTGGAAGTGTCCGTAACCATGGCAGTCTGGGCCCGGGATGTTACGATCTGTGCCGAGGCCATCCAGGCGGGATTTGCGGAAATAGACCGGATCGAGAATGTCTTTTCCACCTACCGGCAGGGTAGTGTAATAAATCAACTCAACCAGTTTGCGGCTATCAAACCTATAACTGTAAGCGAAGAGGTAATAGAGTTGCTGCAATGGGCCGGCCAAATATCGGAAAAAACCCGTGGCGCTTACGATATCACTATTGCCGCTTTTAAGTGGCAGTATGGTTTCGGACAAGGCGATTACCGGGTTCCCAATTTCCTGCGCCTGGATCAGATTAAACCGGTGGTTAATTACAAATACATAGTGCTTGACCAAAAGGCTAAAAAAGTAATGTTTAAACGATTAGGAGTCCAAATCGACCCTGGTGACTTGCTTATAAACTATGCCTTGAACCGCGTTCGGATGATTTTAAAAAAACATAAGGTTCAAGCCGCCCGGGTTGATATGGGAGGAAATATCGCAGTTATCGGCCGCCGTCCGGATAACAGGCCCTGGAAGGTTGCGATACAGAATCCTCGCGATTCCAAACGTATTCTGGTAAAGATTCCCTGGATAAAAGGGAAGATTTTGCAGGCCGGTGATTATCAGCGGTATTTTATCAGAAAAGGCCGGCGTTACCATCCGATTCTGGATTCCCGGACCGGCGCTCCGCAGAATCACAGCATGTCGGCTGTCTTGTTGCTCCCGGAGGATCCCAAAATTGATTTACCCGCTTCCGTCCTTATGCAGGTTCCGCCGAAAGAAGCCCTTGGCCTGACAGGAACCATTCCCCACAGTGAATGTCTCATCGTGGATCGGGAGCGGAAAATCTGGCTCTCCCCGGGGTGGAAGAAGATTGTGAAAGACCTTGACCCGGGCGGGGGTTTTTCGTTATAGTAGGGCGATTTTGAAGGGGAGGAAGTTGACTAACCAATGATAGAACGCTATACATCCAAGCCAATGCAGTATATCTGGTCGGAAAAGCATAAGCTGGAGACCTGGCTGAAGGTCGAAGTAGCCGTGGCTGAAGCCCAGGCCGCTCTGGGTATTATACCCAAATCGGCTTATCAGAGAATCAAGAGCCGGGCTCGCGTGAATCCCGGCCGGGCCGCTGAAATAGAGCGGGAAACCAATCATGATATAATCGCCTTTGTTTCTTCTACGGCTGAATCCATCGGCGCGGAGGGACGTTATCTTCATTTTGGCCTGACCTCTACGGATGTAGTAGACACGGCCCAATCCCTGCGCTTGCGGGAAGCCTCGGAACTGATTCAAGCCCAGCTTAAAAAACTTGACCAGGCCCTGCTTCGGCAGACCAAGCGTCATCGGCAGACCATTATGGCCGGACGCTCTCACGGTGTGCATGCCGAACCCATTACCCTGGGATTGAAAATGGCGGTTTTCCTGATGGAACTCCGCCGCCAACAGGAACGCTTTAGCCGGGCGCGCAGTGCCGTGGAAGTCGGCAAGCTTTC
Source organism: candidate division FCPU426 bacterium (assembly GCA_030591525.1). Lineage (GTDB taxonomy): Bacteria > Oederibacteriota > JAAXVQ01 > JAAXVQ01 > JAUVAV01 > JAUVAV01. Next base: position 4,621 of record JAUVAV010000064.1, on the reverse strand, counting down.
GGGAGCTGTTGGGACCTATGCCAATCAGGACCCGCGGATCGAGGCCCGGGTTTGTAGGGGATTAAAGCTGGTCCCGGAAGTGCCGGCCACGCAAATCGCCAGCCGGGACCGTCATGCGGAATTTCTCTGCGCTTTAGCCCAGATTGCGGGCACTCTGGAAAATATCTCAGTTGAGATCCGTCACCTCCACCGGACCGAGGTTCGTGAAGTGGAAGAGTATTTTGCCAAGGGGCAAAAGGGTTCTTCGGCCATGCCTCACAAACGCAATCCGATACTGTGCGAAAGAATCAGCGGCCTGGCGCGCCTGGTACGGGGCTATGCCGTTGCGGCCCTGGAAAACATGGCCTTATGGCATGAAAGAGATATTTCTCATTCCTCGGTAGAGCGTATGATTCTACCGGATGCCACGGCCACAGTGGAATATCAGCTGAGTTTGACGGTCAAAGTAATCCAAAACCTGGTAGTATACCCGGAAAATATGAAACGTAACCTGGATATGACCTACGGGTTGGTTCATTCCCAACAGGTATTGCTGACCCTGGTAAAAAAAGGAATGTCCCGCGATCAGGCCTATCGGAAGGTCCAGGAATTGGCCATGCGTGCCTGGGAGCAGCGTACCGATTTTAAAAAGCTGGTAAGCGAGGATATCAAGCTAAAGGCTTTATTTTCCGCTAAAGATATTAAAGAGTGTTTTGACCTTAAATATCATACCCGGTATATTGACCGGATTTATCGCAGGTTGGGGATTGCCCTGTAGGGAACGGTTTGAAACCATTTCCTACATAAACAGAAATACACAAATATTATTAATTATGCTTTGGCCGATTAAGGGAGGAATTTCATGTCTGATAAAAAGCCGGATTGGATGGTTGAAGTCTTTATTACTTTGAAACCCAGCGTGCTGGATCCACAGGGGTCCACCGTACAGCAGGCCTTAAATTCCATGGGATATGAGAACTTAACCGACGTCCGCCTGGGCAAGTACTTCCAGTTGACTTTTCGGGGATCGCTGGCACGTCCGCAAGTGGAGAAACAAGTCCAACAAATGTGCGATAAGCTGCTGGCTAATCCGGTAATTGAGCGTTACGAATTTAAAGTTCCCCCGGATCCGGGCAGCCGGCGAGTATCCGGCCGCGCCTAGGAGCCTGAGCAATTAATTGCTCAGGCTCCAGAGCATTTGAGATTCGAGAGTAGAAATTAGATAAAACATCTCAAATGCGGTCTACTTTCTACTATCTACTCTCAAAAAACCGACCTGGGAGTCTGTTGAATTTACGTACAAAATTGGATTTGGAGCACTCTTCCCCCTTTGAAAAAGGGGGATTGAGGGGTATTTTGCATATGAAAGCCAATGTTTTATTGATTAAATCCCCCCGGCCCCCTTTACAAAAGGGGGAGAATGGCTAAAGTCCGACAGGCTCCTAGCATCATTACATATTAAAGAAGGAGACCGGATGAGATTTGGAGTCGTAGTTTTTCCAGGCAGCAATTGCGACCATGACTGTTTTCACGTTATCCAAAAGGTACTCCAGCAGCCGGTTCAGTTTATTTGGTATGCGGCTGGTAGATTTCCCAAGGTGGACTGCTTGATTCTTCCCGGGGGATTTTCCTACGGTGATTATCTTCGGACCGGCGCCATAGCCCGGTTCTCTCCGGTTATGGAGATGGTGCGCCGGCAGGCGGAGCGCGGAGGAGCAGTGATCGGCATTTGCAACGGGTTCCAGATTTTGCTGGAAGCCGGTTTACTGCCCGGCGCCATGCGGCGGAACCGCGACTTGACTTTTATTTGCAAGTATGTCCATCTCCGGGTGGATTCCAACCTCACGCCCTTTACCCGCCGCATACCTCAGGGACGCATATTAAGGATTCCCATCGCTCATGGCGAGGGAAATTATTATTGTGACCGTCAGACCTTAGCTCGGTTGAAGGCTGAGAAGCGCATAGTTTTCAGATATTGCACTGCCCAGGGCCAAACTTCTCCGGATGCCAATCCCAATGGTTCGCTGGAAAACATTGCCGGAATTTGCAATGCCCGGGGTAATGTCCTGGGCATGATGCCTCATCCGGAACGCTGCATGGAGCAGGGAATGGGATCTACGGATGGATGTGAATTATTTCTCTCCTTGCTGTCTGCGGCCCGTTCCGCGCTGAGCGCTTAAGCCGAGGCAGGATCCGGTGGCGCGCAACCTTCCGGGTTCAGGATTAACCAAAACGTGGCAGGCCGGCCTGGCAGTAATAATCCTGGCCGGCTGGATCAGCCTGTTGTCCTGGCAAACCCTGATTTATTTTAAATGGCCTCTGAAAGTTTTTCTGCTCCTGTTCAACCTGGAGCGTTTTGCCCCTTTTGAACCGCAGGTCTTTTTTCTGCACTGGCTCTCAACCCTGAAAAACCTTCTTTTTCTCATGGCCTTTATACTCTCAGCGCATGGCCTGGGAAGAATCCTGCTGGAAAAAATATTTCCCGCTGCGCGGGCCCGTCTGGACGAGATGCTATACTCCCTGGGACTGGGCTTGGCCCTGATTTCACTCCTGGTTTTTTTATTAGGCGCAGCCGGATTTTATCATCCCGCTATTTTTGCACTGATATTTGCTGCTTTAACCGGAGCAGGAACCTGGATAACCTGGAAGCGCCGGGCACGGCTTCGTCCCGGTTCAGGCTGGCTGCTGGGAACCTGGGCTTGGTCCGACAAAATATTAATCCTGTTGGTGGGGGGCTTCTGCCTGCTGGTGGGCATGGCAATAATTACGCCTGAAATATTTTTCGACTCCCTGGTTTATCATTTGGCTGTTCCGTCGCAATGGATCCAGGCCGGCCGTATCCATTCTATTCCGACTAATTTTTATTCCAATCTGCCCATGGGAATCCAGATGCTGTACACCGGCGCTCTGATGCTAAGCGATGAGCGGCTCTGCCGAATGCTGCATGCTTTGCTGGGCATATTGGCCGGATTGACCACTTTTTCCCTGGGCCGCCGCTGGTTCGGACGCCGGGCCGGCCTATGGGCGGCCGGTCTTTTCTTGACCACGCCGATTGTGATAATAAACATGCTCGAAGCCGGAGCGGATGTTGGTTCGGCCTTTTTCGCAGTCCTGGCTTTTCACGCGATGTTGGCCGGGGTTTTAAAACAAGAAGGAGGTAAAAACCAGCAGATCCTGGCTGGGTTGCTGGTAGGCGCCGCCCTGGCCGGAAAATACACCACGGCTTTTATGCTAATGCCGGCTGTGCTGGTGGTTTTGTTCATAATGCGCAGGCAGGGTTGGAAAAGCCTGGCTGGCGTCCTGGTCCGGATCAGCCTGGGAGCCGCGATCCTGATGATGCCGTGGGTGATTAAAAATATCGTCTTTACCAACAATCCCATATATCCCTTTCTATATAATTATATTCCCAGTAAATACGTAGTTCCGGAAAAAATGCAGAAGGCCATGGGACAGATCCGCGAGTACGGACATCGTACGATGGCACAATTTTTCCGGCTGCCGTGGGATAGGACTTTTTGTCTTCCCACCAGTTATTCTTACGTGGGCCCGGTTTTTTTAATGCTTTTTCCCGGTGTTTTACTCCTGGCCGGATACTGGCGGCGGGGCCCTCCTGCGTACGGGGTCATACTCCTGACCGTGGTTTTTTCGGCCTTGATCTGGGCCAACCGAACCCAGATTTCTCGCTTTTATATTCCCAGTCTTCCCCTGCTGGCAATTCTCAGCACATATGCTTTAGACCGCTGGGAACAATGGCATAAAGTCCCGGCTCTCATTTCCCGCTGGACCATACTGGCTTTCTTGGGATGGGGATGGGCTAATACCATGGCCATAGGTCTTTCCAACTGGGACCCGATCGGTTCAACCCTGGGTCTGGAAAGCCGTTCCGCCTATCTTGACCGGAAGTTGATGAACAGCTATGCGCCCATGGCCCGGGCCATAAACCGCTTGCCTAAGAATGCCCGGATTCTGGCCTGGGGAGAGACCCGTTCTTTTTATTTCCAGCGTCCGGTTACAGCACCCACGGTTTTTGATCATAATCCCCTTATAGAATTATTAGCCGGTTCATCTAATACTCAAGAAGTTTGGCAGAGCCTGAATAAACAAGGATATACTCATATTTTTATTCATTCCGGGGAAGCAGTACGGACCCGCGGTTATGAAACCTTTCGCTGGAACCCGGCAGCCCTGGAGCGCTGGCGCGAGCTTTCCTGCCAATATCTTAGACGGGTCGTAGTATACGGCCAACAAGTGCTTTATGAAATTGTTTCCGAACCCATGACAGAAAAGATAATTAAACACGGCCGTCCGCTTTTTACCTATGATCCTGAGGTGGTGGATAAAGTGATCGCTCATTACAGTAAAGCCGGCCAAGCCATCCGGCAGGGCCGGGTGAATGACGCGCTGGCCGAATGGATGCGCATGATAGAATTAGCGCCGGAATGGAAAGATACTTATGAAAACCTGGGATGGTTATACCTCAAAATGAAGCGCCCGGAAGAAACCTTTAAAATGTATAGCCGAGCGGATGAACTGGGTTGGCTGACTCCGGCAGCCTATAATAATCTCGGCGTGCAGTATATGCAGCGGGCGGATTATGCCGAAGCCCAACGCTGCTTCGCCCTGGCCTTGGAGCAGGCGCCGG
>JAUVAV010000068.1 GCA_030591525.1 candidate division FCPU426 bacterium | reverse complement strand
TACTCCGGGAAGGGTTTTTTTCATCCCCGCTTACTTCATCGACAATGGTATCAATATCCATCAATTGTTTGAGCGTCATAGGTTCCAGTTTCAAGCCGCAGGTAGTGCAGTTCTGATCAGCATCCCAGCGCTTCCAGCGGATTTCACCCTGGCCTTTAATTTTTGCAAAGGGTTGGGGTAATTCCAGATCAAAATCAATAATATTATGTTCGAGAATTTCCTCGGAAAGGGGAAGGTTGACCCGCATTCCATTAATACTGATATTTTCGACCAAGCCTTGAGAAGAGATTTGACGTTTGTCATTCTCATCCGCGTAAGAAAATGACAAGGGAAGATGGACCTGGATACGCTTATCACCTTTCTTTATTTGCTTCATTTTCTACCCTCCTTGGTTTTTGAAGTTTTTCCCCGGCATTTCAAAACATCTAAAAGGTAGTACTCCAGCGCTTCCCGGACGATAAAACTGAAACTTCTTCGCTTTTGCTCCGAGACATTTTTTAACTGATCGATCAATCGGGAATCGTTTTCCGGGAGATAAAAATTGATAATCATTGTTTAACTCCTCTTAGAAATATCATATATGATATTATATGATAATATAATATATTGTCAAGAAAAAAATAATTTATGTAAATCGGTAATTACGGTAATAAAACTATTGTTAGACATTGGCCATACGGTAGTATATATCTGTTCTGGTAGCAGCACTGGGAAGAACCACAAATTAATTCCTCACCCTTGAGAGGCTGTGTCGCAACTGCGAAAATGGTTTTTTACCGTCATTCCGGCGAAAGCCGGAATCCACAAAAGCATTGTAAAATAAAGAGTGCGCATCCTGGATCCCGGATCAAGTCCGGGATGACGAACGAAAAACACTTTCAAACCACGTTATGACACAGTCTCTGAGGGGAGCGGCTAGGAGAGGGTGGTAATATAAGCGTTTTATTTTCACCCTCCCCTTCATCCCCTCTCCTCGAGGGAGGGGAATTGATTAGAAACCATTTTTCACAGCTTCTCAGTAACCGGTTAGGAGTGTCGGGAGCCTTTTTCCTTTACAAATCCACAGAAAACCGTATAATTTCCATGCTTTTTAGACTTTTACTTTTTGATAGTTTCCTCAACAAAATCACAAGCATTTCAAATACAACGGGGGTTGATGGAATCATGTCAGGACATTCCAAGTGGGCCAGCATTAAACGCAGTAAAGCAGCTACCGATGCGAAGCGCGGAAAAGCTTTTACCAAGGTAACTAAAGAGATTATTCAGTCAGCCAAGCAGGGGGGCGATCCGGATCTTAATGCCCGCTTACGCAGCGCGATTTTAGCCGCCAAGGCCGTGAATATGCCCCAGGATAATATTAAAAAAGCTATTATGAAAGGTACCGGGGAACTGGCCGGCGGCGCACTGGATGATATGGTTTATGAAGGTTATGGCCCGGGTGGCGTGGCTATAATGATTGAGTTGACTACTGACAATAAAAACCGTACTGCTTCCGAAATACGTTCTATTTTTACCAAACGCGGCGGCAATCTCGGTGAGCCCGGAAGCGTAGCCTGGATGTTTGTTAAAAAGGGACAGGTAGTTGTAAGTAAAGACAAAATCAACGAAGAAGAATTGATGACTCTGGCTTTGGAGAGTGGCGCGGAAGATATAACCACCGATGGTGCAACTTATACGATTACGACTGATCCGAAAGATTTCGAGGATGTGTTCAAGGCTGTGAAATCGAGGATTGAACCGGAATCGGCGGAGGTTACCATGATTTCCAAGAATTATATTTCCGTAGAGGACCCCAAAACCGCTGAACAATTACTCAAACTGCTTGAGGCAATTGACGATCAGGATGATGTACAGAAAGTACACTCCAATTTTGATATTTCCGATGAATTGATGGAAAAACTTCGGGGCGAAGGATGAAATCAGAGCGGGGAAATTGAAGGTGGAATATGACAAACCGCGGCGCTAACCATGGCGATCAAACCGGGAAAAATCTGGCCGCAGTAATGCCGGAAGTGGCACAATTAGGTAAACAACAACGTGAGATATTGTCCGGACTGGTACGCCGTACTTTGTTATTGGAACGTAAAGCCGAATCTTCCGCGCTTAATGTTTTCCGAATGGAAGATATCGAAGGTTTAAAAGCCCTGATTAAATCTTTGCCGTTTACCCCTAAGGAGGAAATACCAGGCCGGGTGGCAGAGTTGAAGCTGAGTCCGGAAGAAGCCGAATTAGAGGCTGCGTACTGGGTCTTTCATCATCAAACGGCTGAGGGCGACCTATTGGTTAAGGAAAGACTGATGCATTTTAAACTGGTCAGAATTATGGATTTCGGCTACCTGTTGATTGGCCAGAAGGCCTGCCCGGAAATCGTGCATGGATTTAATGCGGCTTTTGGGAACCCCTACGATATTTTTTCAGGGTCCGCCCTGCATATAGACGGTGATAAATGGTCGGGGTGGGCATGGTTCCTGGATCCCGATCCGGCGGATGCGCGACGGGCGAAGGCCCAATGGGAGGAAATATGGAAGGAAATGAGCAGATGAAATTACGCTGGAGAAAAGAAGGGCTGAAAATATTGGTTGCGGCCTTAGTACTGAGTTTAATGGGAATAATTGGTCTGAAATTCTCAACCGGTAGCTGGCAGGTTTTTAGCTGGATCGTGACAGCGGCCGGTTTATTAATGACGGTAGTAATAATGGCATTTTTTCGGGATCCGGAAAGATATTCCGGGGCGGCGCCGGAAATGATTTTATCTCCGGCCGACGGCCAAGTAACGGTCGTGGAAGAAGTAAATGAAAACAGGCATTTTTGCGGACCGGCGCGCCGGGTAGCTATATTTATGCATATTGGGAATGTTCATGTCCAAAGGATGCCGGTTGAAGGGCGTCTGTTATGGATGAAGCATATTCCAGGACGTTTTCTGCCGGCTATGGACAACAACGCTTGGTGTGAAAATGAACAGCGATGGTTTGCTTTTAGACGCCGAAGCGGCAAATTTGCCTTGGTACAGATTGCGGGTTTAATTGCCCGAAGGACTATGAGCTGGATTCAGGAGGGATGCGAGTATCGGCGTGGCGAACGTCTGGGTATGATAGCTTTTGGTTCGGAAATCGATATATATCTGCCGCTTTCGGCATCAATTACAGTGCGTCCCGGAGAACGGGTGTATGGCGGCCGAACCGTAATCGGGGAGTGGAATTAATGTCCCGAAAGCTGGGAAATATCCATCCGGGAACCTACCTGTTGCCCAATCTTCTGACCACTTTTAATCTAACCTGTGGAATTTTGGCCATACTTTTAACTCTGGAAAATTCATCCGATCAAACGCCGGGTTTTAAAAATTATTCTGTCTCGGCCTGGTTGATTCTGGCAGCCATGGTTTTCGATTTTCTAGATGGCAAGGTCGCCCGCTGGACTCATGCCGTGAGTGAATTCGGTGTAAAAATAGATTCTCTCGCGGATTTTATATCTTTTGGTATCGCACCGGTGGTTATTACTTATTTTGCTTTATTACAGGACGTGCCCCTTTTAATAAGAGGATTGTCCGGAGGGTTGTTTTTATTCGGCGGTGCCTGGCGGCTGGCCAGATTTAATTGCGAGGTTCAAACCCATGATGATCATACCTATTTCACCGGCTTACCGATTCCGGCGGCGGCCGCTTTTGTCTGCACGATTGTGCTGGTGTATTTGGGGCCGGGAAGCGCAGGCCCGAAATTTTTGAGCCGTTCTTTTTTATCTCTCCCGCATAACGTGGCCGGAAGTCTGAGTGCCCTCGTCCTGGTGATACTAGCTTTTTTAATGATAAGCCGCGTACATTTTCCGGCTTTTAAAAGGTCTAACCGCCGCAACCTGATATTGCTGGGCGGGGTCGCGATATTTTTCGCTGTGCTTTTGCTGATAATTCCTCCGGAAAATATTGTATTCCTGATAATGCTGCTTTATCTGATCATCGGGCTTTTTCAAAGTTTTTCAGCCCGGGTGCTTCGGCTGCAGCATAAAAAAAAAACATAAAAATGATTTTACAGGAGAGTGAATAATAAAATGCTTGAAAAACGCTGGGTGGTATTGGGAAACAAAAAAATCGAGGTACCGGAGGGAACCACTTTTAGCGAAGCGCTTAAGCAGTTAAATCCGGTGCTTTACGGGAAGACCCTGGCCGTGAAAATCGGTGAAAGTAAATATGATCTCTCCGCGCCGGTTCCGGAAGGGGAGAGTGTTCTGGTTGCACTGGGTTTTACGGATGATGAGGGCGCGGAAATATTACGGCATTCCACGGCCCATCTTATGGCAGCCGCGGTTAAAGAGCTTTATCCTGAAACCAGGGTAGCTATCGGACCGGCCATCGCGGAGGGGTTTTATTACGATTTTGACCGGGAAAAACCTTTTACGCCCGAGGATCTTATGGCGATTGAGCAGCGCATGCTTGAGATCGCCCGGAAAAAAGCGCCCTTTACACGGCAAGAGATGGCCCGGGATGAAGCACGGAATAAATTTGAAGCGATGGGGGAGAGCTACAAGCTGGAACTGCTGGATGCCATAGAAGATAATAGGGTTTCAATATATTCTTTGGGCGAGTTTCATGATCTCTGCCGGGGGCCTCATGTTCCTCATTCCGGCGTACTAAAAGCCTTTAAACTTCTCTCTGTCGCCGGAGCGTATTGGCGCGGCGATGAAAAAAATAAAATGCTGCAGCGTATTTACGGTACGAGCTTTGAGAAAGCCAAGGATTTGGAAGTATATCTAAACCGTCTGGAAGAAGCCAAGCGGCGCGACCATCGGCGTTTGGGAAAGGAACTGGATCTTTTTTCCTGGCATGAGGACGCCGGCGCCGGCTTGGTGTATTGGCATCCCAAAGGTTCAAGAATCCGTAATGAAATAGAGAACTTCTGGAAGGATGAGCATTTGCGCCATGGATATGAGCTGCTATATACTCCGCATATCGGACGGGCCCGCTTGTGGGAGACTTCCGGGCATCTCGCATTTTATAAAGATTTCATGTATGCACCGATGCAGATTGATAACAATGATTACTATGTCAGGCCCATGAATTGTCCTTTTCATATAAAAATATACAAGACCAGGATGCGCAGTTACCGGCAAATGCCGCTTCGCTGGGCGGAATTGGGTACGGTCTACCGCTATGAAAAGTCCGGCGTATTGCACGGACTCTTCCGGGTGCGAGGATTTACCCAGGATGATGCGCATATTTTTTGCCGGCCTGATCAGTTGGAAAATGAAATTCAGGGAGTGATCAGCTTTGTATTAAAAGTGCTTAAAACCTTTGGCTTCGCGGAATATGAGGTATATTTGTCCACCCGGCCGGAAAAGGAAACTGTTGGAAATGATGATATCTGGCAAGCCTCGACCGAAGCTCTCCGCAGGGCCCTGGAAGCCAGCAAACTAGCCTATGCCGTGGATGAGGGCGGAGGGGCATTCTACGGCCCTAAAGTTGATATAAAAATTAAGGATTGCCTCGGACGTACTTGGCAATGTTCAACTATACAAGTGGATTTTAATCTACCGGAACGTTTTGGGGTAAATTATATTGCCGAGGACGGCCAGGAACATCAGGCCATTATGATACATCGGGCTCTCATGGGATCTTTGGAAAGGTTTTTCGGGATTTTAATTGAGCATTATGGCGGCGCTTTTCCGGTATGGCTGGCTCCTGTTCAGGCGCGTATATGCACGATTGCCGACCGGCATAATGAATATGCCCAAACTGTAAAAGATCAATTATGCAGCGCCGGATTGCGCGTGGATGCCGATATGCGCGGAGAAAAAGTAAATGCTAAGATCCGCGATGCCCAGCTGGAAAAAATACCTTATATGCTGGTAATAGGAGACCGGGAAGTTGAGAATAAAACCGCGGCCTTGCGCTTGCGTACCGGAGAGAATCGCGGTGCCGTAGTTGTTGACGAAATATGCGCTT
>JAUVAV010000048.1 GCA_030591525.1 candidate division FCPU426 bacterium | reverse complement strand
TACCCGATCCGCTATCTCGCGATAATGCTGCAAGGCCTTCCTCAACCGGTAATAACCGGCATGCGGGGGCAGGAAATCATGCAGGGTTTGCGTAACAGTATTGGTCTCAATGGCCTGGCTTAGCAGCACTGGAAAATCATGCTCATGATACTGCTCATATAAAATAGTATAGAATTTTTCCGGATCAATACCTCCGCAGGAAAGATGCCTGGCATATGAAAAGAAGGCATCGGTCAACAGTATGTCCAAAGCCGCCAGCTTTATAAGATTGACTTTACGGTTCCCGCCTTTAATGTTCAGACGGATTTTAAACCAGAGATTTAAAATCTTCATTAAATGGTAGTTTTCCGGCGCCAGGCCATCCATATCAGCGACTTGAACAGCTTGGATAAGGTGATGCGCCTGCGCCGTAGGACCGTTTTCATCATTCCAGGCAGGATAGTAATTGCGTGAAGTATAGAATTGGCGTACCATAAAGGAAGCGGATATTTTTTCACCGCTAACCAGAATTTTGTCAGCGAAAATTTTTATCCTCAGCAACTCCTGCAAATGTTGCATAGAATTAGGCCCGGATTTGCCGGACTTGGCATATGCCATGTCGATCTGCCCGGCTATCAGGTTTAATAAAAAGCCTATTATTATGGCGGCTAATCTCAGCACTTTCAATTTACCTCTCCTACTATATCAATAATAGTGGATGGAGTTCACGAATCGGTTACTGGAAGCTTGTCCGACTTTAGTCATTCTCCCCCTTTTGTAAAGGGGGCAGGGGGGATTTAATCAATAAAACGCCCGCTTTCATATGCAAAATCCCCCTCAATCCCCCTTTTTCAAAGGGGGAAGAGTGCTCAAAATCCGTTTTTGTACTTAAGTCCGACAGGCTCCTAGGAGCTTCTATAAATTTAGTTTCGGCTCATATAGAATTAAAACTAAGAGACCTCTGCAAAATTATGGAAATTCTCCCAAATGACGAATTTTCGTCATTTGGGCTGAATTTTCGTCATTTCCCAGAATCCTTTGTTTTTCCAGAACTAATCCCATATTTTAAGAATTGTACAAAAATCCGTTGTTTAATTCCGTGATTTTCTTTAAGCCGCTTTCTAAAATCGTTAATTTTCAAAGCTTATTGCACCCAAAACATCTTGGCATAATCTTTGCATTATCAATAGGTAAAATATACTTTGAAAGGGGAGATTAAAAATGAAAAAGAAATTTCTAAGTTTAATGGTGAGTTTTGGCTTTCTTGTTCTCTGCTCCATGCCGGCTAATGCCATCCGTCCTATCGAGGACCTCCGTACTCCCGGACAAATTGAAAACCAGGTTATTGAGAAGCATATAAGCGACATTTCCGCTGCTTCTCAAGAGTCCTCTCCTACGGTCAGGGAGCAGGAGGTCGCGGAAATCCAGAAGCTTCTGCGCCTGGATGAGCTTGACCGCCGCAATACCATGGCCGAGGCCCTGAAGCAGGAACAGCTTGAGGATTTAATCGTTGGACATAAAGATATTGAATTAGCCATGGCGGAAAAAAACGTCGATCTGCACATGGGCAAAGTCCTGACCGACATCCACGGCCAGCGAGTTCGTATGGAGGAGTATGTACTCCGGCCGGCTCCTGACCAGGTCCAGTTCCTTAATCTTAGCCTGCGCAGTCAACGTCTGGATTACATTGACTACAATGCCTATTTCAACGATGTTCTGCCCCAGAAGACCCGGGGACTCTGGCGCAAAGAGTTTGGCAAGGAAAAACCAGAAATCTACCTGGTCCGCGAGACCAGGCGCCATTCCAACTTGATGGATTCCGTGGATTATGGAGTGAAATATTTTGATCCGACCTGGGTCACGGAAATCCAGCAGTATGTTTTACCCCAAGAAGAAACCACCTTGCATGTGAATGACCTTTTCAAGTTCGGTCAAAACCGTCCAACCCCGGATGTGGATTTTACGGAAATGGAAGAGGCGGAGGGGTTGAAGTCTTATGAATTTGAATTCATAGACCAAAACGTTTTGGCCCACCGTATCAAGCTGACATTTAATGACGATACTTTTCTCCAGCTGGAAAAATACCTGATCAGCGAGGACGGCGATGTACGCTGCCTGCGTAACTGGGAAGATTTAGTTTACTGGATAAATCATTTCGATGAATTTGTCTTCAATACCTACAAAGAGCAAATTCTAACCGCCAGTGAATTTTCCGGACGCACGATTGATACGGTTTCCCAGTTTATACACCTGGCCAATATCTTTGTTGACGACGACTGTGGCCGGCGTTAGAATTGATCACGGGTCCGCGGTTCTGGTGACCGCGGACCCGTTTTTTTATACCCTAAACTGACGAAATTCTGAACACGAAAGGAGCAGATGAAATGCCAAGAACTCTAAAAACATCTCTTCTCATAGGTTTATTTTTAGGCCTGAACCTGCCGGCTTTTGCAAAAATGGAGTTTATTCCCATGCTGGACGCCAGCCTGGCATTCAATGCCACTGGAGTCAAAATAGAGCAGACTGACGCCAAAGGGGAGCCTTCCACCAGCCATGACAATTCCAGCGGCCAGAATTTGTATCTTTACGCTGCACCTAATCTCGGTTTCACGGAAATCCCGGGGCTCTGGATAACTCCGGCCCTGGAGTTTGAATATGCCGGCGCTAATAACATGCTTAATATTGATGATGAAGCCTTTATTTTCAGCAAGCGGTATAATCTTTATTATCTTCTCGGCCTGAATTACCGTTTCACGCCGATCTGGAGTGCAAAACTCAAGGGCTTCGGCCGCATGGAAAATTCCCTGGAAAGCACGGATGAAACCGTGGAAACCGGGCTCTACAATTACCGCGATCTCGGCGCCTGGACCGAAATCTGTGCCCGCTATGGCGGACGGGCCCTTCCCATGCGTACTCGTCTGGGCTACAAAACCTATCTGCGGAACTATCCTAATTATACTAATGCGGATTTTGTTACAGAATATAAAAAAACAGTTGGGCCTTGGCCCAAAAATTTACCGCAAGATCTGCATGAAAAAGATATTAATGTGAATGAGCTCTGGCTGCGCCAGGAACTGACTTGGGGAAAACTGCCCTTTCTAACTAATTTAGAAATCCATGGCAAGCAGGTCAATTATACAGAGATGCCGGCTATTCAGGAAGATGGAACCTTTTCCAATGACTTGCGCCAGGATGACTACCTGGAATTATCCCTGGAGTTTCCTTTTTTACTGCATAAATACCACCAGTTGGAATTGGATTACTCATACTGCCTTCGCACTTCCAATCAAGGCGTCTATGATACTAATGAAACGGTTTATCTGGATAAATATTATAACTACCACCAGAATCATATCCGGCTGCTTTACAATTTCAAATTGGCTTCCATCAAGGTGGGTGTGTTTCCGCCTCAAGGTTCAATCTCTGTTGCCAACCAGCGGCGCCAATATTTCAGCCGCCCTTCCCGCCAAAAAGCAAATGGCGATGATGCAACCGGCCAGTATGTATATGACGATCCGCATTGGGAAAATAATCTGGATTTCGGAATTATTCTGCGGCAAAAGCTCTTTGCCAAGTGGTTCAATGTTTTTCTGAGCTTCCATTCAATAATACAAACCTCTAATACCAATATCGAGGATATAGCGCCATATAGTTACCAATACAACACTTTTACACTGGGTACGGCGGTTTCGTTTTAATTAACTGGTTTCTGTTGCGAAAGTGTGTTTTCTGAAGGAATTGTCATACCCGAATGATTTTGATTGTGTAAGGGCGGGTTTTCAACCCGCCCTTACAATTAAGCCTTGGCTGCTGGATTCCGGCTCAAGTATGGAGATGAGCGGAAAAGATTATTGACATGCATCTTAAAATCATGCCGGAATGACGGAAAGTTTTGCTACTATCTGAATTGCAGTAAAAACCACACAGGAGACCCTCAATGCGGCGTCCTTTTACCTGGTCCTTGCGCTGGCAGATTTTGGCGGCCATGCTTCTGGTACTGTCTGCCAGCCTGCTGCTGCATACCTGGATCACGGACAACCTCTTTTTAAGCGCCCTGGACCGTCAGTTCACTGCCCGTCTCTCCCTGCTGGCCCGCCAGGCGGAAAGCGATCTGCCTATGCACCGCATGGCAGCTTATGTAAGCGGCGATGAGGAGACCCGGATTTTCCAACAGGATCGCGAGCATCTGCGCCGGTTCGCCCATGACCAACAACTGGACCGGATAACTATTTTATCAAATCAGGGTCACGTATGTTTGGACAACCTGGGACTGCTGCCCGGCGCGGCCGCGGGTTTTGAACTTCCCGTACCGGGTAATTACACGCCCCGGCTTACCATGCTGCACCGGAATAGGCGTGGAGAATGGCAAAAAGCCATTACTCTTCCCCTGAATAATCGGGGCCTGCTCCGCATCTCTGCCGGCTTTAAAATGTTGAATGTGATAAACCGGATTAGAACCAGGCGCCTCCTGGCCCTGGCTGTCGGCATCCTGCTCTCCCTGGGGCTAAGTTGGTTCCTGGTCTACTTCCTGGGGAAAAGAATTTCCCGGCTAAGCCGGGCCTTCCAGTCCCTCCAATCCGGTCATGGCAATACCCGGGTTCGGCTCTCCGGCCGTGATGAAATAGCCTATCTTTCCCAGGCTTTTAATGAAATGGCTTCTGAACTGGAAACCAGGGCCGAGCGCGATCGCCAAGAACAGGAACAGCGTCTCTCAGAGCTTAAAGTACTTTCCTCCGGAGTAGCGCATGAGATCCGCAATCCCCTGGCTGCTATCGGCAGTCTGGCTGATTTGCTGGTCCGCCAGGACACGATTAAGTCCTCTTCCGATACCCGCGACCTGGTCTCGCGCCTGCGCAACGAAGTAGACCGCGTGGATAAAATCGTGGTTGAAGTGCTGGCCTATGCCCGCCAGCCTAAACTTAACCGGGCCGGCCTGGATATCATTGAACTTTTTAATGAAGTCAAATCCATAGATCCTAACTGCCGGCTGGCACTCCCTGAAACCCTGCCCCGTCCTTTCCTGGACCGCGCCGGCATAGCAACCGTGCTGCGCAATCTAGTCTTAAATGCCCGGGAAGCGGCCGGTCCCCAGGGTGAGGTTACACTCGGTATCCGGGTCCGGCCGGCCCGAATACTGTTTTTCGTGGCGGACAATGGGCCGGGTGTCCCGGCTGAATCCGTTAAAAATATTTTTCAGCCTTTTTACTCCCATAAAACGCGCGGCTCAGGCTTGGGACTGGCAATTGCCAGGAATATCATCGAGACTCACGGCGGCAGACTACGGCTCGCCGACTCGGCCCAGGGCGCTCTTTTTGTCGCCGGCCTGCCCAGGCCAAAGGAGGATTAACATGGAAAAAATCCTGATCGTTGAAGACGAAGAAAATATTCGCGAGATCCTGGCGCGCTCCCTGCGGGAAAAGAAATACCTGGTCGAGACAGCTCCGGATGGAGAAACCGCTGCTTCGGCTCTTGCCGTGCGGGAATTTGACCTGGTAATATCGGATTTGAAATTGCCCGGACGCTCCGGCCTGGAACTCCTGGACTGGATAAAAGAAAATACCCACGATACGGCCGTAATCATTATGACCGCTTTCGGTTCCATAGAGAACGCCGTAGAGGCTATCAAACGAGGCGCGGATGATTACGTAGTAAAGCCTTTTCATCTGGACGAGATCGAGGTTAAAATCGACCGTCTGATCCAGGAGAAACGCCTGCTGGAGAAAAACCGCTATCTCCAGGAAGAGAGCGATGCCCGATTCGGGTCCCTGGTCGGATCATCGCCGGCTATACGCGAAGTCTTCCATAAAATCGATCAGGTAGCGGCCACGGATACCACGGTTTTGATTACCGGAGAAACCGGCACTGGCAAGGAACTAGTGGCTCATACCCTGCACCAACGCAGTCCCCGGGCTGCCGGACCTTTTATTATAGCTCATTGCGCGGCTTATAGTCAAAATCTCATAGAAAGCGAGCTCTTTGGGCACGAACGGGGAGCTTTTACCGGGGCTGTCGGGCAGCGAAAGGGCCGTCTGGAACTCTCCCACCAGGGCACACTCTTTCTGGACGAACTGGGCGAGATCCCCCTGGATATCCAGGTCAAACTACTCCGTTTTCTGGAAAACAAGACCTTTGAACGCGTGGGCGGCAGTGAACCCATCACGGTCGCTGTGCACGTTATAGGCGCCACTCACCGTAATCTCCTGCAAATGGTCAGGGAAAAACAGTTCCGCGAAGACCTATACTGGCGGATGAATGTTTTCCCCATCAACCTTCCGGCCCTGAAAGAACGGGAAGAAGATTCCCTGCTCCTAGCCCGGCACTTCCTGCAAACCAAGCAGGGAAACCGTCATTTCACTCTTACCCGCTTTAGCGAACGCCTGCTCAGAGAGTACCACTGGCCCGGCAATGTGCGCGAACTGGAAAACATTATTGAGCGGGCCGTTCTCCTCTCAACCGGCGAAACTTTAAGAGTGGATCTGGCTTTAGCCCGCCCGAGCGAGGAGTACCATCTGGGAGCGGAAAATCTGGGTAAAATCCTTGAGAAACTTGAACGGAGTCTTATTCAGGACGCCCTGACGCAAAGCAGCGGCGTCCAGGCCCAGGCGGCCAAACTTCTTGGCATTCAACGGAGTACTCTTCAGTACAAACTTCAGAAGTACGGCCTGATTGGGTCGGAGAGCTGACAAGGGAGTCATAGGCTATGCGTATTTTCTTTCTGCTGGCTGTTCTCGGATGGAATATTTCATTTTTTCCGGCTAATTCCGCCGCTCTTCCTCCCGAAGAGGTCTTGGCCCAGCAACTCCAGGAGGGGCTGACCCAATGGGATAAATTAAGCCGGCAGATCAAGACCACTGAAAAAAACCTGCGAAAACTCGAGGTCTTAAGCGATCCGGAGCGGGATGACCGTTACTGGTGGAATCCCTTTTGGCGGGCTTCACGCGAAAGCCAGCTCCAGCAGGCCAATAAACTCTCCCTGCAATTACAGGAACTGGACAGCCGGTATCGCCTCCTGGAACAGAACCTCCTGGAGCCGGCCAAACAATATGTGCGCCAATCGCTGGAGAATCATCAAGCCCTCAGCCCGGAGCAGATCCTGCTTTGGGATCGGACTGATACCTGGCGCATTCCAATATTGCTTCGGGAACCGGCCTGGGAAACCTTCACTCCCCGGACAACGGCCGCCCGAACACCTGAACTGCTAAACCGGCGCCTGCAAACTCTGTACCGCAAAGCCGGACAGTGGCAGATCCTGGAAAATTATCTCAAAGCCAGGCTTATCCAAATCGACCCCGTGCATCTTAAAAAATACCAGCGATATTCCAAGTGGCGGATTAAGCTGAAAACAAATATTGAGAAGCTGCGGAACGTATTAGAGGCCTTGAATTGACGTAGGGGCGACGCATGCGTCGCCCCTACAATTGCCAGTGATGCCATGAACGGCTAATATATTACTTTAATTTTCTGATTCGTCTTTAAATATAGGCAGTTCAACTTTCGGAACTTCGTCCGGAAAATCTTCCCGGGAATTGAAATCGATTTCAGGTTCTGTCCCTTTTTTCATTCCGCTCCTGTCTTCCTTGTGTGTTCCCCAGCTTACAAAAGCCGCAAAAAAGCTTAAAAAAGCCGCATATAATAACATTTCCGTCATGGAGAGCCAAAACTGCTCGCTTCCGCTTAATTGGGACCAATTCATAAACTGCTTTTGAATACGAACCACATGGAAAGCCCATTCTGCCCAAGCTCCGCCGGCCAAGCCTGCCAGAAAACCAGCCAAGGCGGCCTTTCCGGGCCAGCTTTTAAACAAAATTCCTGCCACTATGGCCGCGGTAAACATGGGAATGGGCGCATATACCATGCCTCCGGCAGCCATAATCCAAGCCATGGCGGCCTGGGAAAAGGCTGTCCAGAAAATCAGGGCCCAATCCCGGCGTCCAAATTGAATTTGCCATTGGAACACGTTTAATTACCTCGACCGGTTTCTTTATATTTCATGCTGTTTTTGCGCCACCACCGGACGTAGGGGCGACGCATGCGTCGCCCCTACAATTGCCGACGATGACATATCTAATGGCTATTATCTTACTTTTTTCTTCACGGTTTTTGATTTTTTGATCGTTTTTTTTACCACCGTTTTTATTCTTCCAGGCCGAAGCTTAACTTTCCCAGCCGCCTTGGCAGGTCTCCGCCCGGTTTTAACTTTCTTAGAAGACACTTTTTTTATCCGCGAGCGCTTGAAAAGTTTACTCTTCTTCCCGGTCTTGGCAGAAGCGGCACCAGCCGCGGGATTTGGGATGCCCCCCTCCAGTCTCTCAATAATCATACTAATCAATACCAAAAATTTTAATACCAGCGCCGGATCACCGGGAGCGGGTTCTCGCCCCTTAATAATGGGATCCAGTAATGTCAAACATCCGGTAACGAGACCACTTAAGCCTTTCAGCTCTTTTTGCAAACGGGTACCGGAAAGATCGGCAAACAATATACGGGGAGGATCCTGGGTAAGGAGTTCGTTGATTTTTTCCACCTCGCCCAGCTTGACGTTTAATAAATTTTGCAGCCGCGCCACAAACAATCCGGAAGCAGCGGTTAAGGCTTTCCGGAAATCGCCCGCTAAAAAAGGTTGGCGGGCTGACTGAACTACGCCCGGTTCCAGCAGCATGGCACCAAAAAGGCGCTCTCTTTTCTGGTCATGCGTTTCCGCGGAAGATTCGAGCTGACCGAAGGCAGTCAGCGACTTCTCAATTTCCTCCGCCATCCGTTCCCGCCGCTCGGCATCTTCCATCTCGCCCTTCAAGTTAAGGACAACGTTATCCGAACGCCGCACCAGATATATTTTTAGATTCATATCCTTTATCCAGCAACTTGTCAAAATGATGCGGTGAATATCCGGCCAGGCCTCATTATTCAGGCGGCCGGCGATTTCGGATTGAGCGCTTTCGCAACTTATCCGATCGTGGTCAGATTTCTCAATTATCAAATCATACAAAGTGCTTTCGTCAAATCCCATTTCCTCAATAGCCAGGCCGATGATTTTAATTAACTCCGCCGGACCGAAACCCAGCTTCAGATGGTAAACCAATTCAAAATGGTGGTTGCCCATATTTTTTTCTCCTTTTGGGTGTCATGGTCTGGTTAACCCTGAATTACGGGAATACAGTGTTACTATTGGTTTATAACGTATGGCTAATATAGTGCAATCCATTCCGAGTTATTATATCACAGAATTAAACTAGTATCTAATTGAAATGAGTTGTAAAATGCTTTTTAATCCGTGCGGTGTTGGGTATATTTATAAAATATTTTACAAGGTCAGGTAAATGCCGCCATGCCAAATAATCATTATCCTCCGGCTATTGTCCTGGTGCGTCCGCAGTTGGCTGAAAACATCGGCGCAGCGGCCCGGTCTATGATAAATTTTAACGCCCACGATCTGCGCCTGGTCGACCCCCGGCCTTATGATAATCGTTTGGCCGGCCGGATGGCCTGCGACGGCCGGAATATTATTTCTCAAAGCCGAATTTTTCCCGACCTGCGTTCGGCTCTGAAAGACTGTGTTTTTACCATTGCCACCTCACGCCGGCTCCGCCGGATCAAGATTCCGCCGCTAAGTCCCAAGACCGTTGCGGCCAAGTTGACCGCCCTGCCCGCCGGACAACTCACTGCCCTGGTTTTCGGGGCCGAACGGGAAGGACTGACTAATCAAGAACTTTTCCTCTGCGATATGGCCGGAACTATTCCCACCGCGGAAAAAGGCAGTTTGAACCTCGGACAAGCGGTAATGGTTTTTCTATACGAATGGTTCCAGGCCTCCAGCGTCCAACCTCGCCGCCTTCAGGCCGAGGAACGGCCGGCAACTCACAGTGAAAAACAACGAGTTTATGACCTGCTGGAAACCCTCGTCCTGGCGGGTGATTACAAACCTCGCAGCCGGCTTCCCGAATTTATGCGCAGGATTAAGCTCCTATTTGAAAATCGTCCTTTAACTTACCGGGAGCATCGCATACTGCTTAAACTTCTCCGGCATCTGGAAAAATTAAAATAGGTTTAATTGGTCAATTTATAGGAAAAAAATAATCCGGCGCGGCGATCCTCATTGTAACGGGCGCAGCGTTTAAAGCCGTTACGTTCACACAATTTCAAGGCGGCTTTCTGTTCCGGACGCGACGCCAGCAATATCTCTTGGTACCCGGCTTGACGGGCAAAGTTGATCACATGTTCAATCAGAATCTGGCCCCTTCCCTGCCGCCTTTCATTGGGAAGAACATATATATGCTTTAGCTCGCAGGTCCGTTTGGCTATGTTCCTCAGAGCGGCCAGTCCGATGGTCTTTTTGTGTTCTTCGGGACGCGCCAGCCAAACCCCGGATTGCGGCGGAGCGTAAGTCACTAAAGGAATAGTTATATCACGGTCCCGGCCCAGTAACTCCGGCGTTATCTTCATTTCCTTGAAATATTTATCGATTAAATCCGCAAACTCCGGAAGGTTGTGAGCTCTAAGCTTTTCAATAATCATAATTTGACGGTCTGGCTCTTTCCAGGAATAAGCTTATACAACCGGTTTTTAATAAAAACCGGAATCGCCGAAGGCGGCTGCAAGGTCGTGGCCCGCCGTTTCTCGATCAGCAGGCTTATGTTCTGCCGGTCAAGCTCTATCCGGAACCACCGGTGGTTATACATGATCTGAAACTTGATTTTATTCATGTGTTCCGGCAACCGGGGATTAAAGCAAATCCGGTCGTCCTTGATCTGTAATCCGGCAAAACAGCGGTAAAACAAGTCCAGGGACCCGCCCATGGCTCCTACATGAATTCCCTCCGCCGTGGTCCCGCCCTGGATATCCTCGTAATCGGAGTGGAGGACCTTTAGAAAAAACTCCTCCCCGGTTTTATAATCACCGATCAGACACGCCACATAACTATGCACTACATAACTTAGCGTGGAACCATGCGAGGTCCTGGGCAGGTAATAATCAAAGTTAGTTTTAATATCTTGCTGGCTGAATTTATAACCCAGTTTCTGAAAAATGCTCCCCACTTCTTCCGGATAGAGCATGTAGAATATCATAAGCACATCCGCCTGCTTGGATACCTGGTATTCATCCGGAGACCGGCCTTCCGCTTTTAAAATCCGGTCCATACGGTGAATATCGTCGTATTTATGCCGGTATTCATTCCAATCCAGTTCTTGCAAATCCAGATATCCTTCAAACTGGTGAATCAATCCGTTTTTTTCCATGGGTATAAACATTTTATGGGTAATATTTCCCCAGCGTTCCAGCTCATCATTGGACAGGCTCAACTTAGCGCGCAGGGCCAACGCTTCTTCTTCTGGCATGGTATTAAGCAATTCCAGGGCTTTGCCCAGTACCCAAACTACCATGACATTAGTATAGGCGTTATTCGGCAATCCTCCAAAATCCGCGCCCGGCAGCTTCTCATGAAATTCATCCGGACCCATAACCCCCTGAATCTCAAAACGGTCCCGGGTCTGATTATAATTCGTAATACTGGCCCAGAAACGGGCGATCTCGAGAACTATCTCATCCCCGTAACGGTCCATAAAATCCTGATCTTGGGAAATGCGGTAGTAGATCAAAATATTATAAGCGATTGCAATGGAAACGTGGCGCTGCAGAGAACTGTAATCATCCCCCCATTCCTTGGACAAGGGGTTCAAGTGCAGGGTTTGAGTTTCCTCGTAGCCGCTGCTGCCGCTCTGCCAGGGAAACATGGCCCCCTCATAGCCATGCTGGCGGGCGTACTCGCGGGCGGGGTTCAGCCGGCGGTAACGGTACATCAATAAGGCCCGGCTGATCTCCGGCGCATGAATAGTATAAAAAGGCAGGGCATAAATTTCATCCCAGAAGATATGTCCGCGATAGGCTTCTCCATGCAGTCCGCGCGCCGGGAGACCGGCATCATTATCGTCATTGTAAGTGGAAGCGGTCTGCAATAAATGAAAAATGTGAAAACGCAATAATTGCTGCATACGGGGCGTATTATCCACCTCGATATCGAAACGCTTCCACAAGGCTCTCCATTTAGTCGTATGAGGAATGTATAAATCCTGATAGCGCTCGACTTTTTGCAGCGCTTCCTGGCCGGCCAGGATATTGTCAACCACCCCTTGATCCCGGGAAGTATATACGCTTACCAGCTTTTCTAGAACATATTCCTCTCCCTGGGCAATGGGCAGGGTAAACTCCTGAAAGACCTTTTCCCGGCCTTGAATAATCGTCCTGCGGTTCAATTCAATTTCATCGTGGCCGTGAAAAACCCGCGTCCGCAAAGCTTCGGTAATCTGAATTCCAGATTGATTGGTCTGCATCTGTAAATAGACGCCGTCCTTCCCGAAATTGCCATGGGACAGAGGCTTTAAATGCTTGGAATTAAGCTGACGGTAGCGCTCTACCCCGTCATTGATAATTGAGCCGTCAATACCGCTGCGGATGGTTATCTGGGCGGAATAATTCCGGGGCCGGATTACTAAACGCTGGGCGGCATAATGCGGATCCGCCATGCTGATCATGCGCTGGCTGACAATCTCCGTAATCCGGCCTTTTTCATCCTGCCAGCGCAGCAAACTGCTTAATATCCCCCGCCGCATATTCAATTCCCGGCGATAGGCGAGAATTTTTACGTTCTGCCGGTCGAACCAGGAGCCGCCATTTAACCGGTAATTCAGGAAAAGCCAGTTAGGGCTGTTCACAAAATCCTCGTTAAGGATCCTTCGGCCCGCAATCGCGGTCTCCAGCTTATTATAAACTCCGGCAATATATGTTCCAGGATAATGAACCTTGGAATTGCTGGACTCCAGCATGGCCCCGCGCGTTCCCAGATAGCCGTTACCCAGCGTAAACAAAGCTTCATACAAGCTTTCTCGGTTCAAATCCAGTTTTTCAATGCTGATTTTCCATGGATTCAATACAACTTTACTCCTTCGTCTTGAATTGCTAAGGCAGCCTAACTAAAGCTTGGTATCATACCTCAAAACTCATGACTTTTTCAAGCTTTTATGTAATTATTTTGCCTATTTTATTGTGCTTCCGGAAGGAGAAAATGTAGGGGCGGGTTCTGTGGCCTGAGCAATTAGTGCGTTTTGTCATTCCGGCATGCCTTTAGCCGGAATCCAGTGACTTTTAATTCCTTTAAAATCAAAACCTCTGAATTCCCGCCTGTCCTGGATGGTTTAGTCCAGGGATAAGAGCATTCGGGAATGACAACCTTAAAAAAACCAACTAATTAGACTCCTAGGAGCTTGAGCAATTAGTCTGTTTTTTGAGAGTAGATAGTAGAAAGTAGACCGCATTTGAGATATTTTAT
>JAUVAV010000047.1 GCA_030591525.1 candidate division FCPU426 bacterium | reverse complement strand
ATTTCGCCCTTTCAGGGCTTTGGTGTTAGGCGGCTTGTCACCCAGGGCGATGCCCTGGGCTATTATATGTCACCCCGTTGGGGTGCCTTTTTTTAAAATCATCAATAAAAAAGGCTAAATTGGAGATGCCCGTGGAACTGGAAAAGTCGCGATTGCTCACGGGAAATAGCATGGTGATTTTTTGCTGATTTTTAAACTGTCATTGGTCAGCAAGTTTGCCCCTCCTCTCCTGTTTTCAGGGTTTTATTTTTTGCCCCTTCGGGGTGCAAATGTTCTGACTTCTCGATTCATTTTTCGCCATTTGGGTGAAAACTCAATTATTTCTACAGCCTCTAAGCAATCGAATACTTTTCAAAGGTTGTTTTCCTATAATAATATGCTAATGTTACAGAAACACGATTTATCTCATCTTCAAAAAAGAGAGGACTTAATAAGTGAGTTTCTTTCAAAGATTTATGAAACATTTATTATTTATCTTAATGGTAATGGTTTTAATTAATCAGGGTTCGGAAATAGCCGGGGCAGACAATGAATTCGATGCCCGGGTGGCGGTCTGGGTGCGTTTGGGAGATTTGGAAAATGGCATGCTTTCCCTGGAAAAAAATCAAGCCCATATTTCCCGGGTACTTGTCTCGGATCATTGTATTGACCGAAAAGGAGTTTTATTAGCCTACCGTGTAAAGCACGGAGCAACCAAGGCGCCAACCATCATAAAATGGTGTAAAGATCGTGAAATCCCAGTGTTGATGGGACTGGGGAATTTTGGCGGCGGCTTTGCTCACCCTGAGATCATTGTCCGCATGTTGGCCGATCCCAAACTCCGCTCTTTGCATATTCAAAACATCCGTAAAAGCATTCTGGCTCTGGGATACGATGGAGTTGACCTGGATTACGAAAATCTTCCGCCCACCAGCCGTAATCAACTAACTGCTTTTGTGCGGGAATTAAGCGCGGTTTTAAACCAAGCGGGAAAGCGGCTGGATATTACGGTGCCGCCCAAATTTTCCTCGCCCGGCTGGCGCCAAACCAGAGCCTATGACTGGCAGGAACTACCCCGGCTGGTAGGCTGTTTTAATGTCATGTGTTATGATTGGTTTATTCGCAGCGGACCACCGGGTCCCATTATCCCTCTGGATGTTACGAAAAAAGTTGTGCAATTCGCCCAGCAATGCCCGCACCCTGAGCGTTTCTGGATTGGCCATCCGGCGTATGGTAATGACTGGGTCCGGCGAAAAGGCAACGCCTGGAAAGGCCGGTATGCCGGAGCGCGGGAATTACAGGCCCTGGCGGCCCAAAAGGGAGCCGTAATCCAGTATCAGTCCCGGGCCGTAGGCGGATTCAAAGTCGGGCCGTTTGCTCATTTTTCTTATACCGCGGCCAATAAAAAGCACCAAGTCTGGTATGGTGATCATAAGAGTTTGGCTGCGACGATGGCTTTGGTCAAACCTTCGGGATTAGGCGGTATATTTATCTGGCGGATGGGGTTGGAGGGTCCTAAGCTCTGGGAGGTTATTCACTAGGAGCCTGAGCATTTAGTTGCTCAGGCTCCCGAGCATTTGAGAGTTGATAATAGAAATTAGATAAAAAACTCAAATGCGGTCGATTTTCGAGTATCGACCCTCGCAAATTTTAATTAATTGCTCAAGCTTCTAGGTTCAAATCTGTTCACCCGGTACCGGTACCCAAGTAGGGGCCGGCTTCCCTGCCGGCCCATTTCTTTTAACTTTCTCATTGACGTTTAAATTTAAACTCTGTTAAGATTCCCTTGCCGGTGATTTGAACGCCGGGAGGTGGAGGAAAAAGGATGGCAAATAACGGGAAAGGTTTATCAACCTTGGGCAAGGCCGGGCAGCGGTCTGCCCACCGGCAAAATACGGGTCGGTTTGCCCGAGCCGGACAATATGGGCTGATACTATTTTTATTTATTGGCGCATTGTTTCTTTTGGTAATAAGCGTGGGGCCGGGCGTAGTTAAGTTGTTCAAGCATGGTATGCCGGCATTCCTGCAGGCCGTCAAATCCGGGCATCCGCCGGTCTGGATATTCTTTACACTTATCTCGGGCTTGATGTTCTGGCTCGGGTTTTTACTCCTGCAAAAGTCAGAAGCCAAGCCGGCCTCCCCGGCCGGGCCAACTCCCAAGCCTTCGTCTTCCAATCGGGTCCAGGATATTTCGTTCCAGGTGGCATCTCCCTTGGGCATAATTAATCCGGTTGCGGAGCATGCCTGTATTTCGGATATGGTAGTCGATTTTTTTCATAAGCACGAATGGATTTTTGAGAAATCGGAAGACAGCACGGCCTTTCTTTCTGAAATCCGGGGTACGAATGGGGTTTTCCAGTGTATCGCTCAAGTGGACGAGCCGGATGGGGTCACTTTTTTTGTGGTTTTGGGTTCTAAGATTCCGATTGCCAAAGTACCGAAAATAATCGAATTCTTAAACCGCGTTAATTATCAATTATATGCCGGGAATTTTGAGATGGATTGCCGGGATGGTGAAATTCGCTACAAGGATACTATAGATGCCAGGGGAGGAGTATTAACTTCCTTGATGCTGGAAGTAATGTTTTTCAGAAATCTTTTTACCATGGATGAATATGTGCCCTCTATTATGAGCGTGGCCTATACCGAAATGACACCGGTTCAGGCTTTTATGCAAATGGCTAAAAGCCGTGAAGGCTGAAGCCTGAACCATCCGGACAATATCCCGCCCCTAACCTTTTGCCAATATGTCATCCCCGAATGATTTTAAAACGTCAATATTGTATTCCGCTCATATCCCTACGTCTCAAGGAGTATTCTGATTGTCATCCTCGGTAAGGATATTATTAGTGATTTTCGCATGCTGACGCGCCCATTGTAACCAATCCCGCTCTGTTTCCTCGGCCCGCAGGGCGATAAGGTTTGCCAGGGACGTTTCCCGCTCGAGTTGGTAAAGCTTTTCATTAAAAGGCCGGTATTGTTCTTCCGCCACTTCCACGAAACAAATCAACTCGCCGCAGGTAATGTGTGAACTTGGGGTGCGCAGAGAAAGATTAAAGGCCTGGTCAAGCAGGTCTTCGCTCTGTTCAATCCCGGGGATGGGACTGCCTTCCCGGAGCCAGGGCGTGGTTTTTAATCGGACTTGGGCTTGGGCGGCAGCCTGGCCGAGACGGGTGGTTTTTTGCAGCCGAGACTGGAAGGCGAGTGCCGCTTTTTGCGTGGATTGCTTAGCCGCCCGCTCTTTAAGCAGCTTTAGAATATCTTTCCGGACTCCGGCAAAGGAGGATTTTTTCTCTTCCCGCCGGTCCCCTACCTTGATCAGGTGGTAGCCGAAGGGTGTTTCCACCGGGTCTGAAATCATGCCGGGCTTTAATTTAAAGGCCACTTTCTCAAAGGCCGGAACCATAGTTCCCCGCCGGAAGAATCCCAAGTCGCCGCCTTTTTCCTTGCTTCCCGGGTCATCAGAATGCTCTCTGGCAATTTCAGCAAAATCGGCTCCCTGGAGAATGTCATGCTTAAGGTTTTCAAGTTTGATTTTTGCCGTCAGCTTTTCTTCTTCGGTGGCCTGATCCCCCGCGGAAACCAGGATATGGGAAGCCCGGACTTCAGCCGGTTGATCAAAAGCCGACTGATGCTCCTGGTAATGATTTTTCAGCTTGGACTCAGGAATGGTTATTTTATCCCAGCCGGCTTTCCAGTTAAAAACCACCAGATGGAGTTTCAACTTTCGGGAACGGGCCAGAAAATAATTGCGGACCGCAGATTCGGTTACGACCACCGAATCCCGAAGAAATTGCCTCATTTTAATGACCGCAATGGCGTTTCTCTGTTCGGCCTCGAATTCCCCGGTAGATAGCCGGTGATAATCAAGTACGGATAAATATTTGTTATGGGAGAATTGTCCCTGGTCCTGGAAGGCGGGAAGCGAAGCGATCCGCACGGCGACTTCCTCGGGAAATACCCGCAATTGCAATTTTTCGAACTCCTGCCGCAGAAGAAGCTGATCAATCAAGCCGGCTATCAACTCGCGGCGTTGGCGCTGAATTTCCTGCGGATCCGGTTCTTCTGCGGAATTTCCGAAAAAGCGGCGGTAGTGCTCGTCCCAGAGCCGTCCGAAGTCCGGGTAAGAAATAGCCTGGTCATTTACCACGGCGGCGGACTGCAGCTTCATGACGTCCCCGCGTCTTCCCATGTCCATTCCCCATACAAAGAAGATGGTGCCGACAAAAGCCGCCACCACGAACCAAAGGATAACTCTCATGTGTTTTCGCATATTGCGCATCATAATGGCAGAATACTTCCTTTCTTGATTTTTATAAAGACTATGTGTTTTCCGGTCAAACTCCTAGAACCCGGAAACGAACGGTAATTATAACAAAACAGGTTCAGGGTGCAAATAAATTATTTAAAAAGATGGTAAATACAAAAAACCAGTTGCGGTGTCCAATGGTCACTGGTATAATTGGCCCAAATTTTTTGGAGGTTGATACCGTGGGGTTATTCCTGGGATTTTTAGCAGTAGCCTTGGTTTTATTTCTGGTTTTTGCCATGGCCCTGGCGGAATGGGCGGATATGGATCCCGGCGATTTAATAAGGAAGGGTGTTTCCCAATACCGGAAGCTCAAGTTGCGGCTGGCACCGGAAAAACCCCGGACCGGTATAGACACTGCCGGCCGGGAAGAGAGTCCTCAACCAAGCCCGGCAGCCAAGACCCGTAAGTCCGCCGCGCTGATTAAAACCGGCCAAAAGGCCGTGACCAAAGCTGATACCAACAAAACTCGTGCTTTAAAAGTTAAAGCTGCGAAGAGGAAGGCCAAATGATATTTGATTTTTTAATGGGCTTATTTTCCAATGATATGGCCATTGATCTGGGTACGGCCACGACCCTGGTTTATGTAAAGGGTGAAGGAATTGTTTTACGTGAACCCTCGATTGTGGCGGTGCAAAAGGGGACGGATAATGTTTTGGCCGTGGGTAACGAGGCCAAGGCCATGCTGGGACGTACCCCCGGGAATATTGTCGCCATCCGGCCGATGCGTGATGGTGTAATCGCGGACTTTGAGGTGACGGAGCGCATGTTGCGGCACTTTATTACCAAGGTGCATAACCGCCGCGCCATGGTCAAACCGCGCATTATTATCTGCATTCCTTCGGGTGTGACCGAGGTGGAAAAGCGGGCGGTGCGGGATTCCGCCGAGCAAGCCGGCGCCCGGGATGTATTCCTGATCGAGGAGCCGATGGCGGCCGCGATTGGCGCCGGGCTTCCGATTGATGAACCCTCCGGCAATATGATTGTGGATATTGGCGGCGGAACTACGGAAGTGGCGGTAATTTCGCTGGGTGGAATTGTATATGGACGTTCTCTGCGGGTAGGCGGCGATGAGCTGGATGAGGCCATTATCAATTATATCAAGCGCGCCTATAATGTATTAATCGGCGAGCGTACGGCGGAAGCGGTCAAGATCAAGATGGGCTCGGCCTATCCGCTTAAACAGGAAATGGAAATGGAGGTCAAGGGACGCGACCTGGTGACGGGATTGCCCAAGACCTTGGAGATTACTTCGGAAGAGATTCGGGGCTCGCTGGAAGAACCGATCTCGGCTATTGTCGAGACTATTAAGATGACCCTGGAACGTACACCACCTGAACTCGCGGCGGATATCGTCGACCGCGGTATTATTATGGCAGGCGGGACCTCGCAATTGCGGGGTATGGATATTCGGCTGCGTGAAGCGACCGGTGTACCGGTTAACCAGGCGGAGGATCCCACCACTTGTGTTGTCTTAGGTTCGGGAAAGGTTCTGGAAGAAAGCATTGAGGTGCTTAAAAAAGTCGTGGTGGGCGAGAAGGATTATTTCTAATTTTATACCAGCGAGGCTTCCGTTCAGGAGGCCGGTATGCCTGATTTTTTATGGAAATGGCGGCGGGAAATCGTCTTTTCCCTGCTGATTATTATTTCACTTGGAATGTTGGTGTCCCGGCGTGAACCGGGCCTGGTGAGCCGGGGCTTATACCAGGGTGTTTCCTGGGTAGCCGTCCCCTTACAGAAAATTTCTGCTGTGATGGTTAAACGCAGTACGCACTTCATTTCCCTGATTGCTTCCATCAGCCGTATCCAAGAAGAAAATGTCCAGCTTACGCATCGGGTTGAAAAATTGAATCTGGAAAATATATTGCTGCAGGAGCAGGCCCGGGAAAATCTCGTTTTGCGGCGGGAACTGGAGTACAAATCCCGGCAGCCCGTCAATTTCATGCCGGCCGAAGTCATAGCCCGCGATCCGGCCAGCTGGCTGGATCGGCTGGTTTTGGACCGCGGCGCTGCGGACCAGGTTAAGCAAGGCTCGGGAGTAATCACGCCGTATGGCGTAGCCGGACGGGTTATTCAGGTTAATCAGTCTTCCGCAGTTATTATGCTGCTCTTGGACACCCAGAGTTCTGTGGCCGGTTTGGTGGAACGCTCCCGGATTACCGGAACCATCAAGGGAACCGGCCAAGGGTGGCTGAAATTGCTGCATATTTCCAGCGAAGATGATATTCGGGTGGGTGATGTGATTATTACTTCACGCCTGAGCAGTTTGTTTGCTTCCGGCCTGCCCATTGGCGACGTAGTGAGTATCAAACCTTCAGAGAATGGCTTAATGCTGGATATCAAGGTGAGGCCACGAGTTAATTTTAAAACCCTGGCGCGCCTGCTTATTCTTAAGGGCGAGGAATAATATCCGATGAAACACTGTTTGCTCCCCATGTTGGTGCTGCTAATGGTTATATTGCAGACTACGGTGATGCCTTATCTGGCCATAGGGGAGGCGGCTCCGGATTTGGTGTTTTTACTGGTGGTTTTTCTGGCCATACAACGTTCTACCACCCTGGGCATCTGGACGGCTTTCGGAGCCGGGCTGCTTCAGGACATAGCAGCCGGCGGGCCCCTGGGATTAAATGCCGTGCTTCTGATCGGCTTGGCCTACCTGGTCGGACAGGTACGCAGGAAGCTTTTTAAGGATAATCTTTCGGCTCAGGTTTTAATCGTAGTACTGTTTACCTGGCTGCATCAATTTCTGGTGTTTTTCTGGCTGAATACGGTTATGGCGACGACTTTTGGATTGGAAAAATGGGCCCTGCGGGCTTTCGGCATGAGTGTTTTTCACGCGGTCTTGGCGCCCGGGCTTTTTCGCTGGTGG
Source organism: candidate division FCPU426 bacterium (assembly GCA_030591525.1). Lineage (GTDB taxonomy): Bacteria > Oederibacteriota > JAAXVQ01 > JAAXVQ01 > JAUVAV01 > JAUVAV01. The sequence continues at coordinate 8,539 of JAUVAV010000047.1, read as the reverse complement.
CGCAGTTGGATCCAGGGAGAGAATATTTACCGCTATTTAATAAGCGGCCGGAAAAATCAGGGAGCGCGTTGGTCCCGTTTAAGACGGATGAGTTAGTCCAGGACTATGCTCTGGGATCATTTTATTTTACGCAAAGAAGAACAATTCCAAAAAAGGATAAAATTTCTGGGCGCGCTTATGGTTGTGGCTTTATGCCTGGTCATTCTGCGATTGGCATATCTCCAACTTTACCAAGGAAAGCGGTTCGGCGAGCTGTCAGCCAGGAACCGAGTGCGGTTGGTGCCCATCAAGGCCCAGCGCGGGCTTATCTATGACCAACACCATGAGCTGCTGGTCGGAAATGTGCCGGCTTTTACAGTCTGCGTAATTCCGGCGGGTTTGCCGAAAGACCCGTCCGCCCGGGAGCAGATCTTTACCCGGCTGCGGCAATTTATTGAAATTAATCCGGAAGAGATTAAGCAAAAACTACGGCGCCGCAAGCTGCGGTTTTTTGAAACGCTTAGGTTGAAAAGTAATGTTGACCGGGTTACCGCCGCCATGATAGAGGAACACCGGTTAAAGCTTCCCGGAGTTGTGGTTCTGACTGAATCACAACGCCATTATAAATTCGAGAGCTTGGGATTTCATGCCCTGGGCTATGTCGGGGAAATATCAGAGAATGAATTGGCCATCAGGGAAGGATATCAGTCCGGGGATATTATCGGCCAGGCGGGCGTGGAAAAAGTCTATGATCACTATTTAAAAGGGCGGAATGGATGGCTGCATATAGAAGTAGATGCCTTGGGACGCCAGATGGGCATCCTGGGGCGCGAGAGTCCCTGGACCGGACATAACCTGATTTTATCCCTGGACCGCAAATTCCAGGAGTATGCCGAGACCCTATTAAGCGGAAAAAAAGGCGTAATTCTGGTGGAGGATGTACGCAACGGGGAAATGCTGGTCTTGGCGTCCTCACCGGGATATAATTCAAATATGTTCGCCAGAGGAATCAAGGAACCAGAATGGAAAAAGTTGTGCCGTGACCGCAGCTATCCCTTGACCGACCGCGTGACTCAAGGACTTTATCCCCCCGGTTCCATCTTCAAGATCGTTACGCTGCTGGCCGCCCTGGAGGAAAATCTGGTAGTCCCGGGCCAACGCTTTAATTGTCAAGGAGTGTTTTGGATTTCAACCTGGCCGTATCGTTGTTGGAGAGAACAAGGTCACGGACTGGTAGACGCCCGCCGTTCGCTGGTTGAATCCTGTGATATATATTATTATCATATTGGTTTAAAAATCAAGGTCGATAAATTGGGAAAATGGGCCCGGGCTTTTGGCTGCGGGCGTCCCAGCGGCATAGATCTTCCTAATGAACTCTCAGGACTGGTGCCCAGCGCTCCGTGGAAAGAGCGTACTCAGAATATGCCCTGGTTTCCCGGCAATACGGTAATGATGTCCATCGGGCAGGGTTATATTCTGGTAACTCCCATCCAGCTATTGAATATTATTGCTGCGGTCGCCAACCAGGGCCTGATTTACAGGCCGCATTTGCTTAAGCAGGTCAGAGCGAAGTCCGGCCGGGCGATTTATGAAGTGGAACCGGAAGTCATGTTTAAAGTAAATGCCAAGGCCAAGCATTGGAGGCTTATCCAACAGAGCTTAAGCAGGGTTGTCAGTGCGCGTAGAGGTACGGGCCGCCAGGCCGGGATTCCGGGCATAAAAATAGCGGGAAAAACCGCTACCTGCCAGAATCCGCATGGCGAGGATCATGCCGGATTTGCAGCCTACGCTCCGGCCGAAAAGCCTGAAATTGCCGTGGTGGTATATCTGGAAAATGCGGGCGGCGGAGGGGCCAAAGCCGCGCCCATAGCCCGGAAGATAATGGAGGCGTATTTTGGCGTATTTAGGCAGAAATTTGTGGAGACGGAGTAGACGCGCTACTCCCCTGCGACTGGCCCGGGAAATGGATATGACCATTCTGCTTCCGGCCCTGGTACTGGCCCTGATAGGCGTGGCCATGGTTTATTCCGCTACTTTTTCCAAACCGGAGATATCCCAGCTCTATCTAAAACAGATATTATGGATATCAGCGGGATCTTTAGGCCTGATCTTTTTTGCTTCCTTTAATTACCAGGCTCTGCTGGAACGCTATGCCTATCCGGTATATTGGATGATTTTAATACTGCTGGCGGTGCTGCTGGCCGTGGGGGAACAAATATCAGGATCTCAACGCTGGATTCAGCTGGGTCCCATAGGATTCCAGCCTTCGGAATTCGCCAAGGTAGCGACCACCCTGGTACTGGCGAAATATCTAGCCGGCCGCCAGGAAAGCATAAAGCAATGGAAGGTGGTTTTAGGGGCGTTTTTACTCGCCGGATTGCCTATGATCTTAATTCTCAGGCAGCCCGATCTGGGTACCGCCTTGGTTTTTATTCCCCTGATTTTTTCCATGCTTTTTGTCGCAGGCGTTTCCTGGAAACGTCTGACAGGCATTGCCATGACAGGAATACTGGCCTCGCCGCTGATCTGGCTGCTGCTTAAAGAGTATCAGCGCCAGCGATTACGGGTGTTCCTGACTCCTTCCCAGGACTCCTTGGGAGCGGGTTATAATGTCATCCAATCCAAGATTGCTATTGGCTCAGGACAGGCGTGGGGGAAAGGATGGCTGGAGGGAACCCAGGGGCAGCTGCGGTTTTTACCCGAACACCACACGGATTTTATTTTTTCAGTTATGGCCGAAGAATGGGGGTTTCTCGGTTCGCTGGTATTGGTCTTGCTTTTTAGTATCCTGCTGTTACAGGCTCTGCGGGTGGCGCGCTCGGCCCGGGACATGTCCGGAAGTCTGACTGCCGTAGGATTGACCATGGTTATTTTTACTCAGGTGGCGATCAATTTGGGTGTCGCGACCGGGATTATGCCCGTAACCGGCATGACCCTGCCGTTTATTTCATACGGCGGTTCATCCCTAATAGCAGTCATGTGTATGCTGGGTATTTTAATGAGTATCTGGTCCGGGAGAAAAGTGAAGTGAATCTCTATTAATGAAAACCAATTATAACCAAATACTCCGGGAGCAAATTTTCCCCCGGATACAGAAGCCGGCCCGGTATATAGGCGGGGAATGGAACCAGATCAGCAAGGAAATTCACGCGGGTTTATGCCGGGTCGTACTGGCGTTTCCGGATGTTTATGAGATCGGCGTGGCGTATCTCGGGTTCCAGATTTTATATGAAATTTTAAACCAAGACCCGGAAGTTTACGCGGAAAGGGTTTACTCACCCTGGACAGATATGGAAAAACTTTTAAGAGAGAATAATATCCCGCTCTGTTCGCTGGAGACCGGAACTCCGCTTTCCGGTTTTGACATACTTGGCATAACGCTGCAGCATGAACTGGCTTATACTAATGCCGTTAATTTACTGGACTTGGGAGGCATTCCCTTGACCCGGAAAGAACGCCGCGAGGATCAGCCCTTGATATTGGGGGGCGGGCCGGGCGCCGCGAATCCGGAACCCGTAGCGGAAATTTTTGACCTGATTATTCTGGGTGACGGAGAAAGCGTGTTTTCGGAAATAATCCGGCAAAATCGGGAGATGCGGGGACAATCCCGGCAGGAGAGGGTCCGGGCACTTTCGAGATTGGAAGGAGTATATGCTCCCGGCCGTTATCATCCGGTTTATTCCCCCGATGGCCGGCTGATAAGCATGACAGCTGAACCGGATGCGCCTTATCCGGTCCGGCGCCGGTTCGAGCCCATGCCGGACCTGCCAACCAAATTCCTGGTGCCCTATTTGGCGATTACGCATGACCGGATTTCAGTGGAATTGTTTCGGGGATGTACCCGCGGCTGCCGTTTCTGCCAGGCGGGCATGATAAACCGGCCGGTCAGGGAACGTGATCCGCAGGCCGTATTTGACCAGTTAATCAAGGCCGTGGACGCTACCGGCTATGAGGAGGTTTCATTCACGGCCCTTTCCTCGGGGGACTACACGCAGTTGCAGCCTTTGGTGGACCGGCTGATGCAGGAGCTGATCCCGCGCCGAATAGCGCTCTCCCTGCCCTCGCTGCGTCTGGATTCCTTTAATAGCGAAGTGGCTGAGAGCATTGGCAAGGTCAGAAAAACCGGTCTGACTTTTGCGCCTGAGGCCGGCTCGGAAGGCTTGCGCCAAAGCATTAATAAATACCTGGACGAGCAGACTTTTATCGCGAACTTGTCACGGATTTTTACCCAGGGCTGGGATCGTTTAAAATTATATTTCATGCTTGGTTTGCCCGGGGAGAGGACAGAAGATATTGCGGCGATCAGCGCACTGGTCCGGAAGATCTTAGCAGAGGCCCGCCGGGTCACGCCGGGACGAAAACGGGCTCCGCGCCTGAATTTAAGTCTGGCTTTGTTTGTGCCCAAGCCGCATACTCCTTTTCAATGGGAGGGGCAATTAAACCGTGGGGAGGCCAAACTTCGTTATCAGCAGTTGGCCCGGGAACTTCCCCCGGCCGCGGGTTACAGGTTTGGAAAAGTGGAGGAGCAGGAATTGAATAAGAGTTATCTGGAGGCCGTAATGGCACGGGGGGACCGCCGGCTATGGGAAGTAGTGCATCAGGCCTGGGCCCGGGGAGCGCGTTTTGACAGTTGGTCCGAACATTTTAATTTCGAAATATGGAGTCAGGCTTTTGCGGAAAAGGGGATTGATCCGGATGAGTATGCCCTGCGGGAACGGGGCGTGGAAGAGTTACTGCCTTGGGATCATTTGGACACCGGCGTCAGCCGGGATTTTTTAAAGCAGGAGAAAACCCGGGCCCAAGCCGGACGCTTGACCCCGGATTGCCGTCCGGCAAACTGCCAGGAATGCGGAGTAGCGGAGCCTAAGACCTGTCCGCTTCCGCCCGCCCGGGAAATGGTCCCGGCCGGAATAAGGGATAAAGTAGTGGCCGGCCCGGAGCGTGAATCCGTGCGTATTCGTCTTCAGTATCAAAAAACCGGGGATATGCGGTTTGTCGGGCATCTGGATATGGTAAACTTATTCCGGCGTGCGGCCCGCCGGGCGCGTTTGCCCTTACACTATTCCATCGGGTTTCATCCCCAACCAGCCCTGGCTTTTGGGCCGCCCCTTTCCTTAGGCTTTCAGGGGTTGGCGGAATGGATAGATATCGGATTGGACAGTTGGCTCGATCCCGGGGCAATCGTGCAGGCGATGAACCAGGTGCTTCCGCCGGGGATCCGGCTGGAAGTTGGAAGGGAGATACCCTTGAATACCCCGGCTTTGAGTAAAAGCATTAATGCCGGCAGGTATAGCCTGAACTTGCCGGAGGCCGGAGAATCCAAGAAGTTCGAAGAGAGAATAGCCCATATTTTAGAGAGCAGGGAAATTCTGATCACGCAATGGTCTAAACGCGGAACCATACGCCTTGATTTTAGGCCGGCCATCGCGGATTTACGATGGCTGGGAAACGCAGGGAATCCCAGTATAGAGTTAACCCATCGTACTATGCCGCAAGGGACAGGCAGGGTATCTGCCCTAGTGGCATATTTATGCCAGGACCAGGTGGAAGCCTGGAAAGTGCAAGTGATCCGGACGGCTTCAGGATATTGGCAGCAAGGAAGAATTATGATTCCTTAGTAAGGAAAAACGAAAAGGCATCCATAAAAGTGAGGAAATAAAAATGAGAAAAAATCAAAGAAGACGGGAAGGGCCGGTTTTAACCCCTTTGTCAAAAGCAGAGAGAGAGATGTTGATATGTCAGGATAAGTTCGAAACCCGTATCATATTCCTGGAACAGGAACGGCTGGCGGAATATTATTACGAGCGTAATGAGGAAAGTTCGATAGTAGGCAATATCTATAAAGGCCGGGTTACTAAAGTGCTGCCCGGACTGCAGGCGGCTTTTATTGATATCGGTTTGGAACAAGGCGGGTTTCTGCATGTGCGGGATGTCTTGACCGAATCTATGACGATTGAAGATTTTATGAAGGCCAAGCAGTCCGGTAAGCGTGAGGAAGCCTTGAGTGAGGAAGAGGCCGCTGTAGCCTCTTCCGGCAATTCCGGCAGACGTTTGAAAAAGGACGAAGTTAAAGAACCGCGGCGTACTATTCAAACTCTGTTGCAACAGGGGCAGGAAATCGTGGTTCAGGTGGAGAAAGGGCCGATATCCACCAAGGGCCCCCGCCTGACCGGCCAGGTATCTATGCCATCCCGGCTCCTGGTTTTAATACCCGGAGCGCTGCATTCCGGGGTATCGCACCGTATTGCCAATGATAAAGAACGCGGACGCCTGAAAAAAATTCTGGATCAGCTGGCGCCTAAAGGATTCGGGTTGATTGCGCGGACCTCGGCTGAGGGAGCCACGGCCGAAGAGCTTAAACCCGAGATCCAGTACTTGTTAAAGCTCTGGAAAAGGATTAAGGCCGATGAAAAAAAAGCTGTCAGTCCGGCGGTTTTGCATTCCGAGCAAGGCCTGCTCCACCGGGTGGTCCGTGATCTATTGACCAAAGAAGACCGGAGAATTATTATTGACGCCGGGGAGGAAAGCAAAAACATCAAGCGTTGGCTAAAGGCGTTTTTGAGCTCATTGCAGCCCAGGATTGAGTTGTATCAGGGAGAGGAGCCGATTTTCGAGGCTTTGAACCTGGAGACGGAAATAGAAAAGCTCCTGCGGCCTAAAGTCTGGCTTAAATGCGGAGGTTATCTGATAATTGAAGAAACCGAGGCCTTGGTGGTAGTGGATGTTAATACCGGACGCCATGTGGGCAAACAGCGGCAGGATGATACCATTTTAAAGACAAATCTGGAAGCGGCCCAGGAAATAGGGAGGCAGCTGCGCCTGCGGGATCTGGGCGGGATTATAGTTCTGGATTTTATAGATATGCGGATTTTGGAACACAAGGAAAAAGTCTACCGGGAATTGGAGCGAGCACTGCAACGGGACCGGGCTAAAAGCAGTATCCGGCGGCTGAGTGATTTAGGTTTGATTGAAATGACCCGCCGGCGGGTGCGGGGAAGCCTGCTGCGCTCATTGCATGAACCCTGTCCCATGTGTATTGGGCGGGGATGGGTTCCTTCCCAACAGACCCTGGAGCTGAAGCTTCACCGCATGCTGGAAAAGGCCCGGCGTTTAACCGGGGAAGCTTCTTTTATCCTGGAAGTTTCGCCTTACTGGTTGGATTATCTGGGAGATAAAACTTTGCGGGAAATTGCACGGCAGGACAAGGTCAAGCTGGCGATAGCCGCTAAACGCGATTTGCGGCCCGAGGAAATGCGTCTGATATCAAAGCTTACTAAGGTGGTAATTATCGGCAATGGAAAAGAGTAAATGTAGGGAACGGTTTTAAGCTGTTACCTACTATTAGAGGCTGTGTCATAATGTTGTAAACGTGTGAATGTCATTCCGAGCGTTAGCGAGAAATCTCCACGAAAACGTTGAATTTAAAAGGACTTTTGGAGATTTCTCGGCTGCGCCTCGAAATGACAAACTTTGTGAAATTGCTTAAAAACAGTATTGCGACACAGTCTGTTAGGAGGCGAAAAGCGTATGTTTGATAATATCCGGGCGGTTTTTGCCAAGGACCCGGCGGCGCGTAACCTGCTGGAAGTAGTGCTCTGCTATCCCGGCTTGCATGCTATATGGATGCACCGTCTGGCCCGGGTCTTATGGCGCATGAAATTAAAAACCCTGGGGCGTATGGTATCACATGCCAACCGCTGGCTGACCGGAATTGAAATTCATCCCGGAGCAAAAATCGGGCGGGGAGTTTTTATTGACCATGGGGCCGGAGTTGTGATCGGCGAGACCGCTGAAGTGGGCGACCGGGTGCTGATCTACCAGGGAGTAACCCTGGGCGGAACCTCTTTATCCAAGATCAAGCGTCATCCCACCTTGGAGGAGGACGTGGTAGTCGGGGCCGGCGCTAAAATACTGGGAGCAGTCCGGATTGGGGCCGGCGCCAAGATAGGAACCATGGCAGTGGTGGTGCGTGACGTAGACTCGGGCTGCACCGTGGTCGGAAATCCGGGCAAGGTCGTCCGTCTGGCTTCCGGTGAAAAGCCGGCCTCCCTGCTCGATCATAATAAACTTCCTGATCCTGTGGTAGAAGTAATCCGGCACCTGGATAACCGCATCGCAGTGCTGACCAAACTGATGCTGGAAAAAAAATGCTTTACCCCCGAGGAATTTGAAAAGCGGCACATGCAGGAAGAAAAAGATTATGTCGACTCTTTTCTCGAACAGGGGCCGGAAGAGGGGAAGTGAGGTTTTGGAGGTGGCAGTCATGGATGTATTTGAAAAAGCGTATAATGGGAGGAAAAACAATGCCGATATTTGAATTTAAATGTAAAAAATGCGGTCAGGTCACGGAATTTTTAGAAAAAGCTGGAAGTACTGGAGAACATAAATGTAAAAAATGCGGTTCTACTGAGACTGAAAAGATATTTTCTTCTTTTGCGGCACGAACCGGACGCTTATCTTCAGGAAGCTCCGGATGTTCAACCGGAAGTTGTTCTTTGTCTTAATAATTGTAAGATTGGGAACAGTTATATTCGGAGAGAGAAACTGTGATTTAAAAACT